>NZ_POWN01000009.1:0-158681 GCF_002928355.1 Pantoea sp. ICBG 828 | reverse complement strand
TGATTACATCGAAATGTTTTATAACAGTAAGCGTCGGCATGGCTCGAGCGATCAGATGCCACCAACTGAATACGAAAACAAATATTATCAACGGCTCGAAAGTGTCTAGATTATCCGTGGCGATTCAATAACAAGGTACGCGAGCGTCAGCTCAATCTTACTTACTAAAAAAGGTTAATGATGTATCTGTCTAATTTAAGGATAAGGAACTTCCGGAATTTTGAGACGGTAGAGATTCCTTTGAGTGGTAACATTGTTTTGTTGGGCGAAAACCGCGTTGGCAAAAGCAATCTGCTGCTTGCGATTCGCCTGGTAATTGACCCAACGCTGCCTGATTCAGCCAGGCAGCTCAAGCTGTCAGACTTCTGGGATGGCTGCGACCTTGCAGCAAACCCTGAGATTGAAGTGCATCTTGAGTTCGCCGATTTTGACGGTGACCTTTCACTGTCTGCGCTGTTGACCGATTTTCGTATAGCAGAGGATCCGGCTGTAGCCAGGTTAAGCTACGTTTTCCGTAAAAAGGAAGACGTTGATGGCTCACCTCGTTCGGGTGAAGACTGTGAGTTTATTGTTTTTGGCGGAGGTCAGGAATCGCGCACGGTTCCCGGACGTGTCAGGCGTCGGATCTCCATTGATATGCTGGACGCGTTGCGCGATGCCGAGGCTCAGCTTGCTTCCTGGCGAAACTCCCCGCTGCGCCCTTTGCTAGAAGATGCATTCGCATCGCTGAGCCGGGCCGATTTAGATCGCGTTGCAACTGAACTTCAGGCAGCAACGGAAACCATGGAGAAGTTTCCTTCAGTTAAGAATCTGGAAGATTCTCTGCGTGGTGGCATTCTAGACTTGGCAGGCACGGCCCATGATTTAGATGCTCGCCTTCGTTTTGCCCCAGCTGACCCGCTCAGATTAATGCGTTCAATCTCGATGTTTATTGATGACGGAAAGAGAGGCATTACGGAAGCGAGTCTGGGTTCTGCGAATGTGGCTCTGATATCACTTAAGCTTGCTGAGTTTGCATGGCGACGTCAAAAAAATGAACGTAATTTCTCTCTGCTCTGTATTGAAGAGCCCGAAGCACACCTGCACCCCCAGCTTCAGCGTGCTGTTTTTGACAAGCTCTTCAATAATGCCGATGAAGCGCAATCTCTTATTGTAACGAGCCATTCCCCCACGCTGGCAACCATCGCTCCCCTCGGTTCAATAGTTCGCCTTTGCAGGGACACGGATGGGCGCTCGCAGGCTTTCTCCTTGGCCAAACTGCCCGTAACCAGTGACGAACTCGACGACATTGAACGATATCTGACGGCAACGAGGTCGGAATTGCTTTTTGCGAACGGAGTTATATTTGTTGAAGGTGATGCTGAAGAGGTTCTACTTCCGGGTTTCGCACAGGCGATGGGGCACAATCTCGACCAGCTTGGGATCACGGTATGTAACGTAGCGGGCATTAACTTTGAACCCTACGTAAAGCTGGCTGCCAGTCTCGGACTGCCTTTTTCCGTTATCACTGACTGGGACCCACTCGATGGTACGAAGCAACCACTGGGTAAAATGCGTGCAATATCTATCTGGCAAGCATATGGCAGCGTTTCTGACGAAGTGAATGAGTTGACACCCGGGAATATTATCTGGCTCAACAACCGTTCGTATGAAGACTGCAAACCTGCTTTCGAAAGTATTGGTGTATTTCTGAATGACCAGACGTTTGAAGTCGCCGTGGGCAATACCACTGGCCTTAAAGCCGCCCTGCTGGATATTCTCGATGAACAGGGATTTGGTGCGTTACGTTCATCCAGGATTGCATCATGGCGTGCTGGTCAGAACCCGGATCCTGCACAACTTCTCGCGATGATATCTGATATTGGCAAGGGCCGGTTGGCAGCGAAATTGAAGAAAAAAGCGCCCGGACTGGCACCACCGGAGTATATTGCAGCTGCGATTCAGTATGTGGTGTCCAATGTCTGACCGGCACGCGCTGTCAGCGGCGCTTAAAGAGCTTCTGCCGAACAAAGAGCAATATGACGCTGCCACCGCGCAAGGTCATTGTGTTGTCATTGCCGGACCGGGTAGTGGAAAAACTAAAACGCTGACAACCGCCATGGCGCGTGCCCTCATGGATGATGTTTCTGACCCTCGCGGTGTGGCCTGTATTACCTACAATAATGAGTGTGCATCTGAACTTGAAGAACGCCTGGCCTGCTTTGGCATTGACGGCAGAGATCGAAACTTTATTGGTACCGTGCACAGCTTTGCTTTGACCCAGGTGTTAATCCCCTACTCGCGTTGTATTCCAGGCTTGCTACCCAGTGATTTTCGGGTGGCGACGCGGGATGAGTGCCGAGCTGCGGTTGAGGCTGCTTATCTTGCAAAATTCGGCGCTAACGAGGAGCCTCATGCCCGGTGGAAATTTGCAGAAGAGAAGCGGCGCCGTGACGTGAACAGGCTGTTGCCCTCCTGGCGGAATACCAACCCGGAGCTGGCAGACTTCATCGAAACGTATGAAGCCCAGCTTCGGGGTTCTGGCCTGATTGATTTTGATGATATGCCACTCATCGCCTTCCGTATGATCAGGGAGCATGCCTGGATCCGTAATGCAATCCGGGCGCGCTATCCCGTCTTATTCGTGGACGAATATCAGGATCTGGGTCATGCCCTTCATGAGCTTGTGCTGCTGTTGTGCTTTGACGGTGGAATACGGCTGTTTGCGGTCGGTGATGCCGATCAGTCTATTTATGGATTCAATGGTGCAAACCCGCACCTGCTGGACAGTCTGGTTGCCCGGGCAGAGGTGAAAACCTTCCGCCTTCGTTTCAACTATCGTTCCGGCGCAAAAATTATCAGGGCGTCAATGGGTGCGCTGGGAGAAGAGCGTAATTACCGCGGCCCAGACGGAAGCGTTGAAGGGGAAATTGGTTTTCACGGAATCAGAGGTGAATATGAAGCCCATGCAAGTTACATCGCTCAGGGTTTAATTCCTTCCCTGACTGCCCGGGGATTTCAGCCAGAGCGCATCGGAGTGCTTTACCGGGCAGCCTGGCTCGGCGATAAAGTTGCGGATGCGCTTAAGGCCGAAAATATCCCCCTGATCCGCACTGACGGGAATGCGTTAATAAAACGCGCTTCCCGACTTGCCCGCTTCGTTGAAGCCTGTAGCCAGTGGGTTACAGGGGGATGGAAAGAGGCGTCCCCTGCATTCAATCAGCTCCTGAGCCAGGCCCTCTCTGTGGTTTATGCTCGTCGCGCAAGCCGCCATGAAGTGCAAACTCTGACCGTACAGCTCATCAAGTTTTTACGAAGCGGCATTGACGAAGCTGAAACTGCCCATGAGTGGCTTCGGAGGTTCGACAAAGAACTTATTTCCGGCTGGCGGGCCATCGCGCAGAACCCGCAGTCGGAATGGGACGTAGTGACTGAACTACTGAAACGAACCGATCCTGCTTCAGGGCTGGATATGGCTCTTACCGTATTTGCCGGTAAAGTGGAAGGCACCGGACGTGTCACCCTGAGCACCCTTCACAGTGCGAAAGGCCGAGAGTTTGATGTGGCCATTATGTTTGGGGTCAATGACTATGATTTCCCCGGTAAACGCGATTTCGCCTCAGATAACGCCCTGCGTGAGGCACGGCGGCTGTTTTATGTAGGCGTTACCCGTCCCCGCACTGAGTTGCACATGATTTATAAAGCGGGGAGACATTCTCCCTGGGTGACTGAACTCTATCATCGCAGCCAGCAGGCATAGCGTCAGCTATGCCATCTCATTCAGTTGACAGAAGACACAGCTTTCGAACCACCGGGAGAATGTAGAGGATCGATCAGCACCTCAGTAGCCGGCACGCGAAGCGTCTGCGTGCGCGGGTCTTTATCACTATGAAACTGAAGCGTAACTGAGGAACCAAACGAGGACAGGGCCACAGTGACGTTGTCATGACGGGATGCATAAGGTGGCAGCTCAGCGTCACTGCCTTTGATCCCGTGGCGCGCCAGCACGGTACTCCATTCCTTTTTGACATACACGGTCACACTGTCATGACGAAACCCCAGCACGCGCATGGTCTGGCTGGCCGTATCGGTAAACAGCCCGAGCATAAACGTCACAGCCGTCAGGAAAAGAAACGTAATAGCCAGGTTCCCGGCGCGCATGTCCCGTTCCGCTCTCACGATCGATTCCGGTCCGGACAGCACGAACTTCATCTGTCCCCGGCGCTGCCGGTTAACGTCCAGAACGATGAACCACAGACCCAGCAGGAGCGCGGCACACGCAAGCCGTATATACCAGAGTATCCTGTCGTGCTGAACCGCGAACGCAATGACAACCAGCGTAATCACCGTAAAGGAATGAAAAAGGCCGGCCGCCGGGGTAAACACGACGTGATAGATAAAAGGTCGCGGGCGTTTGTATGTCCGGTAAAACTCGGAGCGCCTTCCGCGAAGCGCAGCAAACTTTCGCCGCAATACTCCGGCTTTATTTCGAACCAACCTGCTCTTCTCTGCAAGCCCGTTAAACCCACGCCTGATAAGGGAAACGTTCGCAAAGCGATAAACAAGATGATAGAAGGAGAGCCCCACGCACATCAGAAAGAAGTAGACGAAGAGCGTGCCCAGCGAGAATACGGTGACGATGTAAAAGATGCGCAGGCTGTCCGCCAGAGACAGGCTGTCTGGAAACCCGCCGTTCAGCGCACAGTACACCATAAAAATGGCGCTGCCCAAACAGAACGAAAGCTTCGTCAGAACGGCAATCGCCTTCTCCGCCACCTCAAATTTTTTCTTCAACTCGTCCATGATCTTCTCCTCTGCCTGTCCGTATGAGGAAGCTAGTGTGCAAAAACATGTAGTAAACATACTCCCGGAATAGAAGACCCTGATATGGCGGCTTCTGGTGCAGGGTTATTTACGATGAACAACGTTAACCGGCTTAAAGTGATTCAGGACGGTGTCGCGACTGACAACAGATCTCGTTGCTGAGTGTCTCGGTATTTCCGACCGGCACTGTCGCCGACTGCTGCCGCGCACACGGCCCGCTGGGTATGGCCGATCGTCGGCACGGAAAACTCAGCTACTACCAGCTGCCCGATGGACTGGCTGCACGTGCGATTCAGATCATCTGCGAACTCTATTGTTCTGAGTTCACGTTCACGTATTTTGAAGCAACGCGCGGCTATCTTTAACAGCACGGTAAGCCATATGTGTTTTACAGCGATACAGCTAGCGTCTTCGCAAAAACAACAAAAATATGGCTGGCGGCGGCAGTCGACACAGTTCGGACACGCGATGCACGAGCTGAACATCACAGGCATTTGCGCCAACATCAGCTCTGCCAAGGATCGCGTGGAGCGTGCGCATATGACGTTGCAGGATCGGCTGGTCAAGGAGCTCAGGCTTCGTGATACCAGTACGCAGGATGCGGCTAACGCGTTTGCCGCTGAATTTATGGCTGACTACAACCGCTGTTTCGCAAAGGCATCGAGGCACGACTTGGGTGTCCACCGCCGCTCGATGCTTACTACGACCTCAACTAGATATTACTTGACACGAGCCGCGCTAGGTCTTGAAAGCGCTAACGCTCTGGTACGATCAAAAGCTGTTATTACTGGAAGACAGCAATGATAGCCGCCGCGCGGTTGGTAAATTTCTGTATACCAAGCAGTACTCGGACGGCCGAGTTGAGCTTATAAGCAACGGCATGATTCTTACCTACTTTAGCCAATAGAAACGCCATCTCTCTGCGCACGTGAAGCTTCGGCTTGAATGACTGTCCAATGAAATCACACAACGCTTTATTCGTTGAGATATGGATTGGACATTATAAAACATCAACATAGCCATGGCCGAAATGAGCTAAAGACCATGGCCGCAAGAACTAAGATCTCTCCACTTTCTTCTCAGGTAAATGCTCAAGCGTCAGAAGTTCATTACCCGCCACTCTGCGACAGTGGGTAACCGCTTCCTGCAGTTCTCCGCGTGTACTGTCGTCATAGTCTTTGTCTAAGACCTGATATTTGAGGCTTTTCTTCCATGGCTCTATTACACTCAACGGACAAATAAGTCGGATATTACCTAAAGAATAAAGTTTAACTGCCTGAAGCAGATAAAATCTGCCATCTTCTGAACGTGCACCTTTCCAGCCTTTTTCCCTAAAATATTCTGACGGATATGAATTGACAGGCACGGCAACAATGTAAGGACTTAAGTCAATTATTCCCGATGTTCTCAGGAACATCGTCAAGATCATGGCGGGTACCATTTGTACAAACAAGCATATTACGAATAGAATAGCTCCCATAATGCCGCCGGTTATCGCAAGTTTGTAGAGCAGACCAGAGCGTCCTTTTAGTCTTAAAAACACAACACCCGGTATTAGAGAAAAAATGATAAGAACCATTGAGATGGCAATGATGGTCAGTGCCTGTCTGATTTCACTTGTACCCTCTGGAAATTCCAGTGTGCGAAGAAATAGCTCAACCGGGAATATCCAGACACTGGCCGCTAGGGCAAAAAGTGCAGGCTGCAGAACATGTGCAAAAAGAACAATTCCGGTTTTCTTCCTAAAGCCCATTTGACTCGTTCGGGTACGGGTGAGACGGGCGTGATGATACACTGAAATCAAAATACTACAGAGCCAGACCAATCCTAATTGTATTGGAACCTTTGGCGTTAATATCCGGGTGGAAAAATTCGATATAAAAAACCACCCAAAAAAAATTAGCGCAGACAATATTGATGTCAGAAAAACATTACGAATATTTTTCTCTGTTAGGTTTTTCGATTGTTCGCTGCTATCAATATCACTATATATAAACAGTCCTGTTAACAGTGAAGGTGTAAACAAAATCACACAAAATAGAAAAACGCTGACGCAGGCAAACACCATCAGATAGCTCAAAAGTGACGAAAAACTGACGCTATCAAAAAAAAGTTCAGGTCGACCGATACGGGCCAGATGCGCCCAAATAAACAATGTCGCTATAACTGTTGAAATTAGCGTTGGCGTTAATAGTGATAGAAACCATGGGCGTATTTTCCTGAGCCATTTCTGACTTGTTTCACTTTTCATCTTATCCCTACCCTTTGAAAACTACATTAGTTGTAAACAATGTCATTTATTTTCCAGCCTTATAATTTAAGATTAAAATATTTTACACCATGTTGCAAATATTGTGCCTTGTATTAAAAGGATACTCTATCCTAATTAGGGCAATAGCAGGATATCGTTTGCTTCAGGAATAATAAGCCTATAACTATTATTTGAGAAAAATAGTTTCACCCATAATAATTTCATGCTGTACCTTAGTATTAAATCGTTTTATTCAAGGCTGCTGACGCTGTCTTATGAAGACTTGTATCTCTCCATGGTCCTTTAAACAGGCGTTATAGCCTCCTTTCCCTGCATTATTCCCCACGTTGTATTTGAGGCCCTCCTGCTAACGTAGCTGCACAAGAACCGTTCTGTTCACATGCTCTATGGATAGCCCATGACTTTCTGCATTCGTTCCCCGGGTATGATTGCCCGGCTGCTCTCAGCTGTTTTACTGATTTCAGCGGCGCCAGCCGCCTTTGCACTGTCGAATGGCTGTGCAGCCGTCAATGCTTTATCAGGATCTACGTCGCTCTCCTTCAGCGCCAACAGATATCCGGCGTCAGATTTTCTTTCAGGTGATGCTCTGACACTGAGCTTTACGGACAGTGGTGCTGCCAGTGGTGGAAGCCCGATGAACGCGGATAGCGTCAGTCTGGCGCAGTACAACCTCAGTAATGCTCAGACCTATAATGCGGCGACCAACTCCACCAGCAGCGCATCGCATTCTGTCACTATTACGGTCCCTGCCGGCAGTCTGCAAACCAACGGCCTTGCCGTCCGTGCTACTACGTCACATGGCCAAATCAGTGATCTGGTTTTTAACTGTACCAGTGCCTCAGCGTCTTCTGCCGATGCGACGCTTGCAAGCCTCACACTCTCTTCAGGAACGCTGTCACCGTCATTCAGCGCCTCTACCAGTACCTACAGTGCATCCGTGTCTGGCAGCGTTTCATCTGTGACAGTGACACCTGTTGTGAACGAGAGCCACGCTACGGTAACGGTTAACGGTTCGGTAGTGACCTCCGGCGCCCCGTCACAGAGCATCAGCCTGACCGCAGGAAGCACAACCAGTGTTTCTGTTGTTGTCACGGCCCAGGACGGCTCGACGGGGGGCTATACTCTTAGCATATCAAGGGCCGAGGTCGCACCCACTGCATCAGACAGCACAGCCTCAGTGGCCGCGAACAGTAATAACAATGCGATTCCGCTTGCCCTGACCGGGGGAAATGCGTCAGCCGTTACGCTTGTAAGTTCGCCTGCTCATGGCAGTGTAACAATCAGCGGAACCACGGCGAGCTATACGCCCGCGGCAGGTTTTTCTGGTACCGACAGCTTTATCTGGCGTGCATCAAATTCCGGCGGTTCATCTGCTGACGCAACGGTAAGACTCACGGTGACCCCGCCGGCACTGATATTTACACCCGCATCAGGTTCACTACAGCCTGCAATTACAGGGAGCAGCTGGACGCAGACGCTGACGGCCACAGGCGGGACATCGCCTTACACCTGGACCAGCACTTCCCTGCCGCCAGGCATTGCGCTTGACGCCGCGTCGGGTACGCTGTCCGGCAGGCCAGCGGCAGCAGGAAGATACAGCTTCCAGGTCACCACAACGGATACTTATGGCGCCACCGGCAATGCCAGCTATGTCCTGACCGTCAGCGATGCCTCCCCGCTGGCGCGTGACAGTACAGCGACAGTGGCAGCAAACAGCCGCGACAATCCGGTTCCGCTTAACATTTCTGGCGGAACGGCCATCTCACTCACGATAATATCCTCGCCCTCACACGGCAGCCTGGTCGTGACAGGGACGGGCGCCTCGTACACCCCGTCCCCAGGTTATGCCGGCAATGACAGCTTCACGTACACGGCTTCAAACAGCAGCGGAACGTCGGCTGCCGCCCGGGTTACCTTCACCATAACACCCGTACTACTGACTCTCTCACCGCCTCAAGGTCAGCTTCCAGGGGCAACAGCCGGCAATGCCTGGCGCCAGAAACTTACGGTGTCAGGCGGAACCGCGCCTTATACTTTCAGCGCAACGGCACTGCCACCGGGCCTTACGCTGAATACAGTAAGCGGGGAGCTTGCGGGCACACCCGCTGCTACAGGCGATTACGCGTTTCAAATTACGGCCACTGACAGTCAGGGCAGCATGGGCACCACCAGCTATACCCTGTCGGTCAAACCTGCAGTGGCGGATACCCTGGCGCTGGGCCCAGCCGCGGGAACGTTGCCTCAGGCAACGGCCGGAAAATCTTACGCGCAGTCCTTTAACGTCACGGGAGGGACCCCACCTTATCGCTGGCAGTACGACGGAAAATTGCCTGAAGGCCTTATTTTTGCTGAAGGACAGCTCTCGGGTACGGCTGTGCAGACCGGCAGCAGTGCTTTTGTTATTAAGGTGACGGACGCGGCGGGGTTAACGCAGCAGGCCAGTTACACGCTTGCAGTCGCCCCGGCTGCTCCCGCCGCGGTCGACCACAGCGTCTCGCTGGCCGCAGGGCAGTCGGTGACTATCGATTTGACAGCAGGCGCCACGGGTGGCCCGTTCACCGGCGCTCAGCTTCTGGATCAACCGGACAGTCATCTGGGCTCGGCGAAAATAGTGCGTTCCGGCGAGAATTATCAGTTGCAGTTCACCGCTGCGGCGCAGGCCAGCGGTTCTGCTGCGCTTCGCTATGTGTTAAACAGCCCTGCTGGCACGACTGCAGCTGCCCGGATACTGCTGTCTGTTACCGGTCGCCCGGATCCCTCACGCAATGCAGATGTGATCGGCATGGTCAGCGCACAGTTTCGGGCCGCCCAGAACTTTGCACGCGCGCAGCTGAGCAACTTCAGCGATCGCCTGGAGCAGCTGCATGCCGGCAACGCATTGCCCACTGACATGCGCGGCATTCGTTTCGCCATGCCATCGGCACGTCCCGAGCATGATGCCGATCGGAACATGTGGGCATCCGCCTGGCAGCAGCAGAAAGCCTTCCAGAATGAACGTCCGGAATCGCCTGCCCTGCCCTCGCTTCCCTTCTCCGGCAATGGAGAAATCCAGCGGCTCTCATACTGGACAGGTGGCTATGTGGATTTTGGCGGAGATCGGGCTGACGGTATCCGCTTCAGCCATACCACCGTTGGCATCACCACTGGCGCAGATTATTGGTTCACTCCCGCTTTCACAGCCGGCATGGGCATAGGCTTTGGACGCGACGTCAGCGACATTGGTGACAGCGGTACGCGGGCAAACGGACGGGCATTCAGCACCGCTCTGTATGGCAGCTATCATCCTGGTGCATATTTTGTGGATGGACTGCTGGGCCACGGCCTGATGGATTTTGACAGCCGGCGTGCCGTAAGCGATACCGGTGCAGTCGCCCGCGGCAGCCGTTCAGGACGGCAGGTATTTACCTCGCTGACGACAGGCTACGAGTTTCGCTCGGCCGAGGGTCTTATCTCGCCTTACGGCCGTCTGCAGTATTACCGGACCTGGTTTGACGGTTTCAGCGAGACCGGCGCGGGTGTCTATAACCTTGCTTTCGCTCCGCAGACGGTGTCACAGGCCACGAGCGGTGCAGGTCTGCGCGCAGAGCGTATGCTCCCCGTACGCTGGGGCGCATTACGCCTGCAGGGCCGACTTGAATATGCCCAGCGTCTGACTGATACCGGAAAAGCGCGGATGGGGTACGCGGATACCGGTAATGATACCTGGCAGATAGCGCTGACGGAACCGAGCCGTCAGAGTGTCATGCTGGGAACCGGTATTGATTTTCTGCTGCCCTATGGCATTACCCCGGGCATCGCCTATCAGGGCACGCTGGGCCTGGACGCACAGCTCACGCGCGATCAGATGGTCATGATACGCGTAAATGTCGGGTTCTGACGTAAACATTCAGGCCCGGCGAACCTTCCGGGGGACTGTTAGATCGGCCGGTCACCCCGGCCGGTATGAGATGCCCCCTTTGCTCAGGGACTAGCCCCTTTAAAATAGCAAGTGTGACTTACATCACTTAAATCTGAATATCCCTTACCGGATTAGAGGCGTGCTTAGAGGTATACAACGAACAAATTTTCAAATAACTTTTTGCCACTCATTCTAGTCTGGAAAAACAGAGATGCATGGATATTGCATTACTGATTGCTTATGCAGGAAGCATCATGAGACAGGGAAAGCCCGAACACATAAAGGCCTGCCCTGTACGACGTAATCATGTTTTCTTCTCCTTTTATCCATGTTGCATAAGCTGTCAGTGGATGAAAACTTCTGAGACCATTAAAATCCACATTATCGTACCAATAACCAAAAATAATTTTAATGCATTATTGCTCAAAGGAAAGTTATAGGTCGCTTCAAGACATTTTTTTCGGGCCACAAGAAGTAAAACCGGTGGCAGTAATACTGCCCATATAACAAGTGCTATGCCAGCATAGGAAATGGCAAGCAGAAAGCCATCCGGCTTGATTATGCAAAACAGAGCTGGCGGTAAATACGTCAAAAGAACAGGTAATATTCCTTTTTCTTTCGTCATCCGACTTTTCAACAGATCTCGAAAGTAGTCACACAAGCCTAATGAAGCTGAAAGCAAGGAAGATAATATCGCAAACATCGCGAAGAAAACCAGAATGATTTCCATTGATGCTGCCGCTTTCGCTCCTTCAATCATTCTGATAAAAGGGCCTATATTACCGCCAGCAACTTTAATCTCGGAGAAAGTAGCCTTATCAACCACTCCCATAGATATGGTTAACCAATAATAATAGATGAGTGCCGAGATAAAGACTCCTGCGCATAAGCTTCCTACAACTTTTTTATAATTGGCTTTCCCATAAATTTTTATTAGCGATGGAATACTCCCATGAAAACCAAACGCTATAATACAAACAGGAATTACCAAGGCAAGGGAAGATATGCCATTCAATACTGGGTTATCACTTAGATATTGAAGCTTGACGCTTTCAATTAAACCACCAGTAGCAAGAAAAAAGGTTATAAACTTAGCTGCAACGAAAAAAGAAATAACGTAGCTTGCTAAAGTCCCGCCCATGTAAATCAGAGATGAAACCAAAAAAGTAACCAGCAAAACAGACCACGTTGTACCATTAATGCCGAAAATCTCGTTAAGCACACCGGAAAAGGCAGATGAAGCACCAGATATATAGGCATACGTTATCAAATAGAGAACAAACAGAAAGCTTGCATTAATAACAAGGCTTGCCCTGTGACCCAAGAGATCTTTTGTAAAAGTATGGAAGCTAGTCCCGGATGGGAATCTAAGATTTACATCGACCAGCATTAGTCCGGTAAGCAGCATGAAAAATGCTGAGATCGCTAGCGTGATCACTCCTTTTGTGAACCATACATTTTCAAGAGCCAGAGGAAGCGCAAACATGCCCCCACCCACTATCGTTGCAACCACTAAGGCTGTTCCATGGCTGAGCCCGGTGATATTTTTCATCATATTCCATTATCAATGATGCCCGGCAAAGGCCGGGCAAAAGCCTGACTACATTACTTCGTTGTATGCTAGTTTAAAGCATTTGTGGAAACGATCGATATGTTCTTTTTCATGTAATGCAGAAATAGCACACCTCAGTATGGCATTCCCTTCTTCAACCGTAGGAAACATCGCCACAGTAGTAGCGAATCCATGCTCGTGCATCTTTTTACACATCGTGATAGCTGTATCTTCATTACCAATGAGAATACCTCGTATCGGCATTCTTGTACCTCTGTTGATAACTTCAGTATCAGCAAATTTTTCGTCAAAATATGCAATAACTTCCTGTAATAACACCTGTCTCTTTGCAACGGTACCATCAAGGTGTAAATCAGCAGCGGCCAGGCATGCCGCCATTCCCGGTAAACTAGGAGGGCCGCCAAATGCGTAGGTGGTCCCGTAGGTTTTAATGAACTTAATGGTTTCTTCGAAGTTGCATGCAATAAATCCCCCATGTGAACCAAAAGCTTTAGACAGCGATCCTGCAATGATAATTCTGTCGTCCAGCTTGTTATTGAGGCATTCCATTACATAACCGGAGCCATTTTCGCCGAAAATAGAAGTTCCATGCGCATCATCGATATAAGCATAACCGTTATATTGACTGATCAGCTGCGTGAGTAATTTAACCGGCGCAACGCCACCCATGGAGCCAACACTGTCGGAGATAGATATCGGCGTAAGGCCATTATCAAAAGCAAACTTGAATGCATCTTCAATTTTCTTATGATCCTGGAAGTCTATACGTACCACATCGCCAAACTGCTGCAACAATCCCCGATTAATTTGTAATGTCGCATGTGCTGTTTTTTCAAGGATGAAGTACGGCTTATTGCTAAAAGTGTATTTTGGCAATGCTCCTGATGCCAGTAATGGTAAAACCGCGATATGACAAGGTGTTACTGCATTGAAGGTAAGCGTATAGGCGCCTTTCATTATGGCGCTTAGTTTACTTTCAATGTTGCTAAATATGTCTGGTTTAATTCGCGTTCTTGCCACCGACAACTGAACGCCAAACCGCTCCATCGCTTCGTATACAGCCACTTTAAGTTTTTTGTGCGTTTCGATACCCAGATAAGAGCAAGACACAAACTCGATCATTTCCCTGCCATCGTCGAGTCTGATTTTCTTCCCTTCTCTCTCAGTGACAATTAACTCATTGATGTTTTCCGAAAAAACACGCGTCTGATATTTTACGGATTTCTCAATTTTGTTTCTTTGCCAGTTCTGCACTTCGCTCTCCTTAAATAGCTAACTACCAGTAATGATAAAACCGCCAGGGATAATCCACTTATCCCCATCACCTTTTCAAACCCAATCCCGAAAGAAGTGGATTTTGTCACACAATAACTAATAAGACCTGCACACACAGTTTGAGTAAAACCCGTCAATGAGGAAGCTATTCCTGTCTTTTTTCCTTTGATCTGTAGTGCAGTAAAATGCGCTATCGGATAACATGCACCTAACGTAAAATTGAACAATATAGCCGATATAATATATAAAACAGGTTCAGCCTCCCCGATAATCAAAGGGAATAATGACAGAACATTGACGCCAAAAAGCAAAAATGGGTTTGTGAATGCGTTAACCTTTGAAGCCTGATTTCCTGCTATGAAAAAAAGAACAGAAATCGAGAAGACCAGTGAGTATTGAAAAGGAGTAAATTTTAAATTTTCAATAAAAATCACAGGCGTCAGCGTAATGAAACAAAAAAGCGAACTGAGGATCAAAGAAACTAAAGCCGTTCCCGAAAAAAATTCCTTTGTCAAAAAGCTGCCTTTATCTTCTTCAGCTATCTCTTTTGCGGCAGGTAAGTTTTTCGGGGCAATAATTACTGTAATCACACCAAAAATGAACATCGTTAAAAATATATAGTTCCAGCTTACATAACCCAGCATTGCCCCGCCTGCCAGTGGTGCCAGCAGAGGAACTACAGCGCTTGCAGAAGAAATGTCGGAGAGCGCTTTTTTTAATCTATCAGCGGGAAAACTATCTTTCGCAATCGCTCTGGATAATACCGGTCCGGCACCAGCACCTACGGCTTGTACAAACCTTCCTGCCATAAGCAAATAGATATCTTTAGCCATAAAGCACAGCAGGCTGCCAGCAGAAAAAATTATAAAACCTGCCGTTATCGTTTTTATTTTCCCTAACCTTTCGCCTAAAAAGCCAACACATAGCTGGCTGATAGCATAAACGATTAAAAAGCCGCTAATCGAAAGTTGAATAAGTGAATAATCAACCTGAAAAACTTTTTGCAGATCAGGTAGAGCCGGAACAATCATGTCAGTCGCCAGGGCTGACACAGATGCAGCAAGTACAAGATATAAATAAATTCGGTTCATAATCGAAATTAGCTAAGGCCTTAAGAGCATTCAAACTATCAAAACCGCTTATAGATATCAATTTTACTTATGGGATCGCCATTCTGAACAGGTCTAATACCAAAAACTATTTTTATAATGCAAAATATACTCAATATCAGATAGATATATTTGAATGGTATAAATATTGCGCAATTACTTCTAATACCCTGCTTATAAAAAAAGCAATTTTAGGTTGAGAAAATATGCACTTGTACAATATAAATTACAGATATAGATTCAGAAAAAAGAATAAATTTAGCATAAAAATCTAAAAATTAAGCTTTTTCTATATATATTATAAAAAAGTGGTCAATTATAAATCAATTGATTCGCCAAAATCACACAAAGTAGACAATAGTCAGCTTTACACTTCTTTTATAACATCCCCATAACATTTTGAGTTTACTTCGTTGACTGACAATGAATTATATATTAGTTGGGTTTATCTAATGCGTCATCAAAATGATCCACTGACATCAATAAATTCGATTACGGTCTTCTCCCCTTCTTTATCAAAGAACAGTAGTGGCAGCATTTTCTACCACGCCATAAGCGCTTTTGGGCATATCGGACTGTTAATAGTGTTATGTGAGTACAACCAACAACTTTTCATTTTGTATTAACGCTGCAGACAGCGATAGACCATTGTTAAGCATTGAAATTTAAACTTATTTTGAAAAGTAACTACAACCTAACTCCGGTTTTTTGTTGACGACCTCATGCAGTATATGCCCATGAAAATTATGGCGGTTCACCACTTGATCCAACCAGACTTAGGCTTTCAGCACGCCGTTCTATTCTGATTAAATATTATCCCGTCTGTTGCTGTTCTAATCATGGTTTAACTTGAGAGTTACTGGGGCATATTTGGTATGCGATATTTTGTTGAGCTGTAGGGCCGGCAAAAACTGAGCATGCGCTGAATGCGTAGGCCCGGCCAGAGTGATGCCTACGCTATGGAACATAAGTTATGGCGTTGATAGCTGTATACGTATGGCTGCGAATAAGCATTATGTTTATCTATCCTCTCATTACCGTCAGCTTCCTGAGCACTGCTAACAAGGTGAACTGTCGAGCTGAACGGTTGTTCTGGCTTTTGATACTGTTTCAGTCAATAAGCCTGGCGGGAGCGCAGCAGCAACGTTCATGACGTTAGCCGGAAAAAAAACTTGGCTTCAGGGATGATCCTGCATGAATAGTTCCTCATGACGAGGTCTCTTTTAAAGTGCCGACTCATTAAGCAAGATACCAACTCCTGTTTTTATCGCTTCACACCATAAATTCCTTCCTGCTGAAAACCATAAAAAGACTCGCAAAAGACCTTACGTCCGTGTGCTGCTATGGGGTGTTTAACGTGTGCTTTTACTCTCTATAGCTTATATAAGCTATAGAGAGTAGCTATTCTGGCAGGATCATAAGCTATAGTGAGTAAACATAAGCTATAGTGAGTGATGTAAGTTCTGCTATTTTATAGCGGTGAAGCCGGAAAGGCATATAAACCATTAAAAATCAGCAGGATAAGCTCAGGCAAGAAAGACTCTGACTTGTTAGTCATAAGCTGTAGTGAGTAATCAGCTACTCGCCATTACTGCATAAGCTGTAGTGAGTGGAATAAGCGGTAATTTGCGTTCTTTATAAACTGTAGTGAGTAAGAATCTTCAGAGGGAGAGGTTATATAAACTATAGTGAGTAACACCTACTCCTCAACACATAGATATAAGCTATAAGGAGTAAAACGCGCCCTTTGTACCACAGAGCTAAGCTGTAGTGAGTGTTTTTTCTAAAATTGATAAAATTCAGCGAGTTACTATAAGACTGTACTTACAGCCTCATGAATTCTTTGCTCTCCTGATAAGAGAACCACTCATCACAGCTTATGTGTTACTGAGACTTAAAAATCTTCTCCAGATCCTGAAGTGAAATACCGAGCTTATCAAGAAGTTCAATCTTTTCCTGCAGTTGCGGATCGAGTGGCTCTTTTGTTTTCGCTGTTGCCTTCGGTGCTTCCAGCTGCTCCGTCTTGGGCGCTCTGAGCTTTGGATAGCGATTATGGACCTGGAAGTAGACGCTGCGTCCCTTCTGAACTTCGCTATAGTCCAGATAACCAATCTCTTTAAGCTGCTCCATTGCACGGCGCACTGTCTGGTTCTGCGAAAACACAGGAGAGCGCAGATTCAGCCTTTCGCGAAGGCGCGCCAGGGAGATCGGGGCCGGGTTCTTGGGAAGGCTTTCAATGTAGGTATAAAGTGCCTGAGCGGACTCACGGCGTTTAAGCGCGTTGATCGCCTTAAGCTGCAGTAACACCTTGTGATCAAACTCGTAGAGCTCGAAAAGCTTCGGGTCAGCCTGCAGGATAACAATGTCCTTTTTGGTATCGTAAAAAGCAGACTGGACCAGATGCGTGATGTATTCTTTTGCGTCGTCGCCGCTTTTTGAAGAGAAAGAGATGGTAGTGCTGGCAATACGCTTCAGAGACGGGCTGATACGCTCTCTGAGCTGCTTTGAGGAGCGGCTTGAGGGGATGCCGCAGAGCTTGGCAAACTCTACAAATGAGAGCTGTACCTTGTCGCCAATGACTTTGTCTTTGTGCTTTGCAAAGGAATGGATGATCCCGACCCAGGTCTTGAAATCGTTATCCATATCCAGGCGCGGGCCGACTATCTCAACCTTTTCATAACCTTCCGCTTTCGCAAGTGACAGACGCGTCAACTCCTCGGTCGCATCGGTTGTTGAAGAGGTGTTTTTCTTGCTGTTTTTTAACGACTTAAGCGTAGGGACAAATACGCCCAGGCGCATCAGTGCCACCGGCTGCACGGTATTATTGGCATTCGGCGTCAGGGTTACGATTTCCCCGGATTTCGTGTCTTTTTCTTCAAAAAGCTTTGTTAAGTCAAGATTGTCGCTGGCCACAAGCGTTCCTGCACACGTTTCAGAGGATCGTTGAGCATGATCAACCGATCCGGATTGTGAATTGTTAGATAACAACTCGCCAATGATCGAAGTAACCCTCTGACAGGCAATCAGATTAGTTATCCACAATCAAAACGGGAAATGAGCGATAAACTCACTATAGCTTATGTGTTTTCCTAATTACAGCTTATATTTTACTTTCTATAGCTTATTGTGATCTCTGTATAGCTTATATTTTACTTGCTATAGCTTATGCGGACCCCTCTTCAGGCCAGAGCTGGTGCGGCCTGCGGCGATCGGGGATCTCTTTGGGATCTATAAAGGATCTCATTAGGATCAATTTATTGGGATCTATCGCGTGGATAAGTGGATAACTCTAAGGGCTTTTTGCTTAACAGGTATACCCGCGCAATCATCAACGGGTCATTTACAGCCGATCTCTGCTGCAGATAAACCGTCGCTGTAGACCACTCTTAACCAGCCTGCATTTATGTACTGGTGAAAGCCTTGAGGTGCTATGGGGTATCACCCTCACTCTATGAAAAGAAAAGTTATGCGGGACCTCTCTGATATTGTCTGAAAGGGGTTTCGTGCTCACTACTAATTCGTCAGACATTCTCTTAAACGATTACTCAGCAGTAATGTCACAGGAAGAGGAGCCAACATTATGCTCGCTTATAAAAACCCTGGTCGTATAGGACTGCAAAAAGATATGCCAAAAATGCTCCCACTTATCTTTTAATCAACTGTTATTAAATAATATTTTTATTTTATCAGGCTTGATTGTGTGTTTTTTTCACAGACCTATAAGATATAGAAAGCAACGTTATCAGCACGGCCATCACAACGATCGGACAAGATCTTTCCATTAAGTTGTACATTGAGACGCGACAGATATCCCTTCTCCTATCATTCAAGCTGTGGACAACGAACAGCGGTTCCAGTTAACAGACCATATGGCGTCTTGAGTGGTGTAACGCCATTAAAGTGGTCATTGTGAGTTTCCCTATCACTCCTGCACGTTTGATCGATGATCCTCTCTAAGCTGAACGTTGAGGATTCAGGGCCAGGCAGATTGTGCTGTTGAGTCAACTGTGAATGCTATGCTGTGCAGAAACAGGATATTCAGGGATGGGAATTTCAGTTTGAAATCTTCCCAGATTGGCGAGATATAACAGCAGGTTAGAGAGGTTTTTTGGTGGGTATCCAATAAAAAGGGGAGATACTCACTGGAGTAACTCCCCTTCTCTTTCACGCTGGATTGAAAATTATTTTGCGAGCATCTTTTCAATTACGGCTTTCACCGCATCATCCAGCTCTGCCTGCCAGGCCGCAGGAAGACGCGAAAACTCATACGTCACAAGGCGCTTTTCGGCGTCCGTTTTTTTCCGCGCAAACTGCTTTTTATCGCTGAATTCCGCTATTTTTTCGGTCACGACTTTTTTTGCATCACGCGCTGACTTAGGTTCAGCACTGGCTGCACGAAAGTAACCAATAATCTTTGCCTTAACAGCCGGATCATCGTGCTCAGTGAGCGCATCATGCGCAATACGTTCACGCACGCCCTCAGCCAGTTCCTGGACACTGATTTGCCTGCTCGCCGCTTTCTCTGCAATATCCAGTAAGGTCTTATAGTCGTTAATAGAGAGCTCGCCGACGGAGGGAAAGACCGCAATCATTTCATCGGGTACCGACGCCGCCTGAAAAGCACGCGTGACTTTTGCCGGCGACAGCCCTTCCGCAGCAGCAATGTCAGACTGATTCATATGCTCCGGGTACATCAGCTTAAGGCGATTACCCAGTTCACGCAGTGTGTGCTCTTTTGCCGTCTGAATGTCGATGGCCAGCTGCCGGGCGTCTGAAAGCGACAGCTCATCTTTCGTCACTAACACTTCAAATGGCATACCGCTGTAAAGGCACGCGGCCCTGCGGCGTGAACCGTCCAGGACTTCAATACGCCCGTCTACCTCACGGCCAATAGCCGGAAAGAACTGCTGCAGTTTAATGGTGCGTGAAATATCGCTGACGGATTCTTCAGTTAAAAAGGCCTGATCGCGGCCGTTAATCGTGGCATCCACGTAAGTCTGCGTTTCGATGTCATCATGCAGAATCTTGGTAAGCGTAAACCGCGCGGTGGCACCGGATTTAAGGGTAAAAGTACGGGCACTTTCCGTTTCGCTCAGCATTTTGCTGAAGCTGGAGTTACCCAGGGTGCGTCCCATTTTCTTCAGTTCTTTCATTATTGCATCCCTCTGACGAACTCAATCCGTTTAAACACGGCCTGAGTAAAGCGTTCCGCTTCACGTTTGGCATTTTTAAGCGCTTCTGAACTGCCCGGATATGACTGTGGATCGGCACTGACGATGGTGTCGAACGTTTCCCCGCAGCGCTCAAACCCATCCAGTCGGGGCAGCGTGGCGTCCAGGATGTAAGACGTAAACACGTCCCGGGCCAGCCCATGCGTCATCTCATGATCACGTTTGGACGTCATCTTGGACATGAAGCCGATATTCCCTTTTATACGCGGTGTAATCCCCTCCTCTTCCAGCTGCTCCAGCATATCGGGTAAGCGGGTGAGATATTTCAGGGTTGAGTGGAAGTCCACCTGCGCAGGCGGTGTTGGCGTGAGAAGCAGATCGCTTGCCGCAATGGCATTAAGCATGAATGCGTCAAGATGAGGCCCGGTGTCGACAAAGATGAAATCATAGTCGCTTCCCACCCTGTCGATAATGTTTCGGCGCAGGACTTCAGAAGGCAGTACGCCGGGCAGGTGTTCCTGAACCAGGCGATCCCACTGACTGGCCACAAACCCATCATCAATGGAAGCCGGAATAATATCCACACCCGGAATGATGGTTGGCTTAATGATTTGTTCTCTGAGCTGTTGCGCATCAAGATCATTTAGCATGGCCTGAGCGGCAGTTTCGACAATCGATCCGATGCTGTTTGCCTGATTCAGGAACATGGTGCTGGATGCCTGCGGATCCAGATCGATAACCAGATTGCGCAAATCATACTGCAGTAAGTCAGGGTGAACGCGTAATCCATGAGCAAGCGTCACGGTACTGACCGTTTTAGACACCCCACCCTTGAGATTGACGACGAAGATCACAAACGGGCCTTCGCCCTTATGGATATCGCGGTATTTTGGCACCTTCCGGTGAGCGTAGATATCAACAACGTCCTGAACAGTTAGCGCGTAATGTTTCGCATTGCCGGCATCCTTTTTACCAAACACATGCCCTTTGGATTCCATTTCTTCAATGGCCTGCTCAACAGCACGGCGGCTGAGCTTAGGCAGGTTGGCCACGGCATTACGTGTGAACGTCTGATAGAACTGATCGAGACCGAATTCCTGGCGCTTATCGATAATGTCATCACTCATGCTGCGCAACATAGCATTCGCTCTGCGCGCAGTTTCATCCACTCCACCGTAGTTACTTTTCATCATCCGCTCCACTGACAATTAATTTCGCCAGTGTACATTCATGAATGCTTTGTGCAACATTTTTCTGTATTCAATAAAAAGTTGTACAGGCCGGGTGGTATGACCTTGTTGCCTCTTATTCTGCTTTTACAGGGGATCAGGTAACAGGCAGCGGGTGAAATGCCGTAAGCTCCCTGCCCTTTCCCTGTTTTTCATCTCACAAATCTGGGTCTGAAAGCAGAATGAAATTCCCATGCGAATATCAATGTTAACTTATTGATTTAAAATATTTTTATGGATTTATTTCAAGGTGAAATTCCCATGTGGTTTACTGCTTACTCATGGTTTGAACAGGATTTTAACCTGATTGTCAGGTGGATGGACACACGCAGTTATAAGGCCACGATGAGCAAGCATTACGGGGAGTAAAACGTTGCCGGGCGCTGATTCACCGCCAGCAGATACTGCATTCAGCCCCAGACTTGTCGAATCCGTAAAAGAAGTGGAAAGCTGATCAGGTCCTTCTCATCACGCTGGCCTGTTTAATCGCAGCGACGATAACCTGCAGGTGTGTTCGACACATGAACATAGCAACGGATACAATCCAGACACGGAATCTCGCAAAGGCGACCGCCCCGGCATTATGGCCGCTGACTGTATTGCAGCACCTGTCATCGGATCGGCTGTCAGCTTGTCATGCAGCCAGGGAGAGAATGCCAGTCGCCAGGCTGCAGATGAACGCATGGGCACACCATCTTTTAAATTCACCTGTTCGCATGCCAAATTCATCGCTGAAAGCTGGGCTTTGCCCTGTCATCTTTTATAAAGATTAAAGGAAAGAAATATCGAACGTAAAATACCGACTCAGCATTCCCCGAAAGGATGCCGGTCAGTTTCATGGTCGTTCAGGCATCGTGAAAGCTTTGCCGCGGAGAGTTGAAAAAAGCGGCGGGGAATGGTTTAGTAAACGTTAATAATCATTCACTATTACTGCATAAGGCCCGTTATTTTGTCGCTACAGTCTGCAGAGTGGTTTAGCCGTAACGGCGTGGAATGCTCCCGCGTCAGTGCCTGTAATGCTGGCTTCCCAAAACATCTTCATGATGAGTACGTCATTAGCGCCAACCTGACAGGTGTGGAGGAAATCTGGCTGGCAGGTAAAACCGCGTACGTTAAGAGTGGGCAGGTGACTTTATATAATCCGGGGACCATTCAGGCGTCGCGTTTTGACAGTCAGTCCGTTGATTTTATCAGCGTGCATATGCCTCAGAGCGTCATGAAACTGCTGGCTGATGAGGATAATATACGCAGCGACAGCCATGCGCCCGTTCTGCGCGAAGGCATTATTGAAAACAGACGACTGTTTAATGCGCTTTACCGGTTTGCGGCTTCCGCGCGCGAAGGTGAAGGGGCAAATGAAGAGCAGGAGCTGATGTTGCTGTGCGGCGAACTGCTGGAGACCCCGGCATTTCTGCAGAGCAATGACGAACAGAGGCTCAACGTTGTGATTGAATACCTGAGAGAAAATCTCAGCGTAAAACCCCAGCTGGATAGGCTTGCGCAGATGGCGGGGCTGAGTAAATATCATCTTGTGCGCTTCTTTACCCGGCATACGGGTATGCCGCCTCTGCAGTACCATATGCAGCTTCGCCTGCATCACGCTCGCGACTTACTTCGCAGAAACGTTCATCCGCTTGATGCGGCAATAATGCTGGGTTTTTACGATCAGAGTCATTTCATTAATGCCTTTCGAAAAGTAATGGGGACGACGCCCCATCACTATGCTTCGCAGGTCTGCTCAGGCCACCATAAATTCCCGGTATCCTGACACAATCACATAGAGCGCAAAATAGCTGAAGATAAGGGCCGAGGCGATGTAGGAATATTTAAGCAGCCGCTGACCCAGCATCCTGCCGCCGAAGCTCCCGACAAGGCAAAGCACGCATGTCCAGAACATACCCGCTATAAAGAACCCGCTCAGAAACCACGATGTACCAGTCAGGCTATGATGACCCATCCGCGAAATTAGCGCACCGCCCACGGTGGCAAACCACAAGATGGCTGTGGGCGAGGACATGGCTAGTACAACTCCCCGCCCGAACTCCCGCAGGAGCGGGCGAGCTTGGTGAGATTCGCTGACATTAAGTTCTGCTGCCTTTCGGTATGCGGCCACCAGCATTTTACCGGCAAACCATAACAGAAGGGCGCCACCGCCTATCCACAGCACCCAGCGGACCACTTCATACTGAAGCAGCACTGCCATGCCTGCCAGCGCCAGTAATGCATAGGCCAGGTCACCGACGCAGGTGCCCATACCCAGCCAGAACCCATGGAAATACCCGCGCTGCATGGCAAGAGTAATCATGGCGATATTGGCAATGCCGATATCGAGACACAGCGATAAACTCAGTAAAAAGCCGTTTGAGAATTCGATCATAATAGAAAACCTTTTATCTTCTGGTCGTATTCAATCATGTCGACCGTTTTGCCAAGCCGGTTGAGCAGCATTGCAGCTTCTTCACGCTGATGATGCGGTGAATAACGTTGCAGGAACTCCCCGGCTTTTCCGGTATCACCCTGAAGAACGGAGCAAGTCATCGCACTGGCCAGCGCGGTTAAAGCAGGTTTAACCGCGGCGAGATCCACTTCATAGTGGGTTCCATTCCAGTACAGGCACTGATGTTCCGTCAGCCATTTAAGCTGAATATACGCCGCCCCGGCATCGGGATAGTCGCAGGGACCACGACGCAGATACCGAAGCATCTCCAGAAGAAACACCCTCAGCTGATGCGTTTCATCCAGCTGCAGTGCCTGTCGGGTATCCTCTGTGAGGCACATCAGCAGGCCAAACACGTCAGCCAGCGCCTCCTGGATGACCATGGATCCCCACCGGTCCTGCTTGCTCAGGCTGCCGAACCTCATTTTTTCAATGACAATGGAATGCCCCAAATCGTGACCTCTGAACCACGCAATCAGGTGACGGGCACAGATGCTGCTTTCCGGAATAACGTTTTGTTGCCAGCCGAGCAGAGAGGCCTGGGTTCGGGCGAAGCGTTCGAACAGGTTAAGATACGTATTTGCAAACACGATGGTGCGTTTTTGAGGCGCGTACTTGACGCCTTCATCTTCTGGGAAGAAATAAGCAAAGTGTTTGGGATAGCTGTTGGCTTCACCGGCAATCGCAAACAGATCAACGATTTTGTAACGGCAGCCGGGCAGAGCAATCAGCCGCGCATCAATATGGCGCTGCAGCCAGGCCAGGTTATCTGAAAAAAGGTCGTCCACCACATCGGAAACCTCCTGCAGGCAGCGATTAGGTAATCCAAACCATGCGGAATAATGCTGTGCCCTGGATTTACCCACCCATGTCGACATATAACCAATACCCTGCACCAGTTCCTGTTCATCAAGACCGGCTATCTGCGGGAGCAGTTCGCCGGCGGTACGGGGATCGGAAAGCACATCAGCGCGCAGTTGCAATGCTTTTCGGGTGTCCGGGTCAGTAAATTCCCGGGCGAGCTTAAAACAGATAATGCTGAGCTTTTCTTCAACGGACTGAAGCAGAGTGGTACCGGTTCGCGTGGCAACCGGATGAAAATGATTTGCTGCATCGGCAAGCCGGGTAGCCTGATGGATAAGGTCCAGCACAGCCGGAGAAAGTGAGTCTGGCAGCGGAATATCCATCATATGAATGTGATATGAATCAGCAGCAGGCCAGAATGGTGTCGTAAACATGAAATTCCCTTCCATAATGATTAACGAGACATTCACTTAACCAGTCCGCATGTTTTCGGTATTGGAAAGAATTGCGCTGTGTCTACAGATCACGTTAACGGACAGGCATACAGCTGTTGACAGCGTCTTGTTGCTGTCTGAAACCGGCTTTAGCAAACCTCACAGTAAAGTCAGATGCCGCTTGCCTGTCGGCAAACGCTTTTTCTAAGCGGAGGAGGGGAGGAAATATGGCAGACCTGATATTACATCAACAGAACGGTATCTTAGTTATCACGGTTCCGGATGATGTGGCTGTCCGGGCCGGCTGGACGCCTGGCATCCGGCTTAACGTCACCGTTGAGGGTGAGACAGTGTCACTGACACCGGCTTCACGCCTGCCCCGCGGCCGTAAAACGCTGGCGCATCTGCTGTCCGGTATCGATCAGAGTGAGATCAGCTACCTCAACGAAGAAAGTCATGACGGACTTAATGACGCGCCGCAGGGTAAAGAATCAATCTGAGGGTTCTGTGTTCATGGCAGGCACCGTGTTTAGCAGGCCGGGGCCTGACGCTTACCCTGAGCGTATTCAGTCTGGCTGATGTCCGGCATATTGCATTTATACAGCCTGCCACCTGCGCGGATATGAAAACCTGGCGATAAAGGATTTTGGTATAGCAGACAGAGCGCAGTATTGAAAAAATAGACTGTGATATATATGCTGTATAGACTGTAATATATAAAGGTGGGCGTGTGTGGATCGTTGAAACCACGGATTTATTCGCGGAATGGCTCAGAGAGCAGGACAGGGCGATGCAGCTGGATGTGCTTGCCGCACTGAACCTTCTGAAGCAGGAAGGTCCGCATCTTGGCCGGCCGCATGTGGATACGCTTTACGGCTCAAAAATCCCGAACATGAAAGAACTGAGGGTACAGAGCAACGGGCGGCCCGTAAGAGGGTTCTTTGTGTTTGACCCCATGCGTAAAGCGATTGTCCTGTGTGCGGGTAATAAAGAAGGCGCAGATGAAAAGCGCTTCTACAAGACCATGATTAAAACAGCGGAAAATGAGTACCACCGACATCTGGACCAACTGAAACGGAGCGGGAAATGAAAACGCTTGATGACCTGATGGCTGATCTGACACCTGATGAACTCACGCAGGTTCATGAAAAAGTCGCGGCAATGCGACTTGATTCTCAGCTGTATAAATTGCGTGAGGCGCTGTCAAAAACCCAAAAGCAGCAGGCTGAAGCCATGGGTATTGCACAGCCTTCTGTTGCGGCTATTGAAGGGCGCGGTGAAGATCTGAAAATTGCCACGCTCAAGCGTTATGTTGAAGCGCTTGGCGGTCAGCTGACAATTGGCGTCAATATGCCGGGCGGTGAGCACGTCGATTTTACCCTCTGACTGATGCTGATTTCCCGGTGCGTCAGCGGCATTGCGCCTGACGCATTTTTTCGGCGAGTAACGGCGAGCGATGCCCCTGTGCGTCACGCAAAACAGGGACGTTATGGCTGGCATCAGGGCCTGTCTGAGAAAGCGTTTCCGATACAGGTTCCTGAGAAAAAAACAGGCGAACTCCCGTTTGCCTGCCCGGCTATAATACGCGTGCAACAGGAATATCAGACCAGCGTGTGGTCCAGGCTGGACTGAGCATCTCCCGCTTCATGTTCCATTCGGTATTCACGCCCTGTCCTGCAAACCACACGTTTCCAAGCCCGGACTGATTAATGCCGTCCAGCACTTTCATGAGCTGCACACTGTTCTTTCGTGGCTGCCTGTCATCAAAGAGATTGAGCTGACTCACTCCGTCCGGGGTAAAGTCATCGAGCATGATGCCCGCTTTCATGTACCGGCGACTTCGAGCCAGATGCGATCGAGCGATCGCATGGCCACGTCAATAATGTCCCGCGTATCCTGGGTGGGCAGGCTGAGCTTTTCTCCGGCGCTGTTTCCGTAAAACACCTCGTTGACCGCATGCGGCGAGGTGCGAATAAACACGCTGACACGCCGGCAGAACTGCCGCTCGCCCCGGAGCTTTTCGGCCGCTCTTGTCGCGTACAGGCACAGCGCCTGCTGCATGGCGACCTTTGAGGTGATGCGCTCACCAAAAGAGCGGGAGCAGCAAATTTGTTGTTTGGCAGGGGGCAGTTCCTCAAGCGGAATACAGGATTCGCCGTTCAGTTCGCGTACGGTTCTCTCCAGAACCACGTTAAAGTTTTTCCGGATGAGGGCAGGGTGGGCGCGTGCCAGCTGTAACGCATTATGGATACCCATCAGATTCAGGCGTTTGCCGATGCGACGTCCCACCCCCCAGATTTCTTCCACAGGCTGATTTTCCAGAAGAGTAGCGGTGCGCTTTGGGTTATCTGGCGTAAGCGCGAGCACGCCCCGAAACTGTGGCCACTCCTTGCTGGCCCACTGTGCTGACTTCGCCAGCGTTTTGGTCGGCCCCATCCCAACGCCAATAACCAGCCCGGTGGTATTCATCACATGTGTCCTGAGGCGGCGGCCAAAATGTTCATAATCTTCGCAGCCGTTAATGCCCGTCAGGTCGAGGAACATTTCATCAATGCTGTACTGCTCAACACGGGGTGTCAGTTCCTCCAGGGCTGTCATCACGCGCTGGCTGAGATTATGGTAAAGCCCGTAGTTCGAACTGAAGATAAATACCTTTTCGGGATAGAGCTGGTTCTTTATCTGAAACCATGGCGTGCCCATTTTTATGCCAAGTTTTTTTGCGCTGGCGCTGCGCGCAATGACGCAGCCGTCGTTGTTGCTCAGTACCACAACCGGCTTACCGCGCAGATCAGGGCGGAACAGCGCCTCGCAGCTGGCATAAAATGAGTTGACGTCGGCGAGTCCGAACATGGGCATAATCACCTCCGCGCGCGCGTGCTGTTGAAAAACCACGTCACCACGCCGAGCAGCTGCAGCTCCTCCGGATAAATCACGGGGTAGGCGGGGTTCATCGGGAGCAGGGCGGGGCGGGGATGCAGCTGCAGGCGCTTGACCGTAAATTCTCCGTTAACTTCGGCGATAACAATATCGCCGTGGGAAGGCTTCTCGGCGCGATCGACAACCATGACGTCGCCATCGCACAACCCGAGATCGCGCATGCTGCTGCCGCTTGCGCGGACAAAGAAAGTAGAGGCGCGCCGGCGGATGCAGAGTTCATTCAGGTCCAGCTCTTTCTCAACGTAATCTGCCGCCGGAGAGGGAAACCCTGCGGCGCAGGGCTCTGCATAGAGGGGCACCCTGACGCGGGGAGTAAAAATCGGGGGCCAGAGCAGTGTCAGGCCCCCGGCAAAACTGCCCGGATTCATGATCCGGTCCCCGGGAAAATGGCTGACCTGCCGGTAATTGCTGTCATTGCTGTAAATAAAGTGCGCATAAAAATCCTCCTCTGAATTATACTGGTTATGCGTACAGTATTATTGAGGTGAAATTATCTGGCAAGTAGCAACGAAACGGCGGCTGTTAGTTAATTTGACATATCACTGAAAAATAAAATATTTCAGTAATCCTTCCGGACAGGGGCGTGCAATAGTGGTGCAACCTGCTTAGTGCGTTTTTTAATCAATCGTCGTGAGCTACGGGCAGAAAAGGGTGGCCGCAGACTATCCACAGCTTTATACCCCGGGTGTTCAGCCAAAGTGTGGATAAAGCCGTGCAGAGCTGACGCACTTCACTGGTTAGCTTCACCGTACCGTTAAATGCGTGTGAGGCTGAACCGCAGATGGACTCAGAGCTGAAGTCGATGCACAGGGCAGCTGGCGCTCCTCTGAAAAAACAGGTGAAGGCTTTTTAACCGGAGACCAGCGTGTATGATTGCTGTCCGTTTCAGGGAGCTTTCGCATAAGGACTATGTTTTGAAAACCATCTCATCCTACCCCCCTCTGTTTTTACCACTCGTGACCGGCCTCAGCGCCAGTATCGCAAACCCCTGACGGCCGTAATCCGGCCATACCACAGCGCAAAGACAATGGCAGGGCCACAGCCTGACCTGCAGCCAGCCCGCGGGCTGGCGCGCACCGCGCCGGCTAAAATCCGCCGCCGCTCTGAGGCGCAACGTCGTTTCGCTGCCGCAAAGCCGCCGTTGCCGCTGCATCGTGCTGTGCTTTTCCGCCAGGCTTCACCGGTTTAAGTCCATTCGCCGGGGCTGAGACAAGCACAGGCACCGTGGTCGTCCAGGGTGAAATGCACGCCGTGAAAATTTTTTTCCGACCACTGCGTTAGACCAGAAATAAATTTCCCCGTCGCCCCGGACGCCTGCCGTCACCCGCGCTGGTTTACGCCCTCGCGGCGAAGGATCTCAAACGGGTGAAGTGAATACCGGAGGAAAAACCAGCCGATTTCCACAAAACGTCAACACCGCGGCTCTCGAAACTCAACGGGTGAGGTGGTTTTAAACCAACTGCATGAGGAGAACGAACATGGCTTCACGGGGCGTCAACAAGGTCATCCTGGTCGGAAATCTGGGGCAGGACCCCGAGGTGCGCTACATGTCAAACGGCGGCGCGGTCGCAAACATTACGCTGGCCACGTCGGAAAGCTGGCGCGACAAGCAGACCGGTGAGAACAGGGAGGTAACCGAATGGCACCGCGTGGTGCTGTTCGGAAAGCTTGCCGAGGTGGCGGGGGAATACCTGCGCAAAGGTTCGCAGGTCTACATCGAGGGCCAGCTGCGCACGCGCAAGTGGCAGGGCACGGACGGACAGGACAAATACACCACCGAGGTCGTGGTCAATGTCGGCGGCACCATGCAGATGCTGGGCGGGCGAGGAGGCAATACAGGCGCACAGACCGGACAGCCGTTCAGCGGCCAGCAGAGCGGTCAGCCTCAGCAGCCGCCAGCAGCGTCGGGTAACGGTGGCAAAGGTGGCAAGGGCGGGCGCGGTACGGCTCAGTCGCAGCCGGAACCCCTGGCACCGCCGCAGGGCAACTATCCGCCGGCAGATTTTGATGACGATATCCCATTCTGAATGACGTGGCTTCGCTTACGCGGGGCGGCGACAGAGGTGAAAACAGCGGGAAACAAAGCAGAAAGGCGGCCGAAAAGGCCGGGGTTGCCCTGGCGGAGCGGACACTCCGCGCAGGGCATGACACATCAGATATGAAGGACCCAAATATGTCAGCGACTCAGTCTAAAGTAAAAATTCGCAACAGCAAGTCTTCCACGTATTACGGCCGCCGGCGCGCGGGTTACCGCTGCTGCTCCGGCAGCGAGCTGACGCGCGATGAAAGCGTGACGCTGCAACGTCTGCAGACATTCGCGCCAGGAGACTTTGAGGCCTACAGCGCGCGGGGCGAGGAGTTTCGTCGGAGGCTGTGTGGCGCCGTGCTGCACGCGCTGCCCGTTAGCAATGCCTGGCGGGCCGACTGCGAATGTCGGGGCGAGTGGGGCGGGGTGTTCCCGGTACACCTGCGCCTGACGCACCAAAAAAGTGCCGGTGTCAAGTCTTCGGCTCAAATCAAGAAGGGCTTGAAACCGTATATGGGACAGTAGGTTAGCTCCTTTCGGGGCCGCTTTGAAGAAGAGCGGCGTCGTCGGCTAGGAGCGACATAGGAGCTTTGGGAGAGAAAGCCGCATCGCACTGTGTAGTGCTCGATTGCCGAGGAACGGCGGGCCTGTCGCATCATCATAGCCCAACAGGCTCGGCGGCATCCAGAATGAAGAACGCGCAGCCTGGGCTGCGCGTTCGATGGATGCCGTTGAATAGTATGCGGTGCAATCATGGCGGCTTCGGTGGTGCGCTGCGGGTCGCCGTGCCCTTCCTGAATCCTCGATCGCCCGCCATGAACGCTTCCAGCATATGCGGGATCAGCGTCGCCGCATCGACTGCCTCGCCATACGCCTGCGCGTGTAGCGCGGCGTAGCGGTCGAGGTCGGCTTTTAAACTGGTCGGGCAAACGAAAGTCAGCTTGGTGCTCTCGGTCTTCGGCAGCGGGCCAAGCCGCAGCTTCTTGGTCGTGCTCATCGTGAAGTCCCCCGGTTGAAGAACAGCGGCTGGTACGGCCGCAGCACCAGATCCCGGTTGACGATGATGCGAACCGGCAGGCCCGGTCGTTGCGTCAAGGTCGGCTGAATGTTGAGGTTGCGCCGGGTCATCTCCTGGCCGACCTGATTGATGCTGTCTTGCGCGCTGTCGCGCCCAGCGATGATGACGCGATCACCATCCTGCCGGTTCTCCGGCGCGGCCAGCTCGGCACCGACGCCCAGCAGCGTGGTGAGTGCCGCACCGGCAAAGATGCGGCCCCAGTGGTAGTCCACATCGTCCTCCAGCCCGGCATAGCCGGCTGGGTCGGTGCCGGCCAGGTTGTCGAGCGTGAGCGAAGACGTGTCCGGCAGGATGATCCGGTTCCAGACGACTTGAACGCGGCTCTGCCCGTAGCTGACCTGGCTGTTGTATTTGCCCAGGATGCGCGAACCCTGCGGAATCAGCAGGAAGCGCCCGGTGGCTGTGTCATAGACCGGCTCCGTCACCGTGGCGATCACGTCGCCGGGCAAGTCCGACTTGATGCCCGTCACCAAGGCACCTGCGACCACCGTTCCGGCCATGACCTGATACGGCGAAGTTGGCAGGGTCAGATTGCCGGAATTACGGGTTTCAGTGGAGCCACCTTTCAGGAAAGCCTCTTTCTGGTCTTGCCGGTTTTGCACCGCTGTCGGGTCAGCAGGCTGGGCCGCCGTGGAGGCCGGCCCGGCCGCCAGCGGGTCAAACGCCGCATTGGCGGCGAAGCCCGGCGCAGCGGCCACCTGTGTCTGCGCCACCGGCGCCGCATTCTGCCCTCCCGAGCGGAAGAACACGGACGAGGCCGCGGCCGCTTCGGCTTCTTTGCGCAGAGCATCGTTCGGGTCGTGGCCGGGGGCCGCGTAGGCGGCCGTCGCCGGCTGCTGCGACTTCACGATGGCAGGGCCAAGATCGCCCGGCAGCGGCGGCCCCAGTTCGGGAACGGCAGGCGGCAACGCCGGCGGCAGCTTGGAGTAGTCCGTCGGCAGCGCATCCAGTCCTTCCGACTTCGAGACACGATCGACGTTGTAAAGCTCGGTCTGCTCGCCCGCACCGCGCCGCTGAGGTTGCAGCGACCACATCAGCGCGCCGAGCACGGCCACCGCCAGGACGCCGGCGAGGATGGCCAGCGTGCGCCGATTCAGGCGCGTGACCGGGCGCGGCTGGGCGCGCAGCGCCACCGCCTCGGGAGCGATCTTGCCCGCCGCCTGCGGCGCGGCAAGGTCGGGAGTGTCATCCTGGCTCATGGTCAGTTCCTCCGCGCAACGCCATCGGTGCGCTCGATCCGCACCAAGTCGCCGCCGTCGCCGCCCAGCCGCAGTTCGGCCGCGCCGAACAGGCGATCCACGACGTAGTACGGCGCGCGGAAACGGTAGTTCACCAATTGCCCGTCGCCCTGCGCGCCGATGACAAACAGCGGCGGCAACTCGCCCTGAGCAATGCCGGCCGGAAACTGGATATAGACCTTCTCTCCATCATCGAAGGCGCGTAGCGGCTTCCACGGCGGGTTGCTGCCCGATACCGCGTAGCGGAAGCGGATCTTGTCCAGCGACAGGCCCGTATCGACAGGCGTTGTCGCCTGCGCAGCCTGCGCCTGGCGCTGCAACGCGAGCATCCGGTCTTTCGGGTAGTCCCAGGATACCGACGCCATCCATGCCTTCTCGGTCGAGGTCAGCTCCAGCAGGTAGGTGCGCCGACTGGTGGTGATGACGAGATTGGTTTTCAGACCGGAACGGATGGGCTTGACCAGCACATTGACGCGCAGATCGGCCCCGCCGCCGCTGGACGTGTCGCCCACGATCCAGCGCACGGTATCGCCGGCGGCGACCGTCACCAGTTCCTCGCCCGGTTGAAGCGAAACCACCGTCACGCGCCCCGGCGACGCATAGACCTGATAAAGCGCGCCATCGGTGAACGGCCACACCTGAATCGCGTTGACGTAGCCCTCACGGGTAGGCGCGATACGCGCTTCTGCATTGGCACGGGAAACGCGCACCTTTTCGTCGGCCGGCTCCGGCGCAGCGGGGGCTTCATCGACTTCCGGCAGCGGCTTCAACTGCGCTGGCAGCGCCAGCGGTTCAGGGACGGCGACGACTTCGACGGGCTTGGGCGGTTCGGGCAACGGCTGGGCCAGCACCGGCTCGTCGAGCGAGATGGACGGCGGCGGCTTGCCCTGCGAGGCGCAGCCCGCGAGGGCCAGCAGCGTCAAAGGAAAAACGTAAAGGCGGAAACGAAGTTTCATGGTTTGGCTCCTTCGGAAGAATCCAGTTCGCGGCTCCATGACAGTCCGTTGACGTAGATACCCAATGGGTTCTTGCGCAGGCGCTGTTCGGTACGCGGGGTTTGCAGGACGGTCGAAAGCACGGCGTTCCAGCGTTCGGTGCCGGCGGGCGCACCGTTGACGTAGCGCTGCTCTGTCCAGCGCACGTTGAAAGACGTGTCGCTGGCGCGAACCACGCTGGTGATCTGCACCGTCACCGATTCCTTGCCGATGCGGGCGAATGGGTCATTGGTGCGGGCGTAGTCGTTGAGCACCGCCGCGCCCTTGTCGGTGGTGTAGTCGTAGGTATCGAGCCAGTTCTGCCGCACCACGATGGGATCGATGGACAGCGAGCGAACCAGCGTCACGAAGCGCGCCAGGTGGTGCGCGATCTGCGCGTCGCCGGGCCGGTACGGCGTGGCGGCCTCACCTACGGCGCGCACCTGCCCGGCCTGATCGACCTCGATGACATAGGGCGTCACGATGGACTGCGCCGAGCGCCACACCAGGCCGCCGGCCATCAGCAGCGCGAGCACTAGGCAGCCGAAGGCCATCAGTCGCCAGTTCTTGGCCTGCATGCGAGCCGAGCCGATACGGTCGTCCCATACCTGGGCGGCGGCTTGATACGGGGTGGCAGGCTGCGGCGTATCGGCGTAGCGCACCTGCGGGCGTTTGAATCGCATGGGTGTTCTCCTTGAAGGTTAGGTATCGGAATCCCGCAGGCTCGGGCCTTGCCCGGAGCCGCCGCCGTCGCCGCCGCGCAGCGTGTGGGCAGCAGTGGTCGCGGCATGGGTGGCCTGCTGGCGCCGGTGCATCCGCTTGGCCCAGGCCGGTTGCTCTTGCTTCTGCGAGCCTGCGGCGCCGTCTGCGGTCTGGCCGGGGCCAGCACCGTCGCTGCCGGCTTCTGTGCCGTTCCAGCCAGCGCGGAAGAAATCGGCCATCTTCTGCCCCGCAGCGGAAGCTCCAGAGGCGACGCGGCGGCCTGCGGCTTGTGCGCCGGTCTTGGCGACATTGCCGAGGCCAGCCGCCGCGCCCTTGGCACCGCCGCCGGCCGCAGTGGAACCGGCCTGGAACGCCGATCGGGCACTGCCGGCCGCCGAAGTCGCGGCACGCGCCCCGGCACCGGCCAGCTTTGCGGCCGCCGGGGCCATTCGTGCACCGGCCATGACGGCGCCGCCCACGCCCGTTGCGGCGGCGCCGATGGCAACGCCGGTGCCGACAGCGCCGACCGCAGCACCAGCCATCGCGCCCGCACCAAGCTGCGGCGCACCGGACACCAGGCCGGTGGCGATACCGGGTCCGAAAATGCCCAGCGCAAGCAGCGCGAGCGAGGCCAGCATCACGACCAGCGCGTGGTCGATGGATGGCTCGTCGGGATGCACCTGGAACTCGGCGAACAGGCCGGAACCGATGCCGACGATGACGGCCAGCACCAAGACCTTGATGCCTGACGACACCACGTTGCCCAGCACCTTTTCCGCGAGGAACGAGGTCTTGTTCCAGAGTGCAAACGGGATCAAGACGAAGCCGGCGAGCGTGGTCAGCTTGAACTCGACCAGCGTGATGAAAAGCTGTACCGCCAGCACGAAGAAGCAGAGGATCACCACCAGCCAGGCGATGAACAGCACCACGATGGGGTCGATGTTCACGAACACCTCGGGGAACCCAGCCATGTCCCCGATCTGTTCCAGAATCGGCGCGGCAGCGTCGATGCCGGTCTTCGCCAGCCGGCCAGGCTGAAGGAAGTTCTCCATCGTGATGGCCGAGCCGGTCGCGGTGATCCCCAAGCCGGCGAACGAGCGGAACACGATGCTCGCCAGCCAGTTGAAGTTGCCGATGATGTAGGCGAACGCGCCGACATAGAGCACCTTGCGCAGCAGCTTGGCGATCACGTCATCGCCCTGGCCGGTGGCGTGGCTCATGGCCCAATAAAGACCAGCGATCGTCATGTCGATGACGATGAGTGTGGCGGTGAGAAACGCCACTTCGCCCTGCAACAAACCGAAGCCCGAGTCGATGTAGCGCGAGAACGTATCGAGGAAACGGTCGATGATGGTCACGTCGTTCATGGCGAATCCTCGGACGGAGTGAGCAGAACGGCGCCCTCTGGCAATTCATCTGCGGGCGTATCGAAGCTCGGCGGAATCGGCGGAAGTTCAGCCAGCGAGTTGTATTCGTCCGGCCCGGTATGGCCGGCGAAAAAGCGCCGCCGGAAGGCTTCGGCGGCGGCGCGGCAGGCATCCTCGCCCACGGCCTGCCGGTCGGCCGCGCATTGCCCGCGCAATGCCTTGAGCCGCACCGGATCTGCGGCCAGGGCGTCGGCCAGGTTCTCGGCCGGCTGCTGGCCGCACGCGGTCAGCAGCACGGCCAGCAGGACGGAAGCGCTTCGCATGGCCGCCTCCGGTCAGTTGTTGTAGAAGTTGACGGACTGCGGCGTGTACGGCGTGCCGGTGCCGAGGAAGCGCCGCCGCACTTCGCGGGCGCGCTCCATAGCCGCCGCTTGCCGCGCCAGTTCCAGCGAAGCGGCCCGGTCTTGCGTGATCTGGAGCTGCTGCCCCTGGATCGACTGCTTGGCCTGCAAAGCCAGGAGCTGGTTCGTCGCCTGCATCGCTTGCAGCGCGCCGGTCGCCGATTGGCTCTGGTTCACGAGGTCGGCCAGCGCGCTTTCGTCTTGGGCGAGGTTCTGCGACACCTGCGCCTGCATCCGCATCGCGGTGTGCAGGCCGTTCAAGGTGTTCTGCCAGCGTTCGCGGGCGTCCTGCGCCATGCGGTCGCCGCTGATGGTGGCGGCGTACTGTTCCGGGTACAGGCGGGCGAACGTGGCATCCATGCTCTGCACGTCGTAGGCCAAGCCGCGCGCCTCGGCGATCAGGCGCTCGGTGGTGGCGAGCGTCGAGCGCAGGCGGTTGACGATGTTGAAGTCGAGGTTTGCCAGATTCCTGGCCTGGTTCATCAACATCTGCGCCTCGTTCTGGAGCTGGTTGATCTGGTTGTTGATCTGTTCCAGCGTGCGCACGGCGGTCAGCGTGTTCTGCACGAAGTTGGACGGGTCGAACGCCGTCAGCGCGGATGCGGGCTGCATGGCCAGCAGAAATACCGACAACACAGCAGCGAGTGAGACAGAGAGCAAACGGGGCTTGGTCTTCATAGTGAAACCTCCAGCGGTTGAGAAGCGAGAAAGGAAGCTGCCGCCGGAGCGGACGGCAGCAGGTCGGCGGCCCAGCCGAGGCCGCGATGGCGCAGCCACGCGCCGGCGAAGCCGGGAGCGCCGGCCTGCGTCAGCACGCGGTCAATATCGCGTTGGTCTTGAGGGGTGGATGCGCCCGCGAATGCGAGCGCGACAGGCCCCAGGTCGAGGTCGAATAGGCGGTTGCCGAGGCGCGACTGGTAGTAGTAGTCGCGCTTGGGCTGCGCGGTGGCGACGATCTCGATCTGCCGGCTGTTGAGCCCGAAGCCCTCGTAGATCGTGCGAATCTGCGGCTCGGTCGCCTGCGGATTAGGTAAGAAAATCCGACTGGCGCAACTCTCGATGATCGCGGGCGCGATGGTCGAATCCTTGATGTCGGCCAGCGACTGCGTGGCGAAGATGACGCTGACGTTTTTTTTCCTGAGCGTCTTGAGCCATTGCCGGATGCGGGCCGCGAAAGATGGCTCATCAAGGAATAGCCACGCTTCATCGAGGATCAGCAGCGTCGGCGCACCGTCGAAACGCTCGTCGAAGCGGGCGAACAGGTAGCGCAGCACCGCTTGCACGGCGGCGGGGCTGTGCATCAGTTCTTCCATCTCGAAGCCCTGCACGTCGGCCATGCCCAGCCGGTCGTGGTCAGCGTCCAGCAGCTTGCCGTGTGCGCCGCCCAGCACATAGGGCGCGAGCGCTTGGCGCAGCGCGTTGGACTGCAATAACACCGACAAGCCGGTCATGGTGCGCTGCTCCACCGGCGCACCGGCAAGGCTTCTCAGCGCCGACCAGATGGCAGCCTTCTCGTCCGGGCCGACCGTCACGCCTTCGTGCAGCAGCCGGCCCTCCACCCATTCCGCGGCCCAGGTGCGGTAGCCCTCGTGGGCAATTCGCGCGAGTGGCTGGAAGGCGATGCCGCCATCGGCACCGAGGTCGTAGTGCTCACCGCCAAGGCCGAGGATGGTGGCGCGCATCGAGCGCCCCATGTCGAAGGCGAAGATCCGCGAGCCGAAGTAGCGCCGGAACTGCATGGCCAGGATGGCGAGCAGCACCGACTTGCCCATGCCAGTCGGCCCGGCGACAAGGGTGTGGCCCACGTCGCCGATGTGCGTTACCAGCCGGAACGGCGTCGCACCATCGGTGCGTGTCACGATCAGCGGCGGGCCGTCGAGGTGGTCGTTCTTCTTCGGCCCGGCCCATACCGCTGACATCGGCATCATGTGCGCCAGGTTCAGCGTCGAAACGATGGGCTGACGCACGTTCGCGTATGCGTTGCCGGGGACGGACGACAGCCAGGCATCGACCGCGTTGAGGGTTTCGGGGATCGTCACGAAGCCCCGGCCTTGGATAACGCGCTCCACCATGCGCAGCTTCTCGTCGGCCACGGCCGGGTCGGCGTCGAGCACCGTCACCGTGGCGGTGAGGTAGCCGAAGGCGACTTGATCGCTGCCCAGCTCCTGCAAGGCGGCATCGGCGTCGGCGGCCTTGTTGCTGGCATCGGTATCGACCAGCGGGCTTTCCTGCTGAAAGATCGTTTCGCGCAGCAGCGCGATGACGTTCTTGCGCTTGGCGAACCATTGGCGCCGCAAGCGCCCCAACTCCCGTTCCGCCTCGGCTTTGTCGAGACACAGGAAGCGCGTATTCCAGCGATACGCAAAGCCCAGGCGGTTGAGGTCGTCCAAAATCCCCGGCCAGGTCGAGGTCGGGAAGCCTCGTACCGACACCACGCGCAGGTGCTGATCGCCCAGCATGGGCGCCAGGCCGCCGACCAGCGCGGCATCGGCCAGCAGCGCGTCGATATGGAACGGCACGTCGGGCACGCCGACGCGATAGCGGCGCGTGGAGACTGTGGCATGCAGGTAGGTCAGCGTCTGGCTGTCGTCCAGCCAGGCAATCTCCGGCATCACACCATCGAGCAGGTCGAACACGCGATCGGTCTCTGCCACGAAGGAATCGAGCCGACCGCGCCAGTCCACGCCCTCGGTGGGCCGGTTCTCGTACAGCATCCCAGCCGCACGGGCGCGAGACTCTTGCGGCGGTAGGTGTTGCAACGTGAAGTGATAGACGCTCTCGAAATGGCCATCCGACTCCTCGAACGCCGCGCGTCGCTCCTCATCCACCAGCCAGGACAGTGGTTCGGGAAAGGAGGACTGCGGATAGCTCGATGCCCGCATTCGCTCGGCCTCGATATAGAAGGCCCAGCCAGACCCGGTACGGCGAAGCGCGTTGTTCTGCCGCGCCGACGTGGCAATCAGTTCGCCCTGTGTCGCACTGTCCAGGTCGGGACCGCGAAACTGGAACGTGCGTTGAAACGAACCATCTTTGTTCAGTACAACGCCCGGCGCGACCAGCCCGGCCCAGGGCAGCCAGTCGGCAAGCAAGGCCGGGCGCTGACGATATTCGGCAAGGTTCAGCATGGCGTCCTCCCCTCACACGTCCAGAAGCGGGCGGTGTTTGATATGCCGCGCGAAGACCTGCATGAACTGCGGATCGACGCGAGCACCCCATACGGCCAGCGAGTGGCCGACGATCCAGAGCACCACGCCGGGAATCCACAGTTGCAGGCCCAGTCCGACGGCGGCGGCCAGCGTGCCGTTGGCAATTGCCACGGTGCGCGGCGCGCCGCCCAGCAGGATTGGCTCGGTCAGCGAGCGATGCAGCGGCACCTCGAAGCCCGGAAGGTCGCTGGCCGTACTCATACGACGGCCCCGCCGGAGAACGAGAAGAACGACAGGAAGAACGAGGAAGCGGCGAACGCGATGCTCAACCCGAACACGATCTGGATCAGCTTGCGAAAGCCGCCGCTGGTGTCGCCGAAGGCCAGCGCCAGGCCCGTGGCGATGATGATGATGACCGCGACGATGCGTGCCACCGGCCCCTGGATCGAATCCAGAATCGACTGCAAGGGCCCCTCCCACGGCATCGAGGAACCGGCGGCTTGCGCCGTGCCCGCCAGCAACAGCAGCAGCGCGGCCAGCAGCAGCCCTTGCCCCGCAGGGCGGGCGAGGCTGCGCAGTCGCGCTAGGCCGGACAGGTGAGGAAGCGGATTTACGGAAAAGCGGAAAGAATCAACGTGCGTCATGGCAGTTCTCCAAGTTGGTTGGGGGACGGGGATGTGCAGCGGCGTCGGCTGCGAGAGGAGCCGGCGTCAGCTTGGGAAACGGCGTTTCCAGCGCGTCCGCCAGGCGATAGCCGGTGCCGTCGAAGCCGACGACACGGGCGATGGTTTCGACGTGGCGCTTGCGGCCGCGTCCGGCGATGTGAATGACGACGTTGACCGCCTCGGCGATCAGCGCCCGCGGCGGATTCACAGCGACTTCGAGAATCAACTGTTCGAGGCGCAGCAAGGCGCCCAGCGCGGAGCCGGCGTGGATGGTTGCAATGCCGCCGGGGTGGCCGGTGCCCCACACTTTGATGAGGTCGAGGGCCTCGCCGCCGCGCACCTCGCCGACGATCACGCGGTCAGGCCGCAGGCGCATCGTGGCCCGCACCAGCTCGGTCATGGTGACGACGCCGGCGCGGGTGCGCAGCGGCACATGGTCGCGGGCCGCGCATTGCAGCTCGATGGTGTCTTCGAGCACCAGCACGCGGTCGCCTGTGGCGGCGATCTCGGCCAGCAGCGCGTTCGCCAGCGTGGTCTTGCCGGTGCTGGTGCCGCCGGCGATCAGGATGTTCTGCCGCTCGCGCACGGCGCGGCGCAGGAACTCGGCCTGCCCGGCGGTCAGGATGCCGTCGGCCACGTAGCGATCCAGACCGATGATGCTCACGGCCCGCTTGCGCAGCGCGAAGGCTGGCCCCGGGGCGGCCGGTGGCAGGATGCCCTCGAAACGCTCGCCGGTTTCCGGCAGCTCGGCGGTCAAGAGCGGCTGGCTGCGATGCACCTCCGCACCGACATGCGCGGCTACCAGGCGGATGATGCGTTCGCCATCTGCTTCGGGCAGTTCCACGCCCAGCGGCGAGCGACCCGACGACAACCGATCCACCCACAGGGTGCGATCCGGGTTGAGCATGATTTCCACCACGTCCGGGTCTTCGAGCGCAGCGGCGATCAGCGGCCCCATCGCCGTGCGCAGCATCTGGATGCGGCGATCCTGGGACGCCGCTGCGGATGACCGGGGTTCGGGCGGGATCTGCGGAACGGCACTCATGATGCACGCTCCGCAGTTCGTTCATGGGCGGACGCCATCGCTGCTGCGTCATCCATCCGCATCGGATCGGGGTGCAATTCCTCCACCACGTCGCGCACCAGACTGCGGCCACGCAGCAGGTGACGGCCCAACTGCTCGACGAACTGCTCGAAGCGCGCCTTGCCCTGGGCGCGGGCCGCGTCCTGGTGGGCTTCTGGCACTGGCGTGCTGACGGTCAGGAAATAGCGGATGAACAGCGCCAGCGTTTCGATCTGGATGTTCTGGTCGCGCTCCAGGCGTTCGGTCTGCCGCGACAGTCGATCCAGCCGCTTGGCAATAGCGGCCTCACGCTGGTCGCCAGCATCCGGTGACAGCTAGGACGCCAAGGCCGCTGCGACGATGGAGGACTTGGACACACCTTTCTTGGCGGCCAGTTCGTCCAGGCGCTTGGCGTGCTCGGGCTGGATGAAAAGGTTGAGGCGGTATTGGCTCATAGGTCGATTCCGTCGTTGGGGTCGAGGGAAGCCAGCCGGGCCGTGCGCTGCATGGACGGGTCGAGCTGGCCGGGAAGTGGCAGCACCAGGTCGTCGTCATCGAGCAGAGCCAGGTCGTTCGCATGTGCGTCAGGCTCGGGGTCGTAGGCGACGGTTTCGGAGAGTTCGGGCTGGCGGCGCGGGCCGCCGTCATCGGTGCCGCCCAGGCCATCGGCGGATGCCGAGGCCGGCGCCGCAGGTACGGCCGGGATCGCCAAGCCGCTCCAGTCGTCGGGGTGGGCTGGCGGCGCGTCGGCGTACCTCCCGACTGCGAGCGCGGGCGGTGGCAGGACGCGATTCTTGAAATTGGCGTCGGCGTAGTAGCGCAGCTTCTTCGCGCGGATCGGGGCGACGCTGGACACCATGACCACGGCGTCATCGGGCGGAAGCTGCATCACCTCGCCGGGCGTCAGCAGCGGACGCGCGGTTTCCTGACGCGACACCATCAGGTGCCCCAGCCATGGAGCGAGCCGGTGGCCGGCGTAGTTGCGCTGCGCGCGAAGCTCGGTGGCAGTGCCGAGGGTTTCGGAAATCCTTTTCGCCGTCCTTTCGTCGTTGGTGGCGAAAGTCACCCGGACATGGCAGTTGTCGAGGATGGAATGGTTCTGCCCATACGCCTTGTCGATCTGGTTCAGGCTCTGAGCGATGAGAAAGCTGCGGATGCCGTAGCCGGCCATGAAGGCAAGTGCGGACTCGAAGAAGTCCAGACGACCCAGCGCCGGAAATTCGTCCAGCATCAGCAGCAGCTTGTGGCGGCGCGCGATGCCGTCGCTGCCATCGAGCGATTCGGTCAGCCGCCGCCCGATCTGGTTCAAGATGAGCCGGATCAGCGGCTTGGTGCGGCTGATGTCGGAAGGCGGTACGACCAGATAGAGCGATACCGGATGCTCGGCGGAAATCAGGTCGGCGATGCGCCAGTCGCAGCGCGACGTGACTTCGGCCACGGTCGGGTCGCGGTACAGACCGAGAAACGACATGGCGGTGGAGAGCACGCCCGACCGCTCGTTGTCTGACTTGTTCAGCACTTCGCGCGCAGCGGATGCGACAACCGGGTGAGGCGCATCGCCCAGGTGCTTCGTCGTCATCATCCGGTGCAGCGTCAGCTCGAAGGGACAAGCAGGGTCGCTGAGGAAGTTGGCGACGCCGCGTAGCGTTTTGTCCTCGCCCGCGTAGAGCACATGCAGGATCGCGCCGACCAGCAGCGCATGACTGGTCTTTTCCCAATGGTTCCTGCGCTCAAGCGCACCATCGGGATCGACCAGAATGTCCGCCACGTTTTGCACGTCGCGGACTTCATGCGCGCCGCGCCGGACTTCGAGCAGCGGGTTGTAGGCTGCCGACTGCGCATCCGTGGGGTTGAACAGGAGGCAGTGGCTAAACCGCGAACGCCAGCCTGCGGTGAGCGTCCAGTTCTCGCCTTTGATGTCGTGAACGACGACGGATGCGGGCCAACTCAACAAGGTGGGAACGACCAGGCCCACACCCTTGCCCGAGCGTGTGGGGGCGAAGGTCAGGACGTGTTCCGGGCCTTCATGGCGAAGGTACTGGCCGCGATGCAGCCCGAGGAAAACCCCGTCGGGCTGGATCAGACCGGCTTTGCGTATGTCGTCCGCATCGGCCCAACGTGCCGAACCGTAGGTGGTGACAAGGCGCGCTTGCCGCGAGCGCCACACCGACATGGCGATGGCGACCCCCACGGCCACCAGACCGCTGCCACCCGCGATAGCCCCGCCGATATCGAAGACGTGCGGCGCGTAGGCGTCAAAGAAGAACCACCACTCGAACAGCCGCCAAGGGTGATAGACCGGAGTTCCAAAGAAGTCGAACCACGGCGAGCCAAGGCGTAGTTGATAGCCCAGGGCGGCGGCTGTCCATTGCGTTGCACTCCACACGCCGGCGATCACGATGCCGAATACGGCGGCGATCTGCCCGAACAGTACGCCCTGAGCTTGCATCGACTGGCCTCCGATTTCCCTGCGCTGATTCCTCCCTCTATGCGGCACAGGGAGGTGCCGCATAGAGGGAGGATCGGTGCCGGGTAGGTGCCGGTCAAAGACCGTTATCGGAAGCAAGATGATGCAAAAAGCATCGTTCCAGGCTGGAGCGAAACCAATAGAAACGCCGCAGGCGCGAGCGCGCTGCGGCGTGTTTGGTTAAGAGGGAAAATAATTTGTGAAGGACTAGCGACTAGAACTTAGGTGGCGCCTCCGGCGGGGTATAGGGCGTGTTGCCGTCGCCATAGAACCGCTTGCGCGTGGCTTCTGCCACGCGGTTGCAGAGTACGTCGCCAAGCGTCGCACGGTCGGTCTTGCACTGCTGACGCAACTCCTTCAACCGTGCAGGATCGGCAGCCAGTTCCTCGACGGTCGGGATGTTGGCCTGCTTGGGCGTCTCAGATGGGCCGCAGGCCGTGAGCAAGCCGGCCAGCAGCAATAGCGTCATTCGCTTCATAGCTCGATTTCCTCCTGTGGGTCAGATTCGGCTGACGGCACGGGCCTTGCGCCTTCGGGCAAGTCGATTGCCTGTACCCGTTCGACGAATCGAGTCAGCACTTCAGACTCTTCCCCTTCGCGCCGCAGAAGGTAGGTGGTCAGCATAGGGGAGCGCCCGGCCAATGGCCGGGCCACCACGCCGCATTCCCGGCTCGCCACGATATGCGGCAAGCCGGCTAGACCCAAGGCGAAGCCAGCGGAAACCACCACCATCATCAGCTCGAACGAAGCGACACGTTCTGCGATCAGCGGCTCGCGGTCGGATCGACGCAGCATGCGTTCCACCTGGCGAGCATGGCCCTCGCACGCCTGCGGATCGCAGAGCACCAGCGGAAATTGCAGCAATTCATCCAATGGGATTCGCTTGTGCTTGAGCAGGTGATGCCGCGCGGGCACAGCCACCATGAGCGGATCGCTCCATACGGCCTCGGCGGTTATGCCGTCACCCACTTCATCGGATTGAGCAAACCCCAAGTCGTACAGATCGTCTTGCAGGCCCTTGAGTTGCTGTGACAGCGGCACTTGGAAAAGCCGAATATCCACCTCGGGTTCCTCCTGCCTGCACATCGCCAGCAAGCTCGGGAGACGCGAAGACGTGATGCCGTCGGAAACGGCGATTCTCAACTGGCCGTGGAAGCCGTTGGATGCTGCTTTCACACTGTCGCGCGCTTGCTGCAAGGCCGTGAACACGCGTGGCACATGCTCTAGAAACAGCTTGCCTGCCCGTGTCAGGCGCGTGCTTCGGCTGGAGCGGATGAACAACTGTTCCCCTAGTTCTTCCTCCAGCTCCTTGATCGTGCGCGACAGGGGCGATTGCTGGATGTGCAGCTTTTCCGCTGCACGAGCGAAGTGGAGTTCTTCCGCAACGGCGACAAAGCAACGCAGGTGCCGTAGTTCCATTTTGTAGTCCTTACTTTGGTTAGCGCACAGCCGGAGGTGGCATATGTTTCCTATCGGCTGGCGCCTGTGCAGTTGTCACGCCCGAAAGTGTACTGTATAGTACGTTACATAAACGATGAAGCCAAGGACAATCGAAGTGGTAAAGGATCAGCGCACATCACCGACGAAGCATCGAACCGCAAAGGGCGCACAGCGCCTTCAGGATCTAATCTCCATTGCGGCTGAGCTATTCCTCGAACGCGGTTTCGACAGCGTCGCCGTGGATGACTTGATCGCCCGCGTGGGAGGTTCACGCAGCAACATCTATAGCCACTTCGGCGGCAAGGAAGGACTGTTCAAGGAGGCCATGATCAGTCTGTGCGCAGACGTGGCGAAGCCGCTGGAGCAGTTGCGAATCGGGAATGGCGGGCCAGAAGAAGTGCTTCCATTGCTCGGCAAGCGGCTACTACAGTCCGCACTGTCCCCACGCACGCTTGCCCTGCACCGTCTCTTAGTCAATGAAGGCAGGCGCTTTCCCGATGTTGCACAGGCAATGTGGGAAGTGAGTTACGGCAAGGCCATCGAGATCCTCTCCGACTGGATCGAGACGCAACAGCAATCGGGAAAAGACCTGTCTGGCGCGGTTCCAGCCAAAGTGCTTGCCGAACATTTCATTGGCCTGGTAGCCGGCCATGCCAAGCTGCTGGCAGCTTCAGGACTCCGTTCGTCACCTTTGTCCAACAGCGAGATCGACCGAATTGTGGGCCACGCCGTCCAGACCTTTCTTCATGGCTCATTGAGCCGTGGAGTGGAGCGTAGAGAGAAGAAATAACAACTGAATTTTTCTAGTCCGGGGTTAGCACTCACTCCATGAATCGGTCCTCTACCTCCAACGGAGAGAGCGATCCGGCCGAATCCAAGGCGAGATCAATTTGTCAACATTAAGGATGAGGTACACACATCATGATCGATCAGAAAGATAAATTTGACACTAAACAAGTACACGGCGCAAAGGCCAGCGCGGCGACTTCAGCACAGGTCGGAAAGCATTGGGCAGACCCTGGTTTTTTCAATGACAACGTACTGCTTGACGCACTGATCAAGCACATCCTGAGCCTGATGCCCTACGGCATGACCGATTTCGGCGAGGTCATGGACGTGGTGCACCAGCTCAAGGGCAGCGACGAAGAGGCTTGGGTCAGTGCCTGGGCCGCGCTGGCAGGCCGGCTGCAGGACAGGGCCGAAGCGGCTGACCAAAAAGGCAAGCGCGTCACCGCCGCCAGCGCCTTTCTTCGGGCCTCCACCTACTGGCGCTGCGCGCTCCTGTATTTCAGCGACTTCGAGGACAAGCGCATGAAGGAGTACGCGGTCGCCAGCGCCTCGTGCTACGAGCGCTACATCAAGCTGTCGGGCTACCCCGGCGAGCGCATCGAAATCCCCTACGAGGGCGACTTCCTTCCCGGCTACTTCTACCGGTCGCCCCATGCGGGCGCAAAGGCACCACTGCTCATCGTCACGCCTGGCCGGGATACCTGGGCCGAAGACACCCGCTGGGTGTGCGAAGGCGCGCTGCAACGGGGTATCCACTGCCTGACCTACGATGGTCCGGGCCAGGGATTCGCGCTGCGACTGAACAATCTCACCTTCCGCCCGGATTGGGAAAAGGTCGTCAGCCCGCTGATCGACTTCGCGCTGGAAAAATTCCCGGAAATCGACGCCTCCAACATCGCGCTGATGGGACTGAGCTTCGGCGGCTATCTGGCGCCGCGCGTGGCCGCGTTCGACAAGCGCATCAAGCTCTGCATCACCGATCCCGGCAACATCAGTTGGGGCCGCCAGATCATCGCGCAACTGGAGCGCTTCGCTGACCACCCGCTGGACCAGATTCCGGAGCAGATGCGCAACCTGGTGCGTGACTACGCCTGGAAGCACGGCGTGCCGAACACGATCAAGGATGTGGTGCAGGCCCTCCAGCCCTACGACAACTCGGCCGTTCTGGACAAGGTGACCTGCGAGACGCTCGTGCTGGACGGCACCGGCGAGGTCTTCCATGGAGCCAAGCCGTTCTACGACGCCTTGCAAGGTCCCAAGGAATACCTGTTGTTCGACGAGACCTCGACGGCGCAGTCGCACTGCCAGATCGGCGGTTATGCGACGGCCACCGAATACATCTTCGACCGGATCGCCGAACGGTTGGGTTGCGCGTGATCCGCGCGTCCCGCTCGACCTGACAACCTCACGCAACTCCCATCAGGAACACGAAATGAATTCTTCGCTTCCCAGTACCAATGAGTTCCGCCTTGGCGGAGAGCTGCCCATCAACCGGCTGGGCTTTGGCGCCATGCGCCTGCCTTGCAACGGCTTCCGTGGTCCGGCGCGAGACCCGGAAACCGGGCGTGCCGTGCTGCGCCGCGCAGTCGAACTCGGCGTCAACCACATCGATACGGCCGAGTTCTACCAGAGCACCGATGGTTCGGTACGCGCCAATGCGCTCATCCGTGAGGCGTTGTATCCCTATCGGTCCAACCTGGTGATCGCGACCAAGGTCGGGGTCGTGTTCAACCCGGATGGCAGCCATCGACCGGCCACCGGTGCCGACATGCGCAGGCTCGTCGAAGAGAACCTGTCGAGTCTTGGCCTGGACCGTCTCGATCTGGTGTACCTGCGCATCGGCGAGATGACGGTGCCTCACGGCGAGTCGCTGGCCGAACGCTTCGAGGCGCTGGCCGCACTGCGTGCAGAAGGCCTGATTCGGCATCTGGGCATCAGCAACGTCGATATCGGGCACTTCAACGAGGCCCGCGCCATCGCCCCGATCGCGGCCGTGCAGAACAACTTCCATATCGCCAAGCGCGAGGACCTGAGCCTGCTGAAGGCCTGCGAAGAAGCCGGCATCGCGTTCTGCCCGTTCTTCCCGCTCGGTGGGGGCATGGGGGAGATCGACGACGGGCGGCTGGCCCGGGTCGCCGGAAGGCATGGTGCCACGCCGTCCCAGATCGCGCTGGCCTGGTTGTTGGCATCCTCCCCGGTGATGCTGGCGATCCCCGGCACGGGCTCCGTCGAGCACCTTCAGGAGAACGTCGCCGCCGGTGGCATTTCCCTCACCGAGGAAGACCATGCCGAACTGGCATGAATTCGGCGTCCGCTCGGTCATCTCGCGCTTAGCGCGAGGTGCCGCGCTGCTCGCCGTGGTTCTCGGAGCAGTCAGCCTGTCGTCCGGGTGCGCAACGGTGGATTTCAGCGAGTCTCCGGTCGGCTCGGTGAGCTTTGAAAAGTATCGACGCGACACGATCGCTCAAATCCAGGCCGGCCGCAGTTTCCAGCTTGCCGACCGGGATGCCGAGTTGGCGTGGAATGCCCCACAGGAGTGGCGGCCCGCTGAATCCGAGGCGGGAGCGCGTCCGCGAAAAGGGATTCTGTTCGTGCATGGCCTCGGCGATTCGCCCTGGTCCTTCCACGACGTGGGGCCGCCATTGGCGAGCCAAGGATTACTGGTGCGAACGGTGCTCCTCCCCGGCCACGGCACGCGGCCCGACGACTTGCTGACGACAACGGCGGAGCAATGGCGCCAAGTGGTCTGGGAACAGGCCATGGCGCTGCAGCGCGACGTCGATGGCGAGGTGTACCTAGGAGGGTTCTCCACGGGAGCGAACCTGGTCCTTGACTACGCGTATTCGCATCCCGAGATCGCAGGACTGGTGCTGTTCTCGCCCGGCTTCAAGAGCATGCCCTTCGATTGGCTTGCGCCGCTGGCGGCCCGTGTCCGGCCCTGGCTCATCAAGCCTGACGGGACGATTCCGATGCAGAACGCCGTCAAGTACTTCAACGTCCCGTCCAACGGGTTCGCACAGTTCTATCGGACCAGCGCCAACGCACGCCGGCTGCTGCGCGACCGGGCCTATGAGAAGCCGGTCTTCATGGTCGTTGCCGAGCACGATTCCGTGCTGGATACCGACTATCTGTTCGATGTCTTCCAGCAGCGCTTCACGCACCCGGACAGCCGCTTGGTCTGGTACGGAGGCGAGCCGGACGGACTGACGGATCGCCGGCGCGTTCTGGTCCGGCAGGACCGGCTGCCCGAATGGCGCATCAGCCAGTTCTCGCACATGAGCGTCACGTTCTCTCCCGCTAACACTGTTTATGGGGACGGCGGCAGCCTGCGCCTGTGCCTGAACGGCTTGCGTGAAGGCGACACGCAGGCCTGCGAAAAGGGGGAGCCCGTCTGGTACTCGGACTGGGGCTATCGAGAGGAAGGGAAGATCCACGCACGGCTCACCTTCAACCCGTATTTCGAGTGGCAGACCTCGGTGATGCTGGCGATGCTTGACACCGCAACCACATCCGTCATCTCGCAGGACGTCACGTTGAAGACCTCCACGAGCGAACGCTCCCGGCCAGCATCGCCCCCTCGATCCATTGACATTCCAAAAGCAGCCGAAAGGTAAAGAGACACCATGAAAAGAGTGCAGTTCAGCAGCTACGGCGGCCCCGAGACGATGGCATTCGCCGAATATACACTTCCCCCACTCGAAGCCCGACGGGTGCGCGTGCGCGTGAAAGCCGCTGCGATCAATCCGCTGGATTGGAAGCTGCGGCGCGGTGTCATGAAGTTCGTCACCGGACGGAAGTTTCCCCAGGGTATGGGTTCGGACTTCGCTGGGGTAGTGGAAGAAGTCGGCACCGATGTCACCGACTTCCGTGTGGGCGACGAAGTTTTCGGCACGGTCGAGATTAAGAGGCAAGGTGCGTTTGCCGAGGTCGTCGATGCCGACGCCAAGCTCATTGTCCGCAAGCCCGCCTCGCTCACGTTCAGCGAAGCCGCGTGCCTCCCCATCCCGGCGGCAACCGCCTGGGCGGCCGTCGTCGGCGTCGCGCGCGTGGGCCACGGTTCGAGAATCTTCATCCACGGCTGCAGCGGCGCCGTAGGCAGCAGCGCGGTCCAACTCGCGCAGGCGCATGGCGCGCAGGTGTGCGGCGCGTGCGGCGATGCTTCGATCGCTGCAGCGAGGGCTGCTGGCGTCAATCCGGTGTTTCCTTACTCGGAGAAGGCCTCGTTTGCATCCGACGGCCTCTACGACGCGGTGTTCGACACGCTCGGTACGCTGGCCGTCGCTGATGGACTGGCGATGCTCAAGCCCAAGGGCCGCTTCATCGACATCAATCCGACTCCGGCCAGGATGCTGCGCGGCCTCATCTCCGGGCGCTACCGGATGACGTTCTCGACAGGCGGTTTCAAGAATCTGGAGGAAATCGCCAAGTTAGCCGGCGACGGAAAGCTGCGTTCTTCCATTGGTCTGGAAGCGCCGTTTGCCGATGCGCTGTCAATGATCAAGGACACGGAAGTCGGCCGGCGCCCGCCAGGCCGAATCGTGTTGATCATGTAAGCGTACCTGGAGTGAAAGCCAATTTTCTGATTTTGCCGAATCTATAGATCGCGCTTGAGGCTATCCGCATTTAATTTCTGAGGGTGAGAACGCCAAAGTGTGCGGAGTCAATTCTCCGGGCACTTTTTATCACACGAATCGACCAACCTCTCAGGGTCGCTCTGCTTCGTCAGTTCCAGTGGAAACGCTGCTTTAACCGAGAAAACCCCCGTATCCGGGCGCGTTCCGAACCGCGCATCCCCAACAGTGACGTTGGTGTTCTCACCATTTCCTTTGATCATCGCGAAGGGGAACCGAGACCAGTACAGGAAATCGGCCATCTGCTTGCTCTGCCCAGCCACCAGAGCAATCGCCGACTGGTCCATGTGAGAGGAAACAAGTTCCTGGTCCAGCGATACATGAGGGTTGGGAAGCCAGCGAAAATCACCAAAGCCATACTGATGCTCTGTCTGCACGACGATCCTCCGCCTGAACGGGTCGGCAAATACCGGATTCGCCAGAACCTGCTGCGGTTGACCCAGACCAGACTCCTTGAACTCGCGGGCTACACGTTCTTCCACAACTCGCCCACTCGCGACCATTGCGCCGCTATAGAGTGTGGTTACCAGAAGGGCCACTATCGCCGGGCTGGATGTCCGACCTGCGCCCGAGCGCTCGCGGCGCCGTGATAGCCAGATTCCTATGCCAAGGGCGAGCCAGATCCATGGATCGGCGATGAAAAGCGCATCGCCATAAAACCAACGCTCCGAGAACGGCATCAGAAGCCGGATGCCCCAGCTATTCATCCAGTCCAGCAAGGGGTGCGAAAGCGCGCCGATATAGCTGAGCAACAAGAGCTGCCCCGGCTGAACGGCGGGGCGCGCGCCTGGTCGTGAACCTCTACGGGTTTGCCATCTGTCGAACCACAGCAGCACGAGCGTTAGAACCGCTGGCAGCACGAGCAACCCGATCGGGCCATGTGTCCAGCCACGCCTGCACGAGAGAGCCTCGCCGAAAGCGATACACAAGACATCCACGTCGGACAGATTCGCGCCGATCATCAATGCCGGCATCGCGAGCGCCGTTCGCCGCTTGAGCCCGGCCTGCCCCAAAGCGGCGCCGACCAAAGTGTGAGTCAGGTTGTCCACTACAAGAAGCTCGCAGTTTGGTTGTCTATTGGGCGAATCGGTTCTCTCAAGAAACTCATGGAGACGACTCCTCCACGCCCACCATTACGGCACTCTCGCGCCACAAGCGCTCCTGGGCCTCACGGTTGCGAGCCAGCTCCGAGGGATCGGGAAAGGTGGGATTTCCCTTGACGAGGGAGATGTAAATGCGCCCCTCCGGCAGGGAAAGCGTTCCGAGCGCCACGTCGGCCAGCATCCGACCCGAGTGCTCGGGCGCATTCATCACGAACTCGGGGCGGAAGATACCGACCAGAGGGAAGATCGTGCGCATCACGATGCTAAGGAGCGCCTTCTGCAACGCAGACGCCTCGCGGCCGGCAGCGCCACCCGTTAGGCCCGGGTTGAAGGCGATGACCTCGATCTGGCGCGCCACCACCGTGTCATGCCGGGCCAGGGACAGTGCCGTCATGAGGTTGCACAATTTCGACGCCGTGTAGGAGCGTATGCCGTCACCCGAACCGCCTTTCGGCGGATACGCCCACTCCTGAAGGTCGAGCGTCTTGGGACCGATCGCTTTGATGGGCGGGTTGTGCATGTTGCTCGACGTGATCACCACTCGACCCCGCTCAGCCATATGCGGCAGCAGCAGACGCGCCAGCAGATAGTGAGCAAGGTGATTCACGGCGAACGTGAGGCCATAACCCTCGGCGCTACGCTGATCGGCGGGTGTGCCATGCAGGCCTGCATTGAGGACAAGGATGTCAATACGTTCATCCCCAAGCTGCCGTATCACGGCGCCGGCAAAGTCGCGGACGCTGGCCAGAGAGGCAAGATCAAGCGGCAAGACATCAACGCCTTTCGGCACGGCGCGATTTTCTCCACGAGCGCCTATGATGACCCTTGTGTCAGGGGAAGCGGCCAGATCCTGCAGCGTAAATTGGCCAAACCCACTTGTGGCTCCGGTCATCACGACGACGTACTTCGAGTTCATCGGTCTCACCTCGTTTCTCCTTGAGTCAGGCCACCTGCGCGACGGTCTAGTCGCTGTATCGAGAACGCGATTTCTTCCATCAGAACCGCCTGCCAATGGTGAAGCTCCCAAAGGCCGGTCGCTCGCGCTGTCCATCGAACTCGCGGGTCCGGTGGTAGCGCGCGAAGGCGAAACGCCAGTGGCCATGGGTAAATGCGATACCGAAGCCGATGTCTGCAACCAGTGGGCGCTTGTCCACGCTGTGGCTGGAGCGGAAGGTATTTCCGTCGAGCGTGATGTCGCGCAGGACCCAACGCGCATCGGCAGCGACGAAGAAATGGCCGCGCCACCCCTGCGTCGCGCTCGTGCGGATCGGGGATGTGTTCTCGCCGGCCGGCCGCATTGGCGCTGTACCAAAGTCGTCCGGCAGCAAATAGCCGAAACGGAACTCGATCCCGGTGTTGGCGTAAGTGGCGAAGTTGCCCAGGCTGCCGCCCCAATGGGTAATCGCGTCCCACCGCCATGGCCCGGCAGGCTGCTGCAGCGCGAACCGCTTTCGTCGCTCGTGAATGAACTGCACCACAGGTTCGTTTTGCAGTTGGTTGTCCCAGCCATTGAACCTGTCCACGCCAATGACGCCGTGCCACCAGTCCTGAACTTCTCCGGCTTTGGCAGCAGGCCCCACGATGCCTAACCGTAGTTGCGAAGTCCGCAGGTCGTCGCCTTTTCGAGCGTTGTAGCCCACGCTGAACATCAATGCGCCGGCGTAAGGCCGGTCGTCTGCAATCAGTTCGTGCGGCTCGCGGTCGGTGGGCGTGTACATCGTCTGACCGAGCCCAATAGTCATGTTCAACTCATCGAACCCGCCAGGCTGCAAGCCGGAGAACGCGTGGTTCAACCGTCTGGCGATATCGGGCAGGCTCGGGTCATCCGCACGGTGGATTAGATTCGGCGAAACCAGCGTGAGCAGGAAGCCATTGGAGTACCCCTGGTCCTGCCCGAGGCCGCCGAACATGTCGTTGTCGATTCGCAGATTCACCGTGGATTCGGCCGCAATGCCTTTGCGGTCGCAGCGCTCCTCAGCCAGCGCCGAGCCACTCCAGAGCATTGCCCCAATCGCCATCCAGCCTTTCCACGCAGGGGATTCACTCGCTACATGCGGCAAGCGGCCAGAGCGCTTCGCCGCCAAGCGAACGGAACACAGCGTTTCCAGCCCAGGCACTTCTGCCTGGCACATGGCAGGTTCGCATGCGCCGTCGATAAAGCGATGATGGCGTGGCGTTGCAGTGGGTGACGGCGTGGGTCGCCGCTGTAGAGCCGGCTTATTCATTTGGACGTCGCACTTCTGCAGTTTCGCCAACGGCGAGAACCCGCTTTTCTGAAGCAGTCAGCCCCAGTCTTTTCCACTCCGCCGCCAGGCGAACTGGAGGTTCATCGAGCGGTTCGTAGGTCAACTTGAACGTCCCCCAGTGCATGGCGAAAAAGCTCCGCGCACCCAAGTCTAGATAGGCTTGGACAGCTTCCTCTGGATTCATGTGTTGCGCCCGCATGAACCATGCCGGGTCGTAGGCGCCGATCGGTAGAAGCGCCGCGTCAATCGCCGGAAAGCGACGACCGATCTCCCGGAAGCCGTCGAAATATCCCGTATCGCCCGAGTGATAAATGCTGGCGGATGGCCCCTCGACGACGAATCCGCCCCATAGCGTTTCGTTGGCGTCGGTGAGGCCACGACGGCTGTAGTGCTGAGCAGGCACAAAAGACACTTTGGCGGAGCCAAGTTCAGCGGATTCCCACCAATTCAGTTCGCTTGCGGGAATGCCCTTCTTCGCCAGGAACGCCTGCATGCCCAGCCCGGCGATCACCGGCGCACCGACCTGCTGTACGGAGGGAAGATCGAGGTGGTCGTAGTGGTTGTGCGTGATCAGCACGGCATCGATGGGCGGCAGGTTTTCGGGCAGCACGCCGGCCGGAACATTTCGTCCCCCCGGGCCCAGGGCAAGGTCGCCAAAGATCGGATCGATGAGGAACGACTTGCCCTCTAGCTGCACCAGCCAGCTTGCATGTCCAATCCAGGTGAGGCGAGCGCCTTCGCCCGGTCCCGGCGGACTGGCGATCGCTACGAGGTCGGTCTCGACACATGGGACGGGTGCTTTTCTTGGAACACCGCGGCCACGCCCGGCTAGGCTGTCCAGGACCAACATGCGAAATGCCGGCAGCACAGTACCAGGGGCCGCGCTGCCGTCGAGATTCCTGAAACGTCTGGAGCCATTGCGAGTTGCCATAGCTACCCCTCCCACAAAAAGAAGATCGAGATGAACGCAGTTGGCAGTGGCTGGCCAGATAACGCGCTCCAGCACACATTCCCAATGCCCTGCGTCCCGCTCATTTCGAGTCGAATCCGAAACACAGCAAAAGCCCAGCAACGGGCCATGCCATGAATCGCCTTCTCAGAACCGATACAGGTAGCCGAGTCCCACGCCGTACTGCGTGCTCTTTTCGACCAGCGGGCTGTTGCGGATCGAACTGCCCATGTGCTTGGCGCCCATATCGAGGAACACCGTGTGCTTGGGCACAGGCTGCCAGTCAACGCGCAGTCCGATTTCGGTATTGACCGAGGAACTGCCGCTGTAGGCCGGGCGCCAGCTTTGCGCTTCGTCCGACCTCACGCCGTAGTAGTAATCCACGTACTTGCTGTCCACCCACTCGGCCGCGAGCCGCGGTGTCAAACCGATCGGGCCTGCGGTGAAACGCCGATCGATCTGCAGCGTCGCCCGCGTTCCCTTGCTGTTGCTCATGGCATCGGTTAGCACTTCGGCAGACAGGTTGGCAATGCCGCTGCGCCAGATGGCGGCACCGCCGACCCAGAAGCTGGAATCCCGGTCGCGCATACCCGCGAAGTACGGCGAGTCGCCAGAATCGAACTCATCCATGGCATACCGGCCACGCAGCCTGAAAGACACCGGCCCCAACGACGGGAGCTTGACGTCCAGGCCAGGGCCGGCCACCTGAATCCACTTATTCTCATAGGTGATCATCGGCAAGCCACGCACGCGGTTATCGAAGTCCCGGTAAACGCGGTACTGCATGCCACCGGCGACGCCGATCCCCCATGTCGATTCACTGCGCTCGGCTTCGGCCATGGCCTGGCCTCTCGCGGACCTCTTCGTATCGTCGGTCTGAGCAACGGCGGCGGGAGTGGAGAAAATGCCGGCGACCAGAATCGGCAGCGCCGCATAAGACGGCTGGCGTCGCAGCCGGGCTGCGCAATGAAGGCGTGATGACATGATTGATCCCTTTCAAGGAGAACGTGAAGAATGCCTCTCCCCATGCAGGGGATCGGCTGCTGGCGGACCGCGCCATCGAACTGCGCCGATAGGCTCGCGGACCGTCGGCAGACGGCCGCACTTCACCGTCTGCCTGACTTCCATCTCGTTTTGACGACCCGACGTCGTCTCGCACCAGTCCGGCCACACGCTGCTCGCCATGAAGGGAGGCGACGGACGCGCTGCGGGAGTGCCGCATCGTGGCGAAGGCTGCTGTGTCATCGTTCAAGCGCCTCCTCGCCGGCGGTGGCGCGCTCGGTGTGTCGAAAGAATCCGAGCGATGCCAGCCATTTCTCGAACTTGTCCACGTACAGGAACACGGCAGGCACGACGAGCAAGCTCAATGCGGTCGATGTGATCAGGCCGCCGATCACCGCCATGGCCATGGGCCGGCGGAAGCTCGAATCCGCGCCAAGCCCCAGCGCGATGGGCAACATGCCGGCGATCATCGCGATGGTGGTCATCACGATGGGGCGCGCTCGCTTGTGGCACGCGTCCAGCAAGGCATCGTGAACAGACAAGCCGCGATCGCGCATGCCGATGACCGCGTACTCGACGAGCAGAATGGAGTTCTTAGTGACGATCCCCATCAGCATGACCAGCCCGATCATTGAAGGCACGCTCAACTGGCTGCGCGTGACCAGCAGCGCGAGAAACGCGCCGCCGATGGACAGCGGTATGGCCGAGAGAATGGTGATCGGCTGAAGAAAGTCCCTAAACAGCAGCACCAGCACGCAGTAGATGCACAGGACACCAACCACGAGCGCCATACCGAAGCCCGCGCCGAGTTCGGCAACGATCTCTGCATCGCCGGCCTCGACCACCTTCACGCTGGATGGCAGGGACTTAATCGAAGGCAGGTTGGCGGCTGCTGCTTGCGCCGTTCCAAGTGCGGTGCCCCCCAGGTCAGCCGAAATGGTGACGTTGCGAAGGCGGTCGTGGCGGTCGATCTGCGCAGGACCACTCTCCACGGACAGACTGGCAACGCTGGCAAGCGGCACCGGCCCGTCGCGGCCCGGTACGCGCATGTTGCCGATCGTGTCAATGTCCTGCCGTGCTGCATCGGGAATGCGCGCACGGATATAGACCTGCCGGTTGTCCAGGTTCAGGCGCGCGACCTGCGAATCGAAATCGCCGCTCGTCGCCACCCGTACCACGTCGCCGATCGCTGCGGTCGTCACGCCACGCTCGGCCGCGCGTTCCGGGTCGGGGCGGATGATGATCTCGGGACGTTCCAGGCTTGCGGTGGAGGCGATGCCCGTGAGGCCCTTGACGTCGCGCAGTTCGGATTCCACTGCCTCTGCGCTCGCCTTGAGCACCTCGGCATTGTCGCTGGCGAGGATGATCGAAAGTTTCTCCCCCGGCCCTCCACCACCAACAGCGAAGCGCGCGCCTGCAACGTTGAGCAGGCGCTCTCGCACAGCTTTCTCAATGACCTGCTGCGATGGCCGATCGCCACGCGGCCCCATCGTGAGCGTGAGCGACGCCCGCCGAACCTCGCCAGCACGCGTGCCTCCTGGCCCGGCACTCTGCGCAGTGCCCACCGTGGCGAAGACGTGGGCGATGCCATCCACATCGCTGACGGCCTTGCGCGCAGACTCGGCAACCGCCAATGTGTCCGCCATCGAACTGGCCGGCGGCAACTCGATGCTCACGGTCGTCGTGCCACTGTCGGAGGCCGGGATGAAGCCCGTCTTGATGAAGGGTACAAGGGCGAGCGAAGCGGCCAGAAAGATGACCGCGCCGCCCAAGGTGGTCTTGCGGTGCTTCAGGCACCAGCGCGCCGTTGCCATGTACCAGCGCATGACCCGGCCATCTTCTTTCTCGGGAATCGGCTCGGGCTTGAGCAGGTAGGCTGCCATCATTGGCGTGAGCAAGCGCGCGACGAGCAGCGACGCGAGCACGGCGATCACGGCGGTCCAGCCGAACTGCTTGAAGACCAAGCCGCCAATGCCGCTCATCATGGCGGTCGGCAGGAAGACGACCACCAAGCTCATGGTGGTCGCCATGACGGCCAGGGCGATCTCGGTCACGGCATCCTCTGCTGCCTTCCGGATCGATTTGCCCATGTGCCGGTGGCGCTCGATGTTCTCGATCTCGACGATGGCGTCATCGACCAGGATGCCCACGACCACCGCAAGCGCCAGCAGCGTGACGGTGTTGAGCGTGAAGCCCAGCCAGGCCATGGCCGCGAACGCGGGCAGGATGGACAGCGGTAGCGCGGTCGAGGCGATCAGTGTCGCGCGCCAGTCGCGCAGGAAGAGCCAGACGACGATCATCGCCAGGATGGCGCCTTCGTACAGCATCGCCATCGAACCTTCGTACTGCTCCAGCGTCTGGCCGACCGACCCAGAAATCTCCGTCAGGCTGAGCGCCGGATCGGCCTGCTGGAGGCCGGCCAGGGCCTCGCGAACGCCCTCGGCCAGCCGCACTTCGTCAAAGCCCCTGGCGCGATACACGCTGAAGCCGACCACGTGCTTGCCATCGAGCAAGGCCGCGTGCGTGGGATCAGCCTGACCATCGATTATGGTCGCGATCTGGTCCAGCCTGAAGCTCGTGCCGTTCGACAGCGAGATCCGCAGGCCCGCAAGCTCCGATGCTTGGCGAACCGTGGCGATCGTGCGAACCGACTGCTCCTCGCCGCCGAGCTGTCCGCGGCCACCCGAGGACTGCTGCTGTACCTGGCGCAACGCTCGGGAGACATCCGCCGCGGTGATGCCAAGGGCAGACATGCGCAGCGGATCGACCTCGATCCGAACCTCGCGTTCGATGCCGCCAAGCCGCTCGAACCGGCCAACACCGGACACGCCGAGCACGGTCTTGGCGACTGTATCGTCCACGAACCAGGAAAGCTGCTCCTCGCTGAGACGGGAGGAAGCGATGGCATAGGTGAGCACCGGAGCACCGACGCTGTTGGACGCGCTGACCGTCGGTTGCAGCAGATCAGGCGGGAGGTCGGAGCGAATGCCGTCCACCGCGTTCTTGGTCTCGATCAGCGCGTCCGACAGATTCTTTTCCAGTACGAATTGCACCTGGATCGACACCAAGCCATCCGTGACTGATGTGGTCAGATGGTTCAGCCCGCTCAAGGTCGCGAGCGCGTCCTCGACCTTGCGTGCGACCTCCGTTTCGAGTTGAGCGGGGGCCGCCCCCGGCTGCGACAACGCTACCGTAACCATCGGCAGATCGAGGTCGGGCAAGTCCTGCGTGGGCAGCTTCTGGAATCCCCACAATCCGGCGAGCGCCAGCAGCGCGAACAGCAGGATCGAGGGTATGGGATTGCGAATGGACCAGGTGGCGAAGTTCATGGCTTGGCCGCTCCTGCCGGACGGCCTTGGGAGATGCGCACCAGATCACGGTCCTTGAGGAACCCTGCGCCCTGGACGACGACGTGTTCATCTTTGCCAAGCCCGTCGGTGATCTCGACCTCCCGGCCATTGCGCCGGCCGACAGTGACGCTTCGCAGCGACACCCGGGGCGTTGCGCTGGCGTCGGCCAACGCGAGCACATGGCTGCGCCCATCGCGAATGACGACGCTCTCGGCGGGCACGACCAGCGCCGCGCCGCTCCCCAGCCCAAGGCTGCCGCTGGCGTACATGCCAGCCCGGGCCGAGCTACCTGGTCGGAGGTCGGCATAGACGATGGCCAGGCGCGAGGCGCTGTCCAGCACGGGCGAAGTCTGTCGAACGGTCGCCGTCGCGGTGTTGCCGTCGGGAAGTTCAAGCGTGACTTCCTGGCCGATCTTGACTTGGGCCAGTTGTCCCGCCGTCAGCTCGCCACGCCATTCCAGGCGCCCCTGGCGAATCATCCGGAACAATTCCTGGCCCACCGGGACGACGGTGCCAAGGGTCGCCGTTCTGGCGCTGATGACACCATCATCGGGCGCCCTGACGTCGGTGTAGCGCAGCCGTAGCGCATTGGCCGCGAGCAAGGCATCGGCGGTCTTGGATTGGGTCACGAGCTGCAGCACGTCCTGATCGCTCATGGCGCTGCTACGCTGCAACGCCAGACCGCGCTGGCGGTTGGCGGCCGCTTGATCGGCATTCGCCTTCAGTTGCGCGTGTTCCGCCTCCAACAGCGCGCGATCGAAACGGGCGATCACCTGGCCCTTTTTCACAACGTCCCCGACGTTGACGCGAACGTCGATGAGTTGGTAGCCGCCGATCTGCGAGCCGATGCTGGCTTCTTCCCATGCGGCAATCGCGCCGGTGGCTTTGATTTGCAGCGGCCAAGACACCTCGCGTGGCGCGGCGCTTGTCACGGTGAGCGCTGGCGTGGCGGCGGGAGTAACTTCGGCCGGGCTCCGATCGCGCTGCACGAAGACGAGCGCCAGCGCCGCCGCAACGACGGCGATGGCCCCGATGGCATACGCGACCCGGTTCCTGCGCAGGTGACCAGGAGTGGGCGAATTGCGGGGGTGCTCTTGTTCTGGGCTCATCTGCGAATACTTTCGTTGCGGGCGATAGGGGTATCGGTCGTCTTTCGGGTCACCGGCGGCTCCGGTGCCGCCGCCGACAGCGGCGGATTCCCTGCGGCGCGCACGAGGGTAACCCAGGATCGAGCGCGATCGGAAGCAGCCGAAATGGCGCTCTCTTGCGCGCTGTTGAACTGCCGTCGCGAGCCTTCCAGCTCGAACAGGCTGATGGCGCCGGCGCGATATCGGGCTTCGTTGGCTTGCAAAGCAATGCGAGCTGCATCGGTAGCCTGTCGGGACGTGCCCACGCGCTGCTGCGCCGACGACAGCGCAGCCAGAGCGTCCTCGACATCACGGGTCGCTGTACGCAGGGTGTCTGCCAAGGTCGCCAGGGCCGCGCGATACCGCGCTTCGGCGACATCGACGTTGGCCGCCCCCAGCCCCGCATCGAAGATGGGCACGGACACCGCGGCGCCGGCGGACCAGGTATCGAAATTGACCGTGGACCCCAGTGCGCGAATCCACTGGCCCGTCAGGAGCGCAGACAGATCAACACGCGGCAGACGCTCGGCACGGGCAACACCGATCTCGGCATATGTGGCGGCGAGTTCCCGCTCGGCTGACCGGACCGCAGGATGCTGGAGAAGAACGGTTGCCGGCAGATCCAGTCGGGATGACGGCGCGATGGGTACGATGGCCGCGGGACCAGCCGGGCGGCTGATGGCTGCGGCTTGCGACGAGTCACCGCTGGGCGATACAAGCGGCGGCTGCATCGCAAGCTGCCGTACCGTCGCGGCCTCCCGGCCGCTAAGCGCGACAAGCGCGTCCACCAGGGTCGTGCAGGCCTCTTCCTGGCTGAAGCGATTGGTTCTCGCGGCGGCAAGATTGCTCAGTGCGCTGGCTTCTTCCACGGGCGCGACATTGCCAACCGCGAGGCGCTGACGGATCAGCGAAAGCTCGGTTTCACGCGAGGCGATGTCCTGGCCGCGAATCGCGAGGGAATAGTTGCAGGCGCGCAGGGCCACGACGCCGTCGGCGATCTGCGCGGCCAGGGACAGCCGGGCGTCATCGGCGTCCGCGTTGCGCGCGTCGAGCCGGCTGCGGGCCGCGTCTTCCGTCGCACGGGCACGGCCCCAAAGATCAAGCTCCCAAGCAAGGCTGCCGCCCAAAGAACCCGTAGTGGCGTTGATTGTCTCGGCGCCGCCCGTCTGGCCCTGCGACTTGCCGCGCGACAGCGATCCGTTGCCACCAAGCTGGGGAGCGCGCCGGGCACGGCTCGCTCCCAGCCCCGCACGCGCTTCATCGACACGTGCGGCTGCTTGTGCAAGCGTGGGGTTGTCGATCAACGCCGAGGCGACGAGGGTGTCGATGGCGGGATCGCCCAGATGCGTCCACCAGTCCTCGCGCAACTCGGCGCCACCGACTGGCGTACCTGCCTTGGCGTTCGCCCAAGCCGTCGGCACATCGACGTGTGGCGTCGCATAAGGCGGCTGCGTCGCGCAACCACCGACGCAAAGCGCTGCGGCCATCACGCACGCCCCAAGCCGCGGTCCAGGGTGACCTTGGCGATGCGTCAGATCGTGCAGCGTCGCCATCACAGCTCGCGCACCAGTGAGAACGCTCTTGCCATGATCGGCCGCAGATTTGCCTGCCCACCGTCGGCGTACCATTCATCCAGGGCGGCCGTCCATGCTGACGTCGCCGCGCCCACGATGATGCGCGCCTCCAGCAGGCTCAGGCCCCGTTCGCCGTATCGCTCCACCAGCACGGCGGCAAGCACCACTTCTCGCTCCATCCGCTTCTCGCACTCCTTCGCGAGCAAGGGCGGTGCTTCCTTCAGGAGGCGCACCAGAGCAAAAGCCATGTCGGGATTGGCGTCATAGAGTTTGAGCACCGTCCCCAGCGTTTCGCAGACCGCATCCAAGGGGCGCTCCTCGGCGGGCCTGCCCCTCAACTCGTCGGCCAACTGAACGGTCTTTTCTTCATGCCAGGCAAAGACCAGATCCTCTTTGGTCTTGAAGTAGCGAAAGAAGGTGCGCCGCGCGATGCCCAGAGGGTCGACGATCTGCTCGATGGTGGTGTGGGTGAAGCCTTGCTTCAGAAACAGCGCGAGCCCGAGGTTGGACAACTCCCTGCGGGTGCTCTCCTTGTGTCTTTCGCGAAGGCCAGGGTTTTTCTGTGTCATGGGTGCATTCTGCCTTAACTGGCACTTGGTGCCAATACTGCATTATGCGCCAATTGGCACTTTGTGTCACAATGACTGAAGTTTTGGCTGAACCGCCCCTGTCGGCGTTTCATTGGCTTCAGGGGAGAGAAGCGCTATGGAAGACGTATCCCGAGCCACGGTTGAGCCGTGCGAACCCGGTCGCGCGCAGGCCACCAACGCCGACCCTCTCGGCTGCCGAGCCGCGCGCTCCGACCTTTCCGATATGCAGGAGGCGGCTTCATGAGTCGCCTTCGGCCCCCGTTTCACATACTGCTGTGGGTACTGCTCGTCGCGCTGCTGCCAGGCTGCGCGGTGGTGTCCGTTTCATCCATCTCACCCAAGGAGTACCTGGCTGAGCGACGTGGCGACGTGCTCACCACGGGCCGGCTGAGCACGGCCGCGCAGGAGGTGCTGCGCGTGGTCGGCATCGACGACTGCCGTGAACGCCAGGAGGCCTGCCGACAGACCCTGGCGCAGGCGAGCGGCATCACCGAGGAGCAGCGCCAGTCCGCGCTGTCCGAACTGTGGCTGGAAGCGGCACTCGCGGCCGACCAGGCGCCTGCCAGCTCGACCCGGCAAGCCCCGGCGCTGGACGCGTGGCTTGAAGCAGCGCGGCACGCCTGGGCCTACCTGTTTTTCACCGAGCGGCGCCCCGGAGAACGCGCGTTCGAGGACCGCCAGACCCAAGTGCGCGACTACTACAACTACGCCGTCGAGCAGACCGTGACACGCCTGTTCAACGCCCGCTGGCGCGAGCGGGTTGCCGCCACCCGCAACACCGGGGCTTCTGTCCTCCATCTTGGACAGTGGCGTCTAAGCAGCCACGTCGAGGGGTTTGCACGCACGCAGGGTGCGGCGCTGCCAGAGGCGCTGGTGACCGCTTCCTCGCTGCGCTTCTCCGGCCTGCGCAACACCTATCGGCGCGACGGCTTCGGCGCCCCGCTGGTGGCGGTCCTCCCGCCGCTACCAACCAGTCCCCCGGTGCCTTATACCGAGATGCGGTATCCCGCGATCACTGCGCTGATCACCTTCGAGGGCCGGAACCTGCAAGAGGTGCTGTGCACCCGCCGCGTGGATATTCGCCTCTACGATCCTTACCGCGCGAAGCAGATCGACACGGCCGGGGTACAGGCTCCGCTCGCGGCCAACTTCACTGCCGGTTATGGCCTTTGGCTCGCGCGCTCCGGCTTCGCCACACAAGCGCTGCGTACCCTGTTCGGCATGAGCGACGGCATCGTGCGGCCGCAAATCCAGTTGATGCAGCCCTATGACCCGGAACGGGGGATCGTCGTCATGCTGCACGGACTGGCGAGCAGCCCGGAAGCATGGGTCAATGTGGCCAACGAGGTGCTGGGCGACGAGACGCTGCGCCAGCACTATCAGATCTGGCAGGTCTATTACCCAACGAATGCCCCCCTGGCCCTGAACCGGCACGCCATCGAGCAGGCGCTGACACAGACACTGGCCCACTTCGACCCCCAGGGCACGGCCCGCGCCTCACGCGACATGGTGCTGGTCGGCCATAGCATGGGTGGCGTGTTGTCGCGGCTGTTGGTGTCCGATGCAGGCCAGGCAATGTGGCCGTTGTTACCGTCGGGAGCGAAAACGCGCATGGCATCGGACCCGGAACTCCAGCGCGATCTGACCGCATATGTGGAGTTTCAGCCGATGCCGCAGGTCACACGCGCCGTTTTTATTGCCGCACCGCACCGCGGCACGCCCTTCGCCGAGAACCGGCTGGCACGCCACGCCGCCAATCTCGTCACCTTGCCTCTGGCCATGTTGGAGCAGGCGGGCGATCTGACGAGACGGCTGGCCCGGCTTTCTCCCCAGGGTCAGGGCAGCGAACCGCTGCATATCCCGAACAGCATCGACAACCTGAGCGACCGCGATCCATTCGTGCGTGCGGCTGCGCAATTGCAGATCAGCCCGAGGGTGCGCTACCACTCGATCATTGGCCGCGAACGTCCCGAGGACATACTGGCGCAGTCCAGCGACGGCGTGGTGCCCTATGCCAGTGCGCACCTGGAGGGCGCGTTATCCAAGAGGGTCATCACGTCATGGCACAGCGTGCAGGAAACGGCAGAGGCGATATTGGAGATACGCCGCATCCTGCTGGAGCATCTCCTGTCGGCCGCAGCCGATCTCCGCTGCGAGGGCTGTTGACAGGAAATGCAAAGGCCTTCGGCACGACACGAAACAGCCGGCGTGGAAAGCGCCGCCTTCGGAGCACATGCATGCTCCAAGGCAGTGCTCCACGGTCAATGACAATACGGCGCGTCGCCCAGGATGATGATCACAGCTCGTGAACCAATGCGAACGCGCTTGCCATGATGGGCCGCAGGTCTGCCTGCCCGCCGTCGGCATACCACTCATCCAGCGCTGCCATCCACGCTGACGTGACCGCACCAACGATGATGCGCGCTTTGAGGGGGATCAGACCCTGCTTGCCTTCTCGCTCCACCAATGCAGCAGCAAGCGCCAGTTCCCGGTCCATCCGCTTTTCGCATTCCTTGGCGAGCAAGGCCGGTGTCTCTTTCAGAAGGCGTACCAGAGCGAAGGCAAGCTCTGGATTCGCGTCGTAGCGCTTGAGGGTCGTCGCCATGGTTGCGCAAACCGCGTCCAAGGGGCGCTCCTTTGCCGCGCGCCAGTGATCGCCTGCCGCCGGTTCGCCACAAGTTCGGCCGCATCGCGCACCGGCTTGTCCTCGGTGTGGACGTAGTGCATGAACATCGCCACGGTCTTGTGGCCCGTCAGCTTCATGCCCACCTTAGTCGGCACGCCCGAATTGGCAATATCGGTGGTCGAGCGATGGCGGATGCCGTGCGTGCCGACGTGCGGCACGCCGGCGGCCTTGAGCGTCCGGCACAAGCCGCCATAGTGCTCGCCAAAGGTCAGGTGCTTGGCCGGGTCGTTCGGCGACGGCAGGACGTAGGGGCAGCCGTCCCGGCGCGGTGCCGCCGAAAGCAGCCGATAGGCTTCCTCGCTCATGGGCTTGGAGATGCCGCCAACCTTGTTGTCGGGCCACACCACGCGCCGGTTCTCGAAGTCGAGCCAGCTCCATTGGAGCGGGCAGATTTCGGAGCGCCGTGCCGCGAACTCGAATTGCAGCCGGATCGCAAGCGGGATGACGTAGTTTTCCAGGCCTTCCGCCTCCAGCTTCTCCAACTGGCGGAAGATCCGCACCATTTCCTCGTCCACGATGAGACGGGTTTCCTTGCCCGGCGGGTACATTGGGACGTGGCGGCACGGATTCGTGCCGTCCGGGCGGAAGCCCCACACTTCGGCCAGGTTGAACATCTTGCGCAGCACGCCGAAGGTCTTGTTGGCTTCGGTCGGCTTGTAGGCCAGCTTTTCCATCAGCCCCGCAATGTCGGGCCGCTTCACGTCATGCACCTTCTTGCGGCCCAGCAGCGGGATGATGTTGCGGTCGATAACGCCCTGATAGCCGTCCTGCGTGCTGGGCTTGTTGCGCTTCTTGGAGTAGTCCTCCATGAACTTCTTGCACAACTCGGCCATCGTGGGCGCCTTGCGCGCCTCGGCCTTGGCGCCGCCGGGGTCGCCACCCCGGCGAACCTCGGCCAGCCAGTCCTGCGCTTTGACCCGCGCCTGTTCGACGGTCAACTCCCCGTAGAGTCCCAGCGAGGGCTTGCGGGGCTGGCCGGAGTTCGTGCGGTACTGGAGCATGAACACCCGGCGGCCCGTCGGGGTAATCTTGCACAGGAAGCCGGGCACCACGGTATCCCGCAGTTCGATGTCCTTAGCCTGGGGTTGCGCCGACTCTACTGCGGTCTTGGTGAGCTTGATCTTTGCCATGATGACTCCTTGGAACGACCCGGATTCCAGGAGCCAGATAGGAGCGGCGCGAGGGAGAACCGGGTCAAGTTTCAGAAAGCACCGGCATATGATGGACGCGCGTAAGTTATTGATAAACCTGCTGTATCGAGCTACGTCGCAGTCCAGCGAACTACCGGGCTGGAGTCATCGTGAAACAAAAAAATCCTCACGTCACGCTCGATATCCTGAGTCCGGGCAGTGAGTCACCGTTCTGGCACGGGCTTATCTGGGTTAATCCCGATCACACCGGCCTGTACGTGCTGAACACAGAGCACTTTGAGCCGCAGGCTATTGGTGAGCTTCTGGCGCGCGTAGAGAACATGTTAGCCGACGGCTTCATACCATCAGAAATTGTGGCTGTTCTGGGCAGAAGAGGCGGGTGCGCATGAACTCAAAGGGCGCTTTCTCAGGAATCACACCACGACGCAACGTCGATTCGGGCGCACTGCACGGCAGCGCGTTACAGAACTTCGAGGATGCAGTCGCCTCAGCGTGTGCCGGGCCGGATATTAATCGCGTATTTACCGGACATCTCCTCCGGTTTAACGCTGCCAGCCCGGCCGGGGCTTCATCATCGGGGCCGACCATTGTCATGTCTTCTGCAAGGGCACTGCGCCGACGGGCAGAGGAGCAGGAAGCATTACTCTGCGCAGCGGAACTGGCGCTTGCGTTCCAGACGGCCTGTACTTACCGTCGCTGGTACACCGGGTGGCGCCAGCGCGGAGTGGGCGTCAGCGATCTGCTGGATTTGACCTGGAGCTGGTGTCAGCGTGCCTGCGTGACTAACACATCCCGGTCACACAAAGTCGCAGCGAGCGGGAGACTGCATACCCGTTGTGCGCAGGCGGATATCAATGCTGTAAAAGTCAGTCAGGGAACTGAACGGGAGGCAGGCGATGTTTCAGGAAAGCGTTGAGTGTTCTGAACGGCGAGCAGAAGAGGGGCCTCAGCATCCCGCCAGCCATCGCGTACGCTTTTTCAGCCGGCTTTTCGCGCTGAATGAGAAGGGAGAATACGTGATGGCGAGCGACAGTCAGGTTCTGGCTGAGGCTGTGCTGGCCATCGATTATCGATATCCGGTCGGTGCGCCTTTTTCCAGCGCTGCCGATACAAAAGCCTACTTCCGGGCAAAACTTGCCCGCCACGAATACGAGGTGTTTGCGGTAGCGTTTCTGGATAATCAGCACCGGCTTCTCGCCTGCGACGAAATGTTCAGGGGATCGGTGGCCACGGTAGACGTGCATCCGCGCGAGATTGCCCGGCGTGCGCTGCAGCTGAATGCATCGGCGGTGATTTTGAGTCACAACCATCCGTCGTTTAGGCCGCAACCTTCAGAAGCGGATGTTGCCATCACCCTGCGCATTCAAAAAGCGCTCAGCCTTATCGCCGTCAGGGTGATTGACCACATTATCGTTGCCGGCAATGAAACGTTATCCCTGGCCGGGCAGGGATTTTTAAACCGTTAGCGGTTTTGTTCCTGCTGTCATTCGGGCTGAGTCAGTCAGCGGTAACCCGCATGAACGCTGCTGGTGGACCGGCCCCTTGCTGTCGTCATTGGCTTTCGCCGATGCCAAAACCATTAACCCGGTGTAAAAGGAAAAAAATGATCGTCATTGTCCCTTACATACAGTGGCGTTCAGGGTTGCGGCCGGAGGAGCTCGTGCGGACGATTTCTTATTGATGACGGGTAACAAATTCAGGCTCATAGCGAACCGGAAAATTTACTGACCTTGCTATAAAACAGACTTTATGGATTTCATGATGAATCGCCATTGCGGAGTCAAGGTTAGTACCGTTTGCTACCGTGATTTTGGGTCGCAGTACAGCCGAAGTAAATCTACCCGCACCGCCTTTCAACACCTCCGCTGTGGCTATCGGAGAATCTTCATATTCCAGAACAGCGATCCCTGCATCTGAGGCAAGGTGCAGGTACCAGAGCATGTGGCATGCAGAAAGCGAGGATAGAAGAAGGTCTTCAGGATTCATTTTAGTGGCATCGCCACCCAGCAGGGGATCGTTTGAGCAATGGATAATCTCTTTGCCGGTAATGGCGATGTCCCAGGTCCTCGCATACGCCTTATATCCCGATGTTCCAGTGCCTTGATTCCCGGTCCAGAATATGTGCGAGGTATATTGATGTTCCATTGCTGATTCTCCTGTAGAGGATAAAAACTGTCTCCAGCCCCATAAGCGGTACGGGACGCTTGTGCTGCTGACTAAACTACACGATATAGCGTTGTAAATTCCGCGCAATGGAACTTGTTGCATCTCTGCTCTGGCAGGGGGCTGACATGATAAAATTAACGTCCGCCATCTTTCTCGCTCAGGATTTCATCCCCTTTTCTGGTCAAAATCGTGCTTGCCGGACAAGGTTCTGCTTTCCTGCCCAACATGACTCCTGTCACGAGCGCACAAAACAGCGTGATGGCCGCCAGCACGCTGAAAAGCGTCGTATAGGCGCTGTCATAGCTGTCGTGTAGTAACCATCCGGGAAAACCGGGTAAAATCGTAGCGGCTTCATCACTATTACCACTTCCCAGCCAGGCAGCCGCCCGATGAATCACCTCCGGGGGATACCCGTGAGCATTTTTCTCAAGCGTGAATGTGTTCATGACGGTTAAAAAAGCAGACACAATTGCCAGCGCGATCCCCTCTCCGGCAACGCGTACGGTATCAAAGAGGCCTGCGGCCATGCCGGCTTTCTCAACCGGCACCGCAGAGAGGGCCAGACCGTCCATGAGCCCCCAGGGAAGGGCCGCGCCGGTGCCGGTCAGCATCAGTGAAAGCACAAGAAAGCTACTGCTATTGCCGGTTAGGGCGTATGCGAGTAAAAGCAGCCCACCCGTTGACACAGTAAGCCCCATGGCTGAAACGGTTCCCGGGGAAAACCATCGTGTCAGCACTGCGGCAACGGATGGGAAAATCAGCATCGGAGACGTCAGCGCCATAAGATAAAAAGCGCTTTGAGCCTCACTCATTCGTAAGCGTCTCACCTGCACCGTCTTGCGCTTTATCGGTTCGGCCCACTTCACTCTGACAGCACAGGTGATGCTTGTTTCGTCTAATCGGCTTTGAGTGCCTCATATTTTTACTAAGATTAATCTGGGCGTGGATTAATCCCGTCTTTTTAATAGCTTTTAAATGGAGATTACAATGGAACTTGTAAAAGAAGCGGAACTGAACAGAAGCGTCTCGTGGGGCAGCATCATTGCGGGCGTGGTAACGGTAATGGCAGTGTCCCTGCTGCTGACCACGCTTGGGTCAAGCCTTGGTTTTTCAATGCTTTCACCTCAGTCTGACGATGTCATTAACGGTGCTGACAAGGCTGTTATTATCTGGTCAGTTATCTCGATAGTGCTGAGTCTGGCCTGCGGCGGTTTTGTGGCCGGCAGGCTGGCGGGCGCGGATGGAACCATCCATGGATTTCTCTCATGGGCCACATCCCTGCTTGTTGCTTCCGTGCTGGGCTTCGCCGCCGCTGGCGGCATTCTGCACATGGCGGGAAGCGCCGTTGGCGCAGCAGCATCTGCTACGGGTTCTGCTGTGAGTGGACTGGGCAGTGCCGCAGGAAAAGCATCGGGCGCAACAGCCGATATCGCTCAGAATGTTGCTGACAGGCTCGGACTGAACACGCAGCTCACAGCCCCGCAGGCGGACAAACAGGTACTTGATGCGCTGCGCAGGAGCAACATTAAAGAACTTCAGCCGGAATTTCTGCAGTCCCAGCTTCAGGCAGCGGGGAGTGATATTGCAGATTCGGTCAAAGATTTGGCTGTTAACCCGGGCAACAGTGACGCCATTATTGATACGCTGAGCGGTAAACTGAAGTCACGGGCGGATGCAGTCAGCAAAGGTGTCGACAGGAATGAGGTGAAAAAAGCGCTGGCAGAAAATACCCGTCTGTCACCGGAAGAAGCGGACAGGGCCGTCGATAACTTCATTCAGGCGCGTGACAAAACCGTTCAGGAGGTAAGCGACCGTATGGCCCGGCTCCAGAGTAATCTGAACGATGCGAAGGCGCAGTACGCGGAATTCAAAAAGCAGGCAAAAGAGAAAGCTGACGAAGCCGCCAGCGCGGCTGCAAAAATCGCTCTGTGGTCATTCATCGCTCTTCTGGCGGGGGCTGTTGTCAGTGCGCTGGCCGGTTTGTGGGGGGTGAATACTCACCCTGCCTACCGGAAAATCAGGGCCTGAAAGACACCGGATGGGCGTAATAACCCCAACCATCCGGAATGGAGGTTGTCTTTCTGATGTGTAGCTCATCTCTGGATTCAGCATAAATAAAAAGGGCTGCGGCTAAAGCCGCAGCCCTTTTGTCTGCTGAAAACTGCAACTGTCCCGGACGTGTCGGGTGCCTCCCGATAGGTCAGAAAAGCCAGAACCTGACCTGCCGTTTCTGCTCATTGCCAGGATGATTATGTTTGTATCTGACTTGGCCCCGCCGCTGAGGGGGATTCACGTCCGTTTGTTTACATCCATCAGATTTCCTGTAGAAAACTGAGCGGTGCCGGGTGCCTCCCGGTGAGTCAGGAAAAGCCACAACCTGACCCGCTTATTGGCCAAGGCTTTCAGCCTTTTTGTGGCTCAGCCCCGCCGCTTAGGGGGATTCACCGCTTGGTTAAAATAACATACCTCACGCGAAATTTTGGCATTACTCATCTTAAAAATGGTACTGATGAGTGGTACCTAAAAAAGTATTTTCCTAACGGTGGTAACCGTGACAGCCAGTGTTCAGTGCCGGCCAACAGCCGATACTGAAAGTCATTGTGGATTTGTCAGGGAGGTGATTCTGCCGTATAACCCGCTGTGCCCTGCGCTCATTTTAGTTCCGGTTGGTATCTGGTGTGGTAAAAGGGATGCTGATAAATTAAGTAATTATGAATTATTTCCAACTGAACAGAGCGCAAAATAACCGTGAAAATTCTGACTATTCAGTACGTACGCGGACTGGCGGCCTTGCTTGTAGTCATTGCCCATAACGCTGCCTTTCTGGGGGATTACTGGGCAAATCACATTCCCGGAGCCCTGGGCGTGGATGTTTTTTTCATCGTCAGTGGTTTCATTATGACGTTCATCACCCGCCAGGCACCGGAGGAAGCCAGTACATTTTTAATTAAGCGTTTTTTCCGCATATGGCCTCCCCTCTTTCTGGTCTGGCTCGCCTCACTTGTCTTTGTTTATCCTGAACGGACCATCGGCCAGATGTCATGTGTGCTTTATTTCTGCCTTCAGGATTACACCAGACCGGGGCCGACGTTTGGTTTCAGTCCGCTGGGGCCACCCTGGACCCTGTCCTATGAAGTCATGTTCTACGCCGTTTTTGCCCTTTCCATGCGTCTCAGTTATCGCTACCGCAGCTGTCTCTGTGCGCTGATTTTTATGACTGCCATGGTGGGATTTCAGCTCTTTTATAACGGCAGTTTCAGCTTCTCCTCTCAGGTATCACCTGAAATGGTTGTCTCGGACTGGTGGCAGGGCTGGATTAAAATTGGCAGTAACACGATTGTTTTTGAATTCATTGCGGGTATGTTTCTGGCAGAACTGATGGTGAATAACAAAATCAGTGACTCCCGCGTTATCCGGGCAGTGGCGTGGGGTGCTCTCGCTTTAGCCATTACTTTTGTCACCATCACCGGGCCGCAGGTTTTCGGCATGAGCGGCGGCTTCTGGCCGGCGCTGGTAATTATGGCTTCGGTCATTGCGCTGAGCTGCCATATAAAAACCGTAAACATTCGCGCGCTGTCATTTCTGGGTGATATTTCTTACTCACTGTACCTGGTTCATTACCCGGTGATGCTTTTTATCAAAAACGCTTTACCTTCATCGGCGATGCAAAACGGTAACCCGGCAGTATTTATACTGTCAGTCGTCATAAGCACGGGAATAGCGTCAGTGATGTTCAGGCTGGTTGAAATACCCTCGGTACAGTTAGGGAAAAAAATCACCAGGAGCCTCTTGCTAAAAAGAGCCTCCGAAAGCAGCCAGTCTTAAAGGGAAAAGTCATTTGAGCCGGAATCTTTAAAGCATCAGATATATGTATTGATGAAACCAGACTTCGCTTATTTCACGCCAGTATTTATGAAGTTTTTTCCTGAACGGGGTTCAAAATGATTCATGAAAAAAAGCACGTATTGTGGACCGTCAGCCTGATGAGTTTAAATTTACTTTCATTTTCATCAGTGGCAGCCAGTGTCTGTGACTCGGTTGCCGATGAAGATTCACAGACCGTCACCAGTCAGGAAACCGAAGAATGTACGGTTTCGCCGTCACTGGGTTTTTTCTCGGTGGCTCAGGGAGCTTCTGTTGATGTTACCCGTGAGGGCGTGGGTGGCGTCGCGGTCTATATTCCGGACAACAATCTGGAAGTGTTTGGTAATGGTGGCACCATCACTTCTGCTTACACGGGTATACGCATAGCCAGTAACGGGCCTGGGGTGTCAAACGAAACTCACATTGATGACTTTATTAATGACGGACTTATATCCGTGACCGGAGGGACAGGTATTGCCGCCGTTTATAACGTTTCAGGGTTTATTGGGGATTTTACAAACAGCGGCACACTGCAGAATGATTCCCTGATCACCAATATGGCCCTCAACAGCGATCTGACCGGAAACGACAATTACACCACCGCCCTTTATAACCTTTCATCAATTGACGCGGTTTTTAATAACGGGAAAATCAAAGCTGCGACAGGTATTACTAACCTTACAACGAGTGGAATAACCAACCGGATAGGTAAAATTGACAATACGGGCACCATTACGGGCTCCGTCGGCAATGGTATTCTCAACGAAGGAACGATTGGCAGTATCCTCAATGAGTCTGGTGGAATCATTCAGGGGGCAGACACGGGTATAAGCAATGCCGGTAACATCTCTCAGATTGTAAACAGCGGCACAATCAGAGGGGGAAACTGGTCTGTATACAATTCAGGCAACATTAGCGGCGGTATTCACAACTCAGGATTGCTTGATGGCTCTGTTTACCTTGGCAACTCAGCGATTTATATCAGTGGGACCAGAGCGGTTATTAACGGCGCATTAACCGGTCAGGCGGGCTCTGCAGTGTTCGTGGGGGATGGAAACTCGTCCGCAGCGTTCACCGCCACGAATAACGCAAGCGTGGACAATATTACCGTCACGTCCGGCAGTTCACTGACGCTCTCACCATCTGCCCGCTGGTCCGCCGCTAACGGCACGGTAAATAACGGCACCCTGACCCTGGAAAGCGGCAGTATCCTTGACGGTGCCCTGTCACAGAACGGCACACTGCTCTTCAGTACGGAAAAAAACGCCTCCTCAGTCATTAATGCCAGCCTGACCAACCGCGGAAGCCTCGTGCTGAATCCCACCCCGGCCAGCGCGGGCAACACCCTGACGGTTAACGGTGATTATACCGGACTGCCCGGCAGCTCGGTATCGCTCGGCAGCGTGCTGGGCGGCGATGACTCCCTGACTGACCGCCTCGTGGTGACCGGCAACACAAGCGGTGCCAGCACGCTTTTCGTGACCAACGAGAACGGCGGCGGCGCGCAGACGCTGGACGGTATCCAGCTCATCAGCGTGGGCGGGCGCTCTGACGCCGTGTTCTCGCTGGGTAACCGCGTGGTGGCCGGTGCCTACGACTACAGGCTGCGCAAAGGAAACGTTTCGGGTACCGACACGGCGGGCTGGTACCTGACCAGCACTGCCTTCGCATCAGTCCCTGACCCCACACCTTCTCCCGGGCCTTCACCTGAGCCAGTCCGCATGTATCGCCCCGAGGCGTCGGCCTACACGGCTAACCTTCAGGCGGCGAATACCCTGTTTGACCTGTCAATGCGGGACCGCAGCGGGGAAACGCGCTACAGCGACCCGGTAACGGGGGAGGCCCGTACGACCAGCCTGTGGATGCGTAATCTGGGCAGCCACGGGCGCGCGTCCATGGCGGACGGCCAGAACCGCACGCAGACTGACCGTTATGTGCTGCAGCTGGGCGGGGATATTATTCAGGGCTCCACAAACGGCACGGACGCGCTTCACGCCGGCCTTATGGGCGGCTACGGCCGGGCGGACAGCGGCTCACACAACGGCCTGACCGGCCGGGACGCAAAGGGCAGCGTGAGCGGATACAGTGCAGGGGTGTACGGCACGTGGTACCAGAACGCAGAGGCCAAAACCGGCGCATGGGCCGAGACGTGGGCGCAGTACAACTGGTTCCGCAACGAGGTCTCAGGGGATATGCTGCCTGTGGAGCGCTACAACAGTCAGGGAATAAAGGCGTCGCTGGAGGGCGGCTATGCCTGGCTGGCGGGACGCTGGCAGAGCCGCAGCGGAACGGAGAACCGCCTGTTCCTTGAACCGCACGCGCAGGCTGTCTGGTCCGGCATCCGGGCGGATGACCACACCGAGGCGGGCGGCACCCGCGTGCAGGGGACGGGAAACGACGGGGTCACCACCCGCCTGGGACTCAGAACCTACCTGAACGGGAAAAGCCGGCTGGACCAGCAGACCGTGCGCGAGTTCCAGCCGTTCGTGGAGGTGAACTGGCTGCACAACACACAGGTGTACGGCGTGCGCATGAATGAAGAAACGGATGATGTGCGGGGTAGCCGGAACGTGGCCGAGCTGAAAACGGGTGTGGAGGGGCGTCTGTCGAGGAGCCTGTCGGGCGCCCTGGTGTTCACGCAGCAGGCCGGAGGCGGTGGCTACCGCGACAGTCAGGGCTCGCTGCAGGTAAGCTACCGGTTCTGAGATATCATCCCGTCGCGGGCAGCAGGTCAGCTTTCCAGGGCAGCAGATCGCGCAGCCGGTTCACCGGCCAGTCCTGGATGTGGCCGATGACGTAACGCAGCCACGCCTCCGGCTCCACGCCGTTCAGCCGGCAGGTGCCGATCAGCGAGTACAGAACCGCTGCCCGCTCCCCACCTGCGTCTGAACCGGCGAACAGCCAGTTCTTCCGGCCCAGGGCGACGCACCGCAGCGCGTTTTCCGCGATGTTGTTGTCGATTTCCGCCCAGCCATTGCTGCAGTACAGGTTCAGCGCGTCCCACTGCTTCAGCAGGTAGGCGAACGCCTTTGCCGTATCGGAGTGGCGCGACAGCTCCGTCATCTGAACCTGTATCCAGTCGTACAGCGACTGCATCAGCGGCACGGTCTGCGCTTTCCGGACCGCCAGCCGTTCCTCTGCCGGGCTTCCGCGTATCTCCGTCTCGATGGCATACAGTTCGCCGATGCGCCTGAGCGCTTCGGTGGTGATACCGGTCGGCGTGCGGGCATGAACGTCGTGGATTTTCCGCCGGGCGTGGGCCATGCAGGCCGCTTCCGTGATGCGGTCGTCTTTGTACAGGGCGTTGTAGCCCCCGTAGGCATCCGCCTGCAGGATGCCGCTGTACCTGGCGAGATGCTGCTGTGGATGAACGCCCTTACGGTCCGGCGAGTAAGCGAACCAGACCGCCGCCGGCAGCTGCGAACCGGCGTTGCGGTCATCCCGTACGTACACCCACAGCCGGGCAGTCCGGGTTTTGCCGCTGCCCGGCTCCTGAACCGGCACCGGGATATCGTCGGTGTGCACCTTACCCGGCATCAGCACGTACTGACGCAGCAGCTTATACAGTGGCTCCAGCAGTTCGCTCACCGCGCCGGACCAGCGCCCCAGCGTGGCACGACTCAGCTCCACGCCCTGACGGCGGTATATCTCCGACTGACGATAGTGAGGCGTGTGCTCCGCGAACTTCGCCGTGACGATGCGCGCCAGCAGCCCGGGGCCCGCGTAGCTGCGCTCTATGGGTTTTGACGGCATGGGGGCCTGAACGATGTGGTCACAGCGGCAGCAGGCCAGCTTCGGCCGCTGCGTCTCGATGACCTTAAAGGCGCTGCTGATGAGCTCCAGCTGTTCCGACACGTCGCAGCCCAGCGCGCTGAGCTCGCCGCCGCAGGCCGGACAGGCGGTTTCTGTCGGTGGCAGCATGCGGATTTCACGGTGAAGCGAGGCCGGCAACGGTTTGCGGGCGGAAGACTGGCGCAGCGGCGGCGGAAGTACCGGGTCATGCTGTTCACCCAGGACCTCTGCCATCTCCTCCTGCAGGGCGCTGATGTGCTCCTCTGCCTGACGCACCTGACGCTGCGTTTTCTCCCGCAGCTTTTCGGAGCTTTTGCCGAACTGCATCCGCTGCAGCTTCGCGACCAGCGCTTTCAGCCGGCTGATTTCGCTGGCGTACGCCGCCACCCGTTGTGACAGGAGGCGGTTGTTTTCGGCCATCTGCTCAAGGCTTCGCTGCTGTGTGTCCAGCAGCGCCCTGAGGCGGGCATTTTCTGCAGAAAGTGAGCGTTCCATGCGCTCACATTACGCCGGTTCAGATGCGCAGGCCAGGAGGATTTATCCGCTGCGGATGCTTCCAGTTAATGCCTTCCAGCAGCATGGCCAGCTGGGCCTGCGTCAGGTGCACCCTGCCGTCCCGGTTCACCGGCCAGACGAAACGCCCCCGCTCAAGGCGCTTCGTAAAAAGACAAAGACCATCGGGGTCTGCCCAGAGGACCTTAACCATATCGCCGCGCCGGCCCCGGAAGATGAACAGGTGGCCGCTGAAAGGGTCGGCACGCAGCGTGTTCTGCACCTTTGCGGCCAGACCGTTGAAGCTGCAGCGCATGTCCGTCACGCCGGCAACCAGCCAGATGCGTGCGCCTGCCGGAAAGCTAATCATACCTCACTCCCACGGATTGCACTGACCAGCGCCCGCAGCAGCTCCGGTGTCACGGGGCCGGTCAGGCTCAGGGTGCCGCCAGGCAGCGTCAGCTTACAGCTGATAACGGGGGGCGAATCCGGTGTGCCGCCGTTCTGCCTGACCGGAACAGGAAAAGGCTCAACCGTGACGGGTATCATCCCGGCGCGCGTGGCAGGATCCAGCAGGCCCTGACGGTGCAGGTTGCGCCAGTTAAATACCAGATTGTCATTGACCCCATGCTCCCGGGCCAGCTTTGCCACGCAGGCGTCCGGCTGCAGGCTCAACTCTGCCATACGGATTTTGAACTCCAGCGGCCAGTCCGGACGCCGCTTTTTTACGGGCAGGTTCGTTTCCAGATTGAAGGCGTAGAGCTCCTCCTCAAGCCGTTCAGGCGTGTAGTCCTCGGGCAGCGGCCAGTTAATACCCGTACGGCGAAAACGCTTGAACATTTTATGCGTAGCGGAAGTGCTGACTTTCAGTTGCTCAGCGATTTCACGGTAGGTCAGGGCGTCGTTAAACCGCAGGCTGAGTGCAGTAATGATCCAGGGTCGACTGGTGTAAGGCGTGTTTCTGTCCACGGTAGTGTCCATGTTCGCGAAAGTGTCCATGGTAGGAAACACGGGAAGAAATGGAAGACGGTATAAACGTGACGCTTACACTCATTCCGTCACCGCCCATAAAATGCTGCGGGAGAATAATCAGCAACACCACATAGCAATAGCATGTTGCTACCGGAAGCAGCAAAACGCCGGCAAAGTGTGGACGCAGCAGCAATGAGATATCCAGAACCGGATTTTGAATACGCAGGCACCGCACCACAAAACCGCTTAAAAACAGCCCGGCTGAGACAAGCAAAACGAGCACGGCAAATGATAGCAATCCGAAGGCCGGTATCAGCATTACCGCCGATGTGAAAAGTATCAGGGCTGCAGTAAACAGCATTAACCCCGCTATGTCGGGTTTCTGCTGTGCGCGTTCCTGTGATGCAGGCAGAAACGCAGCCCCGGTAAATAACACAATGCCTGCAAGCAGCGCTAACAGGGCATACAGCCAACGCCAGCCCAGCGCATCCGTGATAAAGCCCAGTAATACCGGGCCGAAAGCCAGGCCTGCGCCAAACATGGTACCCAGTAAGCTGAAAGCGCGTGTCCTGCTGGTGCGTTCGTGAAGGCAGGCCATCGCGGCACTGCCACTGGCTAATATCAGGGCCGCCGCCAGCCCCTGTAGTGACCTGAATAACCCAGCCATAAAAAGACCCTGCGCCAGACCGATCACCACACTGCTCAGAAAAAACAGAACTGCACCTTCAGTAAAAATACGCTTCCTGCCGATGGCATCCGCAGCAACGCCGGCTGGCAGCAGGCAACTGCCGAAAGCCAGCATAAATCCATTCGTCAGCCATGACAGCGCCGCCGGCGAGCCGCCAAGCGTATGATGAATTGCCGGCGTTGAGATGACACCGCCAGTAAAACTTAAGGGCAGCAGTACCGCTGCCAGATAAACAGAAAAGGATGCCATTCTGCTGGTGTACCGGCTGCGCTTTCTGAGTGAAGTAGGCATAGTGTGACCCTGGATCCGTGATATGAATACGTCAAAAATTGCAGGGATGTTATTGCAGACGTAAGCGCGGATAAATACACTGGAATTCCCTTCTTTGCGGACATCAGGTTTATAATCGATGGACAGTCTGACGTCGCTCACTTCTTTATGTCCGGACAGCCGAAACGCGGAGCTTTGTGCTGGCGGCAAGGCTGCTTGGGATATCTGCCTCCGCGGTCGGAAAAAATGTGGCCAGACTTGAGCAAAAACTTGGCGTACGCCTTTTAAACCGCAGCACGAGAAACGTGAGTCTGACGGAGGAGGGTGCTGCTCTCCTGGTCCGCTGTCAGCACATACTTGAACAGCTGCATGAGGCAGAGTCAGAACTGACGAACAGCGTGGCACAGCCCGCCGGTAAGCTCAGGGTGTCACTACCTGTTATTGGCTACAGGCTGCTCCTTCCGCTTCTGCCTGCGTTTTCACGCCGTTACCCTGAAATAGAACTGGATCTGGATTTCAGCGACCGGCTGGTCAACATCATTGATGAAGGATTTGATGTGGCCATTCGAAGTGGTGAGCTCGCGGACTCGCGACTGAAATCAAAAAGGCTCGGAGACTTTCGTTTTATCCTCTGTGCCAGTCCTGATTATTTGAAAGAGCAAGGTGTGCCCGACTCCCCTGAAGCGTTAGCGATGCACAGATGCATTTCTTTTCGTTTCCCCTCAACGGGGCTGCTCCAGCCCTGGGAGCTGCGCGACATGAAGCCCCATGCTGACGTGAAGGCCGCTTCTTTTCTGACAGTAAATAATATAGAAGCGTCTGTTCGCCTGAGCCTTGCGGGGATGGGGATAAGCTATGTGCCCGATTTTGTTGTGCGCGAATCCATGATCAGCGGGCAGCTGGTTGAAGTATTACCGGGCTATTGCATCAGGCAGGGCTATTTCTCGGCACTCTGGCCGGCCAGCCGGTATCTCTCTCCGCGGATCCGCTGTTTTGTTGATTTCATCGCTGAGTCAGGTTTATCTCTTTGATGCCTCTCAGGCGGTGAGTGCCGCCTGAAACTCACCGGTTATTCGTCTGATGGAATGCAGCGTCATCCTTTGCCTGAAGCGGGTAGGTCGCGGGCTTAGCAAAAATGCCGTATTCAGTTCGCCTTGTTTGATTTTTGCTGTCATATTTTTGAATCGAAATAAAAAACTCACCTGTAGCAGCCAGTTGTCTGCCGGCTGTTGCGCTAGGATAATCTGAACAGGAAGCTGACTACAGTGAACGATACTGCATTGTTAAACGAGAAATACCCTGGCGCACTGACATGGCAATTTGGCGACAGTCCGGCACTGGCAGACGAGCTTGCGCAGCTGGTTCTCGATGGCCTGAAAACGGCAACCTGTACCTCTATGGTGGCTTATCAGAAGGAAACTGCGCGGGGTGAAGCGCCTGCCATCGGGAGTTACAGTATTATTTTAAACGGCAAAGGGCAGGCGGTATGTGTAATCAGGACCCTCGCAACATCCGTTACCCGGTTCTGCGATGTCATGCCTGAGCTGGCAAGAAAAGAGGGCGAAGGTGATTTGAGCCTTGAGTACTGGAGGCGGGAGCACCGCCGCTTTTTTGAGCGCGAAGGGACCTTTTCAGAAGAAATGGAGTTAGTTTTTGAAGAGTTTGAGGTAGTGGAAAGGCTTGGTGTATGAGGTATAAATTAAAACACAATGGCGTGCCTGGCAGGCCACCTTTGCGTGCATCCTACCTTCCCGTTTGGCCATATTCCCGGATACACCGTTGAAACCCATGGTATGGCCTCTCTGAACGCTTCGCTTAATGCGGGAAAGCTGGTGCGACTCGACAAAGTCAGAGGCATAGCCACCACGCTTGCTGCACGGCGGGTATGCGAACATGCTTTTAATGTGGCCAGCAGGTTAAACGCCAGAAGCTGGCTGGTTTCTGACCAAGAAGCGCTGAATGCGTGTCGGCGCATCGGCCTTCCCAGGCCGCAGCACCTACTGTAAAAAAAACCTTTGATTAATAAATATAATACTTGTCACCATGAGAAAATCATTGCGGTGGAGAACACTATCTCTGCCAGATCAGGTGAGAGACAAGGTAAGGGTATAAGCTTTATCTGAGTAAGCGTATTAGTGGAAGTATTGTGGAGCATTACTACTCCGCTTTTTAGAAGCAGCAGGGGTAAGCTTGATAAGCAATGGCTGTTCGAAGTAAATACCTATCCCCTCGAGTAAGCTTTTCCAACGTGGATGAGCTCGGCCAAAGTAATGACTGGCCGCAGTAACAACTGTAGGCTGCCCGCCACAAATAACCACGTCCCGCCAGTCATCAGTGAGTCGTAAAAAAAGAAAATACTGCCGATGAGGAACCATAACGCTATCAACAAATCGTTTAGCGCACCCAGCGCCCGATAACGCCTCTCAATAATGATATGGTCGGCACCGATATCTATTTCTGCTTCTCGCTTTCGCATCCACTCCCCCGTGCTTAATGAGAATTTTCTCCTTATTGATAAGGTTAGCACTCTTGTAGTAGCTGTTGTTGGCTGTGAATGTAAAAAGGGCATCCCTGACGACTATCCGGAATATTTTCTTTCATCTGGATTGTCCCAGTAATAGAGATCACCCAGGCACTCACTACGTGAAGTCTGGCAACAGTAAACATCAGGATCAATGCGCGCTAAAAGTCCGCTTCTGGCACAAAGCGGACTGACGCACAGGCCAATGTCCGCTAAGAGCGAGAAGCGGACCTTAAAATCTTTATTACTTGGCACTACCTAAGTCACGATCACTTTCCAGACCTTTAAGCATAAGTGTTGCTTCTTCGATACGAATAAATCGCCCTGAATCATCTGTTTCAGCAAACATGTAAACCTCCATATCTACTTTTTCTCCATTGCGCTTATTTAACAGAACACGATGGCGGGTTGCATAGAGATTCCCATCACGTAGTTCGTCTTGCACCTCAATTTTACCGGAAGCCAGGATTTCCCGAAGTTTACGTGCATGGCGGGCAAAGCTATCTAAGCCCTCCCACTCGTTATCAGTACGCTGCCGATAACCGGGACTAAAATGGCGATTGAGTATCACCTCCAGGGCCATCTCCTGTTTGTTGATAATCTCATCCAGCACGGTAGAAATAGAAATCATTGTCATGGTCAGTCCTCAGCGAAAGTTATGAGTACTCTACAATCGACTCAATGGCTTCGGTACGGTATAAAAGACAATAAATACCTCAAGTACGCCAATATGACCGTTCCATTGATTCCATTAGTCCAAGCTCTTTCTTCAGATGGACCCACTTTGATTATTGCGGTTCGCCAGTCTGATGCTGTAAGGGAAACACCAAGGCACCATCACAGTCGCGGACAGTTACTCGGCGCTGAACACGGGCTGCTTACGATCGATACCGAAAATAGTCGCTGGGTCGTTCCGGCAACGCATGCCGTATGGATACCTCCAAATGTTCCGCATGGTCTTCTCTCGCACGGACCCTATTCAGGATGGAGTGTTTATATATCTGCCGCGGCCTGTGGCGAATTAACTGATAAGCCTGCTGTCCTCTCAGTCACAAACCTGCTGCGTGAGGCGATAACACGAGCAGCCTCATGGAAGAATGCAGAGCTTAATGCGCCTCAAAAACGTTTATGTGGCGTTATCCTCGATGAAATAGGAACTCTTCCTAAGGTTAATCTTGGGCTGCCAATGCCGCAGGATGTTCGGCTCCTCAGAGTTGCACAGGCGCTGTCAGATAACCCAGACGACGGCCGGAGACTGGAGGAATGGGCATACTGGGCTGGAGTGTCATCACGCACACTTACACGTCGATTCAGTGCTGAAACCGGTTTTAGCTTTAACGAATGGCGACAGCGCATACGGTTACTCAAGGCTCTCGAACTCCTGGCTACGGGTAAGCAAGTGACGACAGTTGCACTGGAGCTTGGGTATGACAATGTGAGTGCCTTTATTGCGTTGTTTCGCAGGGTGTTTGGCACTACACCCGCGCGGTTTAAATTTTAAATATGTAAACCAGTAGTTAATGTCCGCTTTTGGCACAACGCGGACCTCATTGTTCCAGCATAGATTCTTTACCCTGGCTATACAGCGCTTATTCTATCTGCAAAACAGCAACTGCCATGCGTCTGTTCACTCAATGGCGCAGGCAAGCTTACAGACCTGACCCGGTAGAAGCAGGTAAACAGCGCCTGTTAAGTCGGGTGATAAAATGAAGGTGGTTGGCCTGTAACCCGACGGAACATCGTTGCGAAGGAAGAGCTATTGTCATAGCCGAGCGACAACGCGACTTCATTCACCGGTGTGCCCGTTAGCAGCAATGCCAGCGCGCTGACCACACAGGCTCGTTGACGCCAGGCGGAAAACGACATGCCGGTTTGCTGCCGAAAATGGCGACGAAATGTGCTGCTGCTCATGAACAGTGTACTGGCCCAGCGTTCGGCCGGATCATGGATGGCTGGCGCGCGTAAAAAAGCCTGACACAGGGCTAACAGCGCGGGCTGCTGCGGCAAAGGGATCTCGAACTCGCGCACCGGCATTGCCGCCAGTTCAAGCAGCATCAAATCTGTCAGCGCCCGATCGCGTACGCTTTCATAGCGCGGCGGCAAATCCACCGCCGCTATCAATAACTGTCGCAAAAGCTGTGATACGGCAATTACTTCGCAGCGACTGTTGTTACGTAAGCTGGCGGCGCATACGGGTTCGATATACAGGCTACGCGTAGTGACCCCCATAAACTTTACTGCATGCAGGGTTTCGGGGGGGATCCATACCGCATGCTGGGGCGGAACCACCCATTCCCCGTCACGGGTTGAAACATACATCAAGCCGGTAGCGCCATACAGAAGCTGAGCACGGCGGTGATGATGTTGCGGCAGGAAAAATCCCTGCGCATAGTCGTTGCCGAGCGCCACAATCTCGCGATCCAGCCGATCGAAATCGTCGATTTTTCCGTTTCGCATATCCGCCCCCATCTGACCAGTTTGCAAGGGTAATTGAGCGCTGCGCAAATGGGAAGCGGGACGCTGGCGCGATAAGCTGCTGCCTTATTTGCAAGGGGGCACTTCGTTGAACGATTTAATGATTATCGCAATGGCCGGCTTTACTACCGGCATTACAACGGTACTTTTTGGCTTCGGTGGCGGTTTTGTGGTGGTGCCCTTTGTTTACCAGCTGCTGGTGCGGCAGCCTCAACTGGCGGGCAGTGCGATGCATATTGCCGTGGCCACCTCGACGGCGGTGATGATTTTCAACGCGGGCTGGGTCAGCTACCAAAACTGGCGCGCGGACAGGCTTTCTTCAACTGTCCTGTTCCCGCTGCTGTGGTTTATCGCCATGGGCGCGGTGGCCGGTTCGTGGCTGGCGGGAATATTGAGCGAGGCGCTGGTTCGCGCGCTTTTTATCGTTTATATGCTGGCGACGATTGGGGACTGCATGTTGCGCAAAGGCTTCTTCAGCGGCAGCGCGCCGCGTCGTTTATCATTTTTAACGGTCACCGTTGGCGGTATGCTAATCGGCATGATTGCCGCAATGCTGGGCGTGGGCGGCAGCGTAATGACGGTACCGCTGTTACGACGACACGGTCATGCGATGCGTGAGTGTATTAGCGCGGCAAATCCGCTTTCCCTGCCGGTTGCGCTGTGCGGTGCGATGACCTATGCGATAAGCGGCTGGCATAAAATTCCGGCAGGCGGCTTTGTGGGATTTATCAGCCTGAAAATTCTGGGCTTGCTTCTGGTGACCGGCTGGGCAGGTATTATGTTCAGCCGTCGGGCGATCCCCGCCGTTCCCGATGTCTGGCACGCGCGAATCTACGTGATGCTGCTGTGCTTAGTGCTCATGGCAATGTTGCTTTAAACAAACCCTGTTTTGCGAGTTTGGGATATCTCAATGAAGAGTTGCTCCTGGTACAAAGCGGGCTGACGCGCAGTCGAAGTCCGCTATGAGCGAGGAGCGGACGTTACGCATCCCTGCTAGCATTGGTTCTGAGCAGTCAGAATTGAACTTAGTGATTCATTGTGAATTCCCGAACGCCTTTGCACCCAGTCTGATTCGCCGCAACTTTTTGAATTACTGATCCTAATTAATCTGTCCATTGTTGCCATAGTTGTGAAAAACATGATGTTAGAAACCGGATTCATGGTCATAAATCACGTTCTTATGCTCCACACCATAATCGTATGAGGTCTTTATGCTGATAGCGCAGGTTTCAGATATACACGCCTCACCCGAAAATGATCACCTGCTTCGGTTCGACCAGATACTGAACTGGCTTGCGCATCTGCAACCTGACGTACTGATACTTACAGGTGATTTAACGGATGGGCATTGGCAGGAAGGTTATATAAAGATCGCTGACCGTCTGAATCAGGAAAATTACCCTTCGTTGATCCTGCCGGGTAACTCAGACGACCGCAGTCTGATGCGTTCTGTTTGGGATGAGAACAGATGGGAGCACGATGCCCAAGGAGAGGCCCTGCACTTCATTCATAACACCGGTGGCATTCGCCTGATTGGTCTGGATTCGACGATTGATTATAAGGATTACGGCAGTGTGACTGACCATCTGGAATGGTTGGATAATCAAATTAGCGACGAATGCAGCTCTCCTTCATTGCTGTTTATGCACCATCACGTATTTGCATCTGGCATACCAACGCCAGACGAAACGATGTGCAGAGGTCTGCCTGAGATGGAAGATTTGATTAGACGCGCCCCGACCAGACTACTCGCCATTTCTTCAGGCCATGTCCACAGACCAATAGCGGGTACGTTTGCGGGCATACCTGCCTACATTTGTGGCTCCGTTTGCCCGGCTAATCCTGTCTGGTTTGGAACAGTAAACGCTCCTCCTGCGAATGACCCGCCAGCATTGATGATTCACCGCTACGTCAGTAAATCCATTACCAGTCATCACGTTTGCGTTTAACTGGTATTCAGCAAAGCATAGACCTCATAGAAAACGACCTGATCCCCAGTGATCAACACATAATGTTGTGCGGGAGCAATGTCCGCTTCTGGCACAAAGCGAACGTTAGTATCAAAAACCTGATGGCCCCCTCCGGCTCCCCGGCGTTGCCGGGTCGTCAGCCCCACTGGGCTAACCGGCCGTGCCGGTAAGCTCCGCCGGACCGCGAGGCGTTCCGGGCCTTACGGCTAAGGTCTGATGGCAATGGCAAGGTTAGCCTCAGCAACCTGCATACCGTCTGCTATGAGCGAATAACGGACGTCCTGACCATTCAGATAATCCCCGCCGGATTTGAAATGCGTATCCGCCAGCCCTTATCCGCCCCTTGTTCCATCACCTGTGTGGCGATACCGCAATCATCTTTTTGAGTGCCGTCTTCTAACGTTGTAGTCAGCGACCATTTGATGATGGCAAGAATAAGGTCACCCGAAGGGATGAGAGTATGGATCTGGTTTCTGATAATTGGCCTCGATGCTATCAACGTGGTTAAAGCCATACGCAATGCAACAGGATCACTTTCGATGACAACATTGCTGGGCATTCTCATCGTGGCACGATTACTGAAAACAGACATTAATGCGTCAATTTTTCCGGCATTAAATGCTTCATCAAATGCAGCGATGGTTTCAGCTGGCGATCGATGGACAGTGTCGCTCTTCTCAACCGAAGCGGCGAAAGTGGATATGTGTCCTGCAATTTCTTGAGGTGATTCCAGCGGCGAAAGATGTCCTGTGCCATGAACAATCACCATCGCTGCGTGAGGAATGCGAGGCAGTAGCTCTCTTTGCAACGTTTCCGGCGTATCGACCCGGTCCAGCTCTCCTGATATGACTCTCACGGGAACATTAATGAAGGCAACTTCACTGGTAATGTCTTCGCGCATCGCGATGTCGGGCCAGGCGGCCTTCGCTTCAGTTCCGGCGCTCAGACTGTCTTCAATAACCTGCTCACGGAGCGCCGGGCTAAGCGGCCTTGACGTCAGAACATTGTCGATAACAAATTCGACTGATTCACGACTGCTGTATGCACTGGTAAGTCTGTCGCGATCTTCTTTAGAAAGCATCATGGGCGAAGGAGGAGAGGGTGCAATTAACATAAGCCCTTCAAGACCCTGAGGCCGACGGGATGCCATCAATTGGGCAACTTTTCCTCCCATTGAGTGGCCAATCAGGATATAGCGTTTGAGCTTGAGCGCGGTAATCACGCCTTCAGCATCACTTGCAAGGTCCGCAATCCGGTATCCGGACTCCGGCGCATCTGATAATCCCCAGCCACGGTGATCGATAGCTACCGCGCGGTAGTGATCAGGTAACTGAGATATCACGTTCTGCCACGTTCTGGATGATCCGCCATAGTAATGCAGGAACACCAGTGCAAGTTCACCGCGACCATGTTGCTGTACATTAATACCTGTGTTGTTCACTGTAATTTTCATTATTTCATTCTCCTCATGGTTTAAAACAATGTTAATTACAGTTCTTATAAATGATAATTGGCTGAATAGTATTTGCAGTCGATAACCGTATTATCGAATGGTGCGTGTAATGGACAAGTTTACCAGTATGAGGATTTTTATCGCGGCAGTTGAGGAAGGCAGTTTTGCTGCGGCCGCAAGACGTTTTAAGCTTTCATCTGCCATGGCAGGAAAACATGTCAGTGCTTTAGAATCCGATTTACACGTGCGGCTTATTCAGCGCTCTACACGCCGGCTGAGCCTGACGGATGCTGGTCAGCGATATTATGATCGCTGCAAAGTTATTATCGAGGCTCTGGATGACGCGGACAGGGAAGCCAGTGACATTCAGACAACTCCCCGGGGATTATTACGCATCGCCGCCCCTCTTGCCTTCGGCGAAATGCATCTGGGGAAGATTGTGTCACGCTACCTTGAGCAATTTCCGGAAGTCAGTGCGGGTGTTGTCCTTGAGGATAAGTATATTGATTTGCTTGAGGAACGGATTGATGTAGCCTTACGCATAGGACGTCTGGACGACCCGACGCTTGTCACCCGACGTCTGGCACCATGTAGAATGGTTTTTTGCGCATCAACAGGCTTTCTGAAAAAATACGGTACGCCTGAAACGCCGGATGACATCTCGCGTATGCCGCGCCTGGCGTTCAGCCAGGCAATTTCTGCCGGAGACTGGACAATCTATGACGCAGATAACAGGCCGTACACTGTCGAAAGCCGCTGCCGGCTCACATCAAACAATATCCAGTTGTTAATGGACGCGGCCCTGGGCGGAACAGGGATTGTGTATGGTCCCTGTTTCGTTTTTCGAGAGCATATAAGACTGGGTCAGCTGATTGAGCTGCTGCCAGACTACAGAACATCAGAGCTTACCATTCAGGCAGTATATCCGAGTGCGCTCCGCATTCCTTTTAAGGTTCGCACCTTCGTTGATTTTATTGCTGATGCTTTGAAAGCTATGCCGCTTTGAGATGCGGGTACTTGAACAAACATGGAAAAATGTCCGCTTTTGGCACTTAACGGACAGGGGTGTCCAAAACCTGATGGCCCCTCCGGCTCCCCGGCGCTGCCGGGGCATTGAGTTCTACTGCGCTAACCGGCTGAACCGGTAAGCTCCGCCGAATCCCTTCGGGGTTCGGGCCTGACGGCTAAGGTCTGATGGCAACGGCAAGGTTAGCCTCAGCAACCTGCATACCGTCCGCTATGAGCGGATAGCGGACTATAAAATTTAGTATGGCTTTTTCCGGCCTATATAAGTTGCTCTGCCCACTCTTTATGGATTGATTCAAGTGTGGAAACAGTTTTCATCGTCATATCAGGGCTCATAACCGGGCTTGTAAGCATATGCTTGTCCAGACAGTCGTGAATATGCCGAACCTCGTAAACAAGCTCGTGTTTGCAGGGGAAATGCAGCTCTTCTTTATCACCACAGGCATAATGGACGGTTGCCTTTCTGGCTTTCCAGTAGTCGGCTATTTCTATGTATCCTTTTTCTCCATAGATAAAGGCCTTATTAATCGCATTAACCTGCTGAGAGATTTTACTAACGATAAGGATACCGGCTTGCGTAGTGAGGTTAATGACGCACTGCGCGTCTGTCCCAGATTTAGAACGGATGGCTGTGCCTGCACGGTATTCAGGCATTTCATCAAACAGGCAGGCGAGCATCTGAAAGGTATAACTGGCGTTTCCGTACAGGCTGCCGCCACCAGCCTCGGGTAGTCCTAGCCAGTTGTTATAGGTTGCCTCGCAGGAGCTGGTCATGTCGACCAGGCGCACCTGACCCAGACGGCCATTCTGCAGAATGTTCTTTATGGCAGCCATAACAGGAAGGAATACCACCTTCTGGGCCTCCATAATGAAGAGCCCCCGCTCAGCGGCCAGCGCGAAAAGATGCTCAGCTTCCTGGCTTTTGAGCACGAAAGGTTTTTCGCAGATGACATGCTTACCGTGCTGCAGTGCCATCAGACAGTTAGCATAATGCTCGCTGTTTATGGTGGCGACATAAATAATATTCACATCCTTATCGTCCATCAGCGCCTGATAAGAACCATAAGCGCGTTCGATTCCGAGCGCGTCAGCTTTTTCCCGCGCCTTCTCTTCAGAACGTGAGGCGATGGCCAGTACCGTGCCGTCACCGCTGGCGCGAACCGCGTTGACAAAACGCGGAACAATCGATGCTGTGCTCAGAATGCCGTAATTTTTTTTCATGACAGAATATTCTCCCGCTTTATTGCCGTTTAATTTTTACTGGCTGGCTGAGCTCCAGGCTGCGATGCACTGCGTCTGCAATGATTTCAGCTTCAAGCCCGTCCCGCGCGGTAGCGATGAACGGCTTGTTATTGAGCAGGCAATCTACAAAGTCATTGATGGGCTCAATACCGAAGCCATAAGGACGCCCGTTGTTATCGATAATGAAATAGGAGTTAGGCGTGCTGCCTTTGCTGGCATTGTAAAATTCGACGCCGCGATTCTGAGAATCTGCGCGAAGTAACGCGTGTTCAGTCAGAATCTGAGTGCGGCCGTCGTTTGCCTTGGGAAAACCTGAAGGCAGTATCCAGGAATTTTCGACAGTCCAGTGGCAGCCGTTTTCAAATGTGAGGAAGGCCTGAATAGTGTCCCAGGTCTCAATTCCCCGACCACTTAAAACACCTTTCGAACCCACGGCGTACACTTCAGTCACCTCACACTCCATGTACCAGCGAATGAGATCGTAACAGTGTGTACCCAGGAAATGGCCGGGCGAGGAGCGGTGAGCCCAGTCAAACCATCTGGTGGGAACATCGATAACGTCGTCCATGCTCATATATCCGCGGATGGGACGCCCGGTCTCCTGTTTATGAAGTTCATTTTTGAGATTGATGGCTGCGGGGTCCCAGCGTTTATGGTAATCCACGGCAACACGCACGCTGTTTTCTTCAGCTGCCTGAGTAATGGTTTCTGAATCACCCAGTACGGTAGCCAGAGGCTTTTCAACCAGAACATGCTTTCCGTAACGTATCGCTGTCATGACTGGATCAAGGTGGTAGGCATCAGGTGTGGCCACCGATACGGCATCTATTTCAACGCTGAGGAACATAGTTTCCACATCAGTAAACGTCAGTACCGGATAGCGGGCGGCCACCGCAGCCAGTCTTTCTGTCCGGTAATCGCAGACGGCAACCAGATCAACATTGGGGTTAGCAGAGTAGGCCAGGAGGTGATTTGAACCATATATTCCGACGCCGATGACGGCCACGCGAAGCTTTGACATGCTGTTCCTCTGCAGTGCAGGTTATAGAAGAGTTCGGACGCAGTATCTGCTTGCAGGTGGGGCGGAATATATGAACAATTCAAAAAAGACTGTTCAGGTTTTTATATGCGTATTGTTCATCGTTTAAAGCAGTATGAAAAACTGTTTGCGCGTCTGACCACCCAGCCGTGCCATACCAATGCTGACACGCTGGCCTCGCTGTTCAGCTGTAGCGAGAGACACGTCCGGACGCTTATCAGTCACTTTCGGGAGAGAGGCTGGATAAGCTGGGAACCTTTACCCGGCCGCGGCAATAAATCGCGATTACAATGCCTGCGGGAACCGCCTGAAATAAAAAAAGAGATTATCCGTGAAATGCTTGGCCACGGTTTGTCACTGGCGGCGCTGCGACTGGCTTTTCCGGAAGAAGACAAGCTTAATACGTTGCTGGCTCCCTTTGCTGGCGGCCAGTGGCAGGCCAATAAGCCTGTTCTGCGTATCCCTTTCTACAGAACACTCTCAACGCTTCAGCCGCTAAAAGTAACGGGGCGTACTGAAGAACATTTCTGCCGTAACATTTACGCGGGCCTGACTCGGTTTGAAACTGGTAATGCTTTTCCCCAACCCGATATTGCTCATCACTGGTTTCATGTCAATCAGGGAAGTCAGTGGGATTTCATGCTGCACTCCGGGCTCAGCTGGCATGACGGGAGTGCGGTGACGACAGCGCAAATCCTCCTGCAGCTTAAGAAGCTTTGTGACCATCCTGTCAGCGCATTTCACTTCAGAAATGTCAGGTCCATAACCTCACCCCACGCGCTCTGTATCCGCTTCCAGCTGGACAGCTCGGATTTCTGGCTGCCATACCGGCTCGCAACATTGCAGTGCCTACTGACGCATCCTGATAATCCGGATATAGGCGCTGGACCCTTCAGAACAGATTTTTTTAACAAGCGGTTTATCCGACTTGAGAAGCATCGCTTTTATCATCTCCGCCATCCCTACATTGAACAGATTGAATGCTGGGCCGATCAGCAGGGTCAGAGTTCAGCTTCAGAAACGGGGAGGCCGATACCACACGTGCTGGTCGGAAAGCACGTGCAGCAGCTTCCGGCCAGCCCGGTTGAAAAACAGATCAGCGCAGGATGCTGCTTTATGGCGGTTAATCTGAAGCGAAAGTGGCTGACAAGAGAACAGGCGCAGTGGCTGAAAGGCTTTGTTCATCGCTCGGGTATCATTACGCGCCTGCCGGTTGAGGATGATTTGATAACAGAAACCAGCACGCTACTCCCGGGCTGGCCCGACTTCATGAATCCCGAGCGGGAAGCTCCTCCTCCAAAGCGCCTGACCCTGCTTTACAGGAAACAGCCGGAGTTGGATCTGATGGCGCAACGGTTGGCTGAAGAGCTTCGCTGCAGCGGGTGTGAGCTGCTGGTTAAGGAGGCCGCTCCGACGATGGGACTGGCGCAACTGGATGAGACCGATATCCTGCTAGGAGACTGTCTGATTGGCGACGCGGCTGAAGCGACGCTTGAAATGTGGCTACACCGCGATCCATTCTGGCAGGCCTTTCTGACATCACGTGATATGGCATGCGCAGAAGCAAGGCTGTGTGATGCCAGAGCAGAGCCGGAACCGGATTCGCGTAATACTATTATCAGGCAGCTTTTTTCGTGGCTGATGCAGAGAGCATACCTGACGCCACTATTTAATTATCGCTATCAGTTGAGCTCAGTCAGTCAGGTTAACAATATCCGCATGACAGCCTATGGCTGGTTTGATTTCGGTGAGGCCTGGGTTTCCCCACCGGAAGACAGTGTCTGACTAAAGAGATAAAGCCTGAGTAATAATCGTTCAGGGACGCCCGCATCTTTAACCTGCATCTGGAAATCGGTAAAAACCTTTCTGGCGGCGATCATGTGATTTTTCCCGAAAACAGTGCTCTGACCTGTTCACCTCCAGTACTGTATCTGCCAAGTAAGCGGACAAAATTACCGGACTCATAATTATCCCCTGGCTTCCGCCTGCGCTTTCTCTCTCCGGAACGCTATCTCACGGTCTTTTCTCTCTGCTTCCTGCTGCTGTTCATTCTGCTGCTTTGCTGCAGCGGCTTTACCGGTTTCGTGTTCATAAAGTTCAAAAGCATAAACAGCCTGATGGCCCCCTCCGGCTCCCCGGCTCTGCCGGGTCGTTAGCCCCACTGCGCTAGCTGGTTGTGCCGGTAAGCTCTGCCGGACCGCGAAGCGTTCCGGGCCTGACGGCTAAGGTCTGATGGCAACGGCAAGGTTAGCCTCAGCAACCTGCATACCATCTGCTATGAGCGAAAAGCGGCCATAAGACGTTTCAAATCGAGAAGGGTGAGTTACATTAATGCTTAACAATTAGTTGTACACAGCTTAAATCATTTGAAAGGGTGAAAATTAAAATACTCATGAGCAGACGGCTTAACAGAGATCATCGAACTAAAGTCAGAAATATTCCACGCCGCTTGAAAGCTCTTAACCGTTGGGCTGGTACATTTCATAACCCTCAACGAAGCGTGTTTCCAGAGGATGAGCATTACTGGAATTTCAAAATCCCGGTAGAGATTAATCTTGTTGAGGGAAGGTACAGCACACTTAAAACTAAAGCAGATTGCGCGCAAGCCATGATTAATGCTTGTTCAAATCTTATAACGGCAACTGCTGGTATGAATTACAGCCCCCGGATTACTGCGGTTATATGCCTTCCGGATATGTTTACAAGCGAGATCTGTCTCTATCGATCAGAAGACTATTACCAAGGCTTTATTACTGAAGACCGTTCTGAAAATGGTGCCTCCGCTTTGATTAAAGAGCGCAGCCTGGCTGCTGAGTGGGGGCTCATTCTTCCAGTTAATGTACAGGAACTGGGTATTACGCTCGAATATTATGGGAGTGAGGATCGTGATGAATGGTTCACCGGAGAGCGTTGGTATTATGGACAGCTCCTGTGATAGTGCTGTTTTCTATGTTTACTTGAACGTCCGCTCTTGGCACAAAGCGGACCGATACTTTCCAGTCAGTGGATGGGAGCGGGTCACAGGATTAGCGTGTCTTCGCACAGGTAGGCAAGACTGCTGATGAAGGATGAAACGGGGAGCTTTTTCTTTACCGGAAAGTTGATTAGCCTGAGTCCGTTGAGTAAATGCACATCGCAGCGCCCCTCAGCGGTATGCAGAAACAGCCTGTCTATGTGCCGGGCGGCGTAGTCGCGGCATCGTTCACGGTTGCGCCTGTCAGCGAGGTTCAGTCCGGCTATCCACTCCCCGGAGCCGGCCACGCCCCGGTTTTTGAGGGCTCGCAGCTTCAGTTCACCGGCCCGCAGCTCTTTACTCAGTTCCCGCACCTTCATGGCCAGTTCCGGAACGTCCGGCGCAATCTGCAGCGCAGCGATAAGCCGGTTGATGCTCATGTTGAGTTCGACCAGACGGTTTTCCAGCTGACTGGCGGTACCCATGACGGTTCCGTTTGCCTGCAGCATATCCATGCTGCACAGCAGGACACCCACCAGCGCCGCATCAACGTGATCGCGTCGTATGGCCGGTTCGCTGCAGCGATGCAGGCGCCTCATCGGACAGGCGTAATAACCCGCGCCCTTTTTGTCGACGCTGGTCAGCATGATGGAATGCCCGCACGTTCCGCAGTACATGAGGGATCTGAAAATATTAATGAGGTAAGGATTCTCGCTGACGCCAGGGTTACCGAACCGCGCGAGACGGACGCCCTGCACGTCGTGGAACAGTTTGTCCGGAACCACCGGGGGAAAATAGCCGCGGATTTCGCTGACGCCTTTTGCCATCGTCTGATAAGACGGCGTAAACGTGCCCGTCAGGGCTTTGTTACCCAGCAGACTCTCAATGGTGCTGGGATTCCACCGCCCGATTTCCCCCGTCAGGGTGGGAACACCGCGTTCGTTGAGCGTTTTCGTGATGCCATTGAGTGAGCAGCCTTTCAGCCTGAGCCTGAATATCAGGTTAATGGTCCTGGCATGTTCTTCAATCAGCTCAAATTTCTCACCGTCAGGGGAAACAGTCAGCCACCGCGGGCAGCTGCGCGTGATGAGTTTCCCTGTTGCCGCCGCATCTTCCCGTTTTTTCTGCCAGGCCGCGCGCATGCGACGTGACTTCGTCTCGCTCTCCTCATTTGCACGTTGTGCGATGAGAATAGCTCTGATGAGAACATAAGGGTCATCAAGCGAGTCGATGCTGTAGTGAGTATGATCGCACAGCGTGACGACTTCGACGCCAGACCGCAGAATGCTCTTCAGCCGTTCGGTGGCATCACTGATTTTTTCACGTGACAGCCTGTCCAGGCTCTCCACCAGAAGAACAGTTCCGGCAGCTATGTAGCCGTGCTCTACGGCGTCAAGAAAGTCGTAAAGCGCGCCGCGGGTGGCGTTCATGCCGCTGTAAGCACTGAGCCCCAGATCCTGATAGGTGATGTCATCGAGCTCATAATCCGGATGCTGAGACAACCACTCAGAGATGAGTGTGTTCTGGCGCCGCAGGGAATCACCGTACTGCTGGGAAGCAGTTGAGAATCTCACATAGGCTATGGCTTCTTTATCATGATGCCCTCCTTCATATCGCGACAGCATGCCACCTGTGTCGCTCAGGTTATGTGAAGGCGGGCACACCATCCGTTTTACTGGCCGGGCATTTTTATCGTTAAGGAGTGCCTTACAGGCAAGGACGGGGTTTATCTTGGCACACGCGTTAAGAAAGCCGGTTCACGAAAGCGGGCGCCCGGTATTATAACCGGGTTTCTGACATGACGATTGAAGCCGATGATGAAGAGTTTTCAGCCGCTGCACATTTCATCAGCCATGAGTCAACACTTGTTATCCCCGCCGAAATACCCAAATGGAATGACTTCATTCTGGCCTGATGCTTAATCGCTGCGCAAAAAACTAATGGCATTAGGTTAATAGAAGGAATGATAAGGACGCCAATTTATGCTTCGAGCGAGAGAGCGGCGTCACCAGTCCTGAAGTGAAACAATGATGACTGTAAGTAATATCTTACATAAAGCTCGCTCTTCCAGAATGTTTAATGCAGATCACACTTTAAATCTCAAGATGCGGCACTTTGTTCGGATGAGGGTTTTACCTCATTCAAACGATAACAGTTAGGCTGACGCCCTTTTTATAGTGCTCTTAAATTGACCTGTAAGGAGCACTTTCGCAATGAATCCACGTATCCAGTTAGGTGTCAGCCCATTGAGCTGGACCAATGACGTTCTGCTTGATTTAGGCAATAACATCCCTCTTGAAACCTGCCTTGAACAGGCCGCATCTGCTGGTTACCGCGGTATAGAGTTAGGCAGAAAATTTCCCCGCACCGCGGCTGAACTAGCCCCTTTACTGAAAGGAGTTGACCTGCGACTCGCTTCTGGCTGGCACAGTGGATTTCTTGCCGAACGAAGCGTTGAAGATGAAATCGCTGCCGTAAAAACTCACGCAGAGTTACTGCGGTCATTAGGGGCAAACGTCATGGTCTATGGCGAATGCGCAAAAATGCCTGGCGTTCATCCGCTGGACGAGCCGCTCTCTCTGTCCCCGGTTTTAACCAGCCTGGATGTTGACGTTTATGCCTATAAAGTCAATGAATTTGCAGACATTTTGCTGAACAGGTTTGGCCTCAAACTTGCTTATCATCACCATCTGATGATGCTGGTCGAACAGCATCAGGAGTTGGATGAATTTTTGGCAAAAACCTCCGATAGCGTCGGGCTGGTTCTGGACTCCGGGCATGCTTACGCTGGTGGCGTTAACCTGACACAGACATTAAAAAAGTATGGCCACCGTGTGGTCCATATTCATCTGAAAGATGTTCGCCCGGATGTCCTGCAACGAGTGAGAAGAGAGGATCTCAGTTTCAATGATGCGGTACGTGCTGGGCTGTTTACGGTGCCGGGTGAGGGATGTATCGATTATTCACCTCTGATTGAGTTTGTTGCGATGTCAGATTATCAGGGCTGGCTGATTGTTGAAGCCGAACAGGATCCGAGAAAAGAAGAGCCGTTTGCTGCGGTCTCTCGTGCATTTAACTGGGCACAACATGCTTTCCAGTTGTCCGCGCCAGCAGAGGAGATTGCTCAATGAAAGAGAAGCTTAATATTGGTCTTATCGGCTCAGGTTTTATGGGGCAGGCGCATGCTGATGCTTATCGTCGAGCTGCCATGATTTATCCCGATCTGCCAAAGCGTCCCCATCTGTATGCATTGGCCGATCAGAATCAATCGCTCGCTGACGCAAATGCGGTGCGCTTTGGTGCAGATAAAGCCTATGGCGACTGGCGCGAATTAGTAAATGATCCAAATGTGGATGTAGTTGATATCACCTCACCCAATCATCTGCATTACGAAATGGCACTGGCAGCGATTGCCGCCGGCAAGCATGTTTATTGCGAAAAGCCGCTGGCCGTCAGCATGGAAGAGGCGTTGCAGATGACCTTGGCAGCCGAACAGGCAGGTGTCAAAACGATGGTGGCTTTTAATAATATTAAAACGCCGGCAGCGCTACTGGCAAAACAGATTATTGAACGGGGTGATATTGGTACGCCGATCCGTTTCAGGGGCACCTTTGACCAGGGTTTTTATAACGATCCCGAACTACCCTGGTCCTGGCGCTGTTCCAGGAAACTTGGCGGCAGCGGTTCACTAGGCGATCTGGGAGCTCACACCCTTTCAATTGCGCAGTTTCTGATGGGGGGGATCAGCGAGGTGACCGCCAGCGCCCAGACTTATTTGCATCAGCGGCCGGTACCACAGGTCGATGCTGGTTATGCCAGTCATATTAATGAGCATGCGGAATGGCGCGAGGTCGAAAATGACGATCAGGTGCAGTGCCTGGTGAACTTTACGAGCGGTGCCAGCGGCGTAATCGAAGCATCGCGCATCGCGGCAGGACGCATTTTTGGCGTGTTCTGGGAAGTGTCCGGTACCAAGGGCACAATTTATATGGACGGTGAACGCTTCAATGAGCTGCAAATTTATCGCTGGAGTGATGACAAACACGATCGCGGTTTCAAAACCCTTTTTGCAGGCAGCCAGATTCCGGCCTATGCGGGCTTCTTCGGCTTTGATTTTGGCGGCGGCGGTCTCGGTTATTTTGATGTAAAAGTCATTGAAGTTCACGATCTGGTGCAGGGGGTTTGCAGCGATAACGACTGTTATCCGAATTTTGCGTTTGGTCTGCAAAATCAACAGATCCTCACCGCCATTGAACAGTCCATTGTTTCCCGTCAGTGGGTTGCAGTGGCCGGTAACCGCTGAATCAGTACTTTAAAAAGGAATCACTATGTTTCCCTCCTCTCTACCCGTTCCGCGCCTGCCCTCTGAAAAGGCGATACCCGTATTGCGCTGGGGCATTATGGGCCCCGGCTGGATTGCCGAACATTTCGCCCGCGCATTAAAGGAACACACTGGTCAACAGCTGGTTGCAGTGGCCGGAAGAAACCGTGCAAAAGCGCAGGCATTCGCTGAGCGATGGACGATCCCGGCTGTTTTCAGCTGTATTGATGACATGCTGTTAATGAATGATCTGGATGCGATTTATATCGCCACTCCGCATAACCATCATTATCCTGATGGCCTGAAGGCACTCAGCGCAGGTAAGCATGTGCTGATTGAAAAACCCCTGGCTTTAAATGTCACAGAGGGGGAGGCCCTGCAGACCCTGGCCCGACAAAAAGGGCTACTGTGTATGGAGGGTATGTGGTGTGACTTCACGCCGAAATATGATGTATTGCGCCAACTGATAACAGACGATGTACTAGGAGACATTCACACTTTGATTGCTGATCATGGTGAGTTTTTTACTCCCGATCACCGTATTTTTAATGCTGATCTGGCCGGGGGACCTATGCTGGATTTGGGCAGCTATCTGGTTTCACTTAGCGTGATGGTGGCAGGAGCACCTGTTAAAATACAATCAAGTGGGCAATCCGCGGGAGGTAATGTCAACGGACAGGCTTCAATGCTGTTTGAACATGCCAGCGGTATGCATTCGGTGCTGAATACAACGCTTTTCAGTAATACACCCGGCAGTGCGGTAATTGCAGGACGTAATGCAACTCTGGTTCTGGCGGGGCAGTTTTACGCGCCGGGCGGATTTGTACTGACCTCAAGCCAGGGCAGACAGTCATTATGCTGGGAAGAACCCTCTAACCGCTACACCCAGCTTTACCATGAGATTCAGCATTTTTCCTGGTGCGTAGGACAGGGGTTGAAAGACTCCCCGGTTCGCCCGATGTCTACCGTACTGATGACCCTGACTGCCATGGATACCGTCCGGGAGCAACTGGGGATTGTATTCAATGAAGAACAGCAATCTGCTGACAGTAAGAGCTGAATATTAATGGAAACCAGAGGCCGCATCCCTAAAGGATGGGCTCTGGTTTTTCTCTCAGATCACCTTATCAATTGGGCACGACCTTTTTGTTGAAAGAGATAAGACCGCTGCTTCTGCAATTGCCTGTGCCTGAACGCCATCCAGCAAATCCGGTAGATCAGCGACCTCTTCGTCGTTCAGGTACCGGACAAACGCGTCAAGATGCTGATAATAGGTTCCCTGCACACGACTGAACCAGTCTGGATAAACCCCTTGGTTTATTATGGTTTTATCCTGAAAAAGTTTTAGCCCTGGCGGACTCTGAGGTCCTGACTCTGCCAGTCCCTTCTCACCCATTACACAGATCCTCTCGTCATAGCCATAGCCAGTGCGACGTGTATTATCCAGCTGAGCGAGACCGCCCTGTTGCATCTGCATGATCAGGACAGACGTATCCACATCACCAAATTTACTGATGGCGGGCATTGCCAGTGCTGCCCCCATTGCAGCAATTGATGTCACTTCATCCCCTGTCAGCCAGCGCAGCAGGTCAAAGAAATGGATTGCCTGGTCACGCATCTGACCTCCGGATGTCTGGAGATAACTAAGCGGTGGAAGTTCGGAAGAGCGGCAAACCATCTGGATTAATTCAGGCCGGCCGATTATTCCCTGATCCAGCAGACGCTTTAACTGCTGATGGCTGCTGTCAAACCGGCGATTGAAGCCTACAGTAATTTTTGTGTTCAAATGCAGCACGTTTTCGGCCACCCGCATTGCTGTTTGCAGTGACAAATCGATCGGTTTTTCGCAATAAACAGCTTTGCCTGCCCGCGCCGCGGCTTCAAGTAATTCGGCATGTGAAGGTGTTGCGCTGGCAATAAGCACCGCATCAACATTATCACTGTTAATAGCGGCGCTGACCTCGCCTGCCCTGCAATGCATTTGTCCGGCCAGAGTAGAGGCCCGTGTGCTGTCTGCATCGGCCAGCATTACGAGTTCAACACCCGGATGAGTTGCGAGATTTGCTGCATGGACCTGTCCGATAAATCCACAGCCAATCAGGGCAAAACGTTTTTTATGAATCATGCTGGTTACCTGTCTGTAGGTCTAATTTTAGCGATAAAGTCATTGCCAAAATAGCCTGCCGCTTTACCCTGAGAAATCCATGTTTTGAGGGGATCACCTCAAAAGGAGCTGTCATGAAAACAACCACTCTTGAAATGTTGGCAGAACAGGCGGGGGTCAGTCTGGCAACGGTTGACCGGGTGCTGAATGAACGCGGTGGCGTTTCTCCACGCACAACGCAAAAAGTACTGGATGCTGCGCGAAAGGCCGGACTGAAGCGCATTCTTCCTGAAGAGCGCCGGCATGCCTGGCAGATCGAAGTTTTGTTAAATGATGACGACTCATTCTTCTTCAGACAGCTTGCCAGCGATTTCGCCGCTATCGCGACCGCACTCGGTTATCGCCGGGTTGTGCTGCATCGTACTTTCGTGTCTGTATCCCGACCAGAAAAGCTGGCTTTACTCATTGAAGAGCGCAGCAAAACGCGTGATGCGTTAATTGTCTTCGGGCATGAACATCCTGCTATTTATCAGGCTCTGCAACGGTGTAAAAAGCGCGGAGTTCCTGTAGTCACTCTGATAACCGATCTGCCAGGCGCAGAACGACTGTGTCACGTATGAATTAATCAATTGCAGGCAGGACGCACCGCTGGATTGATGATGGGCAGCCTGGTCAGGCAGCATGGAGAGGTGATTGTTGTAAGCGGCCGGATTGAGTATCGGGCGCATCAGCAACGTATTCAGGGTTTTCGCGACATTATTGAGGAGCGCTTCCCTGAGGTGAAATTACGGGAGGTTCTGGCGGGCCAGGAGAGTCGCATGACCATCAGCAGACTACTGGAAAAGCAGCTTCAGCAATCTAATCATGTCGTCGGGCTCTATAATACCGGACTGGGGAACACTGAAATCAGCGAAGCGTTGGCCCGTCATCGCCTCACTAACACCTGTATTCTTATTACGCATGAGCTTTATTCAACTACCAGAGCACTGCTTGCTAGAAAAGCACTGTCTCTCACTCTCGACCAGAATACGGTTCGCCATGCGCAACTGGCGGTGAATATCCTGCTAAGTTATTTCGAACATGGCGAAATGCCTAAGGAATATGAAACCGGCAGGGTCAATTTTATGCTTTATACTCAGGAGAATTTCCTTAATCAGTAATTATAATATAAATAATTCCTGCATTAAGGAGTGGTGGGTATTAATAATTAAGGTGATGGGTAAAGACACTGTCTCTTCAATTTCATGCTGTGTTATATTATGTAAATATTTTAGTGTAAATTTCTATGGCGGCTATAGCTCTGAGCATGATTCTTTAGTGAGCAGATAATGAGTCTTTATTTATTCTTTCAGAGGAGGAGGTTTGTCGTATTTTCTTCGAGAATATCCATTATCTCTTCTGTAAAGCAGGTGAATCGATGAGCTTAAAAAGTTGGTTATAAAAACCAGAGATGAATTATTTAGTAATTCCACGGAAAACAGAATTTATCAGGAATGCTGAAGGGTTATCTATAGGACTACAGGATAATGATATAAATCCTGCAGTGATCATGCTATAAGCGATATAACCTTTAAAATATTTCATCCAAACTTACCGTTAATATGATTTACCCTTTGTGCGCTCCGAACCCAAGCCTGATTGTTTAATTTGCCTGCCTCAATGTTAAGGAATATCACTCTGTTTTTCCTCACGTTCTGAAGCTACCCAGCTCACTACTGCATCAATAAAAGCCCGCACCTGAGGCATGAGAAAGTGACGATCCGGGTATACCACTGCAATCTGCATTTCAGTCCCTAATATCTCTCTCAGTACCGGGACAAGAGCGCCCTGTCGCAGGTGTTCGTGCATTAAATCTTCAGGCAAAAGTGCAATGCCAAGGCTGTTTATGGCAGCTTCACAAAGCAGGGTAATATCGTCTGAGAAAAAAGCGCCCTCCACCTTTATCCGTTCTCCGGAAATTAACGGCCAGTACATATCGGGCATCTCTCCGCGCGCGAATCCCACCAGGCATTGATGATCTTTAAGGTCATCAGCGGTAACAAGAACGCCCATTTTTGACAAATAGGCCGGCGAGGCAACGGCAATAACCGGATCACGAAAAAGCGTACGGGCGATCAATCCGGGCTGCATTTGGCTACTGGCTCTCAGTGCAACGTCATAACCTCCCTGTCGGAAATCGACATGGTGACTGGAGGTATGAATATGAACGTGCAGCATGGGATGCCGGGCGATAAATTCACACAACATCGCACGAAAGCTTTTTTTCATACCGGGAGGCAGCGATACGCGTAAGTCGCCTCGTAAATGTCCTCCGGCTCTCGACACACTTTGCTCTGCCTGCCTTATCGCTTCAAGTGCGATGATGGCCTCTTTATAAAAGATGCTGCCCGGTTCCGTCAGCACCAGACTTCGGGTTGTCCGCAGGAGCAGCCGTGCGTCCAGCTTTTTTTCAAGCTGAGCAATGCGTCGGCTCAGGGTTGCGCGGGGAAGGCCCAATTCGGTCGCGGCACGGGAAAGCGATTTTGCTTCGACAGTTTTCGTAAATGCAATGAGCTCAGAGGTTTCTGTTGCAAGCGCCATATGGATCATTTTCGGTCAGGTGATGACAGTTTAATGAGTATTGTCACGGATTACGCTCAGCGGCAAGCTTTCTCAGACGACATTCGGGCGACTCGGGTTGCCTGTCACTTATGCAGAGGGTGTGAAATGGCTGAAGAAAAGAGAATTATTGCGGTGTTTGGCGCAACCGGTCATCAGGGAAAGGGCGTGGTGCAGGCATTAAAGCGTGCCAGCCAGTTCAGGGTTCGGGCCTTAACCCGTAACCCGCAAACCTATTCCGGAGAGGCTGATGAAGTTCAGTATGTGGATCTTGAAAAGCCTGAAACGCTCCACGACGCGCTGAAGGGGGTACAGGGCGTATTTCTGGTGACTGATTACTGGCAACAGGGTACAGACGAGAGAAAGCAGGCGGCATTGGCCATCGAAGCCGCAAAATCGGCTGGGGTAAGCCATGTTATCTGGTCCACGCTTCCCGACGTTGAATCTGTCAGTCAGGGTGAATTCAGACTCCCGCAGTTTACGAATAAAGCCAGAATAGACAGTCTGGTCAAAGCTGCGGACTTCACGTATTACACCTTTGTTGTGCCGCCGGCATATTATCAGAACTTCGCAGGTCCCTTTGGCCCACAAAAACAACAGGACGGGAGTTATGGCTGGATTCTGCCGATTAACCCCGACGTTCGCTGCATTCATATGGGCGACATAAACGAGCTTGGGAAAATTGTGGCCGGCGCGTTTACTAATCCTGACAGCGCAGGAAAAGGGGCTTATTTGCCGCTTGTCGGTGACTTCATGAGCTTCAGTGACATTGTTACTACCCTGAATCAGCTCGGACATCACGTCACTTTTAAACAGGTTCCACGTGACGTTTATGCCGGCTTTTTCCCGGGGGCGGAAGCACTCGGTGATACGCTGGCCTATTACGAAAAATATACCTACCTTGGTCCGGGCTCGCATGAAGCAGCCATTGCACTGGCTAACCGCATCGCTGACTTTCAGCCGACCACTTTTAAATCCTGGGCCAGAAAAAATTTTGCACTGAACAGGAAATAAATGCCCCAGGCTGCCGTCATTTTCCACGGACGGAATAAATCATTTTGCAGCGGTCCTGTTTTGCCGAATCCTGCAGTGCTCGCAAATTAATGCAGGAATCAACTTTACTGTCCGCTCTGGCACAGAGCGGAAATGCAGATCTACGTTCTGATGGGCCTGTTAAACTCAACGGCGCTGCAGATTCATAGAGTCCTGTGGCATAAACCGGTAGAGCCTGTATGCATCTATGAACTCCGGGTTCGTTTCTGAGTGGCAGGGGCAACTCCTGCCGTTGGCTTTCACCGTACGTTACCGCCAAAAAACGCAGAAGCTCAGAGCCGAATTCGTACCGCGTTGTGCCTTTCCAGTCCCGTATCCCACTCATCCCTTTTTTCCGGGTTATAGACAAATACTTGTGCTGTTTATGAAGTCCTTTCCAACAGCATTCTAATTAAAAAATCTATAAATGCATTCTAAACGAAACTTAAATGGAGCCGATAGTAACGGAGAACCTTAATCACTCCGGTAAATTGCTATGAAAGTTTCTGTCCGCCTTGCCATTGGTTTCAGCCTGATGGTGCTGCTGCTAGCTGTATGTACCGGCGTTGCAATTAATGCCTTAGGTAATGCACGCGAAGGTATGAATGACGTGGTCAACGTCAAAATGAAGGAATACAAGCTTGCGCTTGATATGCGCGGCAACGTGCGCGATCTGGCCATTGCGGTACGTAATCTGGCGCTGCTGACCGATCCAAAAGAGATGCAGCCTGAATGGGATCGGGTGCAGAAGCAAAAGGCGCAGTTTGCCAGCAGCCGGGAGGAGCTGATGCGCATTATGCAGACTGATTCTACTCAGGCCGGGCGTGATGCCATGAAGCTGATTATTGAGCGCGAGAAAGCGGCAATGCCCGCCTTTGACAAGGCTGCTCAGCTGGGGCTGCAAAATAAGCAGGCTGAAGTCGTTCCTTATTTAATGAACGTGACGCGGCCGGCGCAGCGTGCGCTGCTGGATGCGCTGAGCACCATGACTGATATTCAGATGAATAACGCGAGCGGTGCCGTGGAGCAAAGCAGTAATGAAAGCCGACAGGCTTCGGTAACGCTCTTTATACTCCTGGCCGTTTCAGTCCTGCTGGCCGCAGCTATCGGATACCTGACCACACGAGTACTGATACGCCAGCTGGGAGGCGAACCGGTGCAGGCTCAGACCCTGGCTGCTGCCATCGCAGGCGGCGACCTTACCACGCCGGTCGCCCTTCGACAGGACGACAGTACCAGTATGCTGGCATCACTTGCCCGCATGCAGAAAGGGCTCAGCGACATGGTTTCACAGATTAAAGACGCTTCCGCAACCGTTGCCCTGGCATCTGATGAGATTGCCCGTGGAAACACTGAGCTTTCTGCGCGGACTGAGCAGCAGGCGGCGGCTCTGCAGGAAACCGCGGCCAGCATGGAGCAACTGACCGCAACGGTGCGCAGCAACACATCGGGTGCAACCCACACGGCAGGAGCTGCGCGGGACACGGTTGCCTTTGTTAAAGGCGGAGAAGAGAACGTCCGTGCAATGACGAAGACCATGGCGGAGATATCCACTAGCGCAGCCAAAGTTGGCGAGATCACTGGCACGATAGAAAGCATCGCTTTCCAGACCAATATCCTTGCCCTCAATGCTGCCGTTGAAGCCGCGCGTGCCGGCGAGCATGGCCGTGGCTTTGCTGTGGTTGCCAGTGAAGTGCGTAACCTTGCCCAACGCAGCGCCACGGCCGCCCGGGATATTAAAGCCTTGATTGAAAATGCCTCAGCGCTGGTCAGGCAGGGCGTTTCGGTTGCCGACAGCACGGCCGAAAATATCATGAACGTTAATGTGCGGGGCAGTGAACTGGCAGGGGCTATGGATGAAATCGCGCTGGCATCTAACGAGCAGATGCAGGGTATTGCTCAGGTTACTGTAGCCGTCGGGCAGATGGATGGTGTGACGCAAAGCAATGCTGCACTGGTTGAGGAATCTTCAACTGCTTCGCAGTCACTGGCTGAGCAAGTGCATGCGCTGCGCGGGATGGTCGAAACCTTCCGGGTCTGATAAGCCCCTGACTGGATGACGGGGGTATCAACCTTTACCCTGAGGGCACCTATATTATTCATAAAATGTTATGTGTGACTGGAGCGCCGGTTTCTTGGACAAAACATCAGACAACTTGTCTTCACCGCTTATGCGAACATCGCTGGGCCGGAGCCTGGCAGTATTTTTATGTGTCATTGTACTGACGGTCACAGGCATCAACACCTGGTCTCTCTGGCATGACTGGCAGCTCAAACTGGCGCAGCGTGAACTCGAAGCTCGTAACCTTTCTGTATCACTGGCCAGGCAGGCGGAGGACGCGTTCCTGCAGGTGGACATTATTCTTTCTGAAGCGGTCAGAGAGCTTATCCAGAATGGACCGGCGTACGCAGCTACGCCAGCCTTTAAAACACACATCCGGGCGCAGCAGGGGAAAATCCCCCAGCTGCACGGCCTGTTTATTTATGACAAACAGGGAAACTGGGTCGCATCCTCCGCCAGCTACGTGCCGGCAAAAGCCAGTAATGCCGACCGGGACTATTTCATCTGGCATCGCATGCACACAGATGATGGCCTTCATATCAGCCGCGTGATCCGGAGTCGTTCCACAGGAGATTTGGTCATACCCGTATCAATTCGACTGAACGATGCGGCTGGCAACTTTGCCGGCGTGGCGCTGGCGACAGTGAAGGTGGACTATTTCAGACAGTTTTACAGCTACTACAGTCTGGGTGAAAAGGATGTACTGGCGCTAATCCTCGCCAATACGTCAGTACTGTACATTCGTCCTCTGCCGGATTCATTTATAAACCGCAGTCTTTCCGCCAGTCCGCTGTTCAGAACGGCGCTTAAAGCCTCTGATAGTGGCAGTGCTACCTGGCGATCGGCGCTTGACGGGGTGGAGCGAGTATTCGGCTATGCCCGGCTGGACAGATACCCATTGATTGTCACCGCAGGCTTTGACCGTGATGCGGCGCGCAAGGAATGGCTATCTGAGAATCTGGTGGATCGGGCACTTAACGTTGTGCTGCTTTTTATTATCAGCGGCATGGGCTTCTTTATGCTGAGGCAGGTCAGGGTCAACGTGAAAAACCATCTGGAGCTGACGCTGGTCAGGGATGAACTAACCGGCATCAACCATACGCTTCAGTCTCTGGCTCTGGTAGACGGTCTGACGGGGCTTGCTAACCGCAGACAGTTTGACGTGCTGCTGGAGAAAAATCTGGAACGTTCAGCGAAGTCAGGCGAATCGCTGTCGCTTATCATGGTGGATATTGATTTCTTTAAGCGCTATAACGATTCGTACGGTCATGTAACGGGAGACCAGTGCCTGAGAAGCGTTGGTATTGCGCTGAAGAGCGTAATTCATCGAAGCGATGATATTGTTGCCCGCTACGGTGGAGAAGAGTTTGCGATTATCCTGCCGAATACTGGCGCCGCTGACGCGCTAAAGGTGGCGCAGCGGGTAGTACAGGCCGTGTCAGATCTCAGCCTGGCGCATCAGGCATCGGCTGTACCGGAAGGGGTAGTGACCATCAGCGCCGGGTGTGGGACGATAACTGCCAGTGGCGATGCCAGTGAAGAGGAAAGGCTTAAAGAACAAGCGGACAATGCCCTTTACCATGCTAAGCGAAGTGGTAGAAATCGTGCTGTCAGCGCAAGCGATTAGCTTTGGACATGTCTCATAACATTACGCTGGCGGGTTATTGCATTATGAGATTTCCCGCCGGGAGCGGGCCTGGAGGCCAGGGGCAGGTTAGCCTCATTAGCTTACTCACAGTCTGATATGAGGGAGAAACGGATGTCCCGTCCATATTAAGATCGTAAAAAACCGCCTTACGGCGGTTTAGCTCTCCAGTTATGACGTTGCGCTTGCGAGTCATGCTGCAAAATTAATAAAGAATAAACCTGCACATCTCTGTGTTACCTCTTGAGAAGAATACATTACGGTCCGCTTCTGGCACAGAACGCAACTAGCAAGCCCAGAGGTAATTCCATGTATATATCGAATCATTCCGTTAATTTATCTTTTGACTCAACTGCAGTCTTACATCGGGGCCTTTTTCCATCGCAGAACCTTCCTTTACGGAAATGCTCACATTGTTCCCTTTACCTGCAACATATCTTGCCTGCACACCATAACGGGCATCGATCCTGAGATTATGCAGTGAGACGTCCTGGATCGGGGATTCAGGCAGACCGCTGAAAATCATGGCATGGGTCGCTTTAGTCGCTATTACATCGGAGATAATGATCCCTCTGATTTTTGGCGTTGAAGCCGTAAGCGGGGCCGTTTCTATCGGCTGCGTTAGCGTATGCCCTTGTGCCCCTGCCTGGCCGCTGTAGCTGCTGGTCACCAGGATGGGGGTGTTTACATTTGACATGGTAAGGTGACTGGCGATAAGGGGGCCTATGGTGTTGCCACGGTCCCGCGCTGACTTTATCCTCACGCCATTTTCCGTATTCAGGAAGGCGACGGACCTGACAGTCACCTTTCCGATACCGTTTGCGGTTTCACTGCCTACAGAAATACCGTGGCCGTCACGCATGATGGAGTCGTGGATGACAATATCTTCCGATGCTGCTCCCGTGCCGTTAACCAGTCCGGATTTAATGGCAATATTGTCATCGCCCGTTGCAATATCCATGTCTGAGACAGTGATTTTTTGGGACGAGACAATATCTATGCCGTCAGTGTTTGGCGAGGTAACAGGATTGGTGATCGTCACTTTATTCACATGAACATCAACGCTGTTGCGAATAACAATATTCCACATGGGCGAATTAGTCAGGTGTAGATTGTCAATCTTACCCTGCGAGACCTCATTAAATTCTACAAACCAGGGCCGTGGGACGCCATTTGCCAGAGGAATTCCCGGAAAGCGGTCGGTGAAGATTTTTTTATTCCCGCCTCTTACTTCGCCCCGAATTTTCAGTGCCTCGGGCCACCAGGTTTTCTCGCCGTCGCCATCCAGTGTGCCTCCGCCCGTGATGGCGATATTGTTTACATTACTGGCAAAAATAAAGGCCTCATTAACCCTGGCGGGGTGCCCGATAAACGCTGAAATAAATTTTCCTTCCTGATTGTTAGATTTAAGGGTTGCCCCTTCTTCAATTTTTAGCGTGATATTATTTTGCAATTGCAACGGCCCACTCAACCATAGCCCGGGTGAGAGTTGAACGGTTCCTCCACCGCGACGGCTGCATTGCTCGATAGCCTGTTGGATAGCTTTTGTGTTAAGGGTTGCTCCATCAGCTTTGCCGCCAAATGCCTGAGGGCGGCAGACTGATTCGTTGGCTTGCGCTATACAAGACGAAAGAGAAACACAGCAGAGCAGGGTCATCAGAGACTTATTCATGCATCCTCAGTAAAGCAGACTTATTGGACGGCCGTCAGCAGGGCGACTGGTTTCATGCTACCAGCGGCGTGAATACGCCACCATCGACTCTGCAGGTATGATTTTATTTATATTGCTTTCTTAGCGAACCAGCGATGGACGTTTAGCGTCATAGCGCCAGTTATCTATCAGGAATTGCATGCCTAACGCATCGTTTCGGTTTTTATCCGGCAGCGTGTTGTAAAGCGCATGCGCCTGTTCGACGCGCTCCATATTCAACTCAATGCCCAGGCCTGGGCCGGGTGGTAATTCCAGATAGCCATCGCGGATCTGCGGCGGCTGGTGCGTCAGTTGCTGTCCGTCCTGCCAGATCCAGTGCGTATCAAAAGCGGTCAGACGCTCACCTGGCGCCGCCGCGCCAAGGTGCGCCACCATGGCCAGGGAAATGTCAAAATGATTATTTGAGTGGCAGCCGGTGGTCAGCCCCCATTCGTTGCACAACTGCGCCACCACGTTGGCGTTGCGCATCGTCCAGAAGTGCGGGTCGGCGAGCGGAATATCTATGGCGTTTAGTTGCAGCGCATGGTGCAGCTGACGCCAGTCGTTCGCTATCATATTGGTCGCGACCGGCACGCCCGTGGCGCGTCGGAATTCCGCAAGCGTCTCCCTGCCAGAGTAGCCTTGTTCAGCCCCACAGGGATCTTCCAGATACGGCACTTTTCCCGCCAGCTGTTTACCAAAACGAATGGCCTCATCCAGCGACCAGCATGCATTAGGGTCGACGGTGACGCGTGCGTCAGGAAATCGCCTCAGCAGTGCTTCTACCGTTTCAACTTCCACTTCGCCTGCCATCACTCCGCCTTTGAGCTTGAAGTCACGAAAGCCATATTGCTCAACCGCCGCTTCGGCCAGCCGCTGCACTCCAGCGCTGTCCATCGCTGCCTCATGACGTAAACGGAACCAGCCATCGGGCGCCTGTTCTCCCGAGCGATAATGCATATTTGTGAGCCTGCGATCGGCGATGTAGAACAAGTAGCCCAGTACCGGAATACGATCCCGTTGTTTTCCGCTGGCAAGCAAATCGGCTACTGGCAGGTTAAACAGCTTGCCTTGTAAATCCAGTAGCGCAGCCTCAATGGCTGCAGCAGCGTTATAAAACTTCTCCGGATTCATCTGCGGAATATGGATCTCGTCAGTATGTGCGGTTTGTTGCTGACGCGCCTCGCTGTTAAAAAGCTGGCTCAGCGTGGCATTCAGGCGCAGCAGCGAGCTGCCTTCAATTAAGGGGCGAAATTGCTCCAGCAGCTGCAAGGTAGATGCATGACAGGGCGTTTCGCCGACGCCGGTATGCCCGGCAGAATCGGTCAGGATGACGATAATGCGTGTAAAGAAACAGTTATGGGCTCCCCCGATATTCAGAAGCATGCTGTCGTAACCAGCTACCGGTACGATGCGCATTGAGTTAATGACTGGACTGTCTGACATGGTGTCTCTCCTTGTAACCCAATGAGGGAGGTACAGGTTTACTGCGCAGTAACAGCCACAGGCCGGTAGCCGCTGACACGCTGGTCAGCGCGTAGAGGCCACCGGTGGTGCTGCCTGTATGCATTTCAAGATAGCCGAACACCGTAGGGGCGAAAAAACCGCCAAGATTACCAATGGAGTTGATCATCGCGATGCCGGGTGCAGCGATCACGGCGGGCAGTTCGCTTTGCGGCATTGGCCAGAAGAATGCGGCGCTGACTTTGGAACCAATGCAAGCCACAATCATTGCCACAAAACCAAACCATGGCGTACCAAGCGTGGCCATAAAAGTACCGCATGCGGCGAGCAGCATAGCAATACCGAGACCTTTATCCAGCTTATCGCGATAACGATCAGTGACCTTGCCCAGCAGAAACAAGGCAATAATGGCGCATAACCAGGGGACGGCAGTCAGCAGTCCGGTTTCGAAACTGTTGTACCCCTGAATACGCTGTATGATTTGGGGTAACCAGAATACCAGTGTGTAGCCGGTCATGGTCATGGTGAAGAAGAGCAGGCAGTAGGAGAGAAGGCTGCGATCGGTTATTAGCCCCCAGTGACCATGCGTAATGGCGTGCTCATCACGGGCAGCGTCTTCAAGAGCCAGTTGCTGTGCCAGTGCCTGTTTTTCTGCATCACTTAGCCATTTTGCCCCTTCTGGTTTTGACACTAAAACAAGCGCCGCCAGCAAGCCAATCACTATCGATCCGCCGCCTTCCATGAACATAACCCATTTCCAGCCCGCGAGCCCGCCCACATCATGCATCATCAGGATTGCGCCTGTCAGCGGGCCGGAAAACAGAAAAGCGCTGGCAGTTGCACTCAGCACCATTGCAGTAGCGCGCCCCCGCCAGGCATTTGGAACCCATTGACGAAAATAGAACAGAACGCCTGGAAAGAAGCCTGCTTCAGCAACGCCAAGCAGGAAACGTAGCAGATAAAAATGCAGCGGCGTGCTGACAAAACCGGTCAGAACCACCACCGCGCCCCAGGTTATCATAATGCGCGTGAGCCACACGCGTGCGCCGAATTTTTTCAGCATCATATTGCTGGGCACTTCAAACAGCGCATAACCAATAAAGAAAAGCCCCGCGCCTAAACCGAAAGCCGCGGCGCTGATGCCAGCATCGGTTTGCAGCTCGGCTTTGACGAAGCCGATGTTGGCGCGATCAATCTGGTTGACAATGAGCATCAGCGCCAGCATTGGAATAATGCGACGGAAAAACTTGCCTACTGCTGAAGCAATAAGAGCCTCGTGATCGGCTGTTAATTCATGGAGTTGTTGTGCCATGCGTCACCTGTAGGGGGAGAAAACACCGTTACAGGTATACGCAGCAAAGCGGGTGCGTAGATATGTGCTTTTGCCCTGGAACTATAAGGCAAATGCCGTGTGTATTTATAATTTCATGAAATTAGGTGATTTTACGCCGACAGGTTTTGTGCTCCTTTGTGCACTGGCTCACATCAGAATTCATGTCTGCTTGAACAAAGCGGTCGGACTCACTGGCTGCTGTCTGCTTCAGGCACCATGCGGCTTAGTCACAATTTCGCGTGAATTGGTCAAGGTTAGGGTCCTAGTGAATGATTTCCGTCTGTTCCCACATGAAGTGAAGCAGACCAGGAAGACGCATGGCTGGCTGTCGTCTACGCTTTCCTTCATTATTTTTGTCGCAAAGCGCTAGGTAATGCAACCTGCTTTCAAAATTTGCAAAAAGCTCAACAACTTTGCTGATGTTCATCGCATTATGGCCGAGACGATCCAGTTTTGTCACAATCAGCACGTCAATATTTTCCATCCTGTCAAGCAGGCGCATCATTTCCGGACGTTCGGCTGCAGCTACAGAACCGCTGACATATTCCTCTTTTTGTCGCTGTGGCCGAATGGCAAAACCAGCTTCTTCGATCTCGCGTTGCTGGTTTTAAGTACTCTGTTCCGGGTGAAAACCATGAAATAGGCAAAACTCGTGACAGTTGATTATCATGTGTATCAAATGGATATGCTTATTATGAGGTGTGTACGGAATTAAAAAGACTGACTTTAGTACATGTCTTGTGAGTCATGTCCGAAACCGACCATATTCGTACGCACGCAAAAACAGTGGTTAATGTAAATTTAGTCTCCATATAAAACTATAAGCACGCTATTTAAATTATGGTTCATTCTTAATCGAGACTTCAATATTGAAAATTAATAGGATTAGTCCTAGGTTAGAGAGGTGGCAAGCGTATCAGGCGAATTTCTACCTATTCATGAAGGAAACAAAAATGGAACCTATAACTACTGCGATTCTGGCCAGAGGGATTTATGACCTCTTACAAAAAAGTGTCACATGGTCAAAAGATGCGCTCAAAGAGAAGCTACGTACGTGGATCAATGATGAAACAAAGGTAGATGAGTTAGCTCAAAAGATTGAAAAAATTGATGTTAACGAAGATATGAGCGAAAAAGCCATTGAGAAAAAATTATCGGTTGACCCCGAGTTAATAGAAATTTTGAAATCAATAAAAGAAGAAGAGAGAGTGACTGTTAATCAACAGCACTTTGGCATTGGTGATAACGTTGGACGCGATAAAATTATAAAAGGATAAAATATGTCTGATAACGCTTTGTCACAGTCTCATTCCGGAAGTGGTGATAATGTTGCAAATAATAAAGTGGTTTTTGAAACACACGTATCGGTTATAAACAAAATCGTACCTGAAAACCTTCAAACTCCTATAAAAGACATACTAAAGCAAATTAGAAGCAGAGAGTTTATAAAAGCAAGGGATGGTATTAAATTTATTGAAGGGATGAATAATTTAAGTGAAGAGATAAAGGAGCTTTTACAACTATTAGTAGTAAAATGTGACATCAGCGAGAAACAAGATGGATCAAACGATTTAGCGTTACTCAATAGTATTTATTCAACTTCAAAAGACCCTATGATAAAGGATTTAGCTCTATCACTTATCTTTAGAAGTGAGGTCTTAAAGTTTGGAGTTGAACATTCACTCAAACGCTATAATAAGACTCCACCTATAGGGTTGTTTAGCCGAGCAGCTGCATTACAGTTATTTGCTGATAAAATTGAATTAATAGAGGTTTTTGAAAGTGAAATATCATCTTTAACAGAAGAGGAAAAGTTAGGGTTGATTAATGGTCTGTTTAGGGAAGAATGCTATGAAGAGGCATTAGAAGCATCAGAGGATCTATACCATTGCTATGACAATTATAATTCCAAAGTGGTTCTGCTTTTTGCTAAGTCTTATAAACTTGATGTATCTCTCAAAGGAACTGATTACTTCACCCTAAAACAAAACAAGAAAAATGAGGTGGTGAATTTAATTGATGAAGCAATTTCTCTTTTTAAAGAGAGTGAAGATATTGATATAAGGTTTTTTAATATCTTTGTTCCATGTTTAATTTACGTTAAGATGACGCATAAAGAACTAGAAAATATATGCTTGGAAAATATTGAGCAAGTAAGCGTTATAAATCAAGATTTTTGTGAGGATTTAAAGTTAAAGAGTGGAAGGAATGATCTTTCAAGTGAACATCCTGTTAATATTATAAGTAAAACTAAGAGAGATAAAGGGTTTGAAAAGGAAACAATAAATAAAATAACGCAAAAAGAACAGGTAAGTTATAATGAATTAAGAATGGCTAAAGAGATAATGCCGTTTGCTGAGTTTAAAGATTGGGTAGGTAAAGGGGTAAATATTGAGGGGGATTTCACTAGCGTTGGTGAAAAACTAAATAAAATATTTATTGCGATAAGTATAAAAGATAAGGATTCAATAAAAACGACTCTAGCTGAACTAGCTCAAGAAAATCATGTAGAGCTTCAAAAGGCATCATCTGAATTTATAACAATGCTCGCTGATTCTATGCAGGCTATGGGCTTGATATATGATTCATGTAGTTTAATGTTAAAGTATATAGGGGAATTAGATGATGTTTGGTGTTCGCCTTTAATAGAGAACCTTATTTTTTCTCTTTATCATGCAGCAAGATATAAAGATTTCCTATGGCTTTCGGAAAGAATTAATGATCAAGATAAAACATTAGATTTTGATAATATAGTTATTTACACTCAATTGCATTTTGATTCGCCAGACAAAGCTTTTAAGCTAATTGAAAATTATAAGCATGAAAGTAATATTGAATATTTGCGATTAAGGTTGTTGACTTTCATAAAGCTCGACAGGCAAGACTGCATCATGCAAGATGTTGAAAATTATGATTATTCTTTATTTTTCCCACCTTCACGGGTAATCGGAAATTTTGTGGATTTATTAGTATATAGTAATCAAATGGCTGCTTTTGAAAAGATAGTGGTTAACTGGTTCATTGACTCTCCGGAAAAAAATTACCTTTACATATCAGAGGCATGCCTTAGCCTTGTTCTTAATGAAAATAAGGTTGATTTCAATCCTTCATATGATGTTCAAGGGTTATCATGCGGTATTCAATATAGGGATGGTAGTAAGACTCTAACTAAACTCATATCAAACCAAAAAAAATTTTCTAATCCTTATATCTTAAATCCCGATACAGCTTTAGCGATTAGTTTGACGAATGCTAAAGCAGGAGATAAGTTAAACGTTGGGTTCAAAAGCATTGTAGTAGAGGAAATTATCCCTCCATATGTGGCGATCCATAGATTAGCTATTCAAATTCGAGATGAGTTTAACGATGGTTCTGACTCGTTTCAAACCTTTAGCGTTCCAAACGATCCTGAAGAATTGATGCAGCAGTTAAAAATTAGTCTTTCCGTTAAACAATCAAGCGTGGAGTCCTTACAAAAAATCATCAGCAATGATATAGTCCCATTAAGCTTTCGAATGTTTTTAATTGAGAAGAGCGATCATGTCAAAGCTGCTTTGTCGTTACTTCTTAATAAAAATTCTTTTATGAAAGGATTTATAGATTCAGGTGAAGAACACTGCGAATCTTTCTGCACAGACTTAATAACTATTGTCTACTCTTGCTTAACTTCATTTTCTAAATTCTTTATAGGGAAAAACATAAATTTGTATATAATGCAGGAGGATATAGACGCTATCAATAACTGGATTGAACGGATTGATAGAGATAAATATGTGGTTTTGGGTGAGTCTGAATCAGGAAAAATGTTTTTTAATACAGCCAAAGATATAAGAGAGCACTTCGGTTCTTTTTTAAGTAACCTCAGAGAGATTTGCTCAATTTTATATCCACTAAACTTAATTCCTGATAACTATAGTCAAGAAACAATAGATCTTGTTGAGTCATTTGGGCAAAACTATCCTAAGCAAGTTTATGCATATAAAAACTGTGGTTTATCCTATCTTTCTATTGACTCACAAAACTGCTTTTTGACTAAAAGTCTTGTTCCAATAAATTTGGCCAATGCCAGTAAAATATTCCATGATGCTAGAGAATATGTTGCCTTTTCTGAACGGGAGGAAGGCCTGTTCTTGCATATTCATGGAGCCATGCCTTACCCATTAATGATTAATGACTTCATTGAGTTATCAATATCTGAAAATGATGAAAATGGTCTCCATTTATCATCGCTCATTAAAAAATATGCAGGTAATTATAATAATAACATCAAACTACCGCATTTTATGGGGGTATTAATGGCTAATTATTGTGACAAATCACTAAATCACTGGGGTTTGAATGGATTAATTTATAAGAATAACCCATTTGGGCCTCGTGTCGATAGAGTCTTTAATGCTGCCGCTACAGCTATCATTTCAAGTAATGAGCCCGGAGATAAAGAAACCAAATTTGCTAAGTTTTTCGTATCTTTATTTTTTTATAATAACTTTATCAAAGGCTTTGTAGGTCTTGTGAATCATTTGGCCTATGATTTTTGCAGAGGTCATTTTTTAAATGTCTCCCGTGTTAGAAAGCAAGTTGGGAGAGTTCTAAGAGGAAATGTTAATTTATAATGAACGTCCCTCTCGATAAGAGGGGGGTTAAAGGTTGTTATTCTTTTAAGCTTTGTTGTAAATATCATGCTGATATATTAACAATATAAAGCACTTGCCGAACAGACGCAGATTATCAAAAAAATACTCTAGGCAGCCGATTTAATTTCTGTACATTAAGTTCAGCTCACGGACACTTAGTATTATAGGGCTTTAGTATTTTTTCACAGACACAGCTGCAAGACGTAGCTGGCGAACAGCTTGATATCTATATGGACTAGTTACTGCAGGACATTAGCTGCTGCGAAGCGGAAGCTGATGACTGTTCACGCGAGTTCGGGAATGAGGTTTATCACAGGATAAAGCAACGCATGTTGCATCAGGAATTGAGGCGGCACCGCAGGGAGCTGCGGCGCGTACTTGATGAAAAAAAGAGACGTCTTTCCTAGTGGTGTCACTGAAGTCAGGCGGCTCTTACATGCAAATGGTTACTGATAGCTTCTATATCCGCATCTGTGTAGCCTTCAGTTAGCTCAATGAATGCTATTCCTGCACTGCTGCATGATTCACGTTTGACCGCGTCACGCAAAATCGCGTCGTCCTGATAATGGCCGCTGCCGTGATATTCAACAACGGCTATTGGCTGCCCTGACCAGTCTATGATCACGAAATCTGCCCGTTTGCTGTTAATCGCCAGGTAAGCCTGTTTGTCATCTGAGCCCAGAATCTCACCAAGTGATACCTGAGAGAATACGCGATACCCACGGTGAGACGCTGATAGCAACTTTTCGAGCTTGCAGAATACACGGTACTCACTTTTATTCATCAGAGGACGCTTGCGAAAATCGCTGGTTCTGACGGCGTTCAGTTGTCGTTCGGCCGTAGTTTCTTCCCGCGTATATTCAGGCGCTGGTCTGTTATCCCGCCACTCCGGTTTCTGAGTTGGTGCTGGCCGGTATGGCCTTTTCTTACGTTTCTGCTTATCTCGTACTGCCAGAAAAATCACGACCGCAATGGCAATAAGAAGCCAGTTAAATGTATCCATGAGCGATGTTCCCTCCTTAAACGTAGTGCAGGTTATCATGACAAGACCTGCTATTTTTACAAACTAAACTTGCCCGTCCCCTGCCCTTCTCTTCTAAAGCCACTAAATATATGTACCACTGTTAAGCAGTTAAGATTAGCTAATTCAGCAATTTAAAAAAAATATGTATATACATAAGTATATACGTAATTGATTTTTTGGGAGGTAACGTGTCGTACCCGGCAATGATTTATAAGCAGCGATGTATATGCTTATGTATATACATTGACATGGCGCAGGATGCATGTAGTATGCATATACCTTTGTATATACATGGCGGTGTGAAATGAAGAAGCCCTACATTATTTCTTTTGCGAACAGCAAAGGCGGTGTTGCCAAAACGACAAGCTGTATTGCGGTTGGATGCGCGCTGGCTTCAGCTGGCTATAAGACCTTACTGGTTGATCTGGACCACCAGGGAAACCTGAGTGACGACGTGGGATGCGGTGACGAAGACTATACAATCACCGATCTTTTTGAAGACCCTAAGTTCGACACCAATAAACTCGTTTATACCGCCCTCGACGGGGAAACCGTCATTCCTAACCTGGATGTTATCCCCGCCGATATAACCCTCGCAGTTGAAGCACGCAGCGCCGAACGTTTCCGTCACCGGCTCAATATTCTGGATGAAGGCCTGGCAAGACTCAAAAACGTTTATGACTTTATCCTGATTGACCTGCGGCCAGCCATCGATCTCAGCATCGAAAACGCGCTACTGATAACAGATAAAATTGTTGTGCCGGTAGATATGGATCGCAGGGCAGTAAAAGGCATTGATGACCTGTTTCAGGTTGTTCGCGAAGTAAGGCGTAATGACGATTTTGTATATACACTTGTAAAGACAAAAGTTAACGAGTCTCACTCTAAAATGAAAAAAGCCATTGATGGGTACATCAGTGAAGCGGGCTACAAAGTTGCGAATACTGAAATACGCCAGAGTGAGCTTTTCAAACAGGCAACTGAGGTGCATCGTCCCGTTATGATGTTCGCCAGAAATGAACGTCCTTACCGGGATTACAAAGCCTTCACGCAGGAGTTGTTGCAGCAGATTGAGGAGGCCGCAAGTGGCAAGAAGTGATCGTATAGCGAAAGGGGTTACGCGCGTTACTGAACGCAGAAATATCACAACCGGAAAGCAGATGAACCTTCGCCTTACTGGCCTGGATGACGATGCGCTATCCATTCTTGTTGAAAGAATACAGGAAAGGCTGCCTAACAAAAACATAACGCGGTCGCGTGTAGTCCGGGCCGCCTGCTATATAGAAGATGATAAGTTGATCGATAAGCTGGCTCAGCTTCTCGTTGAAAACACTTGATTTGTATATACATAATACAAGCTTAATGCATATACGTATGAATATGCTTTTGTATATACATAACTAGAGCGTAATGCCTATACATTTGCATAGGCATTATTGTATTGATGGGTTATGAATATGCTGATTGCTCTCAGGATTTTGTATATATATTTGTATATACAATAACGCGCTGTAAGCAGCCCTGCAGCTGGATGTCAGATTAATTTTGCGACCGGTAATTCTTTCCAGTTTGTCGTCCATGCTTTACTCAGCATCTCCCGCTTCATCTTCCAGTCAGGGTCGATACCTTTCCCCGCAAAGCCTATGCTGTAGCGCCCGGAGCGGTTCATCGAATCCATTAGGCTCATCAGCGCTTCACTGCCGGAGCGCGGCGCCTCATCGTCGAACAGGTTGAGCTGCGCCACGCCGTTTGGCCGCAGCTCACTCAACATGATGCCGGCTTTCGCATAGCGAAAACCCGGGCGCCAGATCGCGTCTAAGGATTTCACCGCCGCCTCGATGATGTTGCGCGTGTCCTGCGTGCCTACGCGCAGTTTCACAAACGCTGTGTTGCCGTAGCCAGGCTGTCCGGTGTCGAAAGGGGAGGTGCGGATAAACACGGAGATGTGGTGACAGAACTGCCGATCCTCACGAAGCTTTTCCGCCACGCGTTCAGCATACGCGCAGACGGATTGTCGCATCGCGTCATATTCCGTGATGCGCTCGCCAAAGCTGCGGCTCACGACAATCTGTTGTTTGGGCGGGGGCGCATCCTCCATCGGGATGCAGGATTCACCGTTAAGCTCGCGTACCGTTCGCTCCAGTACCACACCGAAATTCTTGCGGATGAAAGAAGGGGAGGTGCGTGCCAGATCGAGCGCCGTTGTCACGCCGAGCAGCTGCAGGCGTTTTTCAAGCCGGGAGCCTACGCCCCAGAGTTCACCCACGGGCTGGCGTGAAAGTAGCGTCTCTGTCCGCCTGGGGTTGCCCGGCGTGAGCGCCAGCACCCCGCGAAACTGCGGCCACTCCTTTCCGGCCCACTGCGCTGACTTCGCCAGCGTCTTCGTCGGCCCTAGGCCGACGCCGACAGTCAGCCCGGTGCAGGTTTTAACATGGTTGCGGATCATGCGGCCAAAATCCTCATAGGGCATGGCCATTTCCATGCCGCGACAGTCGCAGAACCCCTCATCCACTGAATATACCTCCAGACGCGGCACAACTTCCTCGATGCAGGACATCACCCTCGTGCTCATTGAGTGGTATAGGGCGTAATTGCTTGAAAAGATATGGATTTTCTCAGGGAAATGCTGATTCTTTATCTTGAACCACGGATCGCCCATTTTCACGTACTTTTTGGCTTCCTTACTGCGCGCGATAACGCAGCCGTCGTTGTTCGACAGAATGGCCACCGGTGCATTTTTCAGGTCGGGCCGGAATACCTTCTCCGCGCTGGCGTAAAAGCTGTTCACATCAATCAGGCCAAACATGTCAGTTCCTTTTGCGGGGGGTATGCACGAAGTGCACCACTACGCCGAAGATCTCAAGCGTGTCCGGGTCCGGAATAATGACGGGATAGGCGGGATTCATGGGCTGCAGAACGGGCCCCTTCGGCGTAAGCAAAAGGCGCTTTACCGTGAATTCGCCGTAAAGCTCGGCGATAACCACGTCGTTGTGCTCCGGCGTCAGGGAGCGATCGACAATAAGCAGGTCGCCGTCGTACAGGCCAATGTCCTGCATGCTGTTGCCCTGCGCGCGCAGGAAAAAGGTGCTTGCCCGGTGGGCTATAAGATATTCGTTGAGATCGAGCTCCTGTTCCGCGTAGTCCTGACAGGGTGAGGGAAACCCGCAGGGAACACGTTCCAGGAAAAGAGGCCTGAAGCTGGGCGGCGGATTGTCCGCCGGGTGCATCAACTCAAAGGCGTTAAACATAGCTAAAATCCCTGTTAAAGCGCTGTATGTATTTACAGTATTATTAGCTGGCTTCCTGATACGCGCAAGAAGTCGCTTGATCCTCACCGTCGGGAAGAAAATACAGCCATTGATTTATAAAGATTTACAGCGAAACGACAGCTCATAAATTAACCGTTTGTTTGCATGCACTATCGGGAAAGGGCTGCAGATGTTTATCCACAGCTTTACGCGCGGGATGTGCAGGGAAGATGTGGATAAGGGCCCCCTTCGGCTCCCCTGATCGGGTCGTCAGCCCCATTCAGCTAACCGGCAGAGCCGGTAAGCTTCACCGGACCGCGCGACGCGTTCCGGGCCTGCCGGCTGGGGTCTGAAGGCTGAAGGCAAAGCGTGCTGGCGGTCGTCTGAAAAGACCATTGCAGGGTTTTTAAGCGAAGCCTGTTGTGTATGATTAATGTTCATTTTCAGGGAGCTGTCGCATAAGGAGTATGTCTTGAAACCCTTTCAACCCGCCTTTCTCATTCTCATCTGTATTTGCCCGACGCGCGTGCGCCGGGAGGCTGCCGGCTGAACTGCTGCCGGCAGTACCGCATAAAACCCGGACCAGACACATACACGGCAGGGCAGGGGCTGCAGCCAGCCCACAGGCTGGCGCGAACCGCGACGGCCTGAATCCGCCGTCGCTCTGAGGCGCAACGCCGTTTCGCTGCCGCTCAGCCGCCGTTGCCGCTGCATCGTGCTGTGCTTTTCCGCCGGGCTTCACCGGTTTAAGTCCTTTCGCCGGGGCTGAGACAAGCACAGGCGCCGTGGTCGTCCAGGGTGAAGTGAACGCCGTGAAAATTTATTTCCGGCCACTGCGTTAGACCGGAAATAAATGTCCCCGTCGCCCTGGACGCCTGCCGTCAGCCGATCTGAGCACGCAGTTCGTAGACCGCACCACGTCCTGGCGGGTGAAGCCCTCGCATATCCGCATCGAGGGCAGCGACAGGGACAGTAAGCCGTTTGCCGCGCGCATGGTGAACCTGAACCTCGACAATAACCCGCAGGAGCATTACCTGTGGCAGAACGGCAATATCTTTCAGGACCTGATGTCGCCGACCAATGGTATTCCCTGCCCGTTTATCTGCACGATGGTGCTGACCACCGAGGAGCAGATGAAAAGTCAGGGGGAGGCAAACAGCCGATTCCTGGCGCTGGACTCGCGCGTGAACACCAGTTACGCCAAGTATATTCCGTCAACGACGCGCCAGCACGCCGAGTGGAAAGACGCCCGCGCCCGGCTGCTGTCCAATCAGACGTCGCTCACGAGCTACTTCTACGGCATTACGCTGTTCTGCCCGGACGATGACGACCTGACGTCGCGTTACACCGAAAAGACGCGCAACGCCTTCGCCGCGCAGGGGCTGCGCTTCGTGCGCGCCGACTTTATGCAGCTGCGCAACCTGCTGGCCACGCTGCCGTTTGCAATGGTGAACAAAAAGCTGCGCGCTGACTGCCGCAAGACCGGCGGCATCCAGCGTTCGGAGTCGTTTCACGCGGTGAACCTTATGCCGGTCATCGGGGATAACAAGCTGTGCGCCTCGGGCATTCTTATCCCGAGCTATCGCAATCAGGTCGCGTTCATCGACGTGTTTGATGAGAGCCTGCCGAACACCAACTTCAACTGGTTTATGTCCGGCACCTCGGGTGCAGGCAAGTCGGTGCTGGCGAACTCCATTGCGCGCTCGGTGCTGGACAAGGGCGGCACGGTGGCGGTGCAGGACATCGGTGACTCTTACAAGGCGGCCTGCAGCAGCCTGGGCGGCACTTACATCAACGGCGAGTCGCTGCGCTTTAACCCGTTTGCGAACGTCACCGACATTACGCTCGCGGCCGAGCGTATTCGCGATCAGCTGTGCATTCTGGCAAGCCCGAACGGCCTGCTGGACGAGGTGCACGAGTCGCTGATTCTGGAGGCCATCACCGAGTCGTGGCCTCAGTATCAGCAGGACATGCGTATCGATCACGTCATTGAGTACCTCAAAAAACAGCAGGCCGCGATCACTCGCGAGCACTCCTCGCTGATTGGCGGGCGCATTGACGAAATTACCACGCTGCTCGGCAAGTACAGCACCACAGGCATCTACGGGAAGTTCTTTAACTCCTCTGAGCCGACCCTGAAGCCTGACCTGCAGTTCGTGGTCACCGAGCTGGGCGACCTGCGCAAGCAGCAGGACCTGCTGTCGGCCATTCTCTTCACCATCATGATCTGGAACGAGAACATGATGTACACCACGCCGCGCAGCATGCGGAAGATGAACATCATCGACGAGGGCTGGAAGCTGCTGGGCGGATCGAGCACCAAGATTAAAGACTTCATCGAGGAGGGTTACCGCACCGCCCGCCGTCACAACGGCTCCTACGGTACGGTGACCCAGGCGATACGCGATAAAAACCTGTCCACGGCGGCGCTTGCGGCCTACGACAACAGCTCGTTCAAGTTTACCTGTATGCAGGACGCCAAATCGTTCACCACCTTCCAGAAGGAGGAGCCGCACGCCTTCAGCGAGCTGGAGTGGGAGATGATCAGGAAGTTTCCGCCGGCGAAAAAGGCGCGCTACAGCTCGTTCCTGCTGAGCGTGGGCGAATTCTCCAGCTTCCATCGCCTCATTCTCGATCCGCTGAGCGACGGGCTGTTCTCCTCCAAAGGCGAGGACTTCACCTACCGCGAGAAGCGCCTGCGCGAGGGCGCTGACATCAAGGACATCCTATTTGAGATGGCCGACAACGACGCGCACAAGCGCGACATCATCCACATGCTGCGGGAGATGCAACTTTGAATACAAAACACCTTGTGGCGGGCTGCGGCCTGTCGGTTGCGCTGAGCGTGAGCGCATGCGCGGCCGCCTGGTTCCTCTGGCTGAAGCCGCCGGCGCTGGTCACCTTCGACATGAAGGGCACGACCAACGCGCTTATCCGCCAGACCGCGAAGCTGGACCTGACCGACGACCAGCGTAAGGCGCTGCTGACCCGCTTTGACCGCAGCGTCACCACCGCGACGGCGGAATATGCCAGCGAACACGGTGCGGCCATTCTGGTGAGCCCTGCCGTAGTCACCGGCCTGCCGGACGCCACGCCGGAAATTCAGGCGCGCCTCGCCGAGCTGATGAAGGCCGGTGAACCGTGGTCGCAAAGTGGCTGCGGCCTTTTTTAAACACAATTACCCGCAATCAGTATCGGCCAATTAGGCGCAACTACATTCAGCGCTACGCGCAAAACAGTCCTGACTTACGTCAGAAAGAATAATCATAAGAATAAATAAGGTTTTCATGCCGGCATTTTGCGTAGAAAAGGTTAATGCCTTCGCTTGCAGCGTCCGTAGGCGTTTGCGCCGCTCACAATCAAAGGTAGCACCCGCCAAGCGGCGGGCAGGCAGAATCGAATTAGTTACAACACCCATAAACACGTCTGTTAACCCCAGCCCTGTGCCAGGCCTGAAACCCTGCGCCCCTCTCCATCAGGACCCGCGCCGTACCTGAAGCCCGGTTGCCCCCACTGACCAGCCGCCGCCGCCCGGCCCGAAGGGCCGGAACTGCAGTGGCTGATAAATGGGTGTTGTAACTATAATGCTAGGGCCGATGTAAGTAGTGCTGCGGGTTCTTTCTTTCGTCTACGACCGTCAGACTTCAGTGCGCCTGAATGGCCGCTGCTTAAACGGCGTCGGTCAGGGGGTGGTTGGATTTGCGCGATATATAAGTCAGGAAGCGGCTGCGCCGCGCTACCTGCGCCGTTGAACTGCAGAGTGATATGTAGCACCAGCTGGCGCCTTCATGCCGCTGCGCGTCATAGTACAAAGTCTCTTTTGCTGATTTTAACTGTTTAGATTTAACTGATTATATCAGCTGAAAACGGCTAGCCGAAGTTCTGGCAGTAAGCGGCACTAAGTGATGTGGATAAATATGTACACAATTATGCCACGTACGCTATAATCTCATTGCGCCTTTTAACCCCGGCGCATGAGTAGAGCATCAGCTTAGCAATTCTGCGAAGCTTTTAAAAAAAATTTAAGGGTACAGTTAATCCTGTTTTAGCCCTTTTCAAGGTGTTAGTGAGGTCCCTCTATGTCACAAACCATGTCCCAGAAACTCGCAAGAGACAGTCTTGGAAATGCAGGTACTTTCGAAGGAGGTGTTTACGTTACAAAAAACGGTGTAGCAGAACTATTCATCCAGACAGCAGCCGAGCGTCAGGCTGAGTTAAAAGAGCTTGAGCAGGAAAGAAACATAAATGCTCTTTTTAAGCTTGCAATGCAGGCGAAAAAAGAAATTACAGATGGCAAAGGCATGTCTCCAGAAGAAGTCCTCGAGAGGTTGCGTGCCGCAAGAAATTAAAAGCGAGGTATTGAGTGTCAAAGCAGTATCAAGTTTCGATCGCGCCGCTGGCGGAGCAGTGTCTCAGGGATATTGAGTCCTATAAATGCGGAACAGTAGGGGCGCAGCAGGCCGCCAGTTTTGTGGATAACTTGCTGATGGAGTCAGTTGCAAACATCATGCAGGATCCAGAAAGATACCGCTATAACGTCTACCTGTCTGATCGGGGGCTGATGCTCCGCGAACGGCTGGACGTAGAAGGTGAATATCGTGTCCTGTACGATTTTGACGGCAGCACAATAGATATACTGCTTTTTATCAGCATGAAGCAGGATTTTGGTAAAGCGCTCTATCGATATAACATTCTGAAGTGACACTCAATGCCCGGTCAGCCGGGCTTTTTTGTGCCACTCGCAAGTACACCTCGATCGCGCGCGCGTCCTTGTGCCTCTCCAGCGTCTAAATGACCTTGAGCTGCTGGCGGTGATACAGCAGGTGCATCAACCAGGAGTGGCGGAACGTGTGCCGGGTCACTTGAATGGAAAAAACAGCCCATCCGCAATTGCCCGCCTGACCGCGGCCTTCAGCCAGTTGCGCAGCGCATGGTTTCGTCGGTCGCGCTCCAGAGCAGCTCGCGGCGCTTCAGCCACTCGGTGGCGATCCTGCTCTCCACCAGGCGCACCGCATCTCTAGGCGGGCGCCCGCGCCGGCTTTGGACCTTTTCCGACAGAATGCGCACGAATGGGCGCGGCCTGTCGATGGCAAATGACTCGGGCGTCCGGCTGCAGGCCTCCCCAATGAACGCCCCGGTGTTCCAGAGGTACAGTCTGGAAAATATCTGGCAGCAGCAGAAAAATTTCTTTCGGGAACAGCATCTTTCTGATGTGAATAACGGGCTGGAAACATATCAGTTCAGTGTCCAGTCTGGCGTCCGGGCCTGCCTTGAAGCCAATCTCGACAGGGCGTTCCGATCCGGAACCGGGGCAAGGGCAAGGGCAGGCAGTGCTTTATCAAAACCGAGTTTGCGCTGCGCCGGCGGGAGCAGCAGGGTGAACTGCACGTGTTGCTGCTTGAGGAGCCTGAAAATCACCTCAGCCACGTCAGCATGAAAAAGCTGGTCAGTCAGCTGACGGCAGAATGGCACACACAGCTGTTTATCGCCACGCACAGCAGCCATATTTCATCCCGGCTGGATCTCATCATGCTCGGGGAAAGCGGTCCTGTGCTGCTGCAGGAGCTATCGGAAGACACAGCCAGCTTTTTCATCAAGGCGCCGGACAATAACGTGCTGGAGTTCGCGCTCGCACGGCGGGTTATTCTAGTTGAAGGGGATGCGGAATTTATTCTTATTGAGGCGTTTTACCGCAGCCAGACCGGGCGCGCGCCGGAAGATGACAGGATACACGTTATAGCCATCGGCGGGACAAGCTTCTGGCGCTACCTTGAGCTGGCGCGGCTGCTGGGTAACCGGGTAGCCGCAATCCGTGAAAATGACGGAAATTATCAACAAAACTGAGTTGAACGCTATGCATCTGTGCTCTACGCGGGTATTAGCTGACATGGACAGCAGCCGGTCTACCTTCGAGATCAGCCTCTAGCAGGACAACGCAGTGCTGTGTGAGGCCACCTTTTACACGCCCCGTCGCCGACTGACGGTGCGGGAGTTCATGCTGTCAAAAAAGACTGAGGCCGCCTTCAGGCTGTTGAGGGAGCACGGGGCAGATCTGTCCGTACCAGCCTATAGATAACGAGTCCGGCAAGAGCAGTATGCTGCTGGCGCTGGGACTGAGCAACATCTGATATTGGGTTGAATCGCTGGACATAAAGGCATTGATTTCTCAGCAACCATATCCAGGCTAGGCCTCTACATTCAGCTATTAAATTTAATGTCAAAGCTAAGTTCAGATGTCCGGGGCAGGGCAAAACTGAAATGTCCGCTCTGTGCCAGAAGCGGACGTTTAGGAGGCAATTTATGCGTAATAATAAAGTGAGGATAAACATGGCCGGAAAAAAAAGGATATCATTGAAAAATGATCCCAATAGTTTGAGAAGTAAATAACTATTCCGGTTACATGTACTATCTGTTAGAATTATCTAAATATATTTATCACTAATGAACTGACTACAATTTTTACTCTATGACAAGAATGATGATTAACAGACCCGGGGCCATTGCCCTTATGCAATACGATGATGGAAGATCTTTTCAGTTCAGCGAGGGCGTTGAAGATATAGTGACTAACTCTCCAATTGGCAGAAATAGTATATTTGATATTGCATCTCTATCAAAACAATTCACAGCATTTAGCATTCTTTTGCTTGAGCAAAGGGGAAAACTGAAATTAAACGATTTGCTTTCTCAATACATCCCTGAAGCTGCTGTTTTTGAGAGTGACATAACCATTGAGAATCTCATTTATCACACATCCGGGCTTCCATGCCTGTTTGATATAGCAGAAAAAAAAGAAATTGATTTTTTCTCAAAATTCAATACAGCAAAAATCATTACTGGAGTTTTCGAAGAGAGGATCCTTCATTTCACTCCAGGCACCAAGCATGAGTATAGTAACACTGGATATATATTTCTGGCTCAGGTGGTTGAACGTGTTTCAGGAACAAGATTTGCTGATTTTGTAAAAAAGGAAATATTTAATCCTTTAGGCATGAGTAAATCCTTTGTTTCTGATGGATTAGCCAGGGAGGAAGTGGTGGTAAGTGGTTATCATAAAAATGAAGATAACACATTTTCTCCTGTATTCAGCCCATGGGGAGTGACCGGGGCAGGTCTTGTGCACTCATCTGCTAATGACTTAATGAAATGGGGACTAAACTTTTGTACTGGTTTAGTAGGAGGTAATGAATTAATAAGAAAATTACTCACTCCACTTCCTAGGCTTACTGATACAGGCATTATGATTGAAGAACATAGCTCTTACTGTTTTGGCATTGAACTGGATGAAGATGCTTCAGGTGAAATTTATTGCCATCTTGGTTCTACTTTTGGTAGGGAGAGTTATTTTATACGTTCGCAACATAAAGGTTTCACTCTTGCAGTATTATCTAACATAGAAAATTACGATGTATCTGCGGCTGCTCTTAAATTATTTAAGGGTGTGATGGCAATTGATACCTAAAGAAAATAACTCATTTTCTGAATGGTATACATCAACCGTATACCAAGACTTAAGGTCCGCTTTTGGCTCACCGCGGACTTTAGCCTGCCGTAAGTTTGCTTTGTGCCAGAAGCGGACCATACCGATATCCCTGTATGTTAATTAGCGACAGAAGAAACAAATTTCCGTATGACTGAGCCTTGAAGAATACAATGAAATTTAATTACGCCTTCCAAGGCTGCTCACTATTAATGCAAACATGGCGAGCACTAAAATTGATCCACCAAGGTTAAGCTGATTAATTCCTAAACCTGTACTCACTATGGTTGCACAAAGCGCAGCACTACCGATTTGCATAAAACCAACCAGTCCCGACGCAGTAGCTGTATGACCATGTTCACCACTGACTGCGCCCGATACAGCCAGTGAAAGGCTTGAACCATTTGCAAGACTCACCAGACACATAGGAACAAGGATGCCTGATACGCTTTGTGATCCCGATATCAGAACGACAGCATAAGCCACGCCACCAAGCAGAAAACAATAAATTCCCGTTCTGACAATATTGTCATAATGCCAGATATTCAGGAGCCGTTTCGTCAGTAAATTGGCACCAATAATACCTGCGGTCAAGGGGAGATAAAGCCATCCACGCGCCTCTTCAGTGACCCCCATTTGTGCAAACAAAAAAGGGGACTGAGTAAGATAAATAAACCATGCACTATAGATGCAGCAGACAATCAACGTATATCGCCAGAAACTGACGTCAGCGAATATCTGATGAAATCCTGCGAAAGGTGATGTTGCAGCACGCATCGATCGTGGCCGGGTTTCAGTCAAAAAAAAGACTAGCAAGAGCGTAAGCAGCCCAAACAGGGCTACAAAGATAAAATCAGCATGCCATCCGAACAACACGGCCAGGTGTCCTCCAATTACAGGTCCCAGCGCGGGTGAAAGTGAAACCAGCGGATATACCACTGAGTAGACCTTCGCCGATGTGTGCTTGTCGCAGGTGTCAGCAATGAGTGCGCGACCAATCACGAGCCCGGCCGCCGCTCCCAGTGCTTCAAAAACCCGGAAAAGAAGGAACATTCCATAATCATTGGTAGTGGCGCATCCCAGCGAGCCTGCAATGTAAAGTACGATGCCAACAAACAGCACCGGCTTGCGTCCCAGCCTGTCTGATAAGGGACCACAGAAGAGTTGAGCAATAGCCAGCGCAGCTAGATAGACAGAAACAGTCTGCGAAATGTGCGAAGGTGCGACATTCAAATCGTGCACCATGGCTGGCATGGCCGGCAAATAGATGTCCGAGGCAATAAGGCCAAACGCACTCAGCATGGCGATTGTAATAATAAAAGAAAAGGCGGGCATAATATCTCCTGAAATATGTCTGTCAGGCAGCGCCTGAGCGTTAAGGCGATATCTTACATACTGCAGTGTCGTGCCAAAATGCACTAAAATGCAGTCTTACCCTGCAAAATTGCAGCGAGAGAAAAAATGAACTGGGATGACGTCAGAATTTTTTTGGCAGTTTACCGCGCCCGTACATTGCGCGGCGCAGCTGAGCATTTACAGGTTGATCAGACGACAGTTGGCCGCAGGCTGAGTGCGCTTGAACAACTACTTGGCAGTAAACTTTTCCTCAGGACACGTTCGGGCTGGACGCTGACGGAAGGAGGTAAAAAGATACTTTCTACCGCTGTAAAAATTGAGGAGCTTGCGGTTAGCTTTGAACGCCGCAGCGCGGGGGATGACGAAAAGATAGAGGGCGAGGTGCACGTGACGACCACTGATGCGCTGGGCCTGGACTTCGTAATGCCGGCAATTGAACGCGTGCAGGACACTTTCCCCGGCGTACGGGTAACGCTTACCACCACGACACGCCTGCTGGATTTAAGCCTCCGGGAGGCAGATATTGCTGTACGAACACTGCGTCCGGAACAGCCCGATCTCATCGTCAAAAAGCTGGCCTCATGGGACGTCGGACTTTTCGCTACACGAAAATATACTGATCGGTTTGGCGTGCCGGAGGCAGGCAGCGGCTTTGCCGGTCACCGCATCGCGCTTTACAAGTCAGGCGTTACGCAGCATCAGGATGGCCTGCTGGCAGGCGAGCACCGCCATAAAGGCAGTATCGTCGCCGAACTCGACTCCAGCCTGATGCTGACAACCTTTATACGGGCCGGGCTTGCCTTGGGCGAACTACCGGCTTACCTTCCCCTGAAGTATCCGGAACTAATCCGGCTATGGCCAGGGCAGGCACGCCGTAAACCCTATGAAGTCTGGCTGGTTATGCATCAGGACCTGGCACACACCGCAAGAGTCAGGGTCGTTATGAATATGCTGGCTGAAGAGTTCCGCCAGTTGCAGTGACATTCTGAGCATCAAGATATTTTTGCATCTGAAAGCTGAAACTGCGATACCCCTTCAGGTAGTTATTATTATCCTACCAGTCATGGCATGCCAAAACGCACAGGTTCTTCTGTGGAGCACGGCGCACAATATAACCTCCATGATTTCCCTACGTAGTGAGTAGAGTGAGAAATTTAAAATCCGAGCTTTTAGGTATTGGTCTTGAAACCTACTGGCCGCAACTTGAAGGGCTGGAGATAAAGCTGAAATCCTTTGTGAATACAGCTCAGAACCGGCTTGAGACGTCAGGCACCACAGTAATCAATACCAGGCTGATCGATTTACATTTGTCCGGAAGCAATTGAATTAATGGAAACCACACTGCGTAGCGCCAAGTAAAAAGTTTTAACGTCCGCTTTTCGCTCAAAGCGGACGTTAGATACCGAAGCATTGCTGTTTACCATAGGATTTAAGTCATCTCCTTGGGCCAAAAATTTCTTCAGAACGTGATTGCAACGTCTTCAATGCTTCCAGCATGTCGTCATCGTTAAGCGAGCGCTGGGATTTCTTCTCAGTTGGTTTTCTCCGTCTCCGCGAGGGGCCATCTCCAGCAGGCAGTGCCTGTGAACGGTTATTATCGCGTTTATCCTGAACCAGCTTGATGAATTCGAGTGTGCGTCCGAGTCGTTTGTTGTCCACAATAGCCCCCTGGTCAATTTCCTGACGGCGATCATAGGTAGAGTAGGGAAGGACGACTCCGTTTAGCCGGAGTTCTTTCCGGTCATCCGGGTAATGCCAGACCTCAATGTACTTCCCAATAGCTCTGCGGCTTAACTCATTATCTTCAATCAGATAGAGTACTTTGTCATATTGCACCGTCAGGGATTTTGAAACACGGCGCGGCTCCCGCCATGTGAAAAATGCGGCCAGATCATCGTCATCCTCAAGTGGCCGATGCACATCAAAGTCATGCCGGGGCGCTTTCGCAAAGCGCCGATTATAATCGGCCATAAACTCAGCGGCAAAATCATTGGCTATGTCCACGGAGGAAATCCCCCTGAGCCAGAGCTCCTTTACCAAGCGATCCTGAAGCGTCAGATGGGCGCGTTCCACACGACCTTTGGCTGAGCTGGTATTGCCGCAGATAGTCTGGATGTTCAGTTCGTGCATCGCACGACCGAACTGGGTATAGCCATCGCCACCGGTGGCATTTTTATTGTTGATTCTGAAGACACTGGCTTTGTCGCTATACAACGCCAGTGGTTTGCCATGCTTTTCAAGATAGTCCCTAGTGGCTTCAAAATAGGTGAAGGTTGATTCCGATTTAACGAAACGAAGCTGCATCAGGCGGCTCCTCGCATCGTCGACGTAGACCAGTGCGGTACAGGCGGGCGCACGGTTCTCGAACCAGTGATGGTCGCAGCCATCAATCTGTATCAGTTCGCCGCAGCAGGCCCGCCGATAGCGTGGCTGCTGAATTTTTGGCGCACGTTGTTTACGGGGGATCCAGAGACCGGCTTTGACCATGAGTGAACGGACAGTCTCTTTGGACAGGTGAACATCGTGCAGTTCTGCGAGTTTCTCGCACGCCAGCGTCGGCCCAAAGTCGGTATAGCGCTCACGGATAATATTGAGCGTGTATTGTGCAAGGCCATCAGGCAGCTGATTATTGCTGGGTTTTCCGCGACGGCGGCTAGCCATACCAAGCGGGCCAGATTCACGGTAACGCGACAGAAGTCGTCTGCACTGGCGATCGGAGATACCCAGGCGCTGCGCGGCCATCTGAGTGGTCAAACGCCGGTCTACAACATCCTGAATGATTTTGAGTCGGTTAACTTCATCCAAAGTGAAAACTCCGCTGCGTGAGTCGTCATCAGAATCCCTAGAGGGTAAATCTACGTGACGGACATCTTAACTTAGCCCAAGGCGGACATTACAACTTTGCTGTTACATTTGAAATTCGCTTAACGTAGATTATGTTAAATAAAGCTAATTTTACATTTGAATCTAGCTCGGCAGTTTTCCCCTCTGTAATATAAGTGGCTGAAAGCCGCTGGAGAGATCAGGATATACATTCTGCGTTCGCCAGTCTGGGACAAACGCAGCAGATGATATTATGTAAATGCCGCCGCCATGTTTACGAAGAATGTCTGAGGTTATTTCGGGCACTCACCAAGCTGCACTCTCTCCGCGTCATAGCTTTAATGATATTTTTGTCATACACCAAACAGAAAGCCTGAAAAATAATACTATACATGTAGCCAGCGTTGATGCCGATAGCGTTGTTGTCGTCTTCGCCGATGCTAATAGTCAAATTTGAGAGCAGAATTGCTATAACTCTTTACACACAGTAAATGGTAAAAAAATTCAGGTAAGTGTCTAAAGTTGTATCCGAGGTATTCTGAGATCATCTTGAAAGATGGACGCAGGGCCAGGCCTGAGGATATTAAGGCAGCGCATGGTAAAAAGGCGGCAACTGCTATCTACCGCCCTATGTTCATTCATCTATCAGGCAATGCTTAATATCCAGTCCTTGAGAAGGGCTGCTATATCGTTGCTGTTTTTTTCAAAGAACATCATATGACTGTTACCAGAAATTCCATGATCAGGCAGGAAGATGCTGTCTGCTGTGCCGTTGACGGCATGAATTTCATCGACCAGCGTTTGATTAAGCTCTCCAGAATGCCCGGTATTGGAATAATGCCCGCCTGCACTGTTAACGTTCAACAGTGGAATATTGTTTTTGGCCATTGTAACAGCCAGACTTTTATATTCACTGATAGGGCCATTATCGAACCAGTTACCAGGCTGCGGGAACCGATTTTCTCCGCTATAGCCATCCAGCAGAATAAGTGCTCTGAACAGTTCAGGACGCTTAAGTAGAAGGCGTTGCCCTAAACCGCCTGCCATAGACCACGCTATAAAAACAGCGGGACCGGACATACTGGTGACCTTTTCAAGGACGCTGATGAATGTATTGTCCAGAATAGCTTCAGAGACTGGCTTATTTGGAATAAGTGTACTAAGCAGGCGAACTTTAGATGCGTGGTCACCGGGCATCTGATTGCCCTGAAGAATCCCATCACCAGGTACTCCCCATTCTGGCCCCATATTCCATGCAGCCCATGCACTGCTGTCCTGACCGGGCCAGAATCCTTTATCAACAGGCATTGCACCTTCAATTACTGTCTGGTTGTGATCAATATCATCCGGATTAAAACCTGCACGTCCTGACCCCGGAGGATCGATAATATATACCGGATGTCCATTGCGCAGGAAGTACTGTGCCCAGCCTTCTTTCCCGTCAACATTACTTAACCACGCAGACGCCGCAAAATAATTATGAGTGAGAATTACAGGCGGTCGTTCCGCCGACAGTTCTGAAGGTATGAAGTATTCTACGTAAGCCTGATTACGGAGTATAACATCTTCTGTACCAGGGGTATTCTGCCGTCTGACGACTTCGCCACCGGCAATAAAAGAACCAAATGTTGAAAGTTTAATATTTTGCATAGCGGACTCTTTTCACAGGATAAAAATGTGCAACGAACATGTTTTATTTCGTACAGTTTTAGCCTTATTAAAGTTTTGCATCCAGGATCACGGAGAGAATAGTCGTTCCGGGCTCTCTAGAAAAATCGGGTGCCAGTTGTGCTGCCACACTGGCCAGCGAGGTAATTTGGGCTCCTGCCTGTACGGTTCGGGCGAGAGCTGCATCTTCGGTTCGTGCTGAGCGATTACCAATACAATCCACGGGGATCAAAACCCGATATCCGTTATCCAGAGCTCCCAGAGCGGTGAGCATGACGGCAACTTCTGACGTATAACCAGAGACAATGATGGTTGATTTTCCTGATTTTTTTATCGCATCAACTATTTTTTTAACCCTGAACGGGTCCGCATTTTCCCGGTAAATGGTATTTTCTGCAGTCGCGTAAGGCTGTAATTCCGGAAGGAGAACTCCGGGTTTTCCGTTTCGAGGAACAGTCAGAAATAGGGATGGAGCCTTGATTGCATGTGCAACTTTAGCCAGTCCACCGGCATTAGCTGCCAGAGCAGACGGGGTCATAGTGTGACTTGAAGCTATCAAATCAGGATGCAGATCTGCAAAGATAAAAAGCACATCTGATGGGTCAATGTTATCATTTCTGACGTTTTTTACGCCGGCAGATGAGATTGCCGGAGATGTGTAAGTTAACTGAGTTCCTGGCGAAGCTGTCTGGTTATCTTTTGCCTGTACGCTGGTCAGAAACAGACTGGCTCCCAGGAATATTCCTGCGTTAATTAAGTTAAATTTTTTGTTCATTCGATGTGTCGCTCTGATTAAGTGTGAATTGTTTGTTCGGTAGCAGATGTGTCTGGTTCGCTCACTGCAAGTATATCTGCTATCCGCAGATACTTAGTTCCCTACAATTGTGACGCTACGGAATCAATATTTCTGACAATGTTCTGATATGCCAAAGCCGCACAGGGAACACGTTCAAAGACTGAAACCATATCAATACCTTCTTCCATTTTCAGAACAGACAACATAAGCATGCAATTGCAGCTAAATGCTGCGCATCAGACATGATTCAAACAGGTACAGCGCATGCAAGAACTGCGTCAGGGCCGCTTCCTGATACACTATACTATAGGCAGTTAATGACATTTAGTGCAAAGATGGACATAAACTGATGAGTTAATTTCAGCAATCATAAGGGTAAGGTTCAGACACTCTAGGACTACTGCTTTTAGTGCCTGTTCTCTCAAAAACCTTCTAAGCATCTGTAATAAATTTCACACCAGTTCCTATGGATTGTTATGGCAAAAGATAATTACAACGATCTCGCAGCGTTCATGGCGGTTGCCACTGAACTCAGTTTTACCCGGGCGGCAGCCAGAATGAACGTCTCTCCTTCTGCGTTGAGCCATACCATACGTAATCTGGAAAGCAGGCTGAGCATGCGACTGTTTACCCGTACAACTCGGGCCGTGGCACTGACTGAGGCCGGTATTCGTCTGCATTCCGGTCTTTCTCCCTTGATGGATGCGATTGACGAAGAGCTCGATGCACTTAATACACTCAGGGATAAGCCTGCGGGCACTATTCGTTTATCTGCTCCAGAATTTGCTGCGCGTTTTTACCTGTGGCCGAAGATTACTCAATTTATTTCTGAATACCCCGATGTCACTGTCGAAATGAATGTGAGTAACAGCCTGCTAGACATTGTGTCAGAGAATTTTGATGCTGGCATTCGAATGGGGGAAAACCTGGCTAAAGATATGATATCTGTGCGGATAAGTCCGGATACAAGGTATCTGGTCGTAGGGGCGCCGGCTTATCTGGACACAATTACTATTCCAGAGCATCCGCGAGACCTTTTCCAGTGTAAATGTATCAATTACCGCTTTTCGCTCGCAGGTCAGATCGTTCCCTGGGAATTTGCCCGTAACGGTAAAATCGTTAAAGTCCGCGTGGAGGGTCCCCTAGTATTCAATGACGTCGAGCATGCTCTGAAGGCGGCACAGGAAGGGGTAGGACTGGCCTATGTGCATGAGGAATATGCTCGCGAGTACATCCAGAATGGAACGCTTCAGGAACTGCTGACTGACTGGTCGCCGCAGTGGGAAGGCCTGCATCTTTATTATCCTAACCGGCATCACACTTCGTCCGCCTTTACCGCGTTTATAGAAACCCTGAGGTTTCGCGTCTAGCAGCCTTTTAGTCTGATCTGCACATGAGGTTAATCATCTACCTGCATCGCGATTTTCAGTCTACATATAGCCTGGCAAGGTAATTTCTGACAAGGTTCAGGACTTTATTACACCAGTTTCAGTTTGTGGCCACCGTTTACAGAGTGGCACTCCCTCAACATAAAAGCTCAGGCAAAAGCTGAGCTTTTTGCTACCGAATACTATTTCGGATCAGCGAAACAGCAGGTTGTTTCTCCGGTCAGCTCTTCCGCTTTGTTCCACAGAGCTTTCGCCTGATCAGGATCTGCGGCATAAGAACGCACGCCTTCCCGCAGTCCCTCTCCATCTATAACCTGCGCAACGTGGCAATCTTCACAGTATCGCCCCCCGGCCTGTACTGAAGGTGCTACTACCGCAGCCCATACCGATGTTGCGGCACCCTGCGAAATATTCTTATAGCGAAACGGTGGCCGTCCTGCTTTCCTGTTGGCTTCATTTATTGAGGCTACCTTGGCCTTCTGCTCATCATCACTGTAGTGTCGTTGCAATTCTGTGCGAATGGAGCCCGGATGAACGGCAATTGCACAGATCCCGTATCGTTGCGCACGTCTGTTAAGTTCGAGGGCCAAGAGAGCGCAAGCCGTTTTAGAGCGGCCATAAGCGATCCACGGATCATAGGCGCTGTGCGTAAAATTGATGTCGTTCAGATCAATATTTGCGCGCGAGTGTGCCCCGGAGGACAAAATGATCACCCTTCCGTCTTTCTTTAGTAATGAAAAAAGACGGTTAATCAGAACAAAATGGCCGATAAAGTTTGTGCCAAACTGGGTTTCATATCCGTCTTTAGTCAGACCGAACGGCGTGGCCATAACCCCGGCATTCGCAATAATAATATCAAGGGGTTTACCTGCTTCCTGAAGTTTGGCAGCACATGAGCGAACGCTGTCAAGGTCAGCAAGATCGAGCTGGATTAGTGAGAATTTCCCGCCGCCCTGTACTGCCGCATCCCTAACAGCCTGGGTCGCCAGTTCACCTTTATCAGGATCCCTGACTGCACCAATAACTTCAGCACCATGTGCGACCAGCGACCGGGCCGTCTCCACGCCAAGGCCAGCAGAGGCTCCCGTAACAAGTATGCGTTTTCCGGAAAGATCCTGGCCTTTCAGAACATCATCTGTTGACGACTCAGCATTAAATTCGTTTTTCATTATTACTCCCGTTAAGGTATGGCTAACGTAACAGAGGCGTTGTACACGTCCCTGCCGTTCTTCATTTTTCGGTTATCGGCCAACCAGTTTCAGATCCTTTTCGGTATATCTGGTCCCTTTCACCGGCATTTTGAGCAACAGTGCATGAAGCTCATCCATGATATCCGTCGTCAGACTGACTGAAGCGGCGGCTGCATTTTCTTGCATACGCTGTATTTTGGTTGTTCCTGGAATAGGAACAATCCAGTCCTTTTGCGCCAATAACCAGGCCAGTGCAAGCTGAGCGGGCGTGCAGTTGATTCGTGTGGGCAGACGAGCAATCTCTGAGGCGATTTGCAGATTATTATCCCGGGAATCGGCACTGAATCGGGGAAGGCTATTACGCACATCATCGCCCTCAAAAACAGTGTCTGCTGTGATGGTTCCCGTCAGGATGCCTTTACCGAGGGGGCTGAATGGAACAAATCCCACACCGAGTTCGTTCAGAAGCGGCAGAATGTGTTCTTCAGGATCCCGGGTAAACAGGGAATAATCACTTTGAACGGCCGTGACCGGGAATACCGCATGAGCACGGCGTATGGTTTCAGATCCTGCTTCAGACAGCCCAAAGTGTTTCACCTTCCCTTCTTTCACCAGATCAGCAACGGCTCCCGCTACATCTTCAATCGGAACGGCAGGATCCACTCGATGCTGATAAAACAGGTCGATATAGTCCGTTTTCATCAGCTTCAGGGATTTTTCCGCTACCTGACGGATCCGCTCAGGTCGGCTGTCAACCTCCCCTGTCCTGGCATTCCCGTCCTTCCAGCCAAATTTTGTGGCCAGCACTACCTTCTGGCGGAAAGGCGCAACCGCATCTCCCAGGAGCATTTCGTTTTCCGCGCCGTAGGCTTCAGCAGTATCAAAAAAAGTGACTCCCTCATGGTACGCAGCCTGAATGAGCTGTAATGCGTCATTCCTTTTTATCGCTGGCCCATATCCATAAGAGAGCCCCATGCACCCGAAACCCACAGCAGATACGTGAAGATCCTGACCTAGTTTACGTGTTTTCATTCTGTCTCCTGTTGAGTTCATCAAGAGACAGTTATAGATCTGGTAGCGGCCAAAATTAATCCTCAGGTTTGGCATGCACTTGTGAAAAAAAATCAGCAATAATTCCGACACGAGCTATTTCACCTCAATAGCCATACCTGATCGGGACTTATCAAAGAACGTCCTGCTCATTCTGCTGACAACTGTTCCGATCTCCAGGGAGAGAATAGCCCCCAGTTACCAGCGAGCCTCTGCGCGGTAGTGTCGGGGAAACTAATGAGGTAGATGAATGTAAGGTATTGGTCAGCTGGCGAAAGGCTGTCCTGATTTACTCTGTGTCGAGCTTCTCATTTACCAAGCGGTCCGCTTTATTCCAGAGCATGCTCGCATGTTCCGCATTCAGGGCATAGGAACGAACGCCGTTGGTTACGCCGTCACTGTCATTTATGTCGGCAACATGGCAGTTCTCGCAGTATTTACCGGCAATATCGCAATCACTGGCCACAACTGCCGCCCATACGGTCGTGGCGGCACCTTGTTGCAGAGTCTTCCACTGGAATGGCGGTAATCCTCTTTTCGCGTTCGCTTCATTAATCTGCGCGATGAAAGCCTCATTTGCATCCTTACTGTAATGGCGTTGTAGCTCAGTCTGAATTGCACCCGGATGAACAGATGCCGCATGGATACCCTGACTGCCGTACCGACGTTCCAGCTCAACGGCAAGCAGAGCGACAGCCGTTTTTGAGCGGCCATAGGCAAGCCATGGATCATATGGCGTGGTCTCAAAATTCAGATCGTCAGTATCCACATCGGAGAGTGCATGGGCAGCCGATGAGAGCAGGATGACACGGCTTCCAGCATTCAGGAGCGGGACTAGTCGCTTGATAAACGCAAAATGGCCAATGAAATTGGTTCCTATCTGGGTTTCAAAGCCATCAGCTGTTTTTCCTTCCGGTGTAGCCATGACCCCAGCATTGGCGATCAAGACATCAAAATTGTCCTGCGCGGCGAGCAGACGGTCTGCGGCAGCAAATACACTGTTTAGACAGGAGAGATCCATCTCAATCAGATCCAGTCTCCCGCGTGAATTTCGCGCAACTGAGCGAATTTTAGTAACTGCAGCTTCTGCTTTTTGCAGATTACGTGCAGTACCCGTCACGCATGCGCCTCGTGAAACCAGAGCGCGAGCGGTTTCTACACCCAGTCCGGCTGAGACACCAGTAATCAGAACACGTTTTCCGGACAGATCAATATTATTCAGAACGTCATCAGCAGTGGACGTTGCGGTGAAGTGATTTATCATATAGAACCTCTTAGTCAGAACATCGTATTAATGCAATAATTAAGCGCATCCATTGCATGTTAATGCCGTGAAACATCCTCAGCTGCTGACAAGATTTCCACGTAAAAAAAACCAGATCAGGAAAGTTGCCACGAGTGTGGCGATACCTGCACAGGCAACGGCATACCAGTTACCGACATTCCAGAGCACACCCGTCATGGCTGAGCCCACAGCCCCGCCGATAAAATTAACGGTAATAAATGCTGTATTAATCCGGCTTCTGTTAGGTGGATCCAGTGCCAGCAATCTGGACTGATTCACCACGTTCAGTGTCTGGATAGCCATATCAAAGAAAATAACCGCAATAATAATCATCCAGATAGTGTGGACAGCGAACAGCGTCAGCGAAAGTGAGGCAATGGCCAGGATGAGCGCATAACCCGTTGCCGCGACAGAACGGCCTTTATCATGTAGCGCTCCTGCACGTCGGGCTGCAAGCGCGCCAGCCAGTCCGGCGATCCCGACCAGACCGATTTCATCTGTCGTGTAAGAGAATGGCGCACTGCTCAGTAGAAATGTTAATCCCGTCCAGAATGCGCTGAAGACGGCGAAGACACCAAATCCCAGCAGCAGGGTGGTCCGGATGGTTCGGTGGCACGCAGCGATCCTGAAAACGGAGACGAGCAGAGGCGCATAAGCTATCCGTTCTTTGTTTTTTTCTGCAGGTAGTTTGGCTAAAAGCACTAACGACAACACGATCGAACAGCTGGCGGCGAAGAAATAGATTGAGCGCCAGCCCAGATATTCACTGAAAAATCCACTCAGGGTTCGGGATATCAGGATCCCGACAAGCATACCGGACACAATTGTTCCGATAACCTTCCCTCGCTGAGCGGCGGGGGATATCTCACTGATAAATGGTGTTAAAATACCTCCGCCCACTGTCGTCAAACCAAGAAGTCCCATAAAAATAGTCAGAATGCTGAACCGGAATGACAGGGCACAGCCCAGCAAGGCAAGTGCGGAAATGAAAAGGATACATGGGATAAGATATTTTCGGTTTAACGTATCACCGAGCGGGACAATCAAAAAAATGCCCAGTGCATAACCCAGCTGTGTAATGGTAATGAGAATGCTGGCGTTCCCGACAGGGATGTTCATATCACCGGCGATAACATGTAGCAATGGCTGAGCCCAGTAGAGGTTGCCAACAGCAAGCCCACCAGTGGCAGCGTACAGCAACACCATCGCGGTCGTCAGATGTATTTCATGGCGTGAATTTGTTTCAGACACGTTTTTTCCTTCAGATTATTCGACGGAAATAAAATAGCCAGCCGGATCGTTGTAAATTCGCCTGATTTATTCACTTCTGATATCAGTAAATATATTCCCGATAAAGTAATTTTCATAGGCATTGCATTGAATTTATTATGGACACAATGGAATAACTGTTTTGATTCATTAATGGAGTAGCATTACCTTTAGAGATGTATACTTATTACAAATGCCTCCCTGCCAAACCTTCATTTAACACCATGCATATTTCTAACATACACTCAGATGACATTTCCCCGCGTAACAGAATTTTGCTGAATGCTGAAACACTAATAGTACGTCGGGGCTATCATGCAACCGGTGTCAACGAAATTCTGTCAGTCTCAGGCGTATCTAAGGGCAGTTTTTACTATTATTTTCCTTCAAAGGAGGCCCTGCTGAGCGAAGTGCTGATATCTTATTTCGAAAATCACATCAGATGTCTTAATCAGTCACTAACATGCAGTATTAGAGCGGACGAGCGTATTCTTCGATATTTCCATCACTGGCAGGTGAGCCAACAAAATGCGGTTCATTATCAGACCAGCCTCATGGTCATGCTGTCAGCAGAGGTCGCGGGTCTGTCTGAAGCAATAGCGGAAATTTATCATCAGAATATACAGTCAATCGTCGCGCGACTTGCGGTTGTGATCAATCAGGGTAAGCGGGAGGGGTCTATTGTAAGCATGCTTGAGTCTATGCAGTTAGCCCGAAGTCTGCTTAACATGTGGCTGGGTGCGGCACTGATGGTAAAAATAAATAAACGTACAACCGAATTCGATTCAACGCTGAAGATCACCCACTCGCTGATATATTCCCGTTTTTACTAAATCCTTATCTGACGTATTCCCGACAGAATTGGCAGAGTTTCTCTTTCAGGTTAATCGAAGAACGTTTCAGCTGGAGGCGTAAATAATGAGTTCCACGGCGTGGGTTCAGGAAAAATTTCCTTTAGAAACTCCAGAAAGGCACGTACATTTGGATTGCCGCGCCGGCTTTCCGGCCAGTAAGCCGTAATATCATTTCTGGCCACCCACATGCCCTGCAGGACCGGAACCAGCTCGCCGCGAGACACATATGGGTATGCGAGATAGGAGGGGAGCAGACCGATGCCACCTCCATTACATATGATCGCCAGGGTTGTGTCAGTACCAGTAACTGTCAGCCGTGATGAGGGTATGTACTCAATAATCTCTTCTTCAGCCTGGAACAACCATTTTACAAGCTGCCCTGAACTCTGAAACCGTGTGCAGACAAGGTCGTGCAAGTGCAGCTCTTCTGTGCTGGCTGGCATTCCCCTCTGCTTCAGATATTTCGGAGCAGCAAACGTACAGACAATATTTGTTGCAAGTTTTCGGGCAATAAGCCGGGAATCCACCACAGGCCCGATACGAAGAGCAATATCGATACTGTCTTCCATTAAGTCAGTAAAAGTATCACTAAGCCGGAAATCAATGGCAATTTTAGGGTACCTCTCCATAAAAATCGGTAGGTGGGGCGCCAGTAACTGACTGCCAACAGAAAAAGGCGCAGTGATTTTCAGTGAGCCGGAAGGTTCAGTACGTGCAGCAAGCACCATCTGCTCTACCTCCTCTGCTTCCTGTAAAAGACGTAGGGTTCGCTTAAAAAGCTCACTGCCTTCTGACGTCAGGGTGATTGAACGCGTTGTTCGGTTAAATAATTTGACCCCCAGTCGTTCTTCAAGCCGCATGATACTTTTGCTAACGGCAGAAGGTGAAATGGCAAGGGCGCGGGCAGCGGCAGTATAGCTGCCAAGCGATGCGGCTCTAGAGAAAGCGATTAGACCAGTAAGTCTGTCCAGAGAAATATGGTTCATTCTGTGTCCTGCTGAAGTCTGTTAACCGTAAGCAAATGATTTTATTATACATCAACCCAAAATTATCTCGAATTGCATTCTGAATTTCTATTTGATGCAAGCAAAGCAAGCGATAACCATAAACAACAACTTATTTCATCAGATTAAAACATAGAGGGTTCCTTGCATGCTTGCACCTAAAACATCTAAGAATATAATATCAGTCGATGCATCAACTTTCCTTTGAAGACCTTATCATTGTGAAAAGCAATGGCCCTCAACCCATCTTTAAACCCATGTTAAATAAAACCACCACCTCCTCGGCACAAGTTTTATATCGGCAATGAATAGTCTTTTCTTAATTCATGAAACTCTAATCGTGAATTCGATTGATAAAGAGAATAACCCCCTCTTTTCTGAATATCTTTTTCAAAGTTAAATATATAAAGGTTTTTGCTGTCACGTCTGGCATAGAAATTTTTATAATACTATTCTTCAAGATCTCAAACCCTATAGTCCGGTTTAGAAACTTCGTCATCGAGATTTTCATTGCGAGCGCGTTTTCACTGACAGAGGCAGGGGAACAAACAATACCGGCTGCCGATATTTAGCTGCCGGTAGATGCGAAATGGTGCTGATTATGTGATTCATTAACACTCTGAATTACAGTTGACTTCATCTTAAAGCCCCCTGGAATTTAGTGCCGTCAGGAGACCTGACAGACAGTGCCTGGCTTTATCTTTTAAGCCCAATTTGTGATGTTACTATTGCCACGATCCCTCCCAGCAAAAGCACTGCTGCGCTGGCCAGAAACGTGCCCTGATAGCCAGCAGTATCATAAAGCATGCCTCCTGCCGTTGAACCCAGACCAATTGACAGCTGAACAATTGCTACCATCAATCCTCCTCCAGCCTCTGCGTTATGAGGAATCTGAGCCAGCCAGGTCCACCATCCTACCGGTGCTGCTGTCGCGACTAAGCCCCAGAGTGCAAGTAACGCTACGACCAGAATGGTTTTGTCACCAAACAGGGTTAGCATGACTGCGATACCAGCCATCAGGAAAGGGATAATCGCCAGCGTCCTGTACAGACCTGACGTCAGGAATCGCCCGATCAGGCTTGTTCCCAGGAGACCTGCAAGCCCTATCATCAGCAATATCAGCGATAGTGATGCATCATGAATCCGGGTAATGGTTTCAAGAAAAGGTCGAATATAGGTGAACAGGGCAAACTGCCCCATAAAGAAAGCACCACATCCGGCCATTCCCCATGCTATCTGTTTATTTTTTAAGACATTAAAAACATTTCCAGACTGATGATTTCCGGTCGGGCTTTTCATTGTGGGTAGTGAGATCCACTGCCAGACAAACGCGCCAGCAGCTATTGGAACCAGGCAAAAAAAGGCACCCCGCCATCCAATCGTGGATCCCAGCCATGCACCCAGCGGGGCGGCCACAACAGTAGCCAGCGCGCTGCCACTGTTAAAAATAGCCATGGCTCGGGATATCTGATGTGGCTTAACCATCCGCATTGCTGTAGCCACTGACAGAGACCAGAATCCTCCAACCGCAACCCCGATTAACGCTCTTCCCAGCATATATATGGCATAACTGGATGCCATAGCGATAGTTATGCCTGAAATGCCCATCAATACGGTTAAGCTCAGCAGAATAGATTTACGATCCCTGCGTCCAGCAAATGCAGGTATGCATAAGCTGGTCAGAACAGCCAGTGCACCGGATATAGCTATACCCTGCCCTATCATGCCTTCGCTGACAGCCAGGGCACCGGCCATAGGTGTCAGCAGACTGACGGGCATAAATTCTGATGCGACAAGCACAAAGGCGCAAAGTGTAATAGCAAACACACCACCCCAGTTCGCTTGTTGTATTTCATTTGAATGATGCCCAACGTCTGGCGGGCTCAGTTCTGTATTTTCTTTGTTTGTCATCATTATTCTTTTGCAGGTGAGCGACCCGCGATAAGACGAGCAGGCGGCGGGTCGGGTTAATATGAAATAAATTACGGTGAGTTATCGGCCAACCAGCTTCATAGCGGCTTCCCGGTAACGCTCACCTTTAACAGGCCAGGTTTGGAAAATGTCTTCGATCTGCTGCATATCAGCCGGGTTAAGTTGTATTTCAGCGGCCCCGTTGTTTTCCTGCAGGCGCTCTGCTCGGGTTGTTCCGGGAATAGGAACAATCCATGGCTTTTTAGCCAGCAACCATGCCAGAGCCAGCTGAGCTGGTGAGCATCCTTTTTCAGCAGCGAAATCAGAAAGTGCCTGTACGAGTTGCTGGTTAGCCGCAAAAGCGTCTCCCTGAAAACGTGGAAGCGTGCTGCGAATATCATTTTGAGCAAACTTGGTATCTGTTCCTACCTTGCCCGTAAGGAAGCCTTTTCCAAGCGGGCTGAACGGCACGAAGCCTGTACCCAGTTCTTCAAGCACCGGAAGAACTTCCCGCTCAGGGTCTCGGGTAAACATTGAGTATTCACTTTGCAGCGCAGCAACTGGCTGAATTGCATGAGCACGTCGGATAGTACTGGCACCGGCTTCTGACAGGCCGAAATGTTTAACCTTACCTTCTGCAATCAAATCTTTTACCGTCCCGGCCACATCCTCAATTGGAACCGAGGGGTCAACACGGTGTTGATAAAATAAATCAATGCAGTCGGTGCGTAAGCGCCTGAGCGACTGTTCGGCAACGAACCGGATGCGTTCCGGACGGCTGTCAAGTTCGCCGTGGCTGGCATCGCCGTTTTTCCAGCCAAATTTTGTCGCAATGACTACCTTGTTACGGAAAGGCTCAACGGCCTCTCCCAGCCACTCTTCATTATCCGCGCCATAGGCTTCAGCGGTATCAAAAAAAGTTATTCCCTGATCATAAGCTGAACGGATCAGCGAAATGGCTTTATCTTTACTCTGGCTCGGTCCGTATCCATAAGAAAGTCCCATACATCCGAGGCCTAATTCCGAAACGGTTAGCCCTTGACTGCCCAGCGTCCGGTATTTCATAAATCACTCCTCACATATGTCTGGCTGCCTGAGGGTACAGAGATACATTCCTGCATTAAACCGTCAGACTTTTTCGCGTAAAATTGCTTCGCTTTTTTCCCACAGCGCTTCAGCCCGCTCAGGTGAACACGCATAGGAACGTACGCCACCGTGAATGCCTTCACTGTCATCAATTTCGGCCACATGGCAGTCCTCGCAATAGCGGCCGCCTACTTCGTCTGCATCAGCAAATACCGCAGCCCAAACCGATGTCGCAGCTCCCTGAGGGATTGTTTTATAACGGAAGGGAGGCTGACCGGCAGCAGCGTTTGCCTTATTGATTGACTCAACCAGCGCGGCCTCTTCTTCCGCCGGATAATGACGCTGCAGTTCAGTCTGTATACCGCCCGGGTGTACAGCCACAGCACGAATTCCTTGTCCCCGATAACGACGGTCAAACTCAAGAGCAAGGAGTGCACAGGCCGTCTTTGAACGGCCGTAGGCCAGCCAGCGGTCGTAAGGTGTATGTTCGAAGTTGATGTCGTCCAGATCTACATCAGAAATATGATGAGCCGCTGAAGAGAGAACAACGACGCGGGAACCTTCATGCAACAGTGGCGTTATGCCTTTAAGCAGTGCAAAATGTCCCACATGATTTGTACCAAACTGAATTTCCAGTCCGTCAGCTGTGAAGGATAGCGGTGTCGCCATTACACCAGCATTAGCAATAACAATATCAAAAGGCTGTCCTTTCTCTACCAGTGCTTCCGTACACGCTTTGACATTTTTAAGGTCAGCAAGATCAAGCTGGACAATTTCAAAATGACCGTTTCCTGCTTGAGCCTTTTTCTGAAGTTCTTCTGTAGCCTTCTCAGCTTTTTTAAGATCGCGAGCTGTGCCAACAACCTCAGCATCGTGCGCAACCAGGGCTCTGGCAGTCTCGATACCCAGGCCAGCAGACACTCCAGTTACGAGAACGCGCTTACCCTTAAGTGAGATACCGCTGAGAACGTCTTCAGTTGTGGTCGTAAAACCAAAATTGTCTGGCATAACAGATTTCCTTTTTTTCTGTGTAAAGGATAGGGATTTACATTGTCGTTCTGAAGCCGCAGCGTATGCTGCGGCCACAGGGGAACAGCTGGAGGAAAAATCAGTAAAGACCCTGCTGGTCCCAGAACGCACAGTGATGGGTATCAGAGAAGCGTCCTGAAATCATCCTGGCCTCCGGTAATGCAAAGGTCATGTAGTTATCGGTCCGGGAGCTATAGCGAGGCCATGCCTTCTCACGCGAGGCCATTTTTGACATTGAGACAAAATAGCTGACCATACTGTCGGATAATTTTACCTGAAGAGGGTTCAGGCTAAGCTGCGTTCTGCTTGCGCCATGAAAACCAGGAAAAACATAAGCGAGTTCAAAAGTATGCGCCGCCAGGAGCGGAAATGTAGTCGGACCTACATAGGACGGTGCGGTGCGATCGCTAAATTCATAGGCGTAAACAGGAATTTTATCTGCCAGCGTACGGTTCATTGCTCGTGCCGGGCATGAGAACATACTGTCAGTAGCGGCTGCAGCGAAAGCCTCACTTGGGTTGTCATAGTTCGCCAGCGGGTATTCAGCCAGTACTTTTAATTTCAACGCTTCACCATACTGACGGCCAATCCAGACAGGATAATCACTTTCCTGCATGGTTTTTTCAGTTAACAGCTCTGGAAGTGCGACAAAGAAACGGCCTTCATCGCGGTTAGTGCCGTTAATTAGCGAGACATGGTTAATCTTGTCGCTTTTATAGGCATCTGCTGGATGGATCGGTAAAACTTTTCCGTCGATGATAAATTCATTCATCGCATAGGCAGGCTGAACATCGAGAATACGTTTTGCCGGCACCGCTCGCAGACAAGCTGCATCACTGGCATCACATCCTACCGCCTTGGCAAATTCAGTACCGGTTTCCCGTGCCACAGCAAGAGGACGAGGGGCACCAAAAGCTGGATGACGTGACATAATGCCCGATCCGCTCATCGCCACTACATGCTGAAACAAGCCTGCTGAGCCTGGTGCAGCAATATGAGCCATGACGCTGTTACCACCAGAGGACTCACCTGAAATTGTTACGTTGGCCGGGTCGCCGCCAAACGCGGAGATATTTTTCTGAACCCAGCGCAGAGCTGCCTGTTGGTCCATAAGTCCGTAGTTACCAGAATCATGCCCTTCCGCATCAAGCGCAGGGGTGGACAAAAAGCCAAACAAACCCAGCCTGTAATTGAGAGTTACTACAACAGCTTTTCCCTGTGTTACTAGTTTTGAAGGATCATAATCTCCCCCCTGCCCTACCTGAAGGCCCCCCCCATGGATCCAGACAAACACAGGCAGCTTTTTGCTGTTGTTTTGGATATCTGCCGGGCGATAAACGTTAAGGTAGAGACAATCTTCACTTCCTCCCGCGCTCGCAAATTCACCCAGGTCAGCATTTTGAGCGCAGCTTGATGCCAGCGCATTTGCTTTCACTGGTGTATTCCAGGGTTTTACCGGCTGAGGCGGTTGCCAGCGCAGGGGGCCGACGGGAGGTGCTGCATAAGGCAGTCCCTGCCATGAGTTTATGCCCTTGTGAACCACTCCTGTAACGGGTCCGGTAGTGGTCTGAACAGTCAAATCATCGGCAGCCATGGCCGGCATTGCTATCAGCAGGCAGGCAGAGGCAGCGAACGCGGACAGCATGTTTTGTAGCTTTAACTTGCGTTTCATTTTAGTCCTCGGGAAAGGCGGAGCATACGAGACATAATGATAGGGCGGTTTTGATAATTAAATTAGTATCTGAATACTGGATGTAATCATGTAAAATTTGCATAAATAAAGGCAGGGATTTTTTTCCTGAACACAACAATCGGACCAGGCGTCAGTGTCAGCTGTAAAAAGCTGTTCCTGAAGATCGGGATTTAACTCAGAATAACAGACCAGAGAGGTGTTTTATGGTTCGTGACAATATCAATGACCTGCTGGCTTTTCTTGCCGTTGCCCGGGAACGCAGCTTTACCCGGGCGGCAGCAAAAATCGGTATTTCGCAATCAGCTTTAAGCCATACCATCAGAAATCTCGAGAAAAGGCTGGGAGTGCGTCTACTAACACGTACTACACGAGCGGTCTCGCCTACAGAAGCGGGAGAAAAATTGTTACAGGGTATCGGACCCCATTTTGATGGAATTGAAGTACAACTGGAGGCGCTTAATGAACTGAAAGATAAGCCTTCAGGTACTATCCGTATAAATGCACCGGATTATGCTATTAGCTGTGTGATCTGGCCAAAAATACATGAGTTCCTCCAGGCTTACCCCGATATTAAAATCGAGCTTATGCTTGATAACGGTCTGTCTGACATTGTCACGGAACGTTATGACGCAGGCGTTCGTATGGGTGAGCAGCTCGCAAGAGATATGATATCGGTCCGTATCAGTCCCGATTTTCGCTTTGCTGTAGTAGGTTCAGAGACTTATTTCAGTAAAAATCCTATCCCTGTTAACCCTCAGGAACTCATTTCACATACCTGTATAAACTATCGTTTTCCTACTTCGGGTGCCCTTTATACCTGGGAGTTTGAAGAAAATGGTGAAGAATTTAAGATCCGAGTGGATGGCCAGATTACTTTTAACCACATTTTTCATGTGCTAGATGCTGCGATCGCAGGGCATGGGCTCGCCTATGTTCCTGAAGAAATCGCATTACCACACATTGAGAACGGCAAACTCATCAGAGTGCTGGAAAAATGGTCTCCATTCTGGGACGGTTTTTATCTTTACTATCCCAACCGGCATCATGCATCTCCCGCTTTTACGGCACTCACTGAAGCGCTTCGCTACAGAAAATAGAAAATAGGCGTACAATAAAGCTGGCCGAAGCTGGCCGGCCAGCCAGAGTTTAGTTTTCGCTGTACTGCTGATCTGTTACGGGCTCAAGCCAGTCAGCGCCTTTGCCGTCCTGCAAATAAGTGACAGCTATGTGGCTCATGCCGGTGGTATCAGTGGCACCGTGCCAGTGTTTTACGCCTGCCGGGATCCAGACTACATCCCCGGTATTGATAACACTTCTGGATTGGCCCTCTTTCTGAATCCAGCCTTTACCGGCAGTCACGATGAGCATTTGCCCTGCCGGATGGGTATGCCATGCTGTCCGGGCACCTGGTGCGAATGTTACCTGACCAGATGACGCCGGAGTTTTTAAGGATGAGGGCGTGAGCAGATCGATGACTACATGCCCGGTGAAATTATCAGGGGTGCCTTTTGCTGAAGCTACTGAGCCTGCCGGAGTAACCACGATATCCTGCCCCTCAGCGGCATTAACGCTGCCAGATATAACCATTGATGCCAATGTAGTGACCATTAATAAATTCCTCATGTTGAATATTCCTTGTATCAGAAATGCATGCAAAAGATTTTCCTCAACTGTTGCGGCTTTTCAGTACATCCTGAACAACCGGAACTGCGGAAAATGCGTTAGGCCAGCCTGCGTAAAACGCAACCTGAGCTATTAATTCACCGACCTGTTCGCGGGTCAGGCCGTTATCCATGGCTTTATTGAGGTGAAAACCGATTTGGTTAACCTGACCATTGGCGATGAGGCCAGAAACTGTGACCATGCTTCTGTCTCGAGGGCTGAGATCGGGACGTAGCCAGAGGCTTCTGAAAAGGACATCCGTAGTATATTTCACTAATGCGGGCGAGACGGAGCCAGCACTTTTCTCGGCTACTTCAACCCGCTTTGCCTCTGCTGCCTCATCAAGAGGTAAAAGTAAGGGTGCAGCAGAGGGAAGCTGCTCAGCGCCAATACCCCGGGCGGCAAAAACGTTTTTTGTCACGGTTGCAGCGTTTTTGGCATTGGCAAGACCTGAATAGAATGCAAGATGCGTTATGATTTCTGAGATTTCACCGGGTTTAACACCGTTATCAATAGCTCTGTTCAGCTCTGTCGAAAGCTCAGATGTCTGATTACGGGCTATCAGCACTGCAACGGTCACGACGCTACGATCTCGCGCTGAAAGCTGTGGGCGTTTCCACAGGTCACCCTCAATAGCGTCTTGAATATAACTTTGCAGGGCCGGTGAGACGGTCGAAACAGATGATGAGTCTGCAGGCATAGGATGTTCTCCGTGCGTTGTCTGTGCAAAACCGGGAGCTGACAGGACGAGTCCCAGAAAAGCAGCTGGTATTGATTTCATGATGTTTCTTGCTCCAGAAGGTATGTATAAAGGTGCTCAAAAAACCAATTTTCCTAATATGAAAATAAATGCATATCGTCGATAATAAATAAGCTTTGTGTCCTTCAAGCCAGACAGTTCTTGGGGACGGGTCAGGAAAAACCTGATGTCGCCCGAACTTTCAGCTGCTCTGGCTAATTATCACTGTGAGCGAAGATTATCTTTGAAAAAACGTTCAATCTTACTAAATGGTATTTTTTCTGTTTTATCATATAAATCTACATGATCGGCATCAGCGATAATAACCAGCTCTTTAGATGTTGTAGCCTTTTCATATACATCTTGGGAATAATAAAGAGAATGTGCATTTGCTCCAGCAATGAGCATTAATGGACGTGGCGAAAGCAGCTCAAGATTATACATCAAAGGGAAGCTAAAAAAGGAAGCGGGTGTAGTAGCGGTAAAAGCCGTGACTGAGTTAACTGAACGTGAGTGAAATCCACGCAGAGTACAGTAATAGTCATAAAAACTTGCGATTACCGGATCGGCATCTTTTGGAAGCGTTGCAGGAAAAAGACGATCTCTTTTGATTATGTTACCGTTATCGTCAAAAGGAATTTCATGATAGCCCCGGGACGGCATATGGTTTTCCGTATCTTCCCAGCGTTGCTGGCTGACATAATCAATGATTTTGTGTCGTTGCTCCTGGGTGTAACTGTCTTGGTAGCTCAGGCTAATGCTGCGAGACATGTCATACATGGAGGCAGTTGCAACTGCCCTGATTCTGGAATCGCTGGCTGCAGCAGTTATTGCCATGCCGCTCAGGCCGCAGATTGCCATGACACCAATCCGGTTACGATCAACCAGCGGCTGAAGACCAAGATAGTCTACTGCGGCGCTGAAATCTTCTGTATAGATATCAGGTGATGCGGTATCACGTGTATTTCCACCACTTTCGCCTGTAAAGGATGGATCGAAAGCAAGAGTAATGAAGCCCCTTTCAGCCAGAGTCTGAGCATAAAGTCCAGAGGATTGCTCTTTGACAGCCCCAAACGGACCACTGAATATAATAGCGGGCAAAGCGCGTTTAAGTTTTTCTTTTGGCTGGTATAAATCTGCGGCTAGAAGAATCCCATAGCGGTTATAAAATGTGACCTTAGAATGTACTACCTGATTACTCTTTGGGAACGTCTTATCCCATTCATGTGTTAAAGTGTTTCGCATTCAGCCTCCATATGAGTTGCACAAAAATTGAATCATAATTTTTGAGGGGAAATTGATAACCCACTCCCATCACACAGTATATTTAATCGAACCCTCATAAAGTTATAGTGCTAGCGCTTGAATATTTCTTAGGGTTTCAAACCCTCACATCTAGATGCTGGCATTTATAATCCTTTAGTCAACTAAATTAGGGCTTTATACAAATTGCCAACATATTTTCACTATAGCCTTACCCTTCAAAATTAACTATGATAGTAAATAAATTGAACTAATGAAGAAAAATCATGAGTTAATAACTTAACTATCTCGAATTGAAAAAATAAAATGATTTAACTGATTCCTATTTTATTTTTTATGCCTGTACATCAAAGCGTAAGGCATCCAGATGTCAGCAAATGAAATCATTTACGTGAGAAATAAAAGTCAGCGATAAAATCTGAGCCGAACGACAGTTTTGCCGGAACTGTACCGTTAATCTTACCGGTGGAAAGATGCTGTAGTCAGACTGCACGACACGCGTACGCTGCACGTCTTGAACTGACTTTTCAGGTGGTGTTTCCATGAAAAAGGCGATTGCATACCTTCGTTTTTCCTCGCTGCAGCAGGCGAAAGGTGACTCAGCCAGGCGCCAGAAAAAACTTATCGGTGAATGGCTCAGCCACAATCCCGACTATTACCTTGATCCTGTTACCTACGAGGACATGGGGCTGAGCGCATGGCGTGGCCAACACGCCGTCCGGGGTGCCTTCGCCGTTTTTATGGCAGCGGTTGAGCGGGGGCTCGTCGAGAGCGGTACAGTACTGCTGATTGAAAGCCTCGACAGGCTGTCGCGCGAGAAAATCGGCGACGCCACCGGCCGTCTGCGGGCGGTGCTGGAAGCCGGCATTGACGTCGTCACGCTCAGCGATAATTTACTTTACACCCGCGGTTCACTGGACGACCCTTTTGCCATTATCAGGGCGATTCTGATTGCCCAGCGGGCGAATGAGGAAAGCGAAATGAAGTCCAGGCGCATGCGCGCCGCCTGGGCGGAAAAGCGAAAGACTGCTGCAGCGGGAACGATCATGACAGCAAAGTGCCCCTACTGGCTGAAGGTTAACGCTGCCCGCGACGGCTTTGACGTGCTGGAAGAGCGCGCAGAGGTAATCCGCTCAGTTTTCCGCATGCGTCTTGAAGGCATGTCTTTTGTCAGGATCAGCTGCGCGCTGAACGCGCAGGGAAAGGAGAATCTGAAGGGGAAGGTATCACAGTGGAACTCTTCATCCATTGAACGACTGGTCAGAAAAAAGGCGGTAATAGGGTATCTCGTGCCGTCACATCAGTGCACCGCGACAGAGGCGGAGGAAATACCCGGTTACTACCCGCCAATCATTAGCGAAGAGGATTTCGCGCGCGCGCAGCTGATGTACCGGGAACCGGAAAGCCGCAGGGATGGTAATTTTAACCCTTACCTCATCAATATTTTCCGCGGGCTGATGCGGTGCGGCCTCTGCGGTCATGCGGTGATCCTGACCGGAATCTCGGTAAAGGGCTATGGCTACTACGTTTGCTCAATGCGCCGGCAGAACCGCTGTGAAGCCGTCACGATACGCCGGGACCTGACCGATCGTTATCTGATAAGTGGTCTGGTGCAGGGGGCATCCGCCACGAGCGGGCGCGTTTCAGCTGAAGATACGCTGCGGCCGCTGACGGCGCGGCATCTGCAGCTGACCGGAAGTCTGCACAACGTCATCAGGGCGATTGAAATCACGCCGGACGTGACTGAACTCTGTGAGCGGGCAAAGAGCCTTTCCGGAGAGATAAAAAGACTGGAGGGAGAGATGGCTGGCGTCCGACAGATGCGTAACTGCGCAACGGCAGCGGATCTGAACCTGCTGGATATCAGCGATCGCCGGGCGTGCCAGCTGACGGCACGCAGCCTCATCCGGGAGATCAGGATGCATACCGGGGCAAAAACGTGCGACGTATTTCTTAACAACGGCATGAGGATATACAACTTTCCGCTGGCCAGACAGGTTAGCTGGTCATCCATTCTTGATGCGATGGCTTACCTTGGAGAAGAAGAGGTTTATATGTAATAGCGGCGCGGGCGATGATAACCAGCCACATTTTTGCTGCGGTGAGTACGGTTTCACGCATAAGGAGTTAAACGCTCATCTGTCGCGGTTTTCCGTTTTACGGCTCCGCTTTGTGCCTTGCCCGCATCTTGAGACTCAGCACTAGTCACTTACGTCATCTGATGTCGCAAATCAGTCGAACTGCTTCATCAGATCGATCATTGCCCCCGCGTGCGCGTCAACGTGGCGGATATAGCGCATCACTGTTTCCGGCTTTTTCCAGGTTCCTTCCTGCATGATCTGTGCGGTACTGTATTTTTTCGTGGCCATATCAATGGCGGCGCCGACCCGCGCGCTGTGACCGGACCAGGCGCGGTAGCGGTTCTTGTTTGGCCGCACACTGCCGGCATCGCCGGCTTCCAGCCAGGCGCGGGCAAAGATATCCTCCAGCGCCCGGGCGGAAAGCGGCTTTTCAGTCGCAGCGACTGCCCGGTTCGAGCGATGAACCGGACCGAAGATGAAGGCGTCGGGTTCGCCGGCCAGCCCCGAAAGCGTCAGCCATTCCGTAAGGCGCTGCGAGGAGAGGTCGCCCAGTGCCTTGATAAGCCCCCCGGTCATCACAATGGTTTTGGTCCACGCCACGTCTAGGATAACCCGGCCGTCCGACGCGCGCGAGATGTCACGCACCCGCAGGCGGCCCAGCTCGCTGATACGCAGCAGGGTGGCGTAAGCCACGTGCAGAAACGCCAGGTCGCGCCGCTGCTGCAGACGATCGGAGACTGACCAGTGCGCGTCGAGCGAGAGCAGGTTATGCAGGCGGAAGGGAATGGCCTGACCGGTACGCTCGCCGGCTATAACAGCGGTGCGGTTGATCTTCTTCACCGCCCGGAATACCTGCGGCGATGCGTTAGGCGGTATCAGCCCGGCGTTACGGTGTAACATGGAAATGAGCGCGGCGTGCGTGCTGATGGTGGATGAGGCGCGTCCGGACGCCTGCAGCCACAGCAGGTAATCGCGCAGATCGGCCGGCGCCATCGGCAGCAGCGCCCGGCCGTGCTCTGCCGCCCAGCGGCCGGCAATGCGCATCACGCTGAGCAGCTGCTGCCATGTATTGTCCGAGAAGGCTTCCCGATCGCTGACGAATTCGCGCAGCCGGCCGGTGATGTCGCCGTCCTCCGGGCCGGTCAGGCCCGGCAGTAGTGCCGTATGTGTCATGTTTCCGCCGATTATCCGTCTGGCGTCGCTACGTGAATTCTGAGAAGAAAGCAGGGTCTTACCCCTGCAGAATTCACGCAGCGCTACCGCATTCTTGTTCGTTCTGGGCCCATGCAGGCCGGATCCCCATCATACCCGGATCCTCGGAAGGATCCCAGCTTCATATAAACCCTATTATATGAAGTTATTAAGTAAGAAAGAGGGGAATATAATGAGGTTTTGCTACTACTTAATCTTAAGAACAGCGAACTTAACTAATCAATTCGCTGTTCTCCAAAATTTAGCCTGCAGATACAGTTGGCGCTAATTCAGTATTATTAATTATTTCCAACGCATCACCATAAGGAGTTATCGTTGGAGTTTCTGATAAATAATCGTCCACCTTTAAATACCCAAAATTACTCCTTCTTGTATGGAATTGTGCACTTGAATTGCTTTTATCAATACTCTTGAGTATATCTTTCTTATTACTAACGGTTTTAAAATGAGCCGGGCGAGAAGTGCAAAATATCTTTTTTGCACGCTCACCGTACTTTTTCAGCATGTCTTCCCTAGGTAATCCAGATGAATTATAAGTAGTTAAAATACATTGCGGCGCTTGGTTTATGAGCTCAAGCCACGTTCTTTCATGATAGCCTGTTTCTGAACCATGATGAGGAAGTTTAAATAGATTTATTCTGTTAGGTTTCGGACTCAAAACACAGTCACAAACGGCTTCCCAACCTGCACCTTTTCTTACTTCAAGATCAGCACCTAAAAGTAATTCATGCTGAATATGCGGATTATAAACCCTGAGCACTACACTATAATTATTGGGATTGATTAATGGCGCGGAATTTGTGTTTCCGGGGACATTATTCCCAATTTTGCGCAGGTTATCAAAATTAACATTTGATTCAGCAATATCTTGATCGCAAGGAGATAATGATATGACTTCTAGGCCATCATGATTTTTATAAAGACATCTGTCAGCAAGAGCATATTTTAGCCGACCAGCTTTATGCAAAGCTCCAAAATGAGACATTATCTTGCTTATTTCTCTTGTGCCAGAAAATTTGTCATCTGGAGCTGATATAGCTGACAAGTATTGTTTAAACTCTTCTGTATTCAGAGCATTACTTAGCCATACTGTAGATGACTTACAGCACTCAATTATCTCGCTTAGCCCTTTAATATGGTCATTGTGAAAATGACTTATTACAATAACCTTAACGCACACACCAGGGTCAAAGCCATGTGTAATTAAATAATCGAGCGCGGCAGGTCTTTTATCTTCATTAGTGCATGAATCAACTATCATCCAGTCATCTTGTGAGAGACGCACCAGATTTGACTCACCATAGCCCTTACCAAACAGAACAGATTCATTCATATTCTATAAAATTTATCTAGTTGCAATTCGCCTTAAGCGAAATTCAGATACGTGTTTCTCTTGGCCAAATATGTTTTTTTCAACGCCAACATGCCAATAAAAAACTGCATTCTCATTGATACGTTTTCTATCAGATGGTGTAAACTCCGAGCTTAAAAATGAAATTTCATCAATAAACTCATCGTCACTTATATCATAAATTCTTGCATAGATTTCATATATACCGTTTTCTTTAGTTTTTGATATATTATCTATAACACCATATGAATCCAAGTGTTTGGTCAGACTTATGGTTTTAGAACTTAGAAACTTATTAGCTTTTGCTTTAGCTTCTTTTAGTTTGCCTTTTAAAGTCAACCCACCTTCTAAATATGTTTCATCTAAACCGATATCAATTACTGGTGCATCGATAGCCGATAGATTATCTGGTGTAACACTTTCACCGAATAAAGCACTTGCAATGTTCCCTTCACCATCCTTGTTTTTATTCGCAGATCTTACACTTTCTAAAATAGGATGCCAAAAACTAGAATCTTTTTCGACACTAATTTTATTCCCACTAAATATGCTATTAGCTGTATCTTGGCTCATGACAATATCCTAGTAAAAAGTGATTCCAATGTTTTGACGTCATTTTTTACTGCATTATCAAACGCTTTCTCTAAAATACTTACAAAAAGCTTAGTAAATTCTATTTGGTTTTTCTCTTTTGTCACTTTGTAATCATGATTAAAACCTGCCATCAACCCGTACTTAACATCTTCAAAATTCAATCGAGGAGTTAATGTCAGATTAATATTCTCGTCATAAATACAATTATCAGCAGAATTAACATCTGCTATTTCCATGACGAGCTTTCTTATTCCGAAATGATAAGTAGGATCATCCTTAAGTATTTTGGATTTATTCTCTTCCTTCCAAATATCTTTTGGAACTATGAAATCTCCAAGCTTGTCATAATTTTCTCTTGTATCAAAACTATAGTAATAGTTAGTATTTATACCAAATGCATAAGTTGGGGTCGTAACCAGAAGAGAAATTGTAGATGAAATTAAATCTAAAAAAGATGGTTCCAAACCAGCACGAGCTAATTTAAATATAACCCTATGTGGAGTGGCTTTTATTTCCAACCATCCAAAATCAACAGTTATACCCGACTCCTGAGTAGTTACTTTAGCTGCCTTTAAATCCTCTTCTCTGATTAACTCAAATTTTTCAAACCAAGTCGGCACAAAAAGATCGGGGCTAACTGGAGCCACCCAAACCACGTTAACCGATTGATTTTCAAGCTTAAAATTCATCTGGTATTCCACCGTGACGTGGCTTAATTCCTAACTCATTAGAGCAAAAGGAAAAATGCCAAAAATAATAATTCCTTCAACTTTTGAATCTAGCATTAAAACCTTTAAAAATCAACAGGAAATACACTTTGATATTGCATTAACTAATTGTGTTAATTATAGATTTTATCTTAACCAAAAAAAGTTTAGTTGGTGGCAATTGATAAAAACTAACATCCAACTCTTAATTTCTTTTTCTCTAAATTAGCACCTCTGCAATAAAGAAACTCATTAATCAATTCAATAAGTCAGTAATTGCTTCTATAAAATTATAATATCTCTTAGAATTACCCAGGATGAACTCTTAAATAACTTATATTTTAACATACATAAAATGACTTTAACTTCCAAATCAATCTTAAAGATATAGTGGGCCAAAAGATTATTAATAATATCTGCACTGCACAAATTCAACATAAATAGCATTAAGCGAACTTCACATATGATCGCTGAATGCAGACGTTTAGCCTGGATATGCTTGCTGACAGAGCAATGCCTTTATGCCCAGCGATTTAATCCGATGTCGGCTGTCGCTCAGTACCAGGTCCAGCACCATACTGCTGTTGCCGGATTCGTTATCGCCGATGATCACATTCCTGCCAGGCTGGAAAGAAAAAGACAGCGAGGGTAATTTCTTAGACATCTTTTCCAAAAACGAATCGGCAGCATCAGAAGGCGTATCTGGATACCTAAGAGATGGCTCGGAAATGGCATGACTGCTCAATGGTGAATCTGCGCCAACTCGTCCTCTGTCAGGCCGGTCATCTGCATGACTATATTCTGGTCAAGGCCATTTTGCAGCATGGTTCGCGCAATTTTCAGGGTTGCTTCGCGCTCGCCCTTTTCAATGCCTCGCTGCTCGCCAAGCTCAATCCCCTCCTGGCGTCCTTCCATGCGTCCTTTCTCAATGCCCTTCTGCTCGAGCTGCTGTGCGATGGTCATGAGTGCGTCTCCGTGTTGCGGCACACGCTGTGCCAGTTCGCGAACGAAGGCTTCAGAGTCGGCTGACTCTCCCGCCTGTAGTAAATAGTGTATCAGCACCGTCACCTGAGATGAAGAAAGATAGTCCGCCATCAGCAGCGTGGCCAGCCGGTCGGTCAGCGCGGCCATGTCGCGCTGGTGAATATGCTTCTGCAGCAGCGTGAGTGCCGCCATGCTGCGGTGATTCATGATGTCATCGTCCGGGATGACGGTGATGTCTGTCAGGGGAAAGGCGCCGCCGTAGAGTTTCTCTGCCACTGCCGGGTCATCAAACTCTGAATCGCCACGGCTTTAACAGACACCTCGGAGTCATTTAAGATGGCTTAAAGAGAGGTGCCCATGAGCGGTAAGCGTTATCCCGAAGAGTTTAAAATCGAAGCAGTCAAACAGGTTGTTGATCGCG
>NZ_POWN01000008.1:0-232611 GCF_002928355.1 Pantoea sp. ICBG 828 | reverse complement strand
CAGAATTTGCCTGGCGGCAACAGCGCGGTGGTCCCACCTGACCCCATGCCGAACTCAGAAGTGAAACGCCGTAGCGCCGATGGTAGTGTGGGGCCTCCCCATGCGAGAGTAGGGAACTGCCAGGCATTAAATAAGTGAAGAAGCCCCGGACGAGAGTCCGGGGCTTTTTTACGCCCGTACTCCGGCAAATTTACCGCCAAAAACCGCGTGATTAGCCGTTTTTTAGCCATTGAACAATATACTCTGCAACCTGATCAGGCTGATTAATATCCAGCACCGGTACCTGAAGCGCTAACGCTTCATCCGTCGCTACGGCAATCACCCAGTCATCCAGCAATTCATCAATTTCCCCCTTAACGCCGCGCCGCCATAGCACCATCCTGGGCACGGGTTCCTGTTTAAACCCCTCGACCAGCACCAGATCCAGCGTTGCAGCATCCATACGGCCTGCCAGCTGCGCTAAACTAAGCGGCTGCTGCGGCGTTTCGCACATTAACGCCCAGCGTTGTTCGCTGGCGACGATCACCTGATCGGCTCCCGCTTTGCGCAGCAGATAACTGTCTTTTCCCGGCGTATCGATATCCATCTGATGATGGGTATGCTTGATCAGCCCGGGGCGAATGCCCTGCGCTCTCAGTAGCGGAATCACCTGTTGTAACAGGGTGGTTTTGCCGGTGCCACTCCAGCCCACCACCGCCAGTAACGGCACACTCATCACGCACTTTCCTCATTAACCAAATCGTCAGGCGTATTGATATTGCGGAAGGCGGCTTCATCATCATCAAACAGTACGCTGTGTCCGCCATGTTCACACATAAACTGCATCAGACGGCGTTCTCCGCGCAGCAGCCACGCTTCCAGATCATCGGCCAGCGCACGATGCACCAGGGCCAGCGCCGGATGATCACGCTGACCCGAGGTCACCCACACGGCGGCGGCTGCACCGCGCTGCTGCCACAGCCGTGCAACAAAATCCTGCGGTAGCCACGGCGTATCGCAGGCGCAAAACGCCACCCATTCGGTCTGGCTGTGCCGCAGGCCGCTGAGCATGCCTGCCAGCGGACCGGGATAATCAGGCAGCGAATCACGAATCACCTGACAACCACTTGCCTGATAACGATCAATGTTACGGTTGGCGCTAATCAACACAATATTGACCTGCGGCTGTAAACGCTGCAGAACGTGCTGATAAAGCGGTTTGCCCTGTAATGGCAGCAAGCCCTTATCCTGACCTCCCATACGGCTGCCTTGCCCGCCTGCGAGGATCACACCGGTAAATGCGGTCATCTTCGTCTCCCTGTTTATTCTGGACGATACTTAACTCGCGGTAGCGAACCACCTGCGCAAAGGAATCAATGATGAAATATCACCGACTCAATGAACTGCTCGAACTGCTGCAGCCTGCCTGGCAGCAAGAACCCGATCTCAACCTGCTGGCATTTTTACAAAAACTGGCGCAGGAATCAGGTTTCAGTGGCCCATTAAGTGAATTAAGCGATGACGTATTGATTTACCATCTCAAAATGCGTGATGCCGGTAGTCAGGCTGTGATCCCGGGTCTGAAGAAAGATTATGAAGTGGACTTCAAAAGCGCGCTATTACGTGCGCGCGGTGTGATCAAGGATGATGAGTAGTGTTATCCTTGCGCGTTCAACGCACAGGTAACACACAGGCACAATGATGAGCGAAGCCGCTTTTAATTTTCAGACGCTGAATCCCGACGTTATCCTTGATGCGCTCTGGGATGCCGGTCTGCGGGTCGAGTCCGGCTTAACCGCCCTGAGCAGCTACGAAAACCGCGTCTATCAGTTTAGCGATGAGGATAAGCGACGTTATGTCGCTAAGTTCTATCGTCCGCAACGCTGGAGCGCCGCGCAGATCGCTGAAGAGCATCGCTTTGCTCAGGATCTGCTGGACGATGAAGTGCCGGTTGCCGCGCCGCTGGCGCTGCAGGGCAATACGCTCAATCAGCACGCTGGCTTTATGTTCGCGGTGTTTCCCAGCCTCGGTGGCCGGCAGTATGAAACTGACAATGAAGAGCAGATGGAATGGGTGGGACGTTTCCTTGGCCGTATCCATCAAACCGGACGCCACAGCCCGTTCCGCCAGCGGCCCACTCTGGTCCTGCAGGAGTATGTGGTTGAGCCACGTCTGCAGCTGGAACAGAGCGCGCTGGTGCCTGCCTCGCTGAAGGATGCGCTACTGAAGGCGTTAGATAAACTCAGCGCCACGCTGCAGCAGAGCTGGCATAGCCAGTGGCAACCGCTCCGGCTGCACGGTGACTGCCATCCCGGCAATATTCTGTGGCGCGATGGGCCGATGTTTGTCGATCTCGATGACGCGCGCACCGGCCCGGCAGTGCAGGATTTGTGGATGCTGGTGAACGGCAGCCGTCAGGAGCAATTGATCCAGTGGGATATTTTGCTGGAAGCGTATAACGAATTTGGTGATTTCGATTTACACGAATTGACACTGATTGAGTCTTTACGCGCCATGCGCATGGTTTATTATCTGGCCTGGGTGGTACGCCGCTGGCAGGATCCCGCTTTTCCGCGCGCCTTCCCCTGGATGACCGATGAGGACTTCTGGCGCCGGCAGATTGCACTATTTATCGAGCAGGAAAGGCTGTTACACGAACCGCCGTTACAGCTTAGCCCGCAATTTTAATGAAGTACTCAGGAGATGTTCTCACGATGAAAAAGATTTGGTTTGCGCTGGTAGGTTTGATGCTGGCATTTAGCGCCTCAGCGGCACAGTTCAACGACGGCAAACAGTACGTTACGCTGCCAAAACCGGTCGCCGGTGAGCCGCAGGTCATGGAATTTTTCTCCTTCTTCTGCCCGCACTGCTACCAGTTTGAACGCATTTACCACGTCAGCGATGCGGTGAGAAAGAATCTGCCAGCGGATACCAAAGTGACCAAATATCACGTTGATTTCCTCGGCGGCGACTTCGGTCCGGTGGTCACGCATGCGTGGGCAGTGGCAATGGCGCTGGGTGTGGAAGATAAAGTGACCGCACCGATTTTCGACGGCATCCAGAAGACCCAGACCATTACCGACGCAGCCAGCCTGAAAGAAACCTTTATTAAAGCAGCGGGTATCACCTCTGAAGATTACGATGCAGCGTGGAACAGCTTCGCCGTGAAGGCGCTGGTTGCACAGCAGCAGAAAGCGGCTTCGGATGTTAATTTGCAGGGCGTACCGGCGATTTTCGTTAACGGCAAATACATGGTTAACAACGGCGGCCTGGACACCAGCTCAATGGATAACTTCGTGGCGGATTATGCCAACGTCGTGAAATTCCTGGTTGAGAAAAAGTAATTAAGCGCTGAAAACGCGATGGCTTATGCTGTAGCGGCGCGGTTATCACCTGCCGCTACAGTGAAACCAACCCACACCACATCCTTAATTCACGAAGCTATTCATCCCTTACAGCCAGCGTTTTTTGATTACCCTTTCGCTTAATATCCACATAGACGATCGCCTTTTTAAAAAGGTGTTTCGTATCACGGCAAGATTATAACTGACTGATTGTAAAAACATTTTAATCGTAAAATGATTGCAATTAACGTAAATAACAATACGTTATGAATTTTACGCACAAAGTTATCCACAAGATGATCCTTGCGATCCGCGCCGCGTAACCGCGAAAAAGATCCTCACTTTCTGCTGTTACTTCAACATTGTTCGCTGGTTGTGGCATCCTTATAACCCTGATTATCGCAACGAAGAAAATACAAACCTATGGCGCAAATTGCAGAAAATCCCCTGATTCTGGTAGATGGCTCTTCCTACCTCTACCGTGCATATCATGCCTTTCCGCCGCTGACCAACAGTGCGGGTGAGCCAACCGGCGCCATGTATGGTGTGCTCAACATGCTGAAAAGCCTGCTGATGCAGTATCAACCCAGCCATGTGGCTGTGGTCTTCGATGCCAAAGGCAAAACGTTCCGCGATGAGCTGTTTGAAAATTACAAATCGCATCGTCCACCGATGCCGGACGATTTACGCGCGCAAATCGCGCCGCTGCACGAGATGGTAAAAGCCATGGGGCTGCCGCTGCTGGCGGTGTCCGGCGTGGAAGCCGATGACGTGATTGGCACGCTGGCGCTGGAAGCGGAAAAGCAGGGGCGTGCGGTGCTGATCAGCACCGGCGATAAAGATATGGCGCAGCTGGTGACGCCGGGCATTACCCTGATTAACACCATGACCAACACCGTGCTCGGTCCGGAAGAAGTCGAGCAGAAATACGGAGTACCGCCTTCGCTGATTATCGATTTCCTCGCCATGATGGGCGACAGCTCGGATAACATCCCGGGCGTTCCGGGCGTGGGCGAGAAAACCGCACAGGCGCTGCTGCAGGGGCTGGGCGGCATGCAATCCATCTACGACAACCTTGATAAAGTGGCCGGGCTCTCCTTCCGTGGAGCAAAAACCATGGCGGCGAAGCTGGAGCAGAATCGCGATGTGGCATTTCTCTCCTACCAGCTGGCGACCATCAAAACCGATGTGGAACTGGAGCTGGCCTGCGAGCAGCTGACGGTTAACGAGCCTGACGTCGAAGCATTGCAGACGCTGTTTAGCCGCTATGAATTCAAACGCTGGCTTGCCGATCTGCAGGAAGGAAAATGGCTGCAGGGTAAAAAGAGCAATAGCCAGGCGCAGAAATCGCTGCCGGATGAACCCGCCGTGGCCGCAGCGGAAACGGTCAGCGTGCTGTCATCCGACGGCTATGTCACCATCCTCGACGAGGCGACCTTTGCCGACTGGCTGAAAAAACTGCAAAGCGCCGACGTGTTTGCTTTTGACCTGGAAACCGATTCGCTGGATACCCTGAGCGCCAATATTGTCGGCATTGCCTTCGCCGTGGCACCGGGCGAGGCCGCTTACCTGCCGGTGGCGCATGACTATCTTGACGCGCCACCGCAGCTGGATCGCGCCGCGGTGCTGAAGCAGCTGAAACCGCTGCTGGAGGACAGTAAAGCAGCGAAGGTCGGGCAGAATCTGAAGTACGATCGTGGCGTACTGAAAAATTACGATATTGAGCTGAACGGCATCAAATTCGACACCATGCTGGAGTCTTACTGTCTGAACAGCGTCGGCGGCAAGCATGATATGGACAGCCTGGCGGCTCGCTGGCTTAACCACAAAACCGTCACTTTCGAAGAAATCGCCGGTAAAGGTAAAAATCAGCTCACCTTCAATCAGATCGCGCTTGAGCAGGCGGCGCACTATGCGGCAGAAGACGCTGACGTCACGCTGCAGTTGCACCTGCAGATGTGGCCGAAGCTGGAGCAGGAAGCCGGTCCGAAGCAGGTATTCGAGGCGATTGAGATGCCGCTGGTGACGGTCATTTCCCGCGTAGAGCGCAACGGTGTGCTGATCGATCAGAACATCCTCGCGAAACATTCGCAGGAGCTGACCTCGCGTCTGGCCGAGCTGGAGCTGAAGGCGCACGAGCTGGCCGGCGAGCCTTTCAACCTCTCCTCCACCAAACAGCTGCAAACCATTCTGTTTGAGAAGCAGGGAATTAAGCCGACGAAGAAAACGCCGGGCGGCGCGCCATCGACCAGTGAAGAAGTGCTGGCTGAGCTGGCGCTCGACTATCCGCTGCCGAAAGTAATTCTTGAGCATCGCGGCCTGTCGAAGCTGAAATCCACTTACACCGATAAGCTGCCGCAGATGATCAATCCGATCACCGGCCGGGTACACACCTCTTATCACCAGGCGGTGACGGCCACCGGACGACTCTCCTCGACCGACCCGAACCTGCAAAACATTCCGGTGCGCAACGAAGAGGGACGGCGCATTCGTCAGGCGTTTATTGCGGGCGCGGATAAGCGCATCGTGGCCGCCGACTATTCGCAGATTGAGCTGCGAATCATGGCGCACCTGTCGCAGGACAAAGGCCTGCTGGATGCGTTTGCGCAGGGTGAGGATATCCACCGCGCCACGGCGTCTGAAGTTTTCGGTGTGGCGCTAAGCAAGGTTTCCGGTGAGCAGCGCCGCAGTGCGAAAGCGATTAACTTCGGACTGATTTATGGCATGAGCGCATTTGGTTTGTCGCGACAGCTCAACATTGGTGCCGGCGAAGCGAAGAAGTACATGGATCTCTACTTTGAGCGCTATCCGGGCGTGCTGCGTTATATGGAAGCGACGCGCGCGCAAGCCGCGGATAAGGGGTACGTCGAGACGCTGGATGGTCGTCGTCTGTGGCTGCCGGACATCAACTCCAGCAATGCCATTCGCCGTAAAGCCGCCGAACGTGCGGCGATCAACGCACCGATGCAGGGCACCGCAGCGGACATCATCAAGCGTGCCATGATCGCCGTTGACGGCTGGCTGCTGCAGCAGAACAGTGACGAGGTGAAAATGATCATGCAGGTACACGATGAACTGGTATTTGAGATCCACAAAGATGCCGTCGCAGGTGCCAGCCAGACGATCCGCGAACTGATGGAGAACAGCATGAAGCTGGATGTACCGCTGCAGGTTGAAGTGGGAACCGGCGATAACTGGGATCAGGCGCACTAAGGGCCCGCTGCCCGCCGCAAATGCAGGCGGCGGGTAACGTCATAAGAAAAAAGTTTACTTAATCGGTTCAGCCGGTCATCAAAACTGCCGGTAAAATACAGGTTAAGTAACTGCTTATCGGCTAAGCATTTTTTTGGTAATTAAACTACATGCCCTGCGCGAAAATGTGACGAAGCTGGTAAAAAAGATGTGGAATTCTGAAACTTAACAACAAAAAACCCTTTGTTGGTCAGAAAAAATCGGGTAAAGTTCATCGCGTAGGGTACAGAGGTAAGATGTTCTATCTTTCAGACCTTTTACTTCACGTAATCGGATTTGGCTGAATATTAGCCGCCCCAGTCATTTATGACTGGGGCGTTTTTTATTGGGCTTTTTCTGAAAAAAAGCGGACGCAAAGGCCCGCTCTGGCGCTACTCTGACAGCGCTTCACCGTCGCCTTCCTGCGCCGGGGTCAGCTCGCTAAACCATGTATCGAGTTTCTGACGCAGCTTATCGACGCCCAGTTTTTTCAGCGATGAGAACATCTCGACCTGGACATCGCCCATAAATGCCAGCGATGCTTCACGCACCATGTTCAGCTGCGCTTTACGGGCACCGGAAGCCAGCTTGTCGGCTTTGGTCAGCAGAATCATAACCGGAATACCGCTCTGCACCGCCCACTCAACCATTTGCTGATCGAGATCTTTAAGCGGATGGCGGATATCCATCAGTACCACCAGTCCTTTCAGGGCCTGACGTTTCTGCAAATATTCACCCAGCGCGCGCTGCCATTTACGCTTCATCTCTTCCGGGACTTCCGCATAACCGTAACCTGGTAAATCCACCAGGCGTTTGCCTTCCACCACTTCAAACAGGTTAATCAGCTGCGTGCGGCCTGGCGTTTTACTGGTACGCGCCAGGCTTTTCTGGTTGGTCAGGGTATTCAGCGCGCTGGATTTGCCTGCATTTGAGCGCCCGGCAAAGGCAACTTCAATGCCCGTATCCGCCGGTAGATGACGAATATCCGGCGCGCTGAGCATGAAATGGGTGACGTGATAGTTCAAAGCAGACAATGTAAAACTCCAGCAGAATGATCGGGCAATGGCGCTGATTATACCTGTTATGGCGCAAAAGTGCCCGACAGGCGTCTTAACGCGCCATTTTGTAAGAGATCGCCGCTAACTGCTACCAGTGATGACGGATTCATGCAACATTCATTCGTTATAATATTGTTTATTTTCAATGTATTACGTTAAAAATGAAAAAGGCCGCTCTAAATTAGAGACAAGTCTCACTTGTTCAATTTACTGTTTGGTCTACATTTGTTGTCAGTGCACGGCAGCACCCATCAGGATGATGAGCTCAGGAGCGTCGGGGATGACCGCGAGCATGGCAGGAGAGCGATTCAGGCAGGAATCGGACAGGGACAGGGATTACTCGCAGGAGCGATGTGGCGATGGAGCAACCGGGACGTTGTGAGCCGTAAAGGATTTGACGCGTGTTTCCTTCGTATGAAGGTGCGAAATAAGGCGATAGCACAGGCTATCGCCTTTTTTCTTTGTCATCTTTCTGCTAGATTTCGCCGCAATTCTATACTGAACTCACCAGGCATCGCCGAGACCGAACACATGAAGCAACCTGCACCAGCCCAGCGTGGCAAACCTGCTGCTAAAGCGAAACGCAAATCGCGTGAAGAACTGAACCAGGAAGCCCGCGATCGCAAGCGCGATAAAAAGCACAGCGGCCACAAATCCGGCAGCCGCGCCAACCCGGAAACGCAAAGCGCCGGTAAAGGGCACAGCAAAAAGAGCGCCGATCCGCGCGTGGGCAGCAAAAAGCCAGTCGCGCTGGTGGCGGACGGCAAAACCCTGCCCGAAAAGAAAGTGGCGAAGCCAAAACCCAAAGCCGAAAAAGTGCGCCTGACGCCGCAGGAAGAGCTGGCCAAGCTGGAGAACGATGAGCGTCTCGACACGCTGCTCGATCGCCTTGAGAGCGGCGAAACCCTGAGCGCAGAAGATCAGGCGTGGCTGGATGAGACGCTGGATCGCATTGACGAGCTGATGGAAACGCTGGGCATTGCGCTGGACGACGACGCCGAAGACGAGCAGGCAGAAGAGGATATGATGCGCCTGCTTAAGGGCCACTAACCGCCATTTTTGATCGGCATGCGGCTTTGCGCATGCCGCGCTAAACAGGTATTCACCTATGTTTTGGCCTGGATCAATTTTAGCGCTGCTGCTGACGTGTTATCTGCTGTGGTTATTGTTTAAACTACGCCGCCTGTCGCGGCTGAAATCGCGCTTACGGCGGCGTTCCGCCCAGCGCTTCGTCTCCTCTTCTGCCACGCGACCCGCCCTCAGACGACGTCACCGTAAGGAGTGAGCATGTCATCGCAGCAGATTGAGTGGGATCAGCGGCTCATCGAAAAATACAATTACGCCGGTCCGCGTTACACCTCCTATCCCACCGCGCTGGAATTCAGTGAAAGCTTTGGCGCGAGCGATTTTCAGCGCGCGGTTGAGCGCTATCCCGAGCGCGCGCTGTCGCTGTATGTGCATATCCCGTTCTGCCATCGTCTGTGTTACTTCTGCGGCTGCAATAAAATCGTGACGCGCCAGCTGCACAAGGCCGATCGCTATCTGGAGGTACTGGCGCAGGAGATTCGTCAGCGCGCTCCGCTGTTTGCCGGCCGTCGCGTTACGCAGCTGCACTGGGGCGGCGGCACGCCCACCTTCCTTAATCAGCAGCAGGTCAGCCGGCTGGTGGCGCTGCTGCGCAGCCATTTCGACATCGCTGATGATGTTGAGATGTCGATCGAAGTCGATCCGCGTGAAATTGAGCTGGAGATGATCGATCATCTGCGCGCAGAGGGCTTCAATCGCCTGAGCATGGGCGTGCAGGATTTCAACAAGGCGGTGCAGGAGCGGGTCAACCGCGTTCAGGATGAAGAGACCATTTTCGCCCTGGTGCAGCGTGCCCGCGCGCAGGGATTCCGCTCAGTCAGTCTGGATTTAATCTACGGCCTGCCGCTGCAGACGCCAGAGAGCTTTGCCTTTACGCTGCAGCGGGTGATTGCGCTCAATCCGGATCGCCTCAGCGTCTTCAACTATGCGCACATGCCTGCGCTGTTTGCCGCTCAGCGCAAAATCAAAGATGAGGAGCTGCCGACGGCGGCGCAGAAGCTGCAAATCCTGCAGCAAACCATTGCGACGCTGACCGGTGCGGGTTACCAGTTTATTGGCATGGACCACTTTGCCAAACCGGATGATGAACTGGCGGTGGCACAGCGCGCCGGCGTACTGCATCGCAATTTCCAGGGTTACACCACGCAGGGCGAAACCGAACTGCTCGGACTGGGCGTTTCGGCCATCAGCATGCTGGGCGACAGCTATGCGCAGAATCAGAAAGAGTTAAAAGCCTGGTATGCCAGCGTTGAGCAGCAGGGCCATGCGCTGTGGCGCGGTTTAACCCTGAGCGAGGATGATTGTCTGCGGCGGGATGTGATTAAAGCGCTGATCTGTAACTTTGCGCTGGATTTTGCCGACATCGAAGCCCGGTGGCCAGTGGTGTTTGAACGCTATTTTGCTGAGGATTTAGCGCTGCTGGCGCCGCTGGTGGCGGACGGCTTGCTTGAGATGGGTGAGCGCCGGCTGCAGGTCACCGGCATTGGCCGTCTGCTGATTCGCAACATCTGCATGTGCTTTGACCGCTATCTGCGGCAGAAAGCACGGATGCAGCAATTTTCGCGGATAATTTAAGCATAAAGGGAGCCAGCGCTCCCTTTATGTTAACTGAACAGACTGACGCTGATGGCGCAGACCACGGCGGCCAGCGCGGTTTGCGGTGAGTGAGTCACAGCATTACCGATTGCCGCCACGTTATGCGCGATCAGCTGGATGACAGATTGCAACATGTTAGCCTCTCCCGATTGCCGCCAGTATGATACTGAACGGCACCGGTCTGTACAGATGTTACGCGCAGAAAGTGTGCAATAAATAACCCTTTTACACTTTTCCGCGTTATTCCATGCCCAGTTCTTTCAGTTTACGCGTGAGCGTATTGCGGCCCCAGCCCAGTAAACGTGCCGCTTCCTGCTTGTGGCCCTGCGTATGACGCAGCGCAGTGGTCAGCAGCGTACGCTCCATCTCCGGCTGTGCTTCTGACAGCAGGTTCTGATGACCGGAACGCAGCGCGCGGTCTGCCCACTGCGCCAGCAGCGTTGCCCAGCTGTCCGGCAGCGACTGCACCGGATTTTCCGGCGTACTCGACTCAAACAGCTCCGGCGGCAGATCCTGAATCAGCACTTCCTGGCCCGCGGCCATCACCGTCAGCCAGCGGCAGGTGTTCTCCAGCTGGCGCACGTTACCCGACCAGTGCAGTCGCGTCAGCGCGGCTTCAGTCTCCGGATGCAGAATTTTCGCTTCTACGCCCAGCTCACGCGCTGCGACCTGCAGGAAGTAGCGCGCCAGACGCGGGATATCCTCACGACGTTCACGCAGCGGCGGCAGATGCACGCGAATCACGTTGAGGCGATGGAACAGGTCCTCACGGAACTTGCCCTCCTGCACGCGCAGCTCCAGATTCTGGTGGGTAGCGGCGATGATGCGCACATCCACTTTGACCGGCGCATAGCCACCAACACGATAGAACTGGCCATCGGCCAGCACGCGCAGCAGGCGCGTCTGTACATCAAGCGGCATATCGCCGATTTCGTCGAGAAACAGCGTGCCGCCATCGGCCTGCTCAAAGCGGCCCTGACGAATCTGGTTCGCGCCGGTAAACGCGCCTTTCTCGTGGCCAAACAGCTCCGATTCGATCAAATCCTTCGGGATCGCCGCCATATTCAGCGCGATAAACGGGGATTTGGCGCGCGGGCTGTGGCGATGCAGCGCATGCGCGACCAGCTCTTTACCGGTACCGGACTCGCCGTTGATCAGCACGCTGATCGACGAACGCGACAGACGGCCGATGATGCGGAAGACATCCTGCATCGCCGGCGCTTCGCCGATGATATCGGTGGTCGGGCCGCTTACCGGCTGATTGCGCGGCTGCTGCTGCTCCTGATAGTGACTGATGGCACGCTCTACCAGCGCGACCGCTTCATCAATATCAAACGGCTTAGGCAGGTAATCAAACGCGCCCTGCTGATAAGCGCTGACCGCCGCGTCGAGGTCCGAATGCGCGGTCATAATGATGACCGGCAGCATCGGATGACGCTGTTTGATCTGCTTCAGCAGCGCCAGACCATCCATGCCTGGCATACGAATATCCGACAATAATACGTCCGGGGTTTTGGTCGAGAGCGCATCCAGCACCTCGTTGCCGCTGTCAAAGGTGGCGCAGCTTAAACCGGCTCCAGTGAGCGCACGTTCAAGCACCCAGCGGATGGAGCTATCGTCATCGACGATCCAGACTATCCCTCGTTGCATAGAAACCTCACTGGCGAATAGGCAGGTAAACCGAGAATTCGGTGTGGCCTGGCCAACTGTTAAATTCAATTTTTCCCGAATGCTGATCGATCAGGCTGCGGGCGATAGAGAGACCTAAACCGGTGCCGCCTTCGCGTCCGCTGACCATCGGATAGAACAGCGTATCCTGCAGCTGGGCCGGAATGCCCGGGCCATCATCTTCAATGTCGATACGCGCCACCAGCCGGTAACGCGTGCCGTGTAACGTCAGCTGAAACGCGGTACGGGTGCGGATGACAATGGTGCCGCCCGCTTCGCCCAGCGCCTGCAGCGCGTTACGCACCACGTTGAGCAGCACCTGCTCAATCTGGTCCGGGTCGTGTGGCAGCTCCGGCAGGCTGGGGTCATAATCACGCACCAGCGAGACGTTTTCCGGCAGCTCCATCGACACCAGGTTAACCACACGTTCAGCCACCTGATGGATGCTCTGGGTCACGTGCAGTCCGGGCTGCTGCGGACCCAGCAGGCGGTCGACCAGGTTACGCAGCCGGTCGGCCTGCTCAATAATCACTTTGGTATATTCATTCAGCGCCGGATCGGGCAGGGCGCGCGATAATAGCTGTGCCGCGCCGCGCAATCCGCCGAGCGGGTTTTTAATTTCGTGCGCCAGGCCGCGTACCAGATCGCGCGCGGCAACCTGCTGAGCGTGCTGAATCTGCTCCTGGCTGAGACGGCGCTGATTATCCATCGGCGCCATTTCCAGCAGAATAAATCCGTCGGGTAGACGCTGTGCCGTGAGCGACATAATGTGCGCGCGGCCATCCACCACTAACGTGACTTCGCTATCGGTAAAGCCCTGGCCTGCCCCTAAACTCTCGCTCATTACCTCAATGTTCAGCGAAAAATAGCCGGTAAGTTCCGGTAAGGGCGTGCCGAACAATTTTCGTGAGCTTTGCGCCAGTAATTGCTGGGCCGCCGGGTTGGCGTAGTGGATAACCAGATCGTTATCGACCAGCAAAATACTATTGATCAGGGAGTTGAGAATCTGCCCCGCGTCGGGCAGCGTGCCAGTTGCCATACAGCGTTCCTCTGCACTAAATTAGTGCATTATAGCCTTTGGGGACGCAAATCTATCCGTCGAACGATGAATTCGCGGTGAAAAAAGCCCATCCGGAGATGGGCTAAAGTTTCCACGGCAACAAAAAATCTTCAGCGCCAGGATTAGCACCGTCGCGGCGTTGGCGGCTACGGTGCATCTGCGCGAATCTTTTAAGGATTAAACGCTGTAGTACAGTTCGAACTCAACCGGGTGCGGCGTCATGCGTACGCGGTCGTTGTCAGCTTTACGCAGTTCGATGTAAGCATCGATAGCGTCGTCGGTGAACACGCCGCCACGGGTCAGGAACTCGCGGTCTTCGTTCAGTGCGTTCAGCGCTTCTTCCAGTGAACCGGCCACTTTTGGAATCTCAGCTTCTTCTTCCGGCGGCAGGTCGTACAGGTTTTTGTCCATCGCATCGCCAGGGTGGATCTTGTTGATCACGCCGTCGAGGCCGGCCATCAGCAGTGCGGTGAACGCCAGGTATGGGTTAGCCGCTGGATCCGGGAAGCGCGCTTCGATACGGCGTGCTTTCGGGCTGGCCACCACCGGGATACGGATAGAGGCAGAACGGTTACGCGCTGAGTAAGCCAGCATTACCGGTGCTTCGTAGCCTGGGACCAGACGCTTGTATGAGTTGGTGGTCGGGTTTGCCAGGGCGTTGATGGCTTTAGCGTGCTTGATGATACCGCCGATGTAGAACAGGGCAGTTTCAGACAGGCCGCCGTATTTGTCGCCAGAGAACAGGTTTACGCCGCCTTTAGACAGTGACATGTGGCAGTGCATACCGGAACCGTTGTCGCCAAACATCGGCTTCGGCATAAAGGTAGCCGTTTTGCCGTAGGCGTGCGCGACGTTGTGCACGACATATTTGTAGATCTGAATTTCGTCAGCTTTCTTGGTCATGGTGTTGAAGCGGGTAGCCACTTCGTTCTGACCAGCAGTAGCCACTTCGTGGTGATGCGCTTCTACCACCAGACCCATCTGCTCCATGGTCAGACACATGGCAGAACGGATGTCCTGTGATGAGTCAACCGGTGGCACCGGGAAGTAGCCGCCTTTCAGACCTGGACGGTGACCTTTGTTACCGCCTTCGTACTCTTTACCGGTGTTCCAGGCTGCTTCGATGTCGTCGATAGCCACGTGTGAGCCGGAAGTTGAAGAGCCGAAACGGATGTCGTCAAACAGGAAGAACTCTGGCTCAGGTCCGAACAGTACGGTGTCGGCGATGCCGGAAGAACGCAGGAACTCTTCTGCGCGCTTGGCAATGGAGCGCGGGTCGCGATCGTAGCCCTGCAGCGTGCCTGGCTCGAGAATGTCACAGCGGATGATGAGCGTCGGATCTTCGAAGAACGGATCCATTACGGCAGTTGTTGCATCCGGCATCAGCACCATGTCTGATTCGTTAATGCCTTTCCAGCCGCCGATGGAAGAGCCATCGAACATTTTGCCTTCTTCGAAGAAGTCAGCGTTAACCTGGTGAGCAGGGATAGTAACGTGCTGTTCTTTACCTTTGGTATCGGTAAAACGCAGGTCAACAAACTTAACTTCGTGCTCGTTCATCATCGAGAGAACGTGTTCAGCGGACATACTCAACTCTCCTGGAAATGGTCATTTTGTCGTCGTGGTGAGAGAACTTCTGTTGCCGGGAATGTGTCACGACTACTGACCACCCCTGACCAAGATCTCGGCAAGCTCTTCAACCGTTGTGCAACTGTCGTTTTCGCTTAAAAGATATAAAGCGAATTCTGTGCCAACTTTATTACAATGGTAAAAATGGCGCTGTGATGCGCCCTGCGGTGAGACGACGGCTGCACCAGCGTGGATGGAATGCACCAAAACAGTGCCGTCAGTTTAGGGGTAAGCACTTAAATGGTGCAAAGCGCCATCAAAGTGCAGCTTAATGCACCGTTATTGGTGCTAAAAACGCGCACTGCGAGAATCTTTCGGCGAAAACTGTGATCATGTTCAGTCTTTCGCTTAATCCGTGTACAATACCGCGTTATTTCTATAATGCCTGAGGCAAAGCTGTGATCGAAAATTTGCGTAACATCGCCATCATCGCGCACGTTGACCATGGTAAGACCACCCTGGTTGACAAACTGCTGCAACAGTCCGGTACTTTTGATGCCCGTACCGAAGCGACTGAGCGCGTGATGGACTCCAACGATTTGGAGAAAGAGCGTGGGATTACCATCCTCGCGAAAAACACCGCCATCAAATGGAACGACTACCGTATCAACATCGTTGATACCCCGGGACACGCCGACTTCGGTGGTGAAGTTGAGCGCGTCATGTCCATGGTGGATTCGGTGCTGCTGGTTGTAGACGCGATGGATGGCCCTATGCCGCAAACCCGCTTCGTAACCAAGAAAGCCTTTGCCCACGGTTTGAAGCCGATTGTAGTCATCAACAAAGTTGACCGTCCTGGCGCGCGTCCGGACTGGGTTGTGGACCAGGTATTTGACCTGTTCGTCAACCTCGACGCGACTGACGAGCAGCTCGATTTCCCGATCATTTATGCGTCTGCGCTGAATGGTATCGCCGGTCTGGATCACACCGACATGGCTGACGACATGACCCCGCTGTATCAGGCCATCGTCGACCACGTTTCTCCACCGCAGGTTGAAGTTGAAGCCCCACTGCAGATGCAGATCTCGCAGCTGGACTACAACAACTACCTCGGCGTAATCGGTATCGGCCGCATCAAGCGCGGTAAAGTGAAGCCAAACCAGCAGGTTACTGTGATCGACAGCGAAGGGAAAACCCGTAACGCGAAAGTCGGTAAAGTGCTGGGCCATCTGGGTCTGGAGCGTATTGAATCCGATCTGGCTGAAGCAGGCGACATCATCGCTATCACCGGTCTGGGCGAGCTGAACATCTCCGACACCATCTGCGACACGCAGAATGTGGAAGCGCTGCCAGCGCTGAGCGTGGATGAGCCAACCGTAACCATGTTCTTCAACGTCAACACCTCACCGTTCTGTGGTAAAGAAGGTAAGTTTGTGACGTCGCGTCAGATCCTTGAGCGTCTGAACAAAGAGCTGGTGCACAACGTAGCGCTGCGCGTAGAAGAAACCGAAGATGCCGATGCATTCCGCGTATCCGGTCGTGGTGAGCTGCACCTGTCAGTTCTGATCGAGAACATGCGTCGTGAAGGCTACGAGCTGGCGGTATCCCGTCCGAAAGTTATCTTCCGTGAATTCGAAGGCCGCAAGCAGGAACCATTCGAAAACGTTACCCTCGACATCGAAGAAACCCACCAGGGTTCAGTGATGCAGGCGATGGGTGAGCGTAAAGGCGACCTGAAAAACATGGATCCGGATGGTAAAGGCCGCGTACGTCTCGACTACGTGATCCCAAGCCGTGGTCTGATCGGCTTCCGTAACGAATTCATGACCATGACTTCGGGTACCGGTCTGCTGTACTCCACCTTCAGCCACTACGACGACGTGCGTCCGGGCGAAGTGGGTCAGCGTCAGAACGGCGTGCTGATCTCCAACGGTCAGGGTAAAGCGGTTGCCTTCGCCCTGTTCGGCCTGCAGGATCGCGGTAAGCTGTTCCTCGGTCACGGTGCGGAAGTGTATGAAGGCCAGATCATCGGTATTCACAGCCGTTCTAACGACCTGACCGTAAACTGCCTGACCGGTAAGAAACTGACCAACATGCGTGCGTCAGGTACTGACGAAGCTACCACCCTGGTACCACCGCAGAAAATGACGCTGGAGCAGGCTATCGAGTTCATCGATGACGACGAACTGGTAGAAGTGACGCCGCAGTCAGTACGTATTCGTAAACGCCACCTGACCGAGAACGATCGCAAACGCGCGTCTCGCGGCAGCAAAGAGTAAGCGAAATCGTCTGATAATGAGCCCCGCACCCGCGGGGCTTTTTTTTGCCTGCCGTCTGAGGCAGCGCGACCCGCACGAAATCAGACCCCGCTTGCGGAATGCGGATTTCCCCTAAGCGTACCTGTTCAGGCTTGCCTTTTACCGCTAGAGTGAATGATCCAGGGAACGTAGAGGAGAGGTGTCATGCTGTACATCTTTGATTTAGGCAATGTGATTGTTGATATCGATTTCAATCGGGTACTCGGCGTCTGGAGCGATCTGGGACGCGTGCCGCTTGCCACGCTGCAGAGCCGTTTTCGCATGGACGAGACCTTCGAGCAGCACGAGCGGGGCGAAATCAGCGACCCGGAGTTTGCTGCCCGGCTGTGTGACCAGCTCGATATTGCCCTGAGCTATCCGCAGTTCACTGCGGGCTGGCAGGCGGTGTTTGTCGGCGTGCGTCCGGAAACGCTGGCGATCATGAACCAGCTGCGCGCCAGCGGCGAGCGCGTGGTGATTCTGTCTAACACCAACCAGCTGCATTTCGAGTTCTGGCCAACGCAGTATCCGGAAGTACAGCAGGCTGCCGACCACATCTATATGTCGCAGGATATCGGCATGCGCAAACCAGAAGCGCGCATCTGGCACTACGTACTGGAGCATGAAGGCTTCACCGCCGATCAGGCGGTATTCTTTGATGACAACCAGGCTAATGTTGATGCGGCGCGCGCGCTGGGCATTGAGAGCGTGCTGGTCGAAGATGCGAAAACCGTGCCTGACTGGTTTGCGAGCCGTCGCTGAGTGACCATGCGAACTCATCTGCGCCACTCGGCGCATGCGTTTTTCCTGTGGATCAAACTGCTGTGGCGCCGCATCGATGAAGACAACATGACTACGCAGGCCGGTAATCTGGCCTACGTGTCACTGCTGGCGCTGGTGCCGCTGATTGCCGTGGTATTCGCGCTGTTTGCCGCCTTCCCGGTGTTCTCCGACATCAGCGTGCAGCTGAAGAACTTCATCTTCACTAACTTCATGCCGGCCGCCGGGGATGTGATTCAGCGCTATCTCGATCAGTTTGTCGCCAACGTCAATAAAATGACGGCAGTGGGGGCTGTGGGGCTGATAGTCACTGCGCTGCTGCTGATGCACTCGGTCGACAGCGCGCTCAACGCCATCTGGCGCAGCGACAAGCCGCGCCCGATGGTTTACTCCTTTGCGGTCTACTGGATGATCCTGACGCTGGGACCGCTGCTGGCCGGTGCCAGTCTGGCTATCAGCTCTTATCTGCTGTCGCTGCGCTGGGTGAACGTGACCGGCGTCACCAGCCTGATCGATCAGGCGCTGCGCATCTTCCCGCTAGTACTCTCCATTCTCGCCTTCTGGCTGCTGTACAGCATTGTGCCGACGCGGCGTGTGCCGGGACGCGATGCGTTGATAGGTGCGGTGGTCGCGGGTCTGCTGTTCGAGCTGGGCAAAAAAGGCTTTGCGCTCTATGTTACGATGTTTCCTTCGTATCAGTTAATTTACGGCGTGCTGGCGGTGATCCCCATCCTGTTTCTGTGGGTTTACTGGACCTGGTGTATTGTGTTGTTAGGCGCGGAAGTGACCGTCACGCTGGATGACTATCGCCAGTTAAAACAGCAGGAACGCGATAAAGAACGAGAGGAAACATGATTGCTTTGATTCAGCGTGTGACGCGCGCCAGCGTCAGCGTAGATAACGCCACGGTGGGCGAAATTGGCGCCGGTCTGCTGGTGCTGCTGGGGGTGGAAAAGGGCGATGATGAGCAGAAATCACAGCGCCTGGCGGAGAAAGTGCTGGGCTACCGCATTTTTGGCGATGAGAACGACAAAATGAATCTCAGCGTACAGCAGACAGGCGGTAGCGTGCTGGTGGTTTCGCAATTCACCCTGGCGGCCGACACGCAAAAAGGCATGCGTCCCTCTTTCTCTGGCGGCGCGCATCCGGCGGAAGCGGAGCGCCTCTATCACGACTTCAGCGATCGCTGCCGGGCGCTGGGCGTCACCACCGCCAACGGGCGCTTCGCCGCCAATATGCAGGTTTCGCTGATTAACGATGGTCCGGTGACCTTCTGGTTACAGGTGTGAGATTTTTAGCCGAGCGGCAAGGGATCAGCCACGCAAGCTCCGAACGAGAGAATCACTTTATGTATCATCTTCGCGTACCGCAAACGGCGGAAGAGCTGGATATGTATTACCAGTTCCGCTGGGAAATGTTACGGAAGCCGCTGCGCCAGCCGCAGGGCTCAGAACGTGATGCCTGGGATGCGCTGGCGCATCACCAGATGGTGGTGGATGAGCACGGCAAACCGGTAGCGGTAGGCCGGCTGTATATCAATGCGGAAAATGAAGCGGCGATCCGCTTTCTGGCGGTGCATCCGTCGGTGCAGGGCAAAGGGCTGGGTACGCTGGTGGCGATGACGCTGGAGTCGGTGGCCCGCCAGGAAGGGGCCAAACGCGTCACCTGTAGCGCGCGCGAGGATGCGGTGGAGTTCTTTGCCAAGCTCGGCTTTGTCAATCAGGGCGAAATTACCGCACCGCAAACCACGCCGGTGCGCCACTTCCTGATGATTAAACCGGTGGTGACGCTGGATGATATTCTGCATCGCGCCGACTGGTGCGGACAGCTGCAGCAGGCGTGGTACGAACACATCCCGCTGAGCGAAAAGATGGGCGTGCGCATTCTGCAGTATACCGGGCAGAAGTTTGTTACCACCATGCCGGAAGCCGGCAACCAGAACCCACACCACACGCTGTTTGCCGGCAGCCTGTTTTCACTCGCCACGCTTACCGGCTGGGGATTGATCTGGCTGCTACTGCGCGAACGCCATCTTGGCGGCACCATCATTCTGGCCGATGCACATATTCGCTACAGCAAACCGATCAGCGGACGGCCCGGCGCCATCGCCGATCTCGGCTCGCTGAGCGGCGATCTCGACCGGCTGGCGCGCGGACGAAAAGCACGCGTACAGATGGAGGTGGAGCTGTTTGGGGATGATGAGCTGGGCGCGGTGTTTGAAGGTGTTTACATCGTGTTACCCGCCGATCCCGACGGACCGCTGGAAGAGGGCGGTTCAGGCGCGCGTATTAATTAACCACGCAGCGCGCAACAAAACCACAGGGTCACTCTGCATGGCGTAATGCTTGCCAGCTAAGATTCAAATGCATTCAACAACAGTTGCATTTTTGGTAGCGGCGCAATTTATTGCGCGATAAATCGCGCCGCTACAAATATTGTGCGATTTGTGATGGCCTGACGCGCCCGCATCGCGCTTTTCAGCGCGATCGGTCATGCAATCATCACTGCACCTGCCCGCCACGCATCGTCTGCTGCAGCGACTGCGTATCCGTCGTCACCGACAAACTGCCTTCTGCGCTGGCACGCAGCGGGGCGCCCGCGCTAAGCGAGCCCTTCAGCTGCAGCTGCAAATTACTGCTGCCGCTCAGCGGCAGCGCAGGCCAACCCCAGTTTTGCAGCACGTTTGCCGGTACCGCCTGGCCTTTCAGGTTCAGCGTAAACGGACGCTGTGCTTCCTGTCCTGCGGTTGCCGTGCCTTCCAGTAATCCGCTACCGTTGAAGGCGCTCATCTCGCTGACCTCAATCTGCCGATCGCTGGCGTTCAGGCTAATCGACGGATGGCGTAAATCGGTGCGGTTAAAGGTGGCTTCCGCCGCGTTAAAGGTGGCTTTGCCCGCCCAGATGCCCCATTGATGCTGGCGCGCCAGCAGCAGATTCTCTGTATTACCGTCGAGCGCGGTCATCTGGAACGGGAAGGCCGGATTGATATCAATCACCAGGTTACGGTTAGCGGTCGCACGCTTCACCAGCACGCTATCCAGCCAGCCCGGCAGCGTCTGCTGCCAGCGATCGCGCCAGTTTTGCGGCAGCGTGTATTCCAGGCCGGCAATGGCTAAATCGTCAAGCGTCAGGCGCTTATCGCTGCGCGTCCAGCTGCCGCTGGCGCGAATCACGCCGTTGACCCAGCGTGAGCTGAACTGCGTCAGCTGAATGCCCTGCGGTGAGAATTCGGCGTTGACGATCGGATCGTTGAGTTCAAAGCTGCCGTTAATAAAGTTGCCGGCGTTCATGGCCAGCGAACCGTCGTCGCTCTGCCAGTCATCGCCGCGCAGTGTAATGTTCTTCAGGGTCAGATCGAGATCGGTCACCGCCCAGTCCGGGCCCTGCAGGCGCGCATCGGTCATATCCAGCCGGTTGATGCTCACCGAAGGCACGTCACGCAGCGGACTGAGGAACTCGCTCAGGCTCTGCTGAGTTTGCAGGCGGATATCGTTAAGACGCAGCTGGTTGATTTGCCAGTTACCCTGCGCGTCGCGCTCGGCACGTCCGGTCATTGAGCCGCGCGCCAGATCGGCGCCGATATTGCTCAGCACCAGCCGGCGTTTGGCGATATTGCCCTGCAGCAGCACGTTGTTACCGGCGACGCCGTCCAGCGTCATGGCACCTGCGCTCATCTGGAACTGCGCATCGCTGCCCAGCATATCGTCAGGCGTGGGCTTCCACGGCACAATGCCGCCGTTGACCCGCTGCGCCGCCAGCGGCAGGGCGCTGTGCGGGCTTTCGATCTGCACATTATTGAGCTGCAGCCGGTTGGCCTGAATCGGCAGCGTGGTTTGTGGTGACTGGTTAGCGAGGTTGATGTCGCCGTCGCGCACTTCAATGCTGTCGAAATGCAGCGGATCGCTGAACTGCACCAGTGCCAGACCGAGATCGACGCGCTTCGCCACCAGTACCGCCGGCTGGCCGTCGTGGCCGAAGCTGAAGTCATCCAGGATGATGTGGGAAGGCGAGGAGAAGTTGTGCTCAATCTTACTCAGCGACAAATGCCAGGCGGTTTTATCGCTTACCCAACGGCTAAACCAGCCTGCGCCCCACTGGGTTTGCAGCAGCACATAGAGAACCACCAGCGCCAGCAGAATCAGCAGTAACAAGGTAAGGAAAAACTTGCCTAAAAATTTCATCGCATCCATCCATCCCGATATTTATCCGGTGAGTGGTTGTTATGCCTGAATTACCGTTACAGCTCAACAGCCTGGATGAAAAAGCGGATAAATAACAGGCAGGCCGTAGCCTGCCAGCAGCATTACTTTTCCTGCGGAAAGACGAGGTTAAGCACGATAGCGGTGATACCCCCGGCGGCGATGCCGGATGACAGCAGGGTTTTCAGCCAGTCCGGGGCAAATTGCAGAATCAGCGGCTGTTGCGATACGCCAAGGCCCACCGCCAGCGACAGCGCGATGATCATAATGGCGCGGCGATTGAGCGGCTCGCGCGACACGATGCGCACGCCAGAAGCGGCAATGGTACCAAACATCACGATGGTGGCACCGCCCAGTACCGGTTCCGGAATATGCTGCACAAAGCCGCTCACCGCCGGGAACAGGCCGAGTACGATCAGCATCAGCGCCACCACAAAGCCCACGTAGCGGCTGGCCACGCCGGTCAGCTGAATCACCCCGTTGTTCTGACCAAAGCAGGAGTTAGGGAAGGTGTTGAACAGCGCCGACACAAACGAGTTGAGACCATTGGCCAGTACGCCGCCTTTCAGACGCTTCATATACAGCGGACCGCTGACCGGCTGTTCGGAGACATCGGAGGTGGCGGTAATATCGCCGATGGTTTCCAGCGAGGTCACCATAAACACCAGCATCAGCGGGATCAGCAGATTCCAGTCAAAACCCAGGCCGTAATAGAGCGGCGACGGCACGGCCAGCAGCCCCTGGTTGGTTGGTGCTGAGGTAGCGGGCAGCATATCCAGCGCCCAGGCCAGCGCATAACCCACCGCCATGGCGATCACCAGCGACGCGACGCGCAGATAAGGGTTGCGCTGACGGTTGAGCAGGATGATGACCAGCAGCACGGCACCGGCCAGCAGCAGATTTTTCGGCGCACCAAAGCTGTGATCGTTCATGGCGGCGAAGCCTCCGCCAATCGAGGTCAGGCCGACCTGAATCAGCGACAGACCGATAATCATCACCACAATGCCGGACACCAGCGGCGTGATGATGCGGCGCGCGAGGTGCAGCACGCGTGACAGCAACATCTCGGTACAGGAAGCCACCATCAGGGTACCAAACAGCGCTGCCATCATGGTCGGCACATCGGCGCCGCCGTTTTTCAGCGCCATACCGCCCATGATCAGTGGCGTGACAAAGTTAAAGCTGGTGCCCTGAATCGACAGCAGGCCAGAACCCACCGGTCCCCAGGTTTTGATTTGCAGAATGGATGCCACACCCGAAGCAAACAGCGACATGCTGATGATGTGCTGCGTGTCCTGCGCCGGTAAGCCGAGCGCCTGGCAGATCAGCAGTGCCGGGGTAATCACCGCCACAAACATCGCCAGCAGATGCTGGCAGGCAGCAAACAGCGTTTGCGGCAGCGGCGGACGATCTTCAAGACGGTAAATCAGTTCACTTTTGCTCTCGCCTGGCGCAGTGGCAGGCTGGCGGGATTCAGCAGTATTGACGGACATGGTGGCTTCTCAATAACAACAAAGGGGCGATTTTAAACGGTTGCGTTGTGAAAGCAATCGTTTGCAGTACCCCTTTTGGTTGTGATTGATCTAGAGCGTAAACACGGTGCGGCAGCGGCTGTCATCCTGCTGCCACGCCTGCTCTACCTCACTCAGCGGACGCTGCTGAAAAGCGATGGAGAAGTCACTTTCAGCGGCGGCGTTCAGCATCTCACCAATACAGGCGATCAGTTCGATGTCAGAGACGCTGCCCAGTCCGCTGCCCATCAGCGTCAGCCCGGATGAGCGCAGCAGTTTACTGTGCAGTGCGATCTCCTGCCCGCTGAGCGAGCCAATCTGCACAAAACGCACCGTTTTCTCACCGCCGGCCACGGCCGCATGCATGATGTCGAGCGCACTCTGGCCCCACAGATAATCCAGCACCACATCAATGCCTTGCTGCATCAGCGCTGGCAGCGCGCCGGGCAGTTCATCCAGCGTCAGGATGATATCCGCGCCCTGCGTGCGCAGCTGCTCCAGCACCGCGCGGTTACGGCCGGTGGCGATGATTTTCCCGGCACCGAGGTGACGCGCAATACGCACCGCCAGCCCGCCGGAGGTGCCGGTTGCGCCGTTGATCAGCACGGTTTCACCCGCCTGAAACTGCGCGCGACGCGTCAGTGCGGCCCACGAGGACATGCCGGGATTGGCGATTGCCGCAGCCAGCAGCGGATCAAGCGTCGGCGGCAGCGCAACCACCGCTGCAGCCGGCACCCGGGTCTGCTGCGCCATACTGCCCCACGGTGCGCTAAAGGCGAGAAAATAGACCGGATCGCCGTTGCTCAGCGTGCCGGTGCCATCAATACCGGCGATAAACGGATAGTGGCTACCGGCGCTGTAATGGGCGCCGGCGGCCCGCGCTTTCGCCAGCTGGCTGATGGCGGCGGCCTTCACCGTCACCACCACATGCTGTTCATCGGCCTGCGGTGGCGGGAAATCGCCCCATACCGGTTTCTCACCTGCGGCACTGACAATAGCTGCTTTCATGTTTCACCTTCAGTTCATCGGATAATATGTGTAATATGCACACATTAGGCCTGCTCTGGGATGACGTCAATGAAAAGCGTGCAAAATACACATAATAATGCCGGCTTCGATGATTTGCACAACGCGCTGCTGATGATCGTCGGCACCTTTAATCGTCCGCAACGCGATGAATTATTAATAAAAGAGTCCGGTATCCAGCTGGATCGCGCCCTGTTTCCGTTGCTGATCCAGATTGGCCGCTTTGGTCCCCTCGGCGTGGTCGAGCTGGCCGATCGCGCCGGGCGCGATTACACCACTGTCAGCCGCCAGGTGGCGAAGCTGGAAGAGCTGGGGCTGGCGCAGCGGCAGAAAAATGCCAGAGACAAGCGGATCAATGAGGCGGTGATCACCGCGGCGGGAAAAGCGATGACGGACAAAATCGACGCGGCGCGCACCCAGATCTATCAGCAGCTGTTCGCTGGCTGGCCAGCTGAAGAGCGCGCTGAGTTAACGCGCCTGTTACAGCGCTTCGTCGGGGATTTTATGGCGGTGGATCGACAGCCGCAGCTGGATTAAGCGTGGCTGTAGCGCTCGGTTTCCGGCAGCCAGCGCTCGATCAGCGCCTGAGCCTGTTCAGGATAATGCTGGTGAATATGGCGCGCCACGCGCTGAACTTCCGGAATCATGCTTTGATCGCGCAGTAAATCGGCGACCTTAAACTCGGCGTTGCCGGTCTGGCGCGTGCCGAGCAGTTCACCCGGACCGCGAATTTCCAGATCGTGCTGGGCGATGACAAAACCGTCGTTGCTGTCGCGCAGCACCTGCAGGCGTTTCTGCGCGGTTTTACTCAGCGGCGCTTTGTACAGCAGCACGCAGTGTGAGGCGACGGCACCGCGGCCAACGCGTCCGCGCAGCTGATGCAGCTGTGCCAGACCAAGTCGTTCCGGGTTTTCGATGATCATCAGGCTGGCGTTGGGCACATCCACGCCGACCTCAATCACCGTGGTGGCCACCAGCAGCTGGATTTCGTTGGCCTTGAACGCCGCCATTACCGCCTGTTTCTCCGCCGGCTTCATACGCCCGTGTACCAGACCGACCTGCAGGTCCGGCAGCGCCACTTTCAGCTCCTGCCAGATGGCTTCCGCCGCCTGCGCTTCCAGCACGTCGGATTCATCGATCAGCGTACACACCCAATAGGCCTGACGGCCCTCGTGGCAGGCGCTTTGCACCCGGGTGATGATGTCGCTGCGGCGGGTATCGGGAATCGCCACCGTGGTCACCGGCGTACGGCCCGGCGGCAGTTCGTCAATGGTTGAGGTATCGAGATCGGCGTAGGCCGTCATCGCCAGGGTGCGCGGAATCGGGGTAGCGGTCATGATCAGCTGATGCGGATGGAAACCCTGCTCTTCGCCTTTTTCCCACAGCGCCAGCCGCTGATGCACGCCGAAACGGTGCTGCTCATCAATGATCACCAGCGCCATACCGTTGAATTTCACCTGTTCCTGGAACAGCGCGTGCGTGCCCACCACCATCGCCACCTGACCGCTGGCAATCGCCTCCTGCTGCGCTTCGCGCGCTTTCCCTTTCTGCTTTCCGGCCAGCCAGCCAACTTCCACGCCAAGCGGCGCAAACCACTGACGGAAATTACTGGCGTGCTGTTCTGCCAGCAGCTCGGTCGGGGCCATCAGCGCTACCTGCTTGCCGTGGGCGATCACGTTCAGCGCCGCCAGCGCAGCCACCAGCGTTTTACCGGAGCCGACATCACCCTGCACCAGACGCATCATCGGGAAGTCGTGCGCCAGATCGCGCTCAATCTCTGCGACCACGCGCCGCTGCGCCGCGGTGGGCGAGAATGGCAGTGCAGCCAGCAGTTTGTCCACCAGTTGGTGGCGTGCCGGCATGGGCAGGGCGTGATGGCGCTGCGCGCCGGCGCGTACCGCCAGCATGCTGAGATTGTGCGCCAGCAGCTCTTCGAGAATCAGACGCTTCTGCGCCGGATGACGGCCGGTTTCCAGCTCGCTCAAGCGCAGGTCCGGCGGCGGCCGGTGCAGGGTGCGCAGCGCCTCCGGCAGGCTGATCAAACCGCCGCTCAATTCCGGCGGCAGCAGCTCGGCAATCGGGCAGCTCTCCAGCAGCGTCAGCGCCTGATCGGTGAGATTGCGCAGCGTGGCCTGGCGAATACCTTCGGTGGTGGGATAGACCGGCGTCAGAGTTTCCTGCAGCTCAACGCCACCCAACTCGCCCTGGACGCGATACTCCGGATGAATGATTTCAGCGCCGCGCTGGCCGCGTTTGATCTCGCCATAAGCGGTAACGCGACGGCCCGGTGCCAGGCTGTTTTTCATGCCGGCGTTGAAGTTGAAGAAGCGCATCGTCAGCACGCCGCTGCCGTCGCTGATCTGGCATACCAGCATACGGCGGCGACCAAAGGTGATTTCGCTGTGCAGCACTTCACCTTCCACCGTCGCCCAGATGCCGGGCAGCAAATCGTTAATTTTGTACAGCTGGGTGCGGTCTTCGTAGCGCAGCGGCAGGTGCAGCAGCAGATCCTGAATGGTAAACAGGCCGAGTTTCGCCAGCTTACCCGCCTGGCTGGCGCCGACGCCGGTCAGGGTACTGAGCGGAATGGCATCCAGCAGACGGCCTTTCATTTTTTACCCGTCGCTTGCATGGTGGACCACCAGGCGGCATCGGCTTCGACTTCGCCCTGCGCGTTGATGTGCGGATAGGGCAGGCCTTTCTGCTTCGCTACGCGCGCCAGCACCGGATACCCGCCCTCAAACAGCAGGCGCTGCTGCTCATCCTCGTCCAGCAGGCTGTGCTGGCGGCGATACATGCCGGCGTTTTGCCGCTGGCGCTGGGCTTCATACAGAATCAGCGCAGAGGCCACGGAGACATTCAGCGACTGCACCATACCGACCATCGGAATGATGATATCGCGGTCGGCCAGCGCCAGCGCTTCAGCGGTGATGCCGGTTTTCTCCTGGCCCATCAAAATACAGGTCGGTTTGGTGTAATCGATCTCGCGGAAATCGACCGCTTTGTCAGACAGATGGGTCGCCAGCACCTGCATGCCGCGATCTTTCAGATGGCGCACCGCATCAGCAATGTGGCGATGGGTTTTCACCTTCACCCAACTGTTACTGCCCGCCGACGCGGACACCATGGTGCGCATACGCACGCTGGGCCATACCGCATGAACTTCGTGGATGCCGACGGCGTCGGCGGTGCGGATCACCGCAGAGACATTGTGCGGCTTATGCACCTGCTCCATGCAGACGGTGAGATCGTGCTGGCGCATGGCCAGCATCTCCTGGATACGAGCAAAACGTTGAGCGTTCATGCACTAATTACGGTTACGGTGAACTTTAATCACGTCCGGCATCACGCGGATTTTACGCATGATATTGGCCAGATGGACGCGATCGTTCGCGGTGAGGCGGATGAAGGCGCTGTAAACGCGGCCGTCACGCTCTTCGGTATTGAGGCTTTGAATATTCGAACCTGCGGTATTGATTGCCGCGGTCAGGTTGGCCAGCGCGCCCTGGTGATTAAACATATCCACCTTAATCTCGGCGACAAACTCCTGATCGGTCACTTTATCCCATTCAACCGGCATGAATTTTTCCGGTTCTTTCTGGTAGCCGCGAATGTTGCGGCAGGATTCGTGATGCACCACCAGACCTTTACCGGGGCTGACGTGCGCGACAATCGGGTCGCCAGGGATGGGACGGCAGCACTTGGCGAAGGTAATCAGCACGCCATCAGCGCCCTTGATGGGCAGCTTTTTGCTGCGCTTACTGCTGCCAGATGACGGTTCGCTGCCGGATTGCAGCAGGTTCTTCGCCACCACCACGCTCATGGCATTGCCGAGGCCAATCTCCGCCAGCAGATCGTCGATGCTGGAGAGCTTCATACGCTCCAGCTCCTGCTGAATATTCTCTGCAGGAATTTCGGCCAGCTTTTTGCTGCCGCCGAGCGCGTGGCTCAGCAGACGACGGCCGAGGTTAACGGAATCTTCGCGCTTGAGGTTTTTCAGCAGCTGGCGAATTTTGGCTCGCGCTTTTGAGCTCACCACAAAGTTGAGCCACGCGGCATTTGGTCGGGCGCCAGGTGCGGTAATGATTTCAATCGTCTGGCCGCTGGTCAGCGCCTGCGACAGCGGATACGGCTGGCGATCGACGCGCGCACCTACGCAGGCGTGACCGATATCGGTGTGCACCGCATAGGCGAAATCCACCGGCGTGGCGCCAGCGGGCAGTTCGACGATGCGGCCTTCCGGCGTAAACACGTAGATCTCATCCGGGAACAGATCGGATTTTACGCTCTCGATAAATTCAAACGAGCTGCCAGCGCTCTGCTGCAGCTCCAGCAGGCTTTGCAGCCAGCGCTGGGCGCGAATTTGCGCGGTGGTACCGCTTTCGCCGGCTTCTTTATAAGCCCAGTGGGCCGCCACCCCCATCTCCGCCATCTGATCCATATCTTCGGTACGGATTTGCACCTCAACCGGCACGCCGTGCGGGCCGATCATCGAAGTGTGCAGTGACTGATAGCCGTTGGCTTTGGGAATGGCGATGTAATCTTTCACGCGTCCGGGACGCGGTTTGTACAGGCTGTGCATCTGACCGAGCACGCGATAGCAGGTATCAAGGTCTTTCACGATGACGCGAAAGGCATAAATATCCATGATCGAGTGAAATCGCTGCTCTTTCAGGTGCATTTTGCGGTAGATCGAATAGAGATGCTTTTCACGTCCGCTGACGCGGCACGGAATGCCGGCTTCCTGCAGACGCCCGTCGATTTCCGACAGGATCTTCTGAATCATCTCTTTACGGTTACCGCGCGCCGCTTTCACCACCTCTTTAATCACGCGGAAACGGTTTGGATAGAGCGCTTCAAAGCCGAGCTCTTCCAGTTCCGTTTTCAGGTGATGAATACCGAGGCGGTGCGCCAGAGGACTGTAAATCTCCAGCGTTTCCAGCGCGATGCGCCGTTTTTTATCCGGACGCAGCGCACCCAGCGTGCGCATGTTGTGCGTGCGGTCAGCCAGTTTGATCAGGATGACGCGAATGTCCTGCACCATCGCCATGATCATTTTGCGGAAGTTTTCAGCCTGCGCTTCTTTCTTGTCGCGGAATTTCAGCTTATCGAGCTTGGAAACGCCTTCTACCAGCTCGGCCACGCTTTTTCCGAACAGCTGTTCCATGTCCTGATAGGTGGCGGGCGTATCCTCAATCACATCATGCAGCAGCGCCGCCATCAGCGTTTCGTGGTCGAGCTTCATCTCGGCCAGAATGCAGGCAACCGCAACGGGATGGGTGATATAGGGTTCGCCGCTGGAGCGTGTCTGGCCCTCGTGGGCATCACGTGCGACAAGGTAAGCTTGCTTGAGGCGCTTGATTTGCTCCTCAGGCAAGTATTTTTCAATCAGCTGATTGAGGCTTTCAAACAGATACAAGGTTGACCTGCAGAGTGCTGTTAACGACGACCTTCAGCGATAGCGGTAACGGCTTGTAACTCAGCGGCTTCCTGCTCTTGCTGTTCCTGACGATCACGGACATCCAGAATCTGGTTGGTGATCAGGCCTTCTTCGATTTCGCGCAGGGCGATAACGGTGGCTTTATCGTTCTCTTCCGGAACCAGCGGATCTTTGCCGCCTACCTGCATCTGACGTGCACGACGTGCAGCGACCAACACCAGGTCAAAACGGTTACCAACTTTCTCTACTGCGTCCTGAACGGTTACGCGTGCCATAGGTGTGCTACTCCACAGATGATGAAGAAATGACTGGGCATAATACTGAAAGTGACTTCAGACTGCCAATAGTTTGCTGATTAAAGCATCATGTCGCGCTTTCTGGCGACCCATACGCAGACGTTCTGCGCGAATAATGGTTTTCAGATCCGACAGCGCCAGATCGAAATCATCATTAACAATCAAATAATCGTATTCGGCATAGTGGCTCATTTCTGCCACTGCCTGCGCCATGCGGCGGGCGATCACCTCTTCGCTGTCCTGACCGCGGCCGCGCAGGCGGCGATCCAGCTCTTCGGTGGACGGCGGCAGAACAAAGATGCTGCGGGCGGCCGGCATTCTCTGGCGAATCTGCTGTGCGCCCTGCCAGTCAATGTCGAGAAACACGTCAACGCCGGTCGCCAGCACCTGCTCAATCGCCGCGCGTGAGGTGCCGTAATAATTGCCAAACACTTCCGCATGCTCAAGGAAAGCATCCTCGGCGATCATGCGTTCGAATTCAGGCTTTGAGACGAAAAAGTAGTGTTCACCATGCGCTTCGCCGGGGCGCACGCCGCGGGTGGTATGAGAAACAGACACCTGCGTATCGTACAGCGGTTGTGTCTTTAACAGCGCCTGAATCAGGCTGGATTTACCTGCGCCGCTGGGGGCGGAAACAATATAGAGCGTGCCTTGAGCCATGGTTATCTTGAATTGAGTAAAGAGCGGAGTCGATTTCCTGCACAGTATACACGGCTTAAGCGCAGCACGCAGCGTTTGCCGCCCGCACGCGGCAATTCTTTTTCTGTGCGCGCCCTCCAGCGGCAGCGCAACTTTCTGCAATTCGCACAAAAATCCGTCAGCCTCGCTCCACAATCGGCTTTTTAACGCTGGTGTCACTCACCGCGGCACGCTGCAATCAGCAAAAAAGGAGGCGACGATGAAAGGATGGAGATGGCTGGGTGCGATGTTGCTGGCGGGATGTGCGAATGGGATGGCGGTTTGTCCCAACTGGTCACCGGTGCGCGCTGAACAGGAGATGGGCGTGCTGCACAACCAGCTGCGCCACTGGGATGATGCCTACTACCGTCAGGGGCAAAGCCCGGTAAGCGATGCCGATTACGACAGCCTGCAGCAGCGCTTACAGCAGTGGCAGCGCTGCTTCACGCCGGCGTTGCCCGGCTATGCAGCACAGCTCAGCACCGACGGCAGCACGCTGCACCCGGTGGCGCATACCGGCGTACGCAAGCTGCGTGACAAGCTGGCGGTGGCCTACTGGATGCAGGATAAACCGGCGCTGTGGGTGCAGCCAAAAGTCGATGGCGTGGCGGTGACGCTGATGTATCGCCACGGCGAACTGGCTGGCCTGATCAGCCGGGGCGACGGACTGCGCGGTGAACAGTGGCTGGCGAAAGCGCCGCACATTGCGGCGATCCCGCAGCATATCACGACCGACCGTGCGGAAGTGGTATTGCAGGGTGAGCTGTTCCTGACGATGACCGATCACCAGCAGGTGCGCGATGGCGGTCAGAATGCGCGCGCCCAGGTGGCGGGCGCCATGATGCGGCGCGAAGCCAGTCCGCTGCTGTCGCGCATTGGCGTGTTTATCTGGGCATGGCCGGATGGGCCGCCGATGATGCAGGCGCGGCTGGCACAGCTTACGCAGTGGGGCTTTGCCCTGACGCAGCAGTGGAGCCGCCAGGTCAGTAATGAAGAGGAGGTCGCGGCCTGGCGTGAGCGCTGGTATCGCCAGCCGCTGCCTTTTGTCACCGATGGTGTGGTGATTCACCAGTCACCGCAGCGCGTCGGGCGCGACTGGCAGCCCGGACAGGGCAGCTGGTCGGCCGCGTGGAAATATCAGCCTGCCGAAGTCAGCAGCGAGGTGCTGTCGGTGGATTTCAACGTCGGACGCACCGGAAAAATTGCCGTGGTGCTGAACCTGCAGCCGGTGCAGCTGGAGGATAAAACCGTCCGGCGGGTCAATCTGGGCTCGCTGCGTCGCTGGAAGCAGTGGGATGTGATCGCCGGCGATCAGGTCACGCTGTCGCTGGCCGGGCTGGGTATTCCGCGGCTGGAACGAGTGATTTGGCGCGTGGCGCAGCGCGACTATCCGTCGCCGCCGCAGGACGACGCATTCAATCCGCTGAGCTGCCTGCACTTCAGCGCAGGGTGTCGCGCGCAGTTTCTGTCGCGTCTCAGCTGGCTAAGTCATAAGTCGGTACTGGATATTGCTGGCATGCAGCGCAGTAGCTGGCAGCGCCTGCTGGACGGCGGCAGCGTCAGCCACCTGTTCTCCTGGCTGACGCTCACGCCAGAGCAGATTGCGCAGGCACAGGGCATCTCCACCGTACGCGCCCGGCAGATCTGGCATCGTTTTAACCTGACGCGCCAGCAGCCGCTGCGCCGCTGGATCAGCGCGCTGGGCTTACCGCTGCCGCGCACGGCGCTACAGGCGTTGCCCGATACGCAGTGGTCGCAGTTGCTGGCGCGTTCAGCCGACAGCTGGCAGCAGCTGCCGGGTATCGGCAGCGTACTGGCACAGCGGCTGGTGACGATGCTGCAGGATGCGCGCCTGCAGTCGCTGATTCACTTTCTGCAGCAGCAGAATATCCCGGCGCAGCCGTCAGTGCTCGGGGTGGGGGTAGTTGAAAATCGGCAGACCGAGGCGGAAGCGCAGCGCCAGCAGGCGGGCGAAGAAGCCGAACAGTAGCGTGATGATCACCACCACTTCATGCGCCAGCGGTGTTTTCAGCAGCAGGATATACATCCAGCCGGAGGCAAAAGCGATGCCGGCGTACAGCTCTTTCTGGAACACCAGCGGAATGCGGTTGCAGAACATATCGCGCAGCACGCCGCCAAAAACGCCAGTTATGACTGCGGCGATGGCGGCGATGATCGCCGCATGGCCGGAATCCAGCGCAACCTGTGCGCCGATAATCGAGAACACCACCAGACCCAGCGCATCCAGCACCAGAAACACTTTACGCAGATGATTCATCAGCGGCGCGACAAAGGTTGTGACCACGGCCGCCGCCGCGACGATCATGATGTATTCCGGGTGTTTCACCCAGCCGAGCGGATAGTGGCCCAGCAGAATATCGCGCACCGAGCCGCCGCCAATCGCCGTGACCGACGCAATAATAATGACGCCAAACAGGTCCATTTTGCGTCGGCCTGCCGCCAGCGCACCGGTCATTGCTTCGGCGGTAATACCAATGATGTACAGGACGGTTAATAACATAGAGCACTCCAGTAAACTGGCGGCAAGGCTAAAGATTTCCCAGAGTGTAGACCACTGAGATTTTCTAAAAAAATGTTTTCGGATTAGCCATGCTGATGGCGAGCCTGCTGATGGGCTTGTTACAGAGGAACTGCGGTTGTCAGCCGGTGTTTTCGCATCAATAAAAATGATGCGAGACGGCGGATCGACCCTGATTTAAGTTTCGCCGATGATGTGTCGCACCTGATTAATGCCTGCTCATTCAGGCTCATCATTTACGGGCGCGACGTGCAGCAACTCTGGACAGGCATGAAAAAACACAGCGAAGACATCCTCTATTACTCCTCCGATAAGCTGGCGGCACTCGGGCTGGAAAGCCTGCTATCAGCGTTACCGGTGGGCTGCCGGGTGCATGAACTCTGGTCGCTCAGTACCGTCATCTCGCAGTGTGAAAGAGTGCGGCCGCGGTTACTGGTGTTTATTTTTCACGAGAATATGCCGCTGGCTGGCACCTTCAAAGTGCTGTATGCGCTGCAGCAGCAGTTTCCGGCCATGCAGATGCTGGTGCTGACCCGACGTCTGTTGCCGATGATGCACGCTCTCAGTCGTTATCTGCCCGGACTCAGCGTCCTCGATTTAAAGTCCTCACACACCGCGCTGCGTCGTTGCCTGCTGGCCTGTATCGCCGGCGGGATACCGCAGTTGCAGGAGGGGGCTGACATTCTGCTACCGGACCGGCAGCTACGGGTGCTGCTGATGATGGCGTGGGGCTACAACACGGAGCAGATTGGTAACCGGCTCGGTATCAGCCATAAAACGGTGAATGCACACAAGCTAAATGCGCTTACCCGCCTGCAGGTGAAAAGCAAAAACGATATGGCCGATCTGTTTATGGTGATTGACGAGCTGCGCATGCTGGTGGGATGGCTGCGCCTGCACCGCAATGGCAAGCTGAGCGAGCTGGCTTATCATTCGCTGGAAGAGTTACTGGAAGCATAAAAAGAAAAAAGCGTGCTGGTAACCAGCACGCGAACGCATCTTGCAGATGCCCAGAGCCCACCATACAGACTTGTTGTTATTATCCGTTTCTTGCTCGCACTGCGGCGAAAGCTTTCAGGCTAAAACGGTACTCCGGCTGGAACCAGGGACGTCCGTAGTAGCAGTAGATCAGCATTCTGATGGAAACCATCGCCAGGTAACCCCAGATGGCGCACAGCACTGACGGCGTCAGCCACACGGTAAACAGCGTGACCGCCAGCCCTGCCAGCACGGAAGACGTTTCCGTAAAGGCAATGCGCGTAAATTGTTTTTCCCGTTGCAGGATGGCGCGATAGTGCTGCCCCTGCGGAATAATAATAAAGATGACGGAAATCATCTCCAGCATAATTGCCAGTTCCGACTGTCCCATTACTCGGCTGTAAATATCACTGCCGATAAACAGCACGGCAAAAATAAATAAACCGCTTAATACATTACCCCAGTAAAGCGTCGAGAGTTCGCTGTTATTTAAACTTTGATAGCGAATAAGTGCGTTACCGAAGCCGCGATCGGCTAGTGTATCAATCACTAATAATATCACTACGGCAATCGCGAGCAAATTGAGCTCATTTGCCTGCAGGATTTGCGCCAGCAGTGAAAGCTGTAATACCCCAATGCCAACGATTTTTATGGATGACAACACTGACCATTTGGCGCTGGCCAGATTTCTTTCGCGTATCGCCATACTCTGCTCATTATGGTACATGTACCAGTGCAATTAAGGGTTCACCCGGGCGGCGGCCCAGAGTACAGATCACATCAATGCAGCGCTTCCTGTCGCAGTCCTGAGATACCTTTCAGTACCGGCCACGTCGCGATGCTGTTAATTAAGTGATGCTCTGATAATAAAATGATGCCCCTGGCGCGTAATTGTTGTGGCGTCTGCGCGGTATCTCCTCCGGTCAGGAGGAAATCCGCGAGATCGTTATAAAATCCTTTTGCATTATTATATTTCCCGGCCAGTATCCGTCTGGCAATCTCAACAAATTCTTTTTCAGATAACAAAGGATAGGTTGAGCGATCCATGTTATGTCCCTGCTGTTTTTATTATTAAGTACTGCTGTGTGTGAAGGAGTTATACCGTGTTTTATTTAAATTAACACCATAAGAAAACTCCTATAAATCGACTGCAGGAATAAATGGTTTCAGAATATGGATGTGAATATATAAATTCTGATCTTTACAATTTATTAGTTTTTTTCCACCTTTAATGGCGCTGCAAAGTTGAACAAGTCAGCGCACAGGAAAAAACAGAGATAAATCAGAAGCACTCAGCTCTCGCCAGTCCGGCACGACCAGGAATTTTCCCGGTTACGACGCTTTAGCCAGACTGGTGAATGGTGCGAAAATGCGCTTTGCGCGCGGTGAAACAGTTAAACACCGCTGCGCGAAAAAAATGCTGCTTTTTAACGATTACGTCCAGCGGAGGATAAAGGGTGGCTGGTGGGATAATGCATTGATTCTAATGGGTTAACAGATGAAGGAGGCGCTCAAGATCGCGTTTTACCCAGGCAACATCCCCGGCGAACTTCTCGTCAGACATCAGCGGCTGGCGATAAACCACCATGACGACTTCGGCACCCTGCTCGTTGGCAATGACCCGCATCGGCATATAAATCTCTTTACCGCTGCCGGTGTCGATCCAGTGATCCATCACGCCAAACGGGTTATAGGGAGTGAAACGAATCTTCACTGTGCCTTCCGGGCCTTTCGCTTTCCAGTACTGGCCTTCCTGCGTCAGCGTTCTGCTGCTCAGGCCGCTGGCCCACTTCGCAAAACATTCGGGTTTCCAGATGGTTTCGTACAGATCTAACCAGTTACGGGGAATGGTGAGCGTCACTGTCTGAGATGGCAGCATGGAGCCTCCGCGGGGCAGGTAAACGACAAATTAAACCTGAAACATCGCCTGTCACCTTAACTGAAGGTCACCGGACTGCAAATGGCCCGGTGACGGAAGTGTGCTGCAACAGCGTTTTCTGTCAGATAAAACGACCGCGGCCCTGAATGTCATGCAGTCCGGCGCTGCCGTCGGGCTGACGCAGCACGAAGCGATCGGATTGCGCCACCACCGCGCAGCTGTGGTTAGGGAAGATGCGCAACAGGGCGCCAACCGCAGGCGCATGTTCGCCATAGGTTAAAAAGCCGTGCTCTTCCGACAACTTCTGCACTTCATACTGATGGCCATGCTCGTCCACCGCGATGCCGAAACCGCTGGCATTGGTGCCGTGCGGGCCTTTGTCCGAGCTCAGCATTTTGGAGCCGGCATCAATGATGGCGTAATAAGGATTAACGGCCACCACGCGCGTCACGACCGTTAACGCCAGCGCATCCGCCTCACACAAGCCCAGACGCCAGGCAGTGAGATCCAGCAGGGCATAATTGCCGGGACGAATTTCATCGCTGCCAGCGGCTACCGGTGCCGCCAGCGCCGTGGGCGTGGAGCCAACCGAGATGGGACAAGGAACAAAGCCGGCATCCAGCAGCCGCCGTTGCAGGTCACGCATCAGCGCGATCTCCTGCTGCGCCACCTCAGCTATCGCCGTGGCATGACCCGCAGCGTACGCATGACCCGCATGCGAGATCAGCCCGGCGAAGGGCAATCCGCTGGCGACAATCTGCTGCGCCAGCGTCAGCGCGCTATCGCTATGCGGATCGACGCCAACGCGATGCAGACCCACATCCACTTTAATGGCGATCGCCAGCGCGCAGTCCGGCTGCTGCTGATGGGCGGCGGCGATGGCGCTTACGCCCGCCGCGCAATCTGCGATGCAGGTAATGCGCGCCTGATGCTGTGCCGCCAGCTGCAGCAGTTCGGTCAGCGCGGCGGCGTGCACCACGGGATAGGCCAGCAGCACATCGCGTACCCCGCCGTGCACAAAAGCCACGCCTTCGCTCGGTTTCGACACGGTAATGCCGCGCGCACCCAGCTGTTGCTGCTGTTCAGCGATCCAGACGCTTTTATGAGTTTTGATGTGGGGACGCAGCGCGACGCCGGCGGCATCGGCTTTCTGTTGCATCAGTTGCAGGTTACGCTGCAGGCGCGCAGCATCAACTTCCAGGTAGGGCGTAAGCCGGTCGGCGTGCAGCGGTCGCAGCCAGCCTGCTGTCTCAGGGTGTTCCATTTTAATAGTCCGCAGGTTACGTCTTGGTGCGGACTATCATTCACGAGCGCCGGTTAGACGTAAAGTGAAGCTTCGCCTGGCGGACGGGTTTTAAAGCGGCGATGCAGCCACAGATATTGCTCAGGCGCGCGCAGAATTTCTTTCTCAATCACCCGATTCATGTACGCCGCGGCGGCCGCTTCATCATCATGCGGGTAGTTTTCCAGCTGCGGCTGAATGATCAGCTGATAGCCGTCTTTGCGCGCATTACGAATCAGCACGATGGTCAGCATCGCCGGTTTCGCCAGCCGCGACAGCACAAAGGTGCCATTGGTGGTGGCCGCTTTCTCGACCGCGAACAGTGGAGCAAACACGCTGCCTTTCGGGCCGTAGTCCTGATCCGGCGCGAACCAGACGGCTTCGCCCTGTTTCAGCGCCTGAACCATGCCGCGCAGATCGCGTCGATCAATCATTGCTTTATTGGATCGCATGCGCCCTTTGGTTTGCGCCCACTCCATCGCCTGATTATTGTGCGGGCGATACATGGCCATCATCGGCTGGCACAGTCCGGTGATACGGCCACCCAGCTCCAGCGACATAAAGTGCACGCCAATGACCATCACGCCGCGCTGCTGGCTCTGCGCCAGCTGAAGATTGGCGATGCCGTGCACCTGAAACAGCTGTCGCACGCGCGCATCGGACCAGAACCAGGCGATGCCGGTTTCCGCCAGTGCCATGCCCAGCGACTCAAAATTGCCGGCAATCATCATCTCTTTCTCGTCTTCATTAATGTGCGGGAAGCAGAGTTCGATGTTACGCCGCGTAATGCGTTCGCGCCGCTTCAGGAAGTGGCGTGATAACCGGCCCGCCGTCGCACCCAGCCGGATTAATAAAGGATAGGGGAGCTGCACCAGCAGCCAGAGCACTGCCAGCCCGAACCAGGTAAACCAGTAGCGGGGATGCAAAAGTTTGGAACAGAACTGCCCGGTTTTCTTCATAGCGCCTTCATGTCAGGAGTGAATGTAACGCGCGAAGAAGTCGGTCCATGGTTCCCGGTGCGGTACAACTGTAGTTATTACGACCGGCACTTTAGCAAATAGTGCCGTATAAGATATGTAAACTCTGCAATCTTCAGGATTCAGATGATTGATGGATCGTGCACTAAACGGCAGGGGAGTGAAATCGGATTGGGTTTAAAAGGCGTAAAAACAATAGGTTGGTGGACTGGCTGGCCAGATTTATATGTCATTTTCGGTCAGTAACAGACACAGTTGTTCATCATTCAGGCAATAATCCTTACATTGCGTAAATTAAATATTGGTCTACTGCATCGGCTGGCAGCTTCTGCAAGCCAGTTTCAGACACAGTAATGTCCTTTTTGCCCTAAAAAAGCCATGATCAGACACTATTGTGTCTATGTGGAAGCGCTATAGCTCAACCAGGCTTACCCTATGGCTACGGTGTGCAGCAAAATCTCACCGCATACCTGCGGCAGGCTGTAAAACCATGCGATCCAGCCACCAGGCGCTATACAAACCGGCGTAATGGCTGCTATTAGCAAGGAAAGATAAAGCCCTGAGCAGGGCTTTATAGAGACAAGCGTTATTCGATGTTCTGAATCTGCTCGCGCATCTGTTCGATCAGCACCTTGAGCTCAATTGCCGAGGCGGTGATGTCCGCATTGATCGATTTCGACGCCAGCGTGTTCGACTCGCGGTTGAACTCCTGCATCATAAAGTCGAGGCGACGGCCGACGGCTTCTTTCTTCTTCAGAATGTTGTAAGTCTCTTTCACGTGCGCATCGAGGCGATCCAGCTCTTCGGCTACATCAATACGCTGGGCCATCATCACCAGTTCCTGCTCAAGGCGATTGTTCTCCAGCTGTACCTCAGCTTCTTCCAGCTTGCTCACCAGACGCTCGCGCTGCCATTTCAGCACTTCTGGCATCTGCGCGCGCACTTTGCTGACCTGCTCGGTCACGCCCTGCAGCCGCTGTTCGATGAGCGCTTTCAGCGCGTTGCCTTCACTTTCACGCGCAATGATGAAATCGTCCAGCGCGCCATCCAGCGCCGCCAGCAGTTCCGCGTTGATGGCGTCCAGATCCTGCTCCTGCGCGGTCATCACGCCCGGCCAGCGCAGAATATCCAGCGGGTTAATTGCGCCTTCATCACTCTGCATCTTCACCCAGTTCGCCGCCTGAACCAGCTGTTTAGCCAGCGACTCATTCAGCTGCAGCTCACCCTGAGCGCTGGCATCGGCGTCGAAGCGCAGGTTGCACTCGATTTTGCCGCGTGTCAGGCGGTTGCGGATGCGTTCGCGAATCACCGGCTCCAGGCTGCGAAACTGCTCCGGCAGGCGGATATAGGTTTCGAGGTAACGCTGGTTGACGGAACGCAGTTCCCAGGCGGCGCTGCCCCAGCTGCCTTTGGCTTCACGGCGGGCGTATGCGGTCATACTGCGGATCATAAGCTTCTACTCATTCAGGAAATGTTCTTCGAATTATAGCGAGGGTGCTCCCGGCATGATAGGCGTAAACGCACAGCAGGGTGCCAGGCCTTTGACAACCGCGTTTATTGTTATTTACCGATGTTTTCAGGCGATAAAAATATCAAGGTTGTGAATGCAGAGATAAATAACATTTTAATCTGGCGAAAAAATAGCTACTGCGTGAATTGACCTGCGGTAATTATCGCCAGCTTGTGAACGGGCAGGGTTTTTACCTTGATTAAAATCATTAAAACACTGATGCAAAGCTGTGAATTGTGTCAATCCATTGATTTTAATGGCTTTAATAACCGTTAAAACATAATGGATTTGTGAGTGTTGTTTTTGATCATATATAACGAAAATACCGTTGCGCAGGGCAAAATTGATCTCTATCGTTGGCACCACTTGAGGACGACAACCACAAAAATGATGTGGACGGCCATCAGGAAAAATATAAGTAATTAAATTTTTCTATACACAGCAAATTGAATAAGACCGACGCAGAACGCGCTCCTTGTTTTATTCACCTAAATGGAAATCAGCAAATGAACATGAACAAAATCGTTGTGGCTTTAGGTCTGTCTATGTCTCTGGTGGCGGGTTCTGCGATGGCAGCAGGTGAAGGTAACGGTACTGTGACGTTTAAAGGTGCGATTGTTGATGCGCCATGCTCCATCGAACCAGGTTCAGTCGATCAGACGGTTGAGCTGGGTCAGATTTCCAACCTGGCGCTGAAAGACGGTGGCCGTTCTACACCGCGTCCATTCCAGATCAAACTGGAAAACTGCGACACCGCAACCAAAAAAGAAGTGACCGTGACCTTTGCCGGTACTGGCTCTCAGGTTATCCCGGGCAAACTGGCTATCACCGGTACTGCATCAGGCGCGGCGATCGGCATCAACTTCGGCGATACCGAAATTGAACTGGGTACCGCAACACCAGCGCAAAAACTGATGGACGGCAACAACCAGCTCTCCTTCGCAGCCTTCCTGCAGGGTGGCGGCGCTTCTGAGACTATCGTCCCGGGCGAATTCCAGAGCGTGGCTGACTTCGCACTGAACTATCAGTAATGGTCAGAGAGTGGCGGGCTTCCTTGCCCGCCACTCTATCTTTTCGCTTAAGGAACTGCGGCGATGAGTCGTTTTATGCCTGCGGCGATAGTTTCGGCATCGGTGCTTTTCATCAATGACTGCCGCGCCGAACAGTTGATCGACCGCGGCCGCGTTGCGTTACGCGGCGCCATTCATCAGGGTGCCTGCGCCATTAAGGTCGATGATGCTGAACAAACCATCGCGATGGGGGTGCTGCCGCTGGCGCGCCTGCAGCGTGACGGTAAAGGGCCGGGTTTTCCCTTCTCTATCCAGCTGGTCAATTGTCCGGTGGAGTACAGCGCGTCGGGAGGCGTGGCACGCACCTTTTCTATCACCTTTGACCACGATGGCCCGCCGGGTCAGCAGCGTTTTGCTGTGTATGGCGATGCCAAAGGGGTAGAGCTGATGATTACGGATACGCAGAGCAACACCATTGCTCCCGGTGAGGCGCAGCCGATCGATCAGCATCTGACGCAGCAGCACGACCTGCGTTATCGGCTCACGCTGGTCAGCAACCAGCAGCAACTGCACAGCGGGAGTTACGCCGCCGCGATTCGTTTTCACATTAATTACAACTGATCTTTCACGGTTTACGGACACCGCTTGCCATGAAAAAGGCTTCATTAACTGCGCCAGTCTCATGCGTGCGCAGGCAGCGTATCAGGCTGACGCCGCTCAGCGTGGCGTTAATGTTAGCCCTCGGCTACAGTGCTCCGCTCTTCGCTGCCGGTGCGGTCTCATTCAACACCGATATTCTTGATCTCAACGATCGGCAAAACATCGATCTGTCGCAGTTTGCTCAGGCTGGCTACATCATGCCGGGCGAATACATGATGGAGCTGCGCGTCAACCAGACACAGATTCCGGAAATGCTGGTGCGCTACTACGCGCCCGAAAACGCGCCAAATGAAAGTCTGCCCTGCCTGACACCCGAAATGGTGGATAAACTGGCGCTGAAACCGGAAGTGCTGAAAAACGCGTCGTGGCTGCAGGATGGCCAGTGTCTGGCGGTGGATTCCATCTCCGGCATGCAGGTGCGCGGCAATCTGGGTGAATCTCGCCTCAACATCACCATTCCACAGGCATGGCTGGAGTACAGCGCCGCCAACTGGGAACCGCCGTCGCGCTGGGATAACGGCGTCCCTGGCCTGTTAATGGATTACAACCTGTTTGCCTCCACTACGCGTGCGCAATACGGCGCTAAAAGCCAGAGTGTGAGCGGCAACGGCACCGGTGGCGTTAACGCCGGTGCCTGGCGCCTGCGTGCGGACTGGCAGATGCAGCAAAATCGTGGCACGGGCAGCCATCGTCAGGAATTCACCTGGACACGCTTTTACGCCTATCGGCCGCTGCCTTCTCTCCAGGCAAAAGCCACGTTGGGCGAGAACTATCTCGATTCCGGCATGTTTGACAGCTTTCGCTATCTTGGCGCGGCGATCACCAGCGATGACAACATGCTGCCGCCCAACCTGCGTGGTTATGCACCGGAAGTGACCGGTATCGCCAAAACCAACGCCAAAGTCACCATTAGCCAGCAGGGACGGGTGATTTATGAATCGCAGGTGGCTGCTGGTCCATTTCGTATTCAGGATCTCAATGATGCCGTCTCCGGCCAGCTTGACGTGCGCGTCGAGGAGCAGGACGGCAGCGTGCAGACCTTTAGCGTCGATACCGCCACTATCCCGTATCTGACCCGTCCGGGCCGCGTGCGTTACAAATTCGCCAGCGGCAAACCAGGCAGCGAAGAGCACAAAACGCAGGGCCCTACGTTTGCCACCGGCGAATTCTCCTGGGGAATCAGTAACGGCTGGTCGATGTACGGCGGCGGGCTGGCCGCAGGCAATTACAAAGCGTTATCGATGGGTCTGGGGCGCGATCTGCTGTTGCTGGGCGCCATTTCATTTGATGCCACCCAGTCACAGGCTGGCTTACCGCAGCAGGGCAACAAAAGCGGCGGCTCTTATCGCCTGAGCTATTCCAAACGCTTCGAGGAACTTGATGGTCAGGTGACGTTTGCCGGCTACCGCTTTTCGCAGCGCAACTTTATGAGTCTGCCGCAGTATCTCGACGCGCGTTATCGCAACCAGCAGGTTTCTAACAGCAAAGAGCTCTACACCATTACGCTCAACAAGCACTTTCGCAGCCTGAACCTGAGTAGTTACCTCAGCTACAGCCATCAGACCTATTGGGATCGTGCCCCGCTGGATCGCTGGAGCTTTTCCACTTCGCGCTACTTTGATGTCGGCCGGTTTAAGAATCTGAGTTTAAGTCTGTCGCTCAACCGGACGCAATATAACGGCAAAAACGATGACAGCGTTTACCTCAACTTCAGTATGCCGATTGGCGGTGACAGTAGCCTGAGCTACAGCCAGCAAACCAGCGGTAAGCAAACCACCCACTCGGCCAGTTTTTATGACCGGCTGGACAGTAACAACAGCTACAGCCTGAGCGCCGGCCTTAATAGCGATCGCCGTCAGTCGTTCAGCGGGTTTTACAGTCATCAGGGCAGTCTGACCAGCATGACGGCCAGCGCCAGCGCGCAGCAGGGACAGTACCGCAGCGCCAGCCTGTCACTGCAGGGCGGTTTAACGCTCACGCCGCAGGGCGCGGCGCTGCACCGGCTGGGCATGCCCGGCAGCACGCGTCTGATGGTCGATACCGATGGCGTCTCCGGCGTACCGGTCAACGGTGGTGGCAGTAACACGTATACCAATTTCTTTGGCAAAGCGGTGATTTCGGATGTGAACAGCTATTACCGCAACACCGCCAGTATCGATGTCACCGGACTGGCTGACAACGTGGAAGCGTCGCGCCCGGTAACCCAGATCACCCTGACCGAAGGCGCCATCGGTTACCGGCGTTTTGGTGTGATTAAAGGCATTAAAGCCATGGCTGCCATCCGGCTGGAAGATGGCAGCTGGCCGCCCTTTGGTGCCAGCGTCCAGAGTAACGGACGCGAAGTGGGCATTCTGGATGATGACGGCCTGGTATGGCTGAGTGGCATTGAGGCCGGTGCCAGCATGGATGTGCGCTGGAACGGCGAAACCCAGTGTCAGCTGGCATTGCCCGATCCTCTGCCGCAGCAGTTGCTCGACGAAGGACAGAACTTGTTATTACTTTGCACGCGCCGCGCCGCGCCTGCTTCTTCAACGTAAGGAAAGAGTTAATCATGCTGGTAAAAACGCTGAGCGGCGCCTTGCTGCTCTCCACGCTGACGCTATCGCTGCAGGCTCACGCGGCGATTGCGCTTGATCGCACCCGGGTCATTTTTAACGGTAACGAAAAAAACGTCTCACTGAATATCAGCAATGAAAACAAGCAGCTGCCTTATCTGGCGCAGGGCTGGATTGAAGACAGCAGCGGTAAAAAAATTACGTCACCGCTGGTGCTGCTGCCGCCGGTGCAGCGCGTCGAACCGGGCGAACGCAGCGTGGTGAAAGTGCAGGCGCTGCCCGCCATCAAGTCTCTGCCGCAGGATCGTGAGTCGGTGTTCTATTTCAGCATGCGTGAAATCCCGCCGCGCAGCGAGAAGAGCAACGTGCTGCAAATCGCGTTGCAGACGCGTATCAAGCTGTTCTATCGCCCGGAAGCGATCGTCGTGAGCAATCCGTCGGTGGTGACGCCATGGCAGGAAAAACTGACGCTGACGCGCAAAGGTGCACGCTACCAGCTTAATAATCCCACGCCTTACTTCATTACGCTGGTGGATGCGCAGCCGGCGAAAGGCCAGTCGCTGAAGAAGAGCTTTGAACCGGTAATGGTCGCGCCAAAAAGCAGTATCGATCTGGGCGTGAACGCAGCAGAACTGGGCAGCACGCCGCTGTTAACTTACATCAACGACTACGGCGGCCGTCCAACGCTGGCGCTGAAATGTGCCGGCGACAGCTGCAGCGTCGTCAGTAACAAGGTGGAGCAGTAAGCGATGCGTCTGCTGTTGCTGGCGCTGACGCTGCTGAGCGTGACTCTGCAGGCGGCAACCAACGGTGTGGTGCATGTGTATGGCGCGCTGCAGGAGAGTCCATGCTGGCTTGACGTCGGTAACAATGATCAGGCGGCTGGCCTCGATACCACGCCGACCGCCGCGCTGCAACAGGTCGGTGAGCAGGTGATGAAGCAGGCATTAACGCTGCATTTGCAGGACTGTCCGTACAGTATCCGTAATGTCGCCGATCCGCTATGGCTGCAACATGTGCCGTCCATCAGCATCGACTTCTTTGCCCCGCAAAGTCTGGCCGATCCGCAGCTGATTCGCGTCCAGGGCTCTGACGGCGTGGGCCTGCAATTGTTTGATGAGAACCATCAGCCGCTGCCGCCCACCTTCCGCAATCTGCGCGTGCCGCTCAGCGCCGGCAGCAATGTGCTGAGCTGGCTGACGGTAGAGGAACGCACCGCGCTGCCGCTGCAGCCGGGAGCCTGGTCAGCCAGCGGTCAGTTACAGGTGAACTATGACTAAGCATCGACTTGTTCTGTTGATGAATTATTACAGCAGGCTGCTAACCGGTAGCCTGCTACTGTGCATCTGCTGGTCGCTGCATGCGGTGGAGATGCGCCTGCACGGTACGCTGATTGAGAATCCGCCCTGCACGCTGAATGACAACCAGAGCCTGATGATTGAGTTTGGCGATGCGCTGAGTGTGAAAAAGATCGATGGCGTCGACTATCTGCAGCGTAAGGCGATACCGGTCAAGTGCACCGAGGATCCGGGCGCGGCATTGCAGGTGCGTCTGACCGGAACCGCTTCCGGTTTCGACAGCAGCGCACTGCTCAGCAGCGTGAGTGCGCTGGGTATTCGCTTTTATCTGGCCAGCAAGCCGCTGGCGGTCAACAGCACGTTGCCGATTGTTTTCCCCGGTACGCTCGATCTCGGTGCGGTGCCGGTACAGCAGCCGGGCGTGACGCTGGAGGGTGGGGAGTTCACCGCCAGCGCGGCGCTGCTGCTGGAATATCAGTAAGGAGAGGCGATGAGAGCGGGCGTAATGCTGGTACTGGGATGGCTGCTGGTGCCACCGGCACAGGCGATAGAGATGCAGCTGCACGGCACGCTGGTGGCGGAACCCTGTTCTCTGGAACCGGATCAGCAGCAGCTGGAACTCAACTTTGGCGACATCGTTGCGAAATCGCTGTATCAGAATCCGCGCACGCCGGCGCGTCCGCTGGTAATGCGTCTGAGCGGCTGTGATACCGAACTGGGAAAAGACGTTGAGCTGGTGTTCAACGGTATTGCCGATGCCGAGCAGCCCGATCTGCTGGCGCTGGCCGGTGATGCCGGTGCCAAAGGCGTGGCCATTGGGCTGAGCGATGCGGACGGAAAGCTGGTGCCCATTAACCGGGGCGTGATGCATTTTCCGCTGCAGCAGGGCGATAACCAGCTGCAGTTCAGTGCCTGGCTGCAGGCTTCGGCGAGCGCGATTGCCGAACGCACCATTGAGCCTGGCAATGTATCGGCGATTGCCACTTTTTATCTGAACTATCCCTGAGTGCCTGTTATGTGGTTGATCAATCAACATATCACCTTTGACCCGGATCGGCGCCTGTTGCGCGATCGGCATGATAACGAGCTGCTGCTCAACCAGAGCAGCGCACGCTGCCTGGCGCTGTTTCTGCAAAAGCCGGGTGAGGTCATTAGCCACGAAACGCTGCTGGATGAAGGCTGGCGTAGCCAGGGGGTGCACGTGACGGAAAACTCGCTGCGCCAGATGCTGTCGATGCTGCGCAAACAGTTTCTGCAGCTGCGGGTTGAGGGAGAAACCTTTGTCACTGTTCATCGTCAGGGCTACCGGCTGCATGAGTCGGTGCGGGTGGAAGCCTGTTTACCGCTGGCTGAAGCCGTGGAAGAAGCGCGCATCATGTCGGAAGCACGTATCCAGCCGCTGGTCACCACCCATGTGCACACGACGCCGCTGCCGGTGATGGTGCAGCCGCCGATCACCACCACCGTGGAGGAGGAAATACCCGCTGCGGCGCCACGCAGCCGTTCCGGGCTGGTGTTAATCGGCATGTTGATCAGCGCGGTGTTGTTACTGGTGCTGGCCTTACTCGGCATTAAGGTGCTGGAGATTCGCGACGTGGTTGCTGTGACCTATGCACCTTATCGCCACGTGCAGGGCCGCCAGTGGTATATCCAGGACGACTTCAGCGCCACCGAGCGTGAAGAGATCGATCAAAACCTGCAGCTGGTGAGTGACAGCATGGCGCGCTTTATCCAGCTGGCCGAAGAGGAACGCCACATCTATATCAACCGCACCAAGCTGGCTGACCGTTACAGCTGGTTTATCTGTCAAAACCCTATCGAGCAGAAGGATGCGTTATGTCGGTCAGCCATATATTTCGTCGCCGAGTAACCTGGGTGTTGCAGGGGGGATTACTGATGCTGGCGCTGGTACTGGCGGCCATCCTGATTTATCAGCTGTCACGTCGCATTCCCCATTGTGAAGCGGATTCGATTCTGATCTCCAGAGAGGCGGGACAGCTGGTGGTGTCGCACGGGCAGTGGAAAGTGCAAAACAGCCTGTTTCAGGCCACCGGCAATTACAGCGGTATGATCAGCTATTACTCGCCACAGCAGCAACTGCAGCGCCGCGAACCGGTAGACGTCTCTTTTGAGCTACGTCACAGCTTCTCCGGCGCCGCGCTGCGCAGCGAAACCACTGCTATCTCCTACAACCTGGCCAATCGCGCCTCACCACAGAATATTGAGCGTTATATCTCCGCAGGACTGGCGCCCGGCCATGTCAACTACGGCTGGATTTATCGTCTGCAGAATGTGCGTTATGTGATTGGGAACAATGCGAATCCGTCGGTGATTTGTAAAAAATAACTTATGGTTATACAAATGAGTAAAATTATATTTTTCGGTTTCTTATGTTTTATTTTGATAAGAATGAATAGTGCTATAGCAGGGTTAGAAGAATCTTGCTGGACTGAACCGACTCAATTAATGGTTCTTGATACTAAGGCGTTAAAATTCAATAGTTATAAGAAAGGTGCAGAAAGCTCCTTGGGCAATAGGACTTTATTACCCCGCATATTCCCTGTTATTTGTAATAAGAGCAAAATCACGCGGCCTCCGGGTAATCTTTCAGATGTTCTTTGGTTGGAAGGTGACATGGGTCCATTGCTAACTCCTTCTGATCAGAACAATAGGTATTATAAATTAACTGATGATATTGATGTGGCTGTCTTGATTTTAACAAATGCGGGCACTCGTCGTAAATATCTTCCCGTAACTTTTAATGACGATATAATGCGAGTTATAGATGCATTCGTTCCTGTTGGCAGAAATGTCTCATCACAAAGTCCAGACTTTTCGAGCGAAACTATATATTTTAAATTGCGACGTGATGTTATCGGTGGGGCAGTAGTGATACCAGGTAATATAGTTGTAGCAACTTTATATTCCGTTGACAGATTTTTTGTGCCGCTTCCTCCGCGGCCAGACAAGCCTTTGGCTCATATTATTACCGATCCTCTTGGGGTTGTTATTCCTGTGCCGATAGTTTGTAATATTAATGAAGGTAATGCTTTAAATGTTGAGTTTGGTCGTATGGTGGTTAGTGAAATTCCTGATGCACCAGTAAATGACAAATATAGCCAGGACGTACCCCTGCACATAAAGTGCAACTCTCTCCTTAATCAGGACGCAGCAATCCAGTTAGCGACTGGGGTAACCGATTTCTCCAGCGACCTGATTGCTACCAGTAATAAGGATTTAGGTGTGGCAGTGTTTCACCGTGGGCAGCTAATGAAACCTTACCAACCTTCACCTGTAAAGCTGGTTAATGGCGAAGCCCTGGAAACTATTACACTCTCGCCGGTTAAAAGGAAAGGTGCGAAACTTTCCGGTGGTGAGTTTACTGCTTCAGCCACGGTAATTGTCACAGTAATGTAATAAATTAAAAAGAAGATGGGCCGAATTTATGAAGACTAGTACGGCTGGATGTGTCCTGAGTAAATTCAAAGCCAATTGTTAATTGCTAAGTGTCTTTATTATTTTAACTGGATATGCGTATTTATGTTATGAAAACCAAATTGTCGCGAAGAAAATGCGTGTTATTTATTATAAAATTTATTTTTATGAGCACCTTCTCCGGTCAGGCTCATGCTGGTCTTGATTATGCCTGCTGGACCGACCCCTTAGCGGTAATGGTGTTGACATCTGGCCGTTTGGCTAGCCACAGCATATCTCCTGTAAAAGGAGTACACGGCAGGTTATTCTTTGATGAATCATTAGGGGGGTTTTCTGGCATATGTAATAATCCCGGTAAATATGAATGGTATAACTTACTTATTGAGGCTGATCTGGGTGCACATTTTATCCCTTCATCTACAAATATCGGTTATTATAAACTCACTGATGATGTTGATGTGAAGGTGCAAGGCTATGCTCCAAGCTGGTATCCTTATCCAATGACTTTCGAGGACCGTAGATATAAAAATCCTGGTCGTGGGACAATAAAGCCTGGGCTGGGAATGATTCATGATGTTTTTTCGGCTTCTTCATTTCTTTTAACTGATTTTATTATAACAAAAGATATTATCGGTGGAGCGATTTTTGTCCCGCCTGATGTAGAGATGGTGACCATTTATACGATTGGTTATATGAGCCCGCCTTATCCTCCGAGACCCGAAAAACCCTTGCTAAAAATCGTTATCGGACCTCACGGCATTATCATCCCGGTACCCATTGTCTGCGATATCAATAACGGCACGGATATTAACGTTGAATTTGACCGCATCGCGGTAAGCTCCGTTTCTGAATCAGTGTCCAATACCGCCAACTACAAAGATGTGCCGTTAGAAGTTAAATGCAGTTCTGCATTAAATCAGGAAGTCAATTTACGCTTAGTCGCCGGAACCCCCTCTTTCTCGAATGAACTCATCGCCACCAACTATCCTGATCTGGGCATTGCGGTTAAACATAAAGGACAATTGCTCAAACCGATGGGCACTTCTGCTGTCCGGTTAATCAACGGCATGGCTTCAGAGGTCATCACCGTGTTCCCGGTGAAAAAGAAAGGACAACCGCTGAGCGGTGGTGAATTCAATGCTTCAGCAACATTGCTGATCAGCATGCCTTGATGATGCTTTAATCCGCGTTATTGATATTAATGTTAATTAATCTTTTTATGATGGTTAAAGTTAAACACTTATCAGAGGGAGATCGGCTTAACCTGCAGCGATACAGATTAACGGTGTTTGAAAATATTTTTCATCATCACAGCTGTGTGAATCACCATGATTCACGGGGGTTTTCACACCATTCACAGCTTTTTGGCCGTACATTTTCTGTAGCCAAAGTCTATCAACCATTATTCAACGAGACAGTTTTTGGCCTGTTTCGGCAATTGGGTTTGCTATGCTCTTTCTCTGTTTTATGTCGTGGTATCTGTCCGGACGAGACCCGCGCGTCACGCCACCTTTGCTGATGCAGCAATTTCTGCAGCGGCGGCGTCGGGGACAGTGCGGTGAGAAAGTCGCTTCTTTCCCTTTCGCTTCGCTGGCCTGCCTTATCTGTTTTCTCCCCACGCTGATTTATCTGCCCAACAGTGGTGGCAATGGCTTTGATCTGCCGCTGAATTTGCTCACTGCAGGCTGCCTCGCGCTGCTGGCAGCCACGCTGCTGTTGAAGAACTGGCGCCAGCCGCGCGATTTAATTGATGACAACGTCATGACGCATGCGCTGTTGCTGATGCTGTTTTGCTTTGCGCTGGCGGTGATCCTGCAGGAGAACGATAACGGACTGCTGACCGGCGTTATCCGACTACTGGGGCTCAGTGCCATACTCATTCTGTGGCTGCTGCTGGGCCTGATGCCGCAGCTCTGGCAGCAGCGTCAGCAAATCATTGCCGGCATCGTATTGCTCAGCACCTTGCAGGCGCTGCTGGCGATTGCGCAAACCTGTTTTCCGGCCCAGCTGCAAACGCTGATGGAGTTTCGTTATCACGCCGGCCAGATTCGCCCTTACGGTATTTTTCAGCAGTTCAATTTGCTGGCCAGCTTTCTGGCGACCGGTCTGGCGGCTACGGTCTGGCTCTGTCTGCAATCTGACATCAGGCACCGTTTCTTACTACTGCCGGCAGTGCTGATCAACAGCCTGGCGCTGCTTCTGACGCAGTCGCGTACCGGTGCGTTTGGCTTTGCGCTGGCGCTGCTGGTGATGCTGCTGGTGTGCGATCGTCGCCAGCGCGCGGTAATCATCAGGATTGTCATGGTGATGGCGCTGGCCGTGCTGTGCGCCCTGCTGCTGCGCAATGAATTAGCGCCGGGCATGCGTGAATTTGCGGCGTCCGACCTGGCGCGCCAGCAGCTGCTGGAATACACGCTGCGGATGATCATGGAAAAACCGTTCAGCGGCTGGGGCTTTGGTCAGTTTGAGTATCATTTTTCGCGGATACGCATGGTGGACGCGATCCACCTGAAAGATTTCAACGCTACCCATCCCCATAACGAGTGGCTGTATAGCTGGGTGGAAGGCGGTGTTTTGCCGATGGTAGGCTTCACCGCCGTGTTGCTGGCATGGCTGACGCCGCTGTGGCGCTGGCGCAGTCAGCCGCAGCGCCTGATGCTGTGGAGTCTGACGCTGCCCGTCATGCTGCACACCATGGTCGAATTTCCGCTCTATCAATCGCTGCCGCATCTGTGGCTGCTGATGCTGCTTACCCATCTGGCGTTACGTCAGCCCGAAGATCGATCAATGATTGAACCTGCGACGCCGGGACTGCCGTCGCGTATGCTGCGCCTGAACATGGCCGGCGGCGCGATTGCGCTGATGCTGTTTTTCTTCAGCGGCCTGCAGACCAACGCGCTGCTCACCCAGGCGGAGCGCGGTCAGTTCCTCTCGTATCCTTCACGCGATCAGCTGTGGAATCCGTGGATTCAGGGCGAGCGCTATGAGTTCGGTGAAATGGTGCATTGCCTGATGCGCTACAACCAGACGCGGGATGAGCGCCTGCTGGCGCGCTTTGTGCAGCAGTCGTCGCTGTGGCTGGAGCGCCATAACGACCTCAACGTATTCCGGAATGCGGTGATGATTGAGTGGCATCTGCGTCACTATCAGCGCTCGCGCAGGCTGCTGCGTCAGGCGCTGACTCTCTATCCAACAGATGAAAGCCTGCTGCAGCTGAAAGCAAAAATGATGACGGAATGGTCATCGGCGGCCTATGCTGTGACAGATGAGACAGGCAACTTCTGAGGCTAAGATGTTGAATAAATGGATGAGGCCGCTGGGCTTCGCCATGATATTAAGCGGATGTCAGACTTCTCCGCCCACTCCGCAGGTTATTCCGCCGCACACCGCGCCCGTGGCCGTGTGCGGGGCCGGCGAGATGATGATGCAAACCACGCTGTGGTTTGATCTGCCGTCCTCCGCTGGCGCAGCGGCCTGGTCGCAGTTTGCTGAACGCGACATCACGCCGCACTTTCCCTCGCCGCTGACGATTTACGATGGCCGCGGCCCGCAGGGCAATCGCAAGGTACTGGTACTGCTTCATCCGGCGGATCGGGCCAGCTCCGAAAGCATTAACGCGCTGCGCGACAAGTTTAAACATCGTTTTGCGACACAACCGGTGACGCGTATCGACTCGCTGGTGTGCGCGGCGCTGTAACACGCGCTGCCTGCACGCGGGCAGGACAGCCGCGTGTGAAGTCCGTATAATGCGCAGCCAAACCCAAGCAAGCCGGAGAGAAACCATGCGTCCAGCAGGCCGTAGCACTTCTGAAGTGCGTCCCGTCACCCTCACTCGTCACTTTACCAAACATGCGGAAGGCTCGGTTCTTGTCGAGTTCGGCGAAACCAAAGTCCTGTGCACCGCGACCGTTGAAGAGGGCGTGCCGCGTTTTCTCAAAGGCAAAGGTCAGGGCTGGGTAACCGCAGAATATGGCATGCTGCCGCGTTCGACGCACAGCCGTATGGCGCGTGAAGCCGCCAAAGGCAAGCAGGGCGGACGTACGCTGGAAATCCAGCGCCTTATCGCCCGCTCGCTGCGTGCGGCGGTTGATCTGCAGGCGCTGGGTGAATTCACCATCACGCTGGACTGCGACGTGATTCAGGCCGACGGCGGCACGCGCACCGCGGCAATCACCGGTGCCTGCGTTGCGCTGGCGGATGCGCTGAACGCGCTGGTGGCAGCCGGTAAACTGAAAGCCAGCCCGCTGAAAGGCATGGTGGCGGCGATCTCGGTCGGCATCGTGGCCGGTGAAGCAGTGTGCGATTTAGAGTATGTCGAAGACTCCGCCGCTGAAACGGATATGAATGTGGTGATGACCGAAGATGGCCGCATGATTGAGGTGCAGGGCACCGCAGAAGGCGAGCCGTTCAGCCATGACGAATTGTTGCAGCTGCTGGCGCTGGCGCGCGGCGGCATTGAGCAGCTGATTCAGGCGCAGAAAGCGGCGTTAATTGATTGATGTAACAGGCGACCACAGAGTCGCCTTTTCTTTATTTGAGGAGTGAGAAATGAAAGCCTGGCAGCGTCAGTTTATTGAGTTCGCCCTGAACAAAGGGGTGCTGAAGTTTGGTGAGTTCACCCTGAAGTCTGGCCGCAAAAGTCCCTATTTCTTTAATGCCGGTCTGTTCAACACCGGGCGCGATTTAGCGCTGCTGGGCCGTTTCTATGCGCAGGCACTGGTGGATGGCGGCGTCGATTTCGACCTGCTGTTTGGCCCGGCCTACAAAGGCATTCCGATTGCGACCACTACCGCCGTGGCGCTGGCCGATCATCATGACCGCGATGTGCCGTACTGTTTTAACCGTAAAGAGGCCAAAGATCACGGCGAAGGCGGTTTACTGGTGGGCAGCCCGCTGCAGGGCAAAGTGATGCTGGTCGATGATGTGATCACCGCCGGCACGGCAATTCGTGAATCGATGGACATCATCAACGCCCATAATGCCACGCTGGCCGGCGTGCTGATTTCGCTCGACCGCCAGGAACGTGGCCGTGGCGAGATTTCTGCGATTCAGGAAGTGGAGCGCGATTATCAGTGCAAGGTCACGGCGATCATTACGCTGAGCGAGCTGATTGATTACCTGGCGGAGAAGCCAGAGATGGCCGACCATCTGGCGAAGGTGAAGGCGTATCGCAAAGAGTACGGTATTTAAAGTTTGCCGCGGTCGCCATTAATGGCGACCCTACAGTCGCAGGATGTTTGAGCGTAGGGTGCGCATTAATGCGCACCAGGTGGCGAAGGTCGGGGCGATTGCAAAGAGTACGGCATTTAAGGTTTAGCGCGATATTCAGCGCCGCACGATAGCGTAGCGGCGCAATTTATTGCGTGCTGGAGCGCGCCGCTACAAATCCGCTGTGCGTATTAAACCAGCTGTGCGGCAATCAGCGGCCAGCGGCTGTCGAAATCGGCGGTCGGGCGATAACGGAACTCCGAGCGCACATAGCGTGACAGCAAACCTTCGCAGAACGCCAGCAGCTGGCTGGCGAGCAGCGTCTCATCGGTCTGGAAACCTTCGCCGTCGCGCATCTTCTTCTCTTTCATCACCTGGCGCAGCTGAACTTCAATACGTTCAAACAGCTGATTAATACGCCCCTGCAGGCGATCCTGTTCAAACATCAGCGCGTGGCCGGTCAGGATGCGCGTCAGCCCAGGATTACGCTCACCAAATCCCAGCAGCAATTGCACGATCAGGCGCAGGCGCGCCATCGTCTCTTTTTCATCTTTCAGGATCAGATTGATGCGGGTAATCAGACTGTCTTCAATAAATTCAATCAGGCTATCAAACATGCGCGTTTTGCTGGGAAAGTGGCGATATAACGCCGCTTCAGAAACGCCGACATTGGCGGCCAGCTTGGCGGTGGTGATACGCTGACTGCCATCGCCCGACTCCAGCATTTGCGCCAGCGCCTGCAAAATCTCTTCGCGACGATTCCGTTTCGCGACTTTTTTTTCTGCCATGACCTTCAACACCCCTGAAATTCACCAAAAACAGGCAATACTGCCTTATCTGCCACAGATAAAGCGGCCTGTGGCGACAAGAAATAAAAAGATGGCTATGCGAAAAGTGAGCGTATTACTGACGGCCAGAGTGACCGAAACCGCCTGCGCCGCGATCGCTGGCGTCAAAATCTTCCACCAGGTTAAATTCGGCCTGCACTACCGGTACAAACACCAGCTGAGCCAGGCGATCGCCAGGCTGCAGCGTGAAGCTATCCTGGCCACGGTTCCACACTGAAACCATCAGCTGGCCCTGATAGTCGGAGTCAATCAGCCCCACCAGGTTACCCAGTACGATGCCGTGTTTGTGACCGAGACCGGAGCGCGGCAGAATGACGGCAGCCAGTGACGGATCGGCAATGTGAATCGCCAGGCCGGTCGGCACCAGCGTGGTCATGCCCGGTGCGATTTCCAGTGCGTCATCAAGGCAGGCGCGCAGATCGAGACCCGCGGAGCCAGAGGTCGCATAGGTGGGTAGTGGGAATTCCTTGCCTACGCGCGCATCAAGTATTTTTACGTCGATTTTTTTCATCATAACGGCTGACAATCTCGTCTATTAATTGTTGGCCAAGGAGCGTCTTATCACTGAGCGGTAAGACTTTCTCTCCCTCCTGCCAAAAAAGGTGAAGAGCATTGGTGTCGCTATTGAAGCCCTGCCCGGCCTGCGCCACATCATTGGCGCAAATCAGGTCCAGGTTTTTCCGCACCCGTTTTTGCCGCGCGTATTCTTCCACATTCTGGGTTTCGGCAGCAAATCCCACCACGAAAGGGCGCTGCACTTTAAGCGCCGCGACGCCTGCGACAATATCCGGGTTCTTCACCAGCTGCAGCGTGACGTTATCATCGCCACCCTGTTTTTTAATTTTCTCTGCGGCAATGTTTGCCGCCCGGTAGTCTGCCACGGCTGCGCTGGCAATGAAAATATCTTGTTGGCTGATTTGCGCCATCACCGCCGCTTCCATCTCCAGGGCGCTGTTAACATCAATGCGCGTCACGCCGGCGGGCGTGGCTAAGTTCACCGGACCGGAAACCAGCGTCACGTTTGCGCCGCGCTTCGCCGCTGCCGCGGCAACCGCATAGCCCATCTTGCCGGAGCTGTGATTGCTGATATAGCGCACCGGATCCAGCGCTTCTCGGGTCGGACCGGCGGTGATCATAATGTTGAGATGTTGCAGATCGTTGACGGGCGCGGCCCACTCCAGCGCATGCGCAACGATGGCCAGCGGGTCCAGCATGCGGCCCGGGCCGATATCACCGCACGCCTGGCTGCCGCTGTCCGGTCCCCAGACCAGCACGCCGCGCTGCGCCAGACGCTGCAGATTCTCCTGCGTCACGGCCGCGCGGTACATCTGCTGGTTCATGGCCGGCACGATGGCGACCGGTGCCGCACTGGCCAGGCAGGCGGTGGTGACCAGGTCGTTTGCCATGCCAGCGGTAATGCGTGCAATCAGATCGGCGGTTGCGGGCGCAAGCACAATCAAATCGGCCCATTTTGCCAGTTCGATATGGCCCATTGCCGCTTCGGCCGCCGGGTCGAGCAGGTCATCAAACACCGGATAGCCGGAAACCGCCTGCAGGCTGAGCGGCGTAATAAAGGCTTTGGCCGCATCGGTCATCATCACGCGGACATCCGCGCCGCGATCGCGCAGACGGCGCACCAGTTCCGGTGCTTTATAGGCCGCGATGCCGCCACTGACGCCCAGCAGAATTTTTTTTCCGGCTAATCCCATCATGTTGTTTGCCTCACTTCAACGCAGAGTGCCGCGCCTGGCGCGACAGATGCAGGCAACTTTATCACAAAATCGGCGACCCGCCTTTTCACTGCCTGCGCCCTTTGCGAGCCGGCTCTGGAATTTGTCACGCGCCGCTGGTGGCCTGCAATGCACCGGCGCAGAATGGCGGCATTGCAAGGAGGGCGGAACGATGACGGAACTGGCACCACGGGAAAAACTGACGCTGCTGGGCGCCGAGGCGCTAAGCGATGCCGAACTGCTGGCGATCTTTTTACGCACCGGCACGCGCGGCAACAGCGTGATGGGGCTGGCGCGGCTGATGCTGAATGAATTCGGTTCGCTGTATCGCATCATGACCGCCAGTAAAGAGGAGCTGGGGCAGATAAAGGGCGTCGGCAGCGCCAAAATGACGCAACTGCATGCCATTGCGGAACTGGGGCGGCGCTTTTTTGCCAGCCAGCTGGCGCGCGAAAATGTGATGGAGAATCCGCAGGTCACGCGCCACTACCTGCAAAGCGTGCTGGCACATCAGGAGCGTGAAATCTTTATGGCGCTGTTTCTGGATAACCAGCACCGCGTTTTGCAGGCGCAGAAGATGTTTTCCGGCTCCATTGCCAGCGTGGAAGTGCATCCGCGTGAAATCGTGCGTGAGGCGCTAAAGCTCAACGCGGCGGCGGTGATACTGGCGCACAATCATCCGTCCGGCATGGCGGAACCGAGCCGTGCCGATCGTGAGATTACCAGCAAGGTGGCGCAGGCCTGCGCGCTGCTGAATATCCGCTTATTAGATCATCTGGTGATTGGTCACGGTGAGTTTACCTCTTTCGCTGAGCGCGGCTGGCTGTAATTCGCGGCGTCAACTGGGCAGAAATCCGGCGTTTTTGCGCGATCCGGAGGGATCTTTATCTGTTCGGGACTTGAGCACTTCGGCTTAGCGGCGTATACTACGCCACCTTTGAGAATCTCGGGTTTGGCGTTTGGGCCAGCTTAGCGGGTTCACATGGAACTCGCCTGGGCGGGCTAAGGCCTGACGAGGCGGCCAAAACCTAGTTTTTAAAGCTCGAGCTGATTTGATTTTTGGAGAATAGAAATGTCACGAGTCTGCCAGGTAACTGGAAAGCGTCCGGTGACCGGTAACAACCGTTCCCACGCAATGAACGCGACGAAACGCCGTTTCCTGCCGAACCTGCACTCTCACCGTTTCTGGGTTGAGAGCGAGAAGCGCTTCGTTACTCTGCGTGTATCTGCTAAAGGTATGCGTGTTATTGATAAAAAGGGCATCGATACGGTTCTGGCCGAAATCCGCGCCCGTGGTGAGAAGTACTAAGGAACTGAATCATGGCTAAAGGTATTCGTGAGAAGATCAAGCTGGTTTCCTCTGCTGGTACAGGTCACTTCTATACCACCACGAAGAACAAACGTACTAAACCTGAGAAACTGGAACTGAAAAAGTTCGATCCGGTTGTACGTCAGCACGTGATCTACAAAGAAGCCAAAATTAAGTAATTTTGGTGTTCTTGCGAAAAACCCGGCTCCGGCCGGGTTTTTTGTTTCTGCGCTACGTTGAGGAGATGAGATGCCTGAATTACCTGAGGTAGAAACCAGCCGACGCGGTATAGAACCTCACCTGGTGGGAGAAACCATTCTGCATGCCATTGTGCGCAATCCGCGTCTGCGCTGGCCGGTTTCCCATGAAATCCATGCGCTGAGCGACCAGCCGGTGCTCAGCGTACAGCGCCGCGCCAAGTATCTGCTGCTGGAGCTGCCGCACGGCTGGATCATCATTCATCTTGGCATGTCCGGCAGCCTGCGCGTCCTGTCCGGCGAACTGCCGGCTGCGAAGCATGACCACGTCGATTTGGTGATGAGCAATGGCAAAGTGCTGCGCTATACCGATCCGCGGCGTTTTGGCGCCTGGCTGTGGACTACCGATCCGGAAGGCAGCAGCGTGCTGGCGCACCTCGGTCCGGAACCGCTGAGCGATGCCTTCAACGGCGGGTATCTGTATGAAAAGTCGCGCGGCAAACGCACGGTGATCAAGCAGTGGCTGATGGATAACAAAGTGGTGGTGGGCGTGGGTAACATCTATGCCAGCGAATCGCTGTTTACCGCCGGGATCTTACCCGATCGTCCGGCGATGAGCCTGAGTGAAGCGGAAGCGGAACTGCTGGCGAACACCATCAAAGCCGTACTGCTGCGTTCGATTGAGCAGGGCGGCACCACGCTGCGTGATTTCCTGCAGACCGACGGTAAGCCAGGTTATTTTGCGCAGCAGCTGCAGGTGTATGGCCGTGCCGGCGAGCCCTGTCGTGCCTGCGGTACGCCGATCCTCAGCGGTAAACACGGTCAGCGCAGCACCTTCTGGTGTCCACGCTGCCAGCACTGATTACGGCTGCGCCAGCTTCGCCAGCAGCGCCTGATGCACCACGGCAGGCAGAAATGCCTGCACGTCACCCTGATGGCGCGCCACTTCCTTGACCAGCGACGACGAGACAAATGAGAAGCCTTCGGACGGCATCAGAAACACGCTCTCCAGCGTGGGCCGCAGATGACGGTTCATGTGCGCCAGCTGCAGCTCATACTCAAAGTCCGATACCGCACGCAGACCGCGCACCAGCACGTTCGCGTTCTGCGCCTGGGCAAAATTCGCCATCAAATCGCTAAAGCCAACCACCTCAACATTTGGCAGATGGGCCGTAACCTGGCGCGCCAGATCGACACGTTCATCAAGGCTAAACAGCGGCTTCTTACTCGGGCTGGCGGCAATCGCCAGCACGATGCGATCAAACATCTGCGCTGCGCGCGTGACGATATCCAGATGGCCCAGCGTCATCGGGTCAAACGTGCCGGGATAAATCGCTTTAGTGCTCATACGCGGCCCTGTGTTGAGGTGTGATGCAGCGCCCAGAGCGCCGAGTATTTATTAAAGGTGTATTGTGCGTTGACCACCGCCAGAATCCAGCCCTGTTTACCATCGAGAAAACCGGCGCGCAGCAGCAGCGTCTTAATAAACGCGCCTGCGGTGTGGCTGAAAACAGAGAGAATACTGCAGCGCTTGCCGCGCTGAAAGCGCTCCTGTGCCCAGGCTTCGGCATAGTTCATCTGCTTACGCTGGAAGGCAATCAGATCGCGGCAGGTCAGGTGCTGCAAATCACCCGGCAGCGCCACCACCGGCGTGCCCTGCGTCTCGAGCGATTCGTGCACCAGATTGTCGTTATAGCGCAGATGGCGCGGATAGAGGCGCAGCACGCGGTCGGGATACCAGCCGCTGTGGCGCATAAAGCGGCCGAGAAACAGATTACTGCGCCCGAGGCTGTAAACCTTATCGCTGGGCGGCTGTGTCAGCACCTGCTCAATGGCGCGGCGCAGCTCTGGCGTAACCCGTTCATCGGCATCCAGCATCAGAATCATATCGCCGCTGGCAAAGGCCTGGGCGCGCTGACGCTGCTTACCAAAGCCGGCCCAGCCGTCTGCCTGATAGACCTGCGCACCGTGCGCGCGTGCCACCTCGATGGTCGCATCGCTGCTGCCCGAATCCAGCAGAATGATTTCATCTGCCCAGCTGACGGAAGCCAGCGCCTCCGGAAGGAGTTCAGCTTCGTTTTTGGCGATCATCACCACGGAAAGACGTTGGCGTTGCGACATGCGTTAATGAGCTCGTGGAGGCAGATGCGGTTCGAGTAACTGTAGCAGACGCTGCAGTGCGCCCTGATTCTGGTGCAGCACGTCTACCGCGTGGCGGCCGTAGTAGCGGCGATAATCGTCATCCTGCAGCAGGTTCGCCACTTCTTTTTCCAGCGACACCACATCAGTAACGGTGATCAGCCCTTCCGCCTGTTGCAGACGGGCGCAGATATCTTTGAAGTTCCAGATGTGCGGGCCCATCAGCACCGGAATGGCATGTGCAGCGGGCTCGAGCGGATTGTGGCCGCCGCGCTCCACCAGGCTGCCGCCAACAAAGGCCAGATCGGCGATGCCGTACAGCAGCATCAGTTCGCCCATGGTATCGCCAATCACCACCTGCGTGGCGCTGGAGGGGATCTCGCCGCTGCTGCGCAGGGTAAAGCTGAAGCCGCGTTTTTGCGTCAGATTGCAGGCATCTTTAAAGCGTTCCGGATGGCGCGGCACCAGAATCAGCAGCAGATCCGGGAACTGTTGCAGCAGGCGGCGATGGGCGTCGAGCACGATGGCCTCTTCGCCTTCGTGCGTGCTGGTGGCGATCCACACCGGCCGGCGCGATGCCCACTGGCGGCGCAGTGTCACCGCGCGTGCCGCCAGCTCCGGCGTAACGGAGATATCAAACTTAAGACTGCCGGTCACGGCCAGGTGCGAGCGCTTCAGGCCAAGGCTGAGGAAACGATCGCCGTCCTCAACGTTCTGCGCGGCGATCAGCGTAATGCGCTGCAGCAGGTCACGCATGAAACCGCCGAGCTTTTTATAACCTCTGGCGGAGCGTTCAGACAGGCGCGCATTGGCAATCACCAGCGGAATCTGGCGCTGATGCAGAATGCGAATAATGTTCGGCCACAGCTCGGTTTCCATGATAATCACCAGCCGCGGGTCGACGGTATCGAGGAAACGGTTAATTGAGCCGGGCAAATCGTACGGCAGATAGACGTGGTGCACGTCTTTGCCAAACGCCGACTGAGCACGCTCGGAGCCGGTGGGCGTCATGGTGGTCACGGTAATGGGCAGCGTCGGATAGCGATGACGCAACGCGCGCACCAGCGGCACGGCGGCGAGCGTTTCACCGACCGAAACCGAGTGCAGCACGATGCCGTGCGGCGCCACTTTACCGCTGCAGTAGCCGTAGCGCTCCGCCCAGCGTTTGCGATAGGCCGGTGCTTTTCGACCGCGCAGCCACAGGCGCAGCCAGATCAGTGGCTGAATCAGATAAAGCAGGGCTGTATAGAGAGTCGTCATAGTTAAGGTTACGACCAGTTCGCGTCAAAAAACACAGGAAAGGCGGCATGTTAACAGAAACTGACCGCCTGCTCATACCACTTCGTCAACGGGTTTGCAGGACGCGCTGATAAAGCGAAGTCAGTGCCTGCGCCAGTCTTTGCGGACCATAAGGTTCGATTTTGCGACGCGCGGCCGCGCCCAGCGCTGAATTGTGCGAAAGCGCGGGCGTCGCTATTACCGCTTCGTTTAACGCCTTGATATCCAACGCATCGCAGACAAAACCCTCTTCACCGTTGGTGATAAATTCTGCGCCGCCGCAGCCGGTGCTGGTAATGATTGCCAGCCCGCAGGCCATCGCTTCCAGCACCACATTGGGAAACGGATCGTACAGCGTCGGCAGCAGCAGCGCATCGGCGGCATGGTAAAACGGCTGAACGTCCTGCTGCACGCCGGCGAAGCGCAGGCGATCGAGGCAGTTAAGCTGGTTCGCCAGCTGCTGATAGCGCGCCAGCTGTTTGTCCTGGCCGACCACCACCAGGTAGCGATCGCTATTAGCGACCGCTTCGATAGCGGCCTTTAGCCCTTTGCGTTCGAAGCCGGAGCCGACGTAGATCATCACCGTGGCGTCCTGCGGCAGGTTGAGTCGCTGACGCGCGGCGTGACGCAGCGTATCGCTGGCAGGCTGAAAACGCTGGCTATCAATGGCGTTGTGAATCACGTGGATTTTGCTGGCATCCAGCGCGAAGTGGCGCAAAATATCCTGTTTCACCATGTGCGAATTACAGATCACCGCTTTCAGCGAGGGCGCGTTGAACATCTCCGCTTCCGCCTGCAGCACATAGCGATGGTACGGGCTCAGGCTGGCGCTCAGCCGCTGCCACGGCGAAACAATGCGCGCGCGCTGCTCCAGCCATACGCGATGCACACCGTCGCCGGCGCGGAAAATATCGCAGCCGGCGATGCGCTCGTGGCTCTGTACGATATCGAACTTTTCCCGTTCCCAGCAGGCGCGCGCCGCGCGGGCAAAGCCGCGTTCACGCGAAATGCGGCCGAATTTTGCCGGATTGCAGATGTGCAGGTGCCAGGCCGGGTTCGGCGTGCCCTGCCAGCTGCGGGTAATGATGTTGAGGTCGAGCTGCTCGCTGTCCAGCGCTTCCAGCGCGCGTGAGATAAAACGCTCGGCACCGCCGTCCGGCCGGTATTTCTGCCGGACAATCGCCAGCCGTAACTTAGTCATGCAAAAGGCTCCTGGCGGCGGCAAGCACATCCTCAACCGGGATGGCAGACAGATAGCGCTGCTCGGTATTGGTATTGATCGAATCCGGTGACGGCAGCGGCGCATAGTCGCCCGCCCAGATAACGCGGTTATTGTCGCCCCACGGGCGCCAGTGCTGCAGCTTGGTCGGGCCGAACAGCGCCAGGCACGGCGTCTGCAGCGCCGCGGCCATGTGCATCGGTGCGGAATCGACGCCAATAAACAGCTGTGCGGCGTCGATCAGCGCCGCCAGCTGCGGCAGCGAGAGCTGGCCCGCCAGCGACACCACATTCGGCGTGCGGCACAGCGACTGGATATGGGCGATCATCGCCAGCTCTTTCTGATCGGGCGCGGCGGTCAGCACCACGCTGCGACCATCAGCGGCCAGCGCATCAATCAGCTGCGCCACCTTTTCATCTTCCCAGCACTTAAAAACCCAGCGCGAGGTGGGCTGCACCACCACAAACGGTCCGGTAATCGACTGCTGAGCGAGGACGTCCTGCACTTTTTGCTGGTCGGCGGTGCTGAAATGCATGGAGGCTGTCGCCCCGGCGGTGGGAATGCCGAGCGGCTGCAGCGCCGTCATGTTTTGTTCCACGGTGTGCAGCTGATGGTGACGGTCGGTGGAAACCAACTGGTTATGGCACCAGCGCCAGAACGCGTTGTCGCGCTTGCGGTACGCAAAGCCAATGCGCACCGGGGCACCGGACAGGCCGGTAATAATGGCGCTGCGCCACTGGTCGGCCAGATTAATCACCACATCGTAATGGCAGGCGCGCACCGACCGCACCAGCGCGACCTCATGGCGAAACTTCTGCCAGCCGCCTTCCTTTTTCCAGTTGCGATCGATGATATGCAGCTGACGGATCGCCGGATGCGCTTCCAGCATCGGGCGCGTCTCTTTATACAGCAGCACATCAATGTTGGCCTGCGAATAGCGCTGGCGCAGCGCATTGATGGCAGGCGTGGTCAGCAGCATATCGCCATGATGACGCAGCTTTATCAGCAAAATATTTTGCGGTGCAAAGTGGGCTGGAATCGGGCTTGCCATACTCAAATCATCTCAAAATTCAGTGAGCTGATTGTAGGGCAAACCCTGGAGGGGTTAAAGCCGCGGCGGGCGCTTATTTATTGCGCCAGCGATAAATGCGGCTCAGCCACAGCAGCAGCTGATACCACTGACGCGCGCCGCGCGCATTGCGCAGCATGCGTTTGTGCGTCTGGCTGCTAAACAGATCGGCGATCATTGCCTGGCGCGCTGCGGCGTCCGGTTCGCGCCGGATAGCGTGGCACACGCTCAGCGCTTCGCGGGTAATCTGCGCGTGGAAGCTCGGGTAAATCTTCACCTTGTGACGATAGCGCGTATTGATCTCTTCCAGCATGCGCGCGATTTTCAGGTAGTGACGCTGATAGTCGACGTTGTGCTGGCCGGTGCGCTTGCGGTTGCTGATCGACGCATCGTGCATGTAGTAGCGATACAGCACCCGATCGGTGTAGCGCACGCGCTGCACGTTGAGCATAAACTCGGTAGTCCACGGGATGTCCTGATGATGCAGACCGGGTTCAAACTGCAGATTAAGCTGTTCGATCAGCTCACGGCGGTAGATACCGAGCCACACGACGTGCAGGTAACGCCGGGTTTTCAGCGCCTTGTCGAGCCACTCCGGCCCGCTTAACACGCCGGTGCTGGTGAGGCGATCCCGCGGAATCATCGGCTTAATTGTCTGGCTGGCCTTGAAAAACCACTCGGCGTTGCACTGCGCAGCGTCCAGACGATCGCGCTCCGCCATGTCGACCAGCGTCTGGTACATCGCCGGGTCCATGGTGTCGTCAGCGTCGGGAAAGCTGACGTATTTACCCCGCGCCACGGCCAGCCCGGCATTGCGCGCACGCGACACGCCACCGTTCGGCTGATGAATCACCTGGATATGCGGGTACTGCTGCGCCAGCGCGTCGGCGCGCTCGCCGGAACCGTCGGTGGAGCCATCATCAACAATGATGATCTCCAGCGAGGTCAGGGTTTGCGCCAGCAAGGCATTGATACAGCCGGTAAAGTCAGCACCAGCGTTAAACATCGGGATAATGAGACTGAGTAGCGGGGATGAGCTATCGGGCTGCGCTGTCATGTTCTTCGTTGTTCCGTCGCGCCAGGCGCTGCTGCTGCCGGGTGCGGATAAAATCATGGATATCATTTAGCTTGCGTTCATCCAGCTCGAACAGCTGTTCAACCGGATGGGCAAATTTGTATTGCGCAGCGAACACAAACGAAGAGGGCGCGATGTGGTTTGGGCCAATTAAGAGCACGTCACCCAGCGGCCTTTGCTCCTCTACGCAGCAGGGACCATAAATTAAAATCACCGGTACCTGTTGCGCGTCGGCAATATACACATTGCCGGAATCCGAGGCGATATAGAAATCCATCTCGTTAATGGCGGCAGGCAGCGCCTCGAGCGGAATTTTACCTACCAGACTCACCAGATTGTTTCGCTGACCCGCAACTTTAAACAACTCCTGAACGCGTGATTGTTCATTCGGTGCGCCGAAAGCAAAAAAAGTGCAGGGGAGATCGCTCAGGTGGTCGAAAAGCCGACACCAGATTAACGGCGGAATGGTTTTGGCCTGATTCCCTGCCGTTACGCTAATACCAATGCGGATGCCCGGCGCCTGAGTAATTTCCGCTGGCAGGGTTTCCGGTTGCCACAGTGGCAGGGTGGCATGTTTGGGATAACTCTCTTTGGTAAAAGAGCGATCGGCCAGTTTCAGGTAATTTTCCAGCGTTAAGGTATTTTTCTCGTGGTAAACCACGCCGCTGGCCGTTAAATAAAACAGGCCCTGATAGCCTTTGCGGCGATAGCTGGAAAGAAATTGTTTGTTGCTGGCATTGCAGCAGGCGGCAATAAATAAATTGAGATTGGTGGGATGCAGCAAATAAATATTGTCGTAGCGATTGAGCAGCTGCCACACCAGTTTTATTTTTTTCATCAAACCGGAGCGATGATCTTCGATATACCAGATGTGCTCCAGCGTGGCGTCACGTTCAGCCAGCGGGGCGACACTATAGCTCAGCAGGGCATCGCTTTTTCCCAGGTGGGATAATAACGGCGTGATATTAATATAGTCGCCAATTTTAGCGGTCTGTATCACCAGATTTTTACCGGTGCGGCCATGAACAAACTTCATCAACCATTTGACCGGCGAAAAAAGAATAAACAGTAGTACGTACGTCAAGTAGTCATCCCCATGATTCGGTCACACCGTCATGGGGGACCTGTTAACCTGAAACGTGCTGCGTGGTTGAAAATGACGTCTCCGCCACCTGAATAAGCTGCAGGTATTGCTGGCAAACAACGCTCAAACTATAAATGCTTAAGTCCAGATGTTGCAACCTGGGGGGAGTTGTATAAATTTCTCGCATTTTTTCTGCCAGCGATGTTGCATTCATCTCTGCCAGACCGCGTGACAGTTCGCCGGTGAGGATTGAAACAGGACCGCCCGGACAGCGCGTACTGACCACCGGGGTGCCGCAGCTCAGGGCTTCGACCAGCACATTACCAAAACCTTCACTGTCGGAGCTGACCACCAGCAGGCGCGCGTGCCGTATCCAGGGATAAGGATTGCGCTGAAAACCTTCGAAGCGCACGCGCTCCGCAATGCCTGAATTCTGCGCCTGCTCACGCAATTTTTGCGTTATTTTTTCGCTTCCCTGTCCCAGCAAAACCAGCGGCGCGGTGATGCCACTCAGGGCATAGGCTTCGAGCAGGCGGTCATGGCGTTTGGTTTCATGGAAGCGTCCCACGTGCACCAGGAAATCGGTGCCGGCTAACGGGCAGGGTTCAGCGGCCAGCCGGGCGAGGCTGTCAAAATCGAAAGGATTGGCGATCACTTTGGCCTGGCGGGGCTGTACGCCAATGTTTTGCACCATATCGTCGATGACGTACTGCGAAACCCCGACGATTTGGCGATCCTGATAAACGTGACGGATTTTCAGCCGCTTCAGCCACAGCGAGAAGCCGGTTTTACGTGCCAGATACGAAGCAGAAAACACGCCGTGCAGACAGAACCAGGTCCTGTCTCCATCGAGCGCAGGCGTTTGCCTGACAATGCGGTCAGTTTTATGCAGATGAGAGAGGATCAGATCAAATTTGCCGTGACGCGCTTCACTGTCGCGCACCGCACGATCCAGCAGACGCGCGCGGCGCCATGTTTCTGTCAGCTTGCGCCACGGGTGGTTACAGCGATCAAGAATCACCTGGTAATCCACGCCAGCCGGAATAGGGTAATCACATACCTTCCGCAATGAGAAGATCGAAACCTGGTGTCCCTGACTGAGGAAGCCCCCCGCCAGAGTCAGTACGACTTTTTCGGCGCCGCCGCCCGGCAGGCCATCAATCACCATTAAAATGCGTTTCGACAAAATTTTTTACCCCTACATGCCAGTCTGCTGTAAAGACTTAGCTGCTATCATTCCCGGTGCTATCAGGACTTAATATAAGAAAATTCAATTAATTATTTTTATGGCCAGGTAATTTTACACGAACGTGCGCTCGGTTAATTGCTAAAATTCAGGCCAGTGAAGAGTTTAAATTATTCTAGTTTAACTAATCTTATACCGCTATCGACTTCCCCCTGAACCCGCATGGGAAAAGTTTGCGCCCGTCAGGAGCGTTGCGTACCATAGCGATTATAACACTGTAATTCACCGGATAAGTTATGGAAAAACCTGCCTTTTTAATTACCCTTGATACCGAAGGGGATAACCTGTGGCGCAATCGCAGCGGCAAGGTCACTACCCATAACGTCCGGTTTTTACCGCGCTTCCAGGCGCTGTGTGAGAAATACGCTTTTAAACCGACCTGGCTGACCAACTATGAGATGGCCAGTGACCCGGCTTATGTCGAGTTCGGGCGCGATCTGCTGGCGCGCGGTCAGGGCGAAATCGGTATGCATTTACATGCCTGGTACAGTCCACCTGAATATGCGCTGACCGACGATGAGTGGCGTTACCAACCTTATCTGATCGAATATCCGGAAAACGTCCTGCGCGATAAAGTCGCCTTTATGACCGATCTGCTGGAGAACGCTTTTCAGCGTAAAATGACCAGCCACCGCGCCGGCCGCTGGGCATTTAATGAAGTGTACGCCCGCGCCTTGATCGATCAGGGCTATCTGGTTGACTGCTCGGTTACGCCGCGCGTGAGCTGGCGTAATGCGCCGGGTGCACCGCAGGGACAGGGCGGAACGGATTACAGCCATTTCCCCGATCGCGCTTACTTCCTCAATGAACAGGATATTTCCAGGCCGGGTGACAGCCCGCTGCTGGAACTGCCAATGAGCATTCAGTATCGCTATGGCGCGTTCACTAATCAGCTCAAAAAAGTGTGGAATGGCATCCGCGGCAGGCAGCGTGGCCCTTCAGTGAACTGGCTGCGTCCGGTGGGGGGAAATCTGGCCCAGATGAAACAGGTGGCAGAACAGACGCTCGCACAGGGCAACGACTATGTGGAGTTCATGCTGCATTCATCCGAGTTTATGCCAGATGGCAGCCCCACGTTTAAAACGGAGGCTGATATTGAACGCCTGTATGACGATCTGGAAGGTCTGTTCAGCTGGCTGGCGACCCGGACGCAGGGCATGACGCTCACGGAGTTTGCCCGGCTGAAGCAACAGCAGCGCTAAGCCGCCCAATCGCGTTACAGCGCGATCTCAGCCAGCATGGCCATCACGTCGTCAGGCTGAATGTCTGCCATGCTGCTGCTGCCCTGCGCGGGCCGTAACGCATGCTGATTCCTGCCGTAGCCACCAATCAGACCCGGGTCAGTCGGGCCGAACAGGGTGATGTTGGGGCGATCCAGCGCGGCGGTCAGATGGCTCAAACCGGTATCTACTGAGACCACCGCACGGGCGCCCGCCAGCTGCTGCGCCACCTGCTCCAGCGTCAGCTTCGGCAAGACCTCTGCATGATCAAACCCTGCTGCCAGCCGCTGCGCGCGCTGGTGCTCGTGTTCGGCGCCCCACGGCAGCCTGACGCGCAGGCCAGTGGGCTGAACCCGCGCGATGAGCTGGCGCCAGTGATCTTCCGGCCAGTGTTTGTTGTCGCGCGTTGTGGCGTGCAGAAACACCAGGTACGGTTGGCTATCCTGCGGTTGTGCCGCGAGAAAATGACCGGCAATGGCATAGTCGCCCTGCGTGGCCGGTTTTTCATAGCCCAGACTTTTCGCGAACAGTTCGCGCGTACGTTCCACGGCGTGCTGCTGCTTACCAATCTCATGACGCTTGTCATACCACCAGCTGGCGAACGGTTCACGTGCGCTGCGGCTGTCCTGGCCATGTTTGATGCCTTTAGCCAGGCGCGTCACCAGCGCGGCGCTTTTAATCAGCCCCTGGGCATCAATCACCACGTCGTACTGACGTGACTGCAGCTCGCGTTTGAATTGCACGCGCTCTTCGCGCTGCTGGCTGCCAAACCAGTGTTTGCGCCAGCGACGAATCGCCACCGGCAGGACTTTGTCGACGGCCGGATGCCAGCCGGGGATCTGCGCAAAATTCTCTTCCACTACCCAGTCGAAGCGAATGCCGGGAATCGCCTGCATCGCATCGGTCAGCGCCGGCAACGTGTGCAGCACATCACCCATCGACGAGGTTTTAACAATCAAAACGTGCATGGTTACTCCTGCACCGGATGCAGTAACTCATTGAGTTCCTGATGCACGCGTGCCGGTTGAATATCAATCAGGCTCTGGTGATAGCCTTCTGCGGCATCGCCTTTGCGCACTTTGTGGTAGCCGGTAATCAGGCGAATGATGCGCGCCTGATGGGACAGCGGCGGCGTGAAGTCCGGGCTGCTCGGGCCATACAGCGCCACCAGCGGCCGGTTGAGCGCGGCGGCAATGTGCATCAGTCCGGAATCATTGCTGACGACCGCAGCACAGTGGGCGATCAGAATCACCGCCTGCTCCAGCTGCGTTTCGCCCGCCAGATTGCGGCAGTGCGCGCGTGCCGTGTCCGGCAGCGCCTGCAGGATCGCCTCGCCGGTTTCCCGATCTTTAGCCGAGCCAAACAGCAGCACCTGATAGCCTTCAGTAATCAGCTGTGCCGCCAGCGCGGCGTAGTGATAGTGTGGCCAGCGCTTCGCGGGACCAAATTCGGCACCGGGGCAGAAGCCGATGGCCGGGCGATCGGCCGACAGCGCAAACTGCGCCGCGGTCATGCGTTTTTCATCGTCGTCGACGCGCAGCTGCGGCCACAACAGCGGCTGCGGCAACTGTGCTGCCGCCGCAACCGGCTGGTCATAGCCCAGCGCCACATAGCGCTCCACCATTAAGGGAAACGCGGCTTTGTCCAGCACCCGCACGTCATTCAGCACGCCATAGCGCATTTCGCCGCGCCAGCCGATGCGGCGTTTGATGCCGGCAAAAAACGGCACCAGCGCCGATTTAAACGAGTTTGGCAGCACATAGGCGCGATCGTAACCGCTGGCCCGCAGCGCTTTGCCCAGGCGACGGCGCTCACCCAGCGCCAGCGCACCGTGGCCAAGCGGCATCGCCAGCGCCTGATTCACTTCCGGCATGCGTGACAGCAGCGGCCGGCACCAGGCCGGCGCCATCACATCAATTACCGCCTCAGGGTGCGCCTGTTTCAGCGTGCGATAGAGACTTTGCGACATCATCATATCGCCGACCCAGGAGGGGCCAATAACCAGAATTTTCATCGCCGGTGCCGGTTTCCTTATGCGTGACGGTTCAGCCAGGCCATGTATTCGCCCACGCCCTGCGCAACGGTTTTAAACGGTTTGTCATAGCCCGCGGCGCGCAGTTTGCTGAGATCCGCCTGCGTAAAGGCCTGGTAGCGCCCTTTCAGTTTGTCCGGGAACGGGATGTATTCGATCTGGCCTTGCTGGTGGAACTTCAGCACTGCATCCGCCACTTCCTGGAAAGATTCGGCGCGGCCGGTACCACAGTTATAGATGCCGGATACGCCGTTTTCCCAGCACCACAGATTGACCGCCACTACATCATCAACGTGGATGAAGTCACGACGGAAGCTGTCGCTGCCCTCGAACAGCTTAGGATTTTCACCGTTGCTGATTTGCGTATTGAGGTGGAACGCGACGCTCGCCATGCTGCCTTTATGGCCTTCACGCGGCCCGTACACGTTGAAATAGCGGAAGCCGCACACTGGCGAATCTGCTTCCGGCAGAATCTGGCGGACATAGTGGTCGAACAGCATTTTTGAGTAGCCGTACACGTTGAGCGGCTGCTCGTACTGGCGCTCTTCAATGAAGTTCTCGTTACGCCCGCCGTAGGTGGCGGCCGATGAGGCATACAGGAACGGAATTTCACGTTCGAGGCAGAAGTGCAGCAGATCTTTCGAGTACTGATAGTTATTGTCCATCATGTACTTACCGTCCCACTCAGTGGTGGCTGAACAGGCACCTTCATGGAACACCGCTTCAATCGGACCCAGATCTTCACCCGACATGATGTAGGTGAGGAACTCCTCTTTATCCATATAATCCGCGATGTCCAGATCCGCGAGGTTCACGAATTTGGTGCCATCTTTCAGATTATCCACCACCAGGATATCGGTATGACCGCGATCGTTGAGCGCTTTCACAATGTTGCTGCCAATCATGCCCGCGCCGCCGGTTACGATAATCATATGCTTTGCCTTTAAACAGTTGGGGTGAAACAGGAGGTTCCACGCACGAATACCTAACATCATAACATTTCAGCCCGATGCGGACAGCCAGATGACGCCGATCGCGCTGCACAAATTCTGCGCGCCGCGTGAACTATGCTGCAAAACGGAGATTTCCCTGGCTGAATTGTCGTCCATTCGCTTTTCGATCAGTAATATGTGCCAAAATTTTGCTATCTGAGGAGCAGAATCATGTCCGATCAGTTCTATTCACAAATCCGGCAACAGCTTGAGACAACGCGGCAGGACGGATTGTTCAAACAGGAGCGCACCCTGACCTCGGCGCAGCAGGCGGAAATCAACGTCGCCAATAGCCCGCCGGTGATTAACTTCTGCGCCAATAACTATCTCGGCCTTGCGAACCATCCGGCGCTGATTCAGGCCGCCAAAGACGGTATGGATACGCATGGTTTTGGCATGGCGTCGGTGCGTTTTATCTGCGGCACGCAGGACAGCCATCAGCTGCTGGAGCGCCGGCTGGCGGAGTTCCTCGGCATGGAAGAGGCTATCCTGTTCTCCTCATGCTTCGACGCCAACGGCGGCCTGTTTGAGACCCTGCTGGGCGCGGAAGACGCGATTATCTCGGATGCGCTCAACCATGCGTCGATCATCGACGGCATCCGCCTGTGCAAAGCCCAGCGCTATCGTTACGCCAACAATGATATGGCTGAACTGCGCGCGCGCCTGCAGGAGGCCCGCGACAAGGGGGCGCGCCATCTGCTGATTGCCACCGACGGCGTGTTCTCCATGGATGGCGTGATCGCTAACCTGCAGGGCATTTGCGACCTGGCCGATGAGTTTAATGCGCTGGTGATGGTGGATGACTCGCACGCGGTGGGCTTTGTCGGCGCAAGCGGACGCGGCACGCATGAATACTGCGGCGTGATGGATCGCGTGGATATTCTGACCGGCACGCTGGGTAAAGCGCTGGGCGGTGCGTCCGGCGGTTACGTGGCGGCAAAACGCGAGGTGGTTGAATGGCTGCGTCAGCGCTCGCGCCCTTATCTGTTCTCTAACTCGCTGGCACCGGCGATTGTGGCCGCGTCGCTGCGCGTGCTGGATCTGCTGAACGAAGGCGATGGGCTGCGGCAGCGGCTGTGGGAAAACGCCCGCTTCTTCCGGGAAAAAATGACCGCCGCGGGCTTTACGCTGGCCGGTGCCGATCACGCCATCATTCCGGTGATGCTGGGCGATGCCAAAGTGGCGCAGCAGTTTGCCAGCCTGCTCCAGCAGGAGGGCATCTACGTTACCGGCTTCTTCTATCCGGTGGTGCCACAGGGCCAGGCGCGCATTCGCACGCAGATTTCTGCCGGCCACACTCAGGCGCAGCTGGAGCACGCGGTGGCGGCCTTCACGCGCATCGGACAACAGTTAGGGGTTATCACTGCAGGAGCCAACGGATGAAAGCACTGGCTAAACTGAAAGCGGAAGAGGGGATCTGGATGGTGCACGACGCGCCGGTGCCGGAGCCCGGTCATAACGATCTGCTGATTAAAATCCGCAAAACCGCCATCTGTGGCACCGATGTGCATATCTATAACTGGGACGACTGGTCGCGCAAAACCATTCCGGTGCCGATGATCACCGGCCACGAATACGTGGGCGAAGTGGTCGGTATCGGTCAGGAAGTGAAGGGTTTCGCCATTGGCGATCGCGTATCGGGCGAAGGTCACATCACCTGTGGCCACTGCCGCAACTGTCGCGCCGGCCGTACCCATTTATGCCGTAATACCGTGGGTGTCGGGGTTAATCGTCAGGGCTGCTTCGCTGAATATCTGGTGATCCCGGCGTTTAACGCGTTCAAAATTCCCGACAATATTTCCGACGAGCTGGCGGCGATTTTCGATCCGTTCGGTAACGCGGTGCATACCGCGCTCTCGTTTGATTTGGTAGGTGAAGACGTGCTGATCTCCGGTGCCGGACCGATTGGCATTATGGCGGCAGCGGTGTGTAAGCACGTCGGCGCACGAAACGTGGTGATCACTGACATCAATGAGTACCGCCTCGGGCTGGCGCGTGAAATGGGCGTGACGCGTGCGGTCAACGTGGCGCAGCAGAATCTGCGCGAGGTGATGACGGAACTGGGGATGACCGAAGGCTTTGATGTCGGACTGGAGATGTCCGGCGCGCCGCCGGCGTTTCGTACCCTGCTGGAGACCATGAATCACGGCGGACGCATCGCGCTGCTGGGCATTCCGCCGGGTGAAATGTCGATTGACTGGAATCAGGTTATCTTCAAGGGGCTGTTTATCAAGGGGATTTACGGCCGTGAGATGTTTGAAACCTGGTACAAAATGGCCGCGCTGATTCAGTCCGGCCTCGATCTGACGCCGATCATCACGCATCGCTATCACATCGACGACTTCCAGCAGGGCTTCGACGAGATGCGTTCCGGGCGTTCAGGCAAAGTGGTGCTGAGCTGGGATTAAACGACACACCGGCCTGCGGGCCGGTGACGCTCAGGATTGCTGTTTTTCCGCATCGGTCAGGTAACGCACCTTACGCGTGTAGTCCTGGCCTTTGAAGCTCAGCGGCTGGTGCGGATCCTGCAAATATTTTTGCCATTCACTTAAGGGAAAGCCGCCATGCGCGCCAATCACCTGCGGTGGAATCACGGCCGACTGACCACCAATGCGTTTCGACACCGGCCAGTTAGCCCATTCGCCCAGATTGACCGTGCGGAGATCCAGCAGGTCGAGCAGGGCAGCGAGCGGTAGCTGATCGGTTGGCGGCTGGTCGTCGTTCATCAATTCCCAGGTATCATTAAATAACGTCAGCCACAGCGGACAAATACGCTGCCATGTGCGACGGGAGGCCGCCAGATAGGCGCCATTCACGTGATCCTGCAAATAAGGGCGAACGGTGTGGTGGTAATAGGCCGGAATATGTTCTTCTGGCGCGCCGGCCAGTTTGGCGATCATCTTGCCCTGACGGAAGCTGCTGTACAGATGATGCTCACGCATCGCAATATCCGGCGTTTTTAATAAATTGAGATCGGAATCGATCATCAATATACCTTCACCGGTCGCCTGCAAGGGGGCCTGAAGTTTAATCAGGCGGCTGCGGTAGATCTGTTTATAGCGGTAGTTTTCTTCACGAAACGGCACCTCCAGCGTCACCACACGCACGCGTGCCGGCAGCGGCGGAAAAGCGCTGGAAGGCTGATCGCTGACGATGACAATTTCGCTGATGGTGTCGGCGCAGCGGCTGGCAAAATAAGCGCTGAGCACCGCTTCTTCAATGTAATCAGCGCCGGTACAGGGAATGACCACGGAACTGACGGCAATTGTGCCCTGCGCATCCGCCTGCGTGGCGGGAATGTTGTGGCGCGAGAGAATATAGCGACGGTGTTTATTTAAAAAATCAAACATGCTTTTTTCTCTCCATGACGTTTTCCAGAATGTTTTCCACGCCCGATACGTAATGTTCAATGCTATAGCGCTCGCGCACCCGGGCGGCGGCGGCGGCGATTAAACGCTGGCGCAGCGCAGTATCCTGCCACAGCGCGCTAAGATGCTGGCTAAGCTGTTGCGTATTGCCATAGTCAAACAGTAAACCGGTCTCGCCGTGTTGAATTAATTCCGACGTACCGACGACATTCGAACCTATCACCGCCGTATTCACCAGCATCGCTTCCAGCACCACGCGCGGCAGCCCTTCACTGGCTGAGGCGAGAATAAACGTATCGAATGCCGCCAGATAATCCAGTGCGTTATTTTGAAAGCCGGTAAAAATAACCTGCGCGGCAATCCCCTCTTTTTGCGCCAGCTGCTGTAAGTGCTGCTGCTCCGGGCCGGCACCGACGATCACCATTTTCCATTTAGCGGCAGGATGCGCGCGGCTGAATGCACCTAACGCCTGCAAAATATGATGGTTAGATTTACGCGCAATCAGGGAACCGATGGAGCCGAAAATAAAGGTATCGGCGGGATAATCAAAGCGCTGACGCACCGCCTCACGCACCGGCAGCGGCTGATGAATATCGATAGCGTTGGATACGGTAAAGCAGCGCTGCGCATCAACACCGCTTTCGCTCAGGGTGCGGTGTACGCCCTGTGACACGGCAATCACCGCATCACAATGCCGATTAATCATCTTGACCAGCGCATTATTGAGTAACGGATCAATGCGGCAGTGCTGAATTAACGCCACGTGAGTCTGTTCAGCGGCGAGATAGCCTTCAACGTTGGTGCTGGGCTGATTATTCATGTACAGCGCATCATAGCCACCGTCGCGTAAAATCGTCGCGATTTGGCGGGCGTTAGGCTGCATGCGCCACTGGCGATCGATGCGGTCGATGGCGTTTTTTTTCACCGCGCGGTTAAAAAACAGCAGGGTGCGCAGCAACTCTTTGGTGATTTTTGCCCAGAGCGGCTGGCGACGCTGCGCAATAAATGTCACCGGAATGCCGATCGCCTCTAATACCGAGGCAATGGTCTCCTGATTGCCACGCGCATAATTCTGATAAAAACAGCAGGTGATAGCGAAACGCTGGCGATCGATGCGCTTGAGTAATTCCAGCATGCTGTTGGTACCACCGCCCCATTCGCGCCCGGTATCCAGCAGCAGAATTTTCTTTCTGGTTGACGTCATCTATTCCGATATCCTTGCGCGGAAAAGGTGTGGCGTTAAATAAGGCGCAGCACGCTGCGCCTGATAATCAGAATAGCTGTTTAAGCGACTGCATGAGTGGACTGCCGGTAATGCTCTCTGTCACCACCTCCACCGCACGACTCTGCGGTACGGCAGGCAGCGGCTGTGCAGGCTTACACACGCCCGGCGCACGGAATACCGGGGTGCGCGGTTTCACCGGCGTGCTGGCCGGCGGCGTAGCGCCCTGGCGCAGCGGTTCGTTGAGCAACTGGCTGGGGCGGACCAGGGTGATATCGCCCGGTAGCGTCGGCAACATCTGCTGCAACACCCGTACCGTGGTGGGATGCGGATGGCCAATAGCGATGGTGTAGCCATCGCGCTGTGCCAGCTTCACTGCGCGGGTGAACTGGGTGCGAATCGCCGCTTCATTCTGGCTGTCGTCGAGGAATACGCGCCGCTTCAGCACCTTAACCTGCGTGCCCTGTGCGGCCGGGACCGACTGGCTGTTGCCAATGGTCATGCTATCGAGAAAGTAGTAGTTGTAGTGATTGAGCACCTGCATCACTTTCTGCATGCCGGGCAGGCTGGAGGTCATTTTGCTGCCCATATGGTTGTTCAGGCCAACCGCATACGGCACTTTGTTGCTGGCTTCACGCACGATGCGCGCGATCTCTTCGCTGCTCATCTCCGGCGTCAGCGTGTCCTTCTCCAGCGGCTGTTTGCTCAGCGGCGCCATCGGCAGGTGAATCAGCACCTCATGACCACCCTGATGCGCTTTGGTTGCCATATCACGCGCATGAGGCGCATTGGGTAGCACCGCCACAGAAACCGCGGCGGGCATCTGCAGCACTTTATTCTCTTCAGCCGGGCGGTAGCCGAAGTCGTCAATGACGATAGCCAGTTTTCCCGCATGGGCGGCAAAGGTAAAAAACAGCCCGCACAGGGCGGCGCTAAGCTTTTGGGACTGAAACAACACTTATCTTCCTAACCACGGCAGTGGGTTGACGGCCTGTCCCTGACGACGAATTTCAAAGTAGAGCGAGGGCGTGCCGCGGCCGCCGCTGGTGCCCACGAGGGCGATAGGCTGTCCTGCCTTCACCTGCGCACCGACGCTCACCAACGCGCTCTGATTGTAGCCATAAAGGCTCATATCGCCTTTACCGTGTTCGACGACCACAACCAGGCCGTAGCCTTGCAGCCAGTCGGCCATCAGCACGCGACCATCAGCAATGGCTTTGACTTCAGTGCCTTCCGGGGCATCAATCACCAGCCCTTTCCAGCGCAGTTCGCCCTGCATTGCTTCACCAAAGCGATGTTCAATGCGACCGCGCACTGGCCAGATGGCCTGTCCGCCCGGCCGGCCAAGGCCGCCGGTGCGCGCCATCAGCTCGCGCTCGCTTTGCGTAGGGGAATAGCTGGAGCCTTTGGCTTTTGCCTGGGCCTGACGCTGGCGCACTTTTTCCGCCTCGCGCGCTTCGCGTTGCGCCCGTTCGCGCGCCTCACGTTCGGCTTTGGCGATTTTGTCCTGCAGGCGGCTTTCGTTCTGGCGCATCTCGACCAGATCGGCCTGGTCTTTCTCCAGCGCGCTCTCCAGTGCGGACAACGTTTTCTTGCGTGCGGCGCTGGCGGTTTCCAGCTTGTTCTGTTGCGTCTGCTGCTGCGCTAACAGCGACTTTTGCTGCTCCTGCTTGCCCTGCAGCGCCTGACGCTGCTGCGCCAGTTCCTGCTGAGTCTGCTTAAGCTCGTCGATGTTTTTTTGCCGGGCGGCATTGAGGTAGCCAAAATAGGCCAGAATACGTTCGCTGCGCTGTGCTTCTTCACCGCCGAGCAGCAGCTGTACGGCGTTGTGCTGGCCCTGACGAAACGCGGCATCCAGCTGCTGCGCCAGCAGTTTTTCCTGCTGCGCCTGCTGCTTTTCCAGCCGGGCAATGGCGGCGGTGGTTTGGGCGATTTCGCCGTTCAGCGCGCTCAGGCTATTGCGGGTTTCACGCAACTGGCGACTGGCCTGGGCAATCACTTTTTCCTGACTCTGCAGCTGATCCAGCAGCTTACTGCGCTGCAGCTTCTGCGCTTTAACGCTTTTCTCTTTTTCGGCGATGTCCTGCTGAATGGACTTTAGCTGCGTTTTGCTGTCATCGGCGCTATGCGCGGCGACGGGCAACAGCAACGCACCCGCACAAAGCAGGCTAAGGGAGATATCGGACCAGCGAAATGACAACGGAGATGCCGGGTCGTTGTAACGGGTCCTTGTGTGTGTAACGGTCGCTTTTCCCTTCATAGTCGATAATTATTCCACGATGAACAGCCGCTTACCAGTTATCCCGGCCGGGTTTTGCTTTACGAAAGATGTCGGCCACAGCTTAGCGGGATAAAGATTGTCTCAATTTTGCGATTAGAACACTTTTTTTGGAAAATGACGCACAAATCGTAACTCTGCCCGCTTCGCGACTGTACATGCGAAGTGGCGCAGGTATACTCAGAACCCTTGTTTTAGCTTATTAGCCCCGGTCTGGAGTCGTTACCCCTCATGCAAGAAATTATGCAGTTTGCAAGCAATCACCCCATCCTTAGTCTGGCATGGGTCGCTTTACTTATTCTGGTGATTGTAACCACCGTTAAAGGAATGTTCTCTAAGGTAAAAACCATCAGCCGTGGTGAAGCAACCCACCTGATCAACAAAGAGGATGCGGTGGTGGTAGACGTTCGTTCACGCGACGACTATCGCAAAGGACACATTTCAGGGGCTATTAACATCGCCGCAGCCGATATCAAAAAAGGCAGCTTCGGCGAGCTGGAAAAGCACAAGTCGCAGCCCATAATTGTGGTATGTGCCACCGGCCAGAGCGCCGCAGAACCGGCAGCCACCCTCAGCGCAGCGGGTTTTGACAAAGTGACCGTGCTGAAAGATGGTGTGAGCGGCTGGAGTGGCGAAAACCTGCCGCTGGTTCGCGGTAAATAACTTCCTGAGGTATCACCGCATGGCTAATGTTGAGATTTACACCAAAGTGACCTGTCCTTACTGCCACCGGGCGAAGGCGTTGCTGGATCAAAAAGGCGTGTCATACCAGGAGATTCCCATTGATGGGGACGCGGTAAAGCGCGAAGAGATGATCAAACGCAGCGGCCGCACCACGGTGCCACAGATCTTTATTGACGCGCAGCACATTGGCGGCTGTGACGATCTCTACGCGCTGGACGGGCGTCAGGGACTCGATCCCTTGCTCCGCGCATAACATTTTCGACCGACAATTTTCACTTAAAGGATTCAGTAACATGTCAGAGCATAGCAGCAACGAAATGCAGTTCCAGATTCAACGCGTTTACACCAAAGACGTTTCATTTGAAGCGCCAAACGCACCTCAGGTTTTCCAGAAAGAGTGGGAACCGGAAGTGAAGCTGGATCTGGACACCGCCTCTTCTCAGCTGGCGGATGAAGTGTATGAAGTCGTGCTGCGCGTTACTGTCACCGCCACCGTGGGCGAAGACACCGCGTTCCTGTGCGAAGTACAGCAGGCCGGTATCTTCACCATCAGCGGTATCGAAGGCACGCAGATGGCACATTGCCTCGGCGCTTACTGCCCGAACATTCTGTTCCCGTATGCGCGTGAATGTGTCACCAGCCTGGTGTCACGCGGTACCTTCCCTCAGCTTAATCTGGCGCCGGTCAACTTTGATGCGCTGTTCATGAATTATCTGCAGCAGCAGGGTGAAGGCGAAGCGCCACGTCAGGATGCCTGATGACTACACTCAACGCTTCGATTAGCGTCATCGGTGCCGGCTCGTACGGCACCGCACTGGCCATTACGCTGGCCCGTAATGGCCACCCGGTGCTGCTGTGGGGCCACAATCCGCAAAGCGTGGCGCAGCTGCAGGCTGACCGATGCAATACCGCTTTCCTGCCCGATGTTCCTTTCCCCGATAATCTCGTTCCTGAAGCCGATCTGGCCCGCGTCGTCAGCGCCAGCCGCGATCTGCTGGTGGTGGTGCCAAGCCATGTGTTCGGCGATGTGCTGATGCAGCTTAAACCGCTGCTGCGTGCCGACTCACGCATTGTCTGGGCGACCAAAGGACTGGAAAAAGAGACCGGACGGCTGCTGCAGGATGTGGCGCGCGAAATCCTCGGCGACAGCATTCCGCTGGCGGTGATTTCCGGCCCGACCTTTGCCAAAGAGCTGGCGGCTGGTTTGCCAACGGCGATTGCGCTGGCGGCCACTGACGCGCAGTTTGCCGACGATCTGCAGCAAAAGCTGCACTGCGGCAAAAGCTTCCGCGTTTACAACAATCCGGACTTCATCGGCGTGCAGCTGGGCGGCGCAGTGAAAAACGTCATTGCGATTGGTGCCGGGATCTCCGACGGCATTGGCTTTGGTGCCAATGCGCGTACGGCACTCATCACCCGCGGTCTGGCGGAGATGAGCCGTCTCGGTGCTGCGCTGGGTGCCGATCCGACGACCTTTATGGGCATGGCGGGTCTTGGCGATCTGGTGCTGACCTGTACCGATAATCAGTCGCGCAACCGTCGTTTCGGCATGATGCTGGGGCAGGGCGAAAGCGTGGATGAGGCGCAACGCATTATCGGACAAGTTGTAGAAGGCTACAGAAATACCAAAGAAGTCAAAGCGTTAGCTGCGCGTGTGGGCGTGGAAATGCCAATAACCGAGCAAATATATCAGGTATTATATTGCGAAAAATCGGCGCGAGAGGCAGCATTGAGCCTGCTTGGTCGTACAAGGAAGGACGAGAACAGCCAAAGCTAAAGCAGGACGCTTAAGCATTATCACCTGTAGCGCCTCATCGGGCGCTTTTTTATCGGGAGCAAACAGCAATGTCGTCTGAAGAGTTAGAACTGGTCTGGAACCATATCAAAGCCGAAGCCAGAGCGCTGGCCGATTGTGAACCGATGCTGGCCAGTTTTTACCACGCGACCTTGCTCAAGCACGAAAATCTCGGCAGCGCGCTCAGCTACATGCTGGCTAACAAGCTCGCTAACCCGATCATGCCCGCCATCGCCATACGCGAAATTGTTGAAGAAGCCTATCGTCAGGATCCTGAGATGATTGTCTCGGCCGCGTACGATATTCAGGCGGTGCGTCAGCGCGATCCGGCGGTCGACAAATATTCCACGCCGTTACTCTATCTGAAGGGCTTCCACGCGCTGCAGGCGTACCGTATTGGCCACTGGCTGTGGAAAGAGGGACGGCGTGCGCTGGCGGTGTATCTGCAAAACGAAATCTCGGTCTCATTCGCCGTGGATATTCATCCGGCGGCGCGCATCGGGCGTGGCATCATGCTGGATCACGCCACCGGCATCGTGATTGGTGAAACGGCTGTGGTGGAAAATGACGTCTCCATTCTGCAGTCGGTCACGCTGGGCGGTACCGGTAAAACCAGCGGCGATCGCCATCCGAAGATCCGTGAAGGGGTGATGATTGGCGCGGGTGCCAAAATCCTTGGCAATATTGAAGTCGGGCGCGGTGCCAAAATCGGCGCCGGTTCGGTGGTCTTGCAGCCGGTGCCGCCCCATACCACGGCGGCCGGCGTGCCGGCGCGCATTGTCGGTAAACCAGCCAGCGACAAACCGTCGATGGATATGGATCAGCATTTCACCGGCGCCGGGTTTGAGTACGGCGACGGCATCTAGCCTTTGATCAGCGCGCCCGCATAATCCAGCTGGCGCCACGCCTCATACACCACCACTGAAACTGCATTCGACAGGTTCATGCTGCGGCTCTCCGCGCGCATCGGAATGCGGATCTTCTGTTCTGCCGGTAACGCATTAAGAATTTCTGGCGGTAAGCCACGGCTCTCCGGGCCAAACAGCAGATAGTCGCCCGGCTGATAGCTGACGGCGCTGTGCGCCGGTGTGCCTTTGGTGGTCAGCGCGAATAAGCGCTGTGGCGCTTCCGCCGCCAGAAAAGCGACGTAGCTGGCGTGCTTTTTCAGCGCGGTATATTCATGGTAATCCAGTCCGGCGCGGCGCAGGCGTTTATCATCCCAGGCGAAGCCTAACGGCTCAATCAGGTGCAGCTGAAAGCCGGTATTGGCGCACAGGCGGATGATGTTGCCGGTATTTGGCGGGATTTCAGGTTCAAATAAGACGATGTTTAGCATAAGGCCCCCGGAAACGAGGGCCGCAGCATAGCAAATTATTGCCGGGCGGAGTACAGCGGCAGCCACAGCGTCAGGCGCAGACCGCCTAACGGGCTATCATCGGCTTTCACCCAGCCGCGGTGCTGTTGCACGGCGGTTTCGACAATCGCCAGCCCGAGCCCGGTGCCGCCGGATTCACGGTCACGCGCTTCATCGGTGCGGTAGAACGGACGGAAAATCTGCTCGCGATCTTCCGGGCTGACGCCGGGACCGTCGTCGTCGACGTGCACGGTAATGCCCTGAATATCCACGGCAAAGCTAACGCTGATGTGCGTGTGCGAATAGCGCAGCGCGTTGCGCACAATGTTCTCCAGCGCGCTTTCCAGCGCGTGCGGGTTACCGTACAGCGGCCACGGACCGGGCGGATACGGCACGTCCATGGTTTTACCCATCTGCTCCGCTTCGAATTTGGCATCTTCCAGCACGCCATTCCACAGCTGGTTGGCCTTCATCGCTTCGCTCACCAGCGCGTTCTTATGCTGGGTGCGCGACAGTACCAGCAAGTCGTTGATCATGCCGTCCAGACGCTGCGCTTCGGTCTCAATACGCTCCAGTTCTTTGCCTTCGCCATGACGCCGGCGCAGTAGCGCAGTCGCCAGCTGCAGACGCGTCAGCGGCGTGCGTAATTCATGGCTGATATCCGACAGCAGTCGCTGCTGTGCCGTCATCATGCGTTCGAGCGCGCTCACCATCTGGTTGAAACTGGAGCCGGCTGCGAGAAATTCCTGCGGGCCCGATTCCAGTTCCGGATGCTGACGCAAATTTCCGCTCGCCACTTCATCCGCGGCATGTTTTAGTTTGCGTGCCGGACGCGCCAGGCTCCACGCCAGCCACAGCAGCAGCGGTGAGCTGATTAACATCGTGACGATGAGCAGCAGCAGAGGACGGTCAAACAGCAGGTTGACGAAATCGAGCTGGGAACTGGTGGCGGGACGGATCAGATACAGCTGGTAATTGTCTTCGCCGTCGCGCACCGCGAAGGGGCCGACCATCTCGACGCGGCCATACTTTTTCTTCTGCGGATGATCGGCATTATCGGACTGGCCGATAAAGTTACGGATCACCTGCATTTCATTGTGCTGCGCACCGATCACCCGTCCTTCGCTGGTCACCAGCAGCAGGCGCTGACCGGGCGGTGCCCATTTGTCGATGGCGCGAAACAGCCGGCGCCACCACATCAGGTCGTTGGGCGGATCCTGTGACAGCTCCGCCTCAACGTGTTGCTCAATCATGGTGCCCTGGCGCTGTTCGCTCTCCATCAGCGAGGTCATCTGGCGCGAATCGAGTTTGGGCACCATCAGTACCAGCATCAACACCAGCGCCAGGGTGAGCCAGAAGATGGCGAAGATGCGGGTGGTCAAACTTCCAATCATGATGCCGAAACCATCAGATAGCCGCGTCCACGCAGAGTTTTGAACCACGGATGACCATCACGACGTTCCGGCAGCTTACGACGCAGGTTGGAGATGTGCATATCGATGGCGCGGTCAAACGGCGTCAGGCGCTTGCCCAGCACTTCCTGGCTGAGATGCTCGCGTGACACCACCTGGCCAAGATGCTGCGCCAGTAAGTAGAGCAGGGTGAACTCGGTGCCGGTGAGATCCAGCGTTTCGCTGTCGAAGCTGGCTTCCTGACGGCCCGGATTCAGGCGCAGGCAATCCACTTCCAGCGTCGGTGAGCTGTTATCGTGCTGTTGCTGCTGTTCGCTCCAGTTGGAACGGCGCAGAATCGCACGGATACGCGCCACCAGTTCGCGATCGTTGAACGGCTTTGGCAGATAGTCATCCGCGCCCAGTTCCAGGCCCAGAACGCGGTCCAGCTCGCTACCGCGGGCGGTCAGCATGATGACAGGGGTTTGATGTTGCTGGCGTAGCTCTTTTAACGTGTCGATACCGTTCTTCTTCGGCATCATGACATCGAGCAAAAGCAGGTCGACGGTGTTGTCCAGCAGATTGAGCGCCTGCTCGCCATCGCTGGCGACAATCACCTCAAAACCTTCCATTTCAAGCAGTTCTTTAAGCAGCGAAGTCAATTCGCGGTCGTCATCAACCAACAGGATTTTATTCATTTTTTGTTGCCCTCCGCAGGCAAAATACCGTGTTCCTATAGTGGCAATCCAACGCTTTACGTAGTTTTACACCCCCTGACGGATGTTTGCAGCTGTCGCCGTACACTAGCTCTCGTTGAATCGCAAAACGGAACGAACCGGGAGTAAACGATGCGCTACTTAACCGCCGTCGTCTTTGCCTCAGCGATGGTTCTCAGTCACGCCAGCGCAGAAGCAGCAGACACGACGACGATTGACGAGATGCATCATAACGGCGGATTGACGACAGGCAGTATGACGCAAAATCCGCAAAGCCACATGTTCGATGGCATTGAGCTGACTGAACAACAGCGGCAACAGATGCGCGACCTGATGCAGCAAGCGCGCCATGAACGCCCGGTGTTAAGCGTTCAGGATATAGAAACTATGCATGACCTTGTCATTGCAGACAAATTTAACGAATCGGCTATCCGCCAGCAGGCAGAGAAACAGGCCCGCGAGCAGGTAGAACTGCAAATCGAGATGGCCCGGGTTCGTAATCAGATGTATCACCTGCTAACGCCTGCACAGCAAGCAACATTGCAGAAGAATTTTGAGCGGCGCCTGAATGAAGCGCGTCGGCTCTCCGGATTGCAGCCATCATCACCGCTGCAAGCAGTGAGTAGTACCAGCAGTAACCAGTAACATAGTATCCCTGTTTTCCTTGCCATAGACACCATCCCTGTCTTCCCCGCCATGATGGCGGGGTTTTTTTTGCCCTGAATTCGCGGGCAAATTGCATCCGTTTCGCTATCCTGTCACGCAGTCTGCACGGTACGGTGATAAACTTGAGCCATTTTCCACTGCATGGCGTGCTGCAGCGCCTGACGAGGCAAGGCATGGAACCTTCCTACGCAAAACTGGTAAACCGCGCGGCGCTGGCGGCGACCACGCTGGCAACGCTGTTGCTGATCGTGAAAATTTTCGCCTGGTGGTACACCGGTTCGGTCAGCGTGCTGGCGGCGCTGGTGGATTCGCTGGTCGATATCGCCGCGTCACTGACCAATCTGCTGGTGGTGCGCTATTCATTGCAGCCTGCAGATGACGATCACACCTTTGGTCATGGCAAAGCGGAATCGCTGGCGGCACTGGCGCAAAGCATGTTTATCTCCGGATCGGCGCTGTTTTTGTTTCTTACCGGGCTGCAGCATCTGGCCACGCCGGAAACGCTGCGTGCGCCGCTGGTGGGTATAATAGTGACGCTGATCGCCCTCAGCTCCACGCTGGTGCTGGTCGCTTTCCAACGCTGGGTGGTGCGGCGTACCCGCAGCCAGGCGATTCGCGCGGACATGCTGCATTATCAGTCGGATGTGGTGATGAACGGCGCGATTCTGGTGGCGCTGGGCTTAAGCAGTTATGGTTTCAAGCGTGCGGATGCGCTGTTTGCGCTCGGCATCGGCGTATATATCCTCTATAACGCGCTGCGCATGGGCTATGAAGCGGTGCAGTCGCTGCTCGATCGCGCGTTGCCGGAGCAGGAAAAACAGGCGATTATCGCGCTGGTAAGCCACTGGCCCGGCGTACGCGGTGCCCATGCGTTACGTACGCGGCAGTCTGGCCCGACGCGGTTTATTCAGCTTCATCTGGAGATGGACGATCATCTCCCGCTGGTGCAGGCGCATCAGGTGGCCGATCAAATTGAGCAGGCATTACGGCAAAAATTTCCCGGCTCAGATGTGATTATTCATCAGGACCCCTGTTCTGTCGTGCCGCAAAATCAGCAGGGTTTTTTTCAGTTTTAGCCGTTATAAAACATAGTATTGCGTGAAAAAAATGACGTAACGCTAACAACTCTGTAAAAAATTAGCGAAAACTTGTCTGACCTGAATCAATTCAGCATCAAGCCTTTGATATACTATCTGCAACTATTAAGCCGTGCGATCGCGAGCTGGTCCACACCGGTCGAAAGGCAGGAATAATCCTTAGTTTTGAACAATCCAGAGGTTGTCATGATCAAAAAAATCGGAGTACTGACCAGCGGCGGCGACGCCCCAGGCATGAACGCAGCCATTCGCGGAGTTGTCCGTTCCGCGCTGAGTGAAGGCCTTGAAGTTTTTGGTATTTATGACGGCTATCTGGGTTTGTACGAAGACCGCATGATCAACCTCGACCGCTACAGCGTGTCGGACATGATTAACCGCGGCGGCACCTTCCTCGGCTCGGCGCGTTTCCCGGAGTTCCGCAACGAAGAAGTGCGTCAGGTCGCGATCGAAAACATGAAAAAGCGCGGCATTGATGCGCTGGTGGTGATTGGCGGTGACGGTTCTTACATGGGTGCTAAGCGCCTGACTGAGATGGGCTTCCCGTGCATTGGCCTGCCGGGCACCATCGATAACGACGTCGCCGGTACCGATTACACCATCGGTTATTTCACCGCGCTGGAAACCGTAGTTGAAGCGATTGACCGTCTGCGCGATACCTCTTCTTCGCATCAGCGTATCTCCATCGTAGAAGTGATGGGCCGCTACTGCGGTGACCTGACCTTAGCGGCGGCCATCGCCGGTGGCTGTGAGTTCATCGTGCTGCCTGAAATCCCTTACACGCGCGAAGAGCTGGTGGCAGAAATCCAGGCTGGCATTGCGAAAGGTAAAAAACACGCCATCGTGGCGATCACCGAACACATCTGTGACATCGACGATCTGGCGCACTTTATTGAAGCGGAAACCAAGCGTGAAACCCGTGCCACCGTGCTCGGCCACATCCAGCGCGGCGGTGCGCCATGCGCTTACGACCGCATTCTGGCATCACGCATGGGCGCTTATTCAATTGAGCTGCTGCTGCAGGGCTACGGCGGTCGCTGCGTGGGTATTCAGAACGAGAAGATGGTGCATCATGACATCATCGACGCTATCGAAAACATGAAGCGTCCGTTCAAGCGCGACTGGCTGGATACCGCGAAAAAACTCTACTAATCAACGATAAATCGGGCGCGATCGCTTTCGCGCCCTTTTTTATGCCTTGCTATATTCTCCATAGTTATAACAGCTTATTTTTAATTCTTTAATCCATGGATTGCTTTGTGTCAGTCTTGTTCTATAACGACCTCGGGAGAGCAAGCAATGAACAAGTGGAGTATTGGTGTCACCCTGTTACTGGCTTCAACCAGTGTTCTGGCAAAGGATATTCAGCTGTTAAACGTCTCTTACGATCCAACCCGTGAGCTGTACGAGCAGTACAACAAAGCTTTTAGCGCGCACTACAAGCAGGAAACCGGCGATAACGTGGTGATCCGCCAGTCGCACGGCGGTTCGGGTAAGCAGGCGACGTCCGTGATCAATGGCATCCGCGCAGATGTGGTGACGCTGGCGCTGCAGTCCGACGTGGATGCTATTGCTGACCGTGGTCGTATCGATAAAAACTGGATCAAGCGTCTGCCGGACAACTCGGCACCTTATACTTCCACCATCGTGTTCCTGGTACGCAAAGGCAATCCTAAAGGCATTCATGACTGGCCAGATCTGATTAAGCCAGGCGTTTCCGTGATCACGCCAAATCCGAAAACCTCCGGCGGCGCACGCTGGAACTATCTGGCGGCCTGGGGCTGGGCGCTGGACCAGAACCACGGTGACCAGGCCAAAGCGCTGGCTTACGTCCGGGCGCTGTTCAAAAACGTTGAAGTGCAGGATTCCGGTGCACGTGGCGCGACCAATACCTTCGTTGAGCGCGGTATCGGCGATGTGCTGATTGCATGGGAAAACGAAGCCTATCTGGCCGTCGATAAGCTGGGCAAAGACAAGTTTGAAATCGTTACGCCGAGCGAATCAATCCTCGCCGAACCAACGGTCTCCGTGGTCGATAAAGTGGTGGATGAGCAGGGCACGCGTAAGGTGGCGGAAGAGTACCTGAAATATCTCTACTCACCGGAAGGCCAGACCATCGCGGCGCAAAACTTCTATCGCCCGCGCGATCCTGAGGTGGCGAAGAAGTTTGCCAGCAGCTTCGCGCCGGTCAAACTCTTCACCATTGATGACAAGTTTGGCGGCTGGAGCAAAGCGCAGAAAGCGCACTTTGCCGATGGCGGCAGCTACGATCAGGTCATGAAACCGTAACCGCGTTTTCATCGTAACGAAACGGTCAGCTCTGCGCTGGCCGTTTTGCTTTGCAGCGCGGAAAAAGCCGTGACTTTCCGCCGGCGACAGGTGAGGATGCAGGCAGCTTATCACTGAGGATCTGGCCATGCAGGGGCGCCGCCGTACTCTTAAGTTGCTGCTTGTCGCATTCATCATATTGATTGCCGGACTGATCGCCGGCGCGCTGCATTTCCATAAAAACGCTGATGCGCTGTGGCAGATCGTCAGCGAAAAGTGCGTGCCGGATATGACACAACACGGTAAGCCGGCACCCTGTCAGCAGGTCAATCTGGCGCAGGGTTATGTGACGCTCAAAGATTTGAACGGCCCGCTGCAATATCTGCTGATGCCGATAGCAAAAATCACCGGCATGGAGAGCCCAATCCTCCTCGAACCCACCACGCCGAACCTGTTTGCTGCCGCCTGGCAGCAGCGCCGCCTGCTGGCGCAGAAGCGCGGTGCGCCTGTCGACGACCGCGTGCTGTCGCTGGCCATCAACGCGCAGTATGGTCGTACGCAGAATCAGCTGCACATTCATATCTCCTGCCTGCGACCGGATGTGCGTCAGCAGCTGGATACGCTGGCACCGAAGCTGAATGCGCAGTGGCAGACGGCAACGCTGCTGCGGCATACCTGGCTGATTCGCACGCTGAGCACCGCCGAACTGGCGCAGCAGAGCGTGTTTATCCGGCTGGCAGAGGAGGTGCCGCATGCGCGCGGTGAGATGGGAAAATACGGGCTGGCGCTGGCCCAGCTGCCGGATGGACGCCTGGCGCTGCTGGCGCTGGAGCGCAACTGGCTCAAGCTGAATCGCGGTTCGGCGGAAGAACTGCAGGATCACCAGTGCCGTTTGCTGGAGTGAGTGGCATCGCGACTGCTCAGGCAATAAAAAAGGCGGCTCATCAGCCGCCTTTCTCTGCGTGAGAAACTTACGCGTTTTTCGCTGCTGCAGCGGCTTTGACGATCACCGCGAAAGCGTCGGCTTTCAGCGACGCACCGCCCACCAGCGCGCCGTCGATGTCCGGCTGGGTGAACAGTTCTGCGGCGTTTTTGTCGTTAACCGAACCGCCGTACTGAATGATTACCTGCTCAGCGATAGCGGCATCTTTCTTCGCGATGTGGTCACGAATGAATTTGTGTACTGCCTGCGCCTGCGCTGGGGTCGCTGATTTACCGGTACCGATGGCCCAGACTGGCTCATAGGCGATAACCGCGCCTTCGAAGGCCGCTGCACCCTGGGTTTCCAGCACGGCGTCGATCTGACGTGCGCACACTTCTTCAGTTTTGCCAGCTTCGTTCTCAGCTTCGGTCTCACCGATGCACAGCACTGGTACCAGGCCTGCGGCCTTCAGCACGGCGAATTTTTTCGCGATGAACTCGTCGCTCTCTTTATGGTAGGTGCGGCGCTCAGAGTGGCCGATGATGATGTATTTCGCGCCGATGTCTTTCAGCATCTCGGCAGAGGTTTCACCGGTGAAAGCGCCAGACAGGTTCACGTCCACGTTCTGCGCACCCAGCGCAATGTGGCTGCCGGAAATGGCGTGTTTGGCCTGATCCAGATAGATCGCCGGCGGAGCAATCGCCACACCGCAGCCTTCCACACCTGACAGCTCTTTGCGCAGGCCTTCAATCAGCTCGCCCGCCATGTGCTTGCTGCCATTCAGTTTCCAGTTACCCATAACCAGTGGATGTCGCATTCTTTCCTCCGCATAACGCGATTCATGAAATAGCGCTGCCATCGGGGCAGCGATGTCTGCCAGACAGTATAGAGATCAAATGGGGCGCTGGCTTTGCTTTTCGTCATTTTTGCCGGGGAGATCAGGGGCTAGCGAGCGCCAGTTTGATGGGCTCAACGGCGAAGGTCAGCCCTTTGTCGCCGTTGTCTGCGACCACGAAGCGCAGTGCACCTTCGGTGCGGGAAAAATAGCGTGCACCCTTGCCGGCGCTGAGCAGGCCGTCGAGCTTCTTGTGTCCCTCATCCGCTGACAAACCGGGCACAAAAAAGCGCAGTAGCGCAGTCATGTAATCCATGGCGCGTGTCTGTGCCGCTTTCATATCCGGGCCCGGCACCGGCAGCCAGGTAATCTGCAGCGTTTTAATCTTGCCGGTGCCCTGTTCCAGCGCGGTAGAGGCATACAGCGTTTCGCTGATTTTACTGGCGGCACGTGTCAGGTGGCTCTTGTCATCGCGGTTGTCGATGGCGCGATACTCCTGCAGCGGGAGGTCAGGATTGGCGGCGTTATACTTTTCGCGGAACTGCGCGATGGTCATATCAAAGGTGGGCGCACCCGCCAGCAGATACGGCGCCGCAGGCAGGTGATCGTTGCGATCCTGCGCGGGCGCGTCCTCCGCCCAGGCGGGAAATGTCAGTGCGACGCTGAGCAGCAGCGCGACTGGCAGATTCTTCATTGCTTCGGCCCTAAATCATTCACTTAGCCCACGATTAGAACGGTTTTTACCGCTGAAAGTCAAAACCCGCGCCGGGAAAAATCTGACATTTTGCTGCCAGCGCGATTACCAGTAATGTTCGCTGGTCATGTGACCGGGTTTACGTTTGAAATGCTTACGCATATCGCGGGTCTCTTTCAGCAATTGCTGGGTATCGCGCACCATCTGCGGGTTACCGCACAGCATCACGTGGCTGGTATCGGCGAGCATCGGCAGGCCCACGGCGTTTTCCAGTTCTCCGCTCTCGATCAGCTGCGGTACGCGGCCATGCAGTGAACCGGGCATCTGCTCGCGGCTGACCACCGTCTGAATGTGCAGCTTGCCCTGATAACGCTGCTGTAGCTGCTGCATCAGCGGCAGAAAACTCAGGTCGGCGGCATAGCGCGCAGCGTGTACCAGCACAATGTTGTCGAAGCGTTCCAGCCCTTCGCCCTGTTGCAAAATCGACAGATACGGGCCGATCGCCGTGCCGGTCGCCAGCATCCACAGCGTCTGGCAGTCGGGGATCTCATCCAGCACAAAGAAACCGGCCGCCTCTTTGGTCACCATCACCTGATCGCCGGGCTGCAGCGCCTGCAAACGCGGGCTGAGCTTCCCTTCCGGCACTGTTACCAGATAGAACTCCAGCAGCGGATCCTGCGGCGCGTTAACGTAGGAGTAGGCGCGCTGCACGCGCTCGCCGTCGACTTCCAGCGCCAGCTTGGCAAACTGGCCGGCGGTAAAAGGGTCGATGGGCGCCGTGACGCGCAGGCTGAACAGTGCATCGGTCCAGTTTTTCACTTCTTTTACTTCTGCATTGACCCACTCTGCCATGTTCGCTCCTGATGATTGATAATTGGTCTCTTTCTATCTTCGTCAGCCCGGCACCAGATTTCCAGCCCCGCAGCGGGTAAAGGGCTCTCTGCGACAAATCGTCCGCACACATCAGCAACTGTAGCGGCCACGTTACAGCCTGGTACAGAAGCTTGACGGTGCCTGAGCTATCGCTTTACGCCCGCCTCTCGCTTTGTGCGCAATTCCTGATATTTTTGCCGCCATAACTCTCCGGCAGCCCTGTTTAGTGCTGTCATTACTTTGTTTCTCAGGCAGACATTTTGTTCCATGATGATGAGTAATACGCAAAACCGCTTCCTGCTGTTCATGCTGATTGTGCTGGTGGCGGTGGGACAGATGGCGCAGACCATCTATGTGCCCGCCATGGCGAACATGGCAGAGGCGCTTAACGTGCGCAGCGGCGCCATGCAGCAGGTGATGGCGGCCTATCTGATGACCTACGGCGGATCGCAGCTGATCTACGGCCCGCTGTCGGACAGCATTGGCCGGCGTCCGGTGATCCTCGCGGGCATGACGATTTTCGCGGCGGGCGCTCTGATCGCCCTGTTTGCGCCGTCGCTGAGTGTGCTGGTACTGGGCAGTGCGGTGCAGGGACTGGGTACCGGCGTGGCTGGCGTCATGGCGCGCACCATGCCGCGCGATCTTTACTCCGGCATTGCGCTGCGCCAGGCCAACAGCCTGCTTAACATGGGCATTCTGGTCAGCCCGCTGCTGGCGCCGGTAATCGGCGCGCTGCTGACCCATCTGTTTGGCTGGCACGCCTGCTTTGCTTTCCTGCTGCTGCTGTGTGTTGGCGTAACGGCGGCGATGGCCCGCTGGCTCCCGGAGACCCGTCCGGTGGATGCGCCCGCGACACCGTTTCTGCGCCGCTACATCACGCTGCTCAGCGACGGCAACTTTGTGCGTTATCTGCTACTGCTGATCGGCGCGCTGGCGGGCATTGCGGTATTTGAGGCCAGCTGTGGCGTACTGATGGCGGGCGTGCTGGGACTGGATGGGCTGACGGTAAGCATCCTGTTTATTCTGCCGATTCCGGCGGCGTTTTTCGGTGCCTGGTTTGCCGGCCGTGAGCAAAAGTCCTGGCATACGCTGATGTGGTACGGCGTGAACAGCTGCCTGCTGGCGGGACTGCTGATGTGGCTGCCAGCGTGGTTTGGCGTGATGACTATCTGGACGCTGCTGGTACCGGCCGCGCTGTTCTTCTTCGGCGCGGGCATGCTGTTTCCGCTGGCGACTTCTGGCGCGATGGAGCCCTACGCGTGGCTGGCCGGCAGCGCCGGTGCGCTGATTGGCGGTCTGCAGAATCTCGGTTCTGGCGTGGTGGCGTGGCTCTCAGCGCTGCTGCCGCAGCACGATCAGTCGAGCCTCGGCATGCTGATGTTTGTGACGTCGCTGGTGATGCTGCTGTGCTGGTGGCCGCTCTCGCGTCATCCGGAGAGCGGCAAACAGACGGTTACAGGATAAAAGGGTGCAGCGCCGCGTCTTTGCGGTCCAGATAGTGGATCGACTGAATGCGGCGAATGGTGCGCGATTTACCGCGCACCAGCAGCGTTTCGCTGGTGGCGATATTGCCCTGGCGCGTGATGCCCTTTAGCAGATCGCCCGTGGTGATGCCGGTCGCCGCGAAAATCACGTTATCGTTACGCGCCATCTGTTGCAGCGTCAGCACTTCCCCGGCGTTGATACCCATTTCGGCACAGCGCGCCAGCTCCTGCTCACCCAGACGGCGGTTTTCGGCCGAATCCCCTTTGACCTGATGACGAGCCAGCAGGCGCGCCTGCATGTCGCCATCCATGGCGCGGATCACCGCCGCCGACACCACGCCTTCTGGCGCACCGCCGATGCCATACAGCACGTCCACTTCGCTGTCCGGCATACAGGTGAGAATCGAGGCCGCCACGTCGCCGTCCGGAAAAGCAAACACGCGCACGCCCAGCTGCTGCAGCTGCGCGATGACCGCATCGTGACGCGGTTTAGCAAGAATCGACACCGTCAGCTGGCTGAGCGGTTTATTGAGCGCCTGCGCAATCGCCTGCAGATTGGTGGCGAGCGGCAGGTTGAGATCGATAGCGCCGCGCGCGCCCGGACCGACAATCAGCTTTTCCATATACATATCAGGTGCGTGCAGGAAGCTGCCTTTATCGCCCACCGCCAGCACCGCCAGCGCGTTGGCCTGGCCCATCGCAGTCATACGCGTGCCTTCGATAGGATCAACTGCAATGTCCACCGCATCGCCGTGGCCGGTACCGACTTTTTCACCAATGTACAGCATCGGTGCTTCGTCGATTTCGCCCTCGCCAATCACGATCTGGCCGTCGATATTGATGGTGTTGAGCATAATGCGCATGGCGTTGACGGCGGCGCCGTCAGCGGCATTCTTGTCGCCGCGTCCTAACCAGTGATAGCCCGCTAACGCAGCGGCTTCGGTCACACGGGAAAATTCAATCGCGAGTTCTCGTTTCATGGTCTGCACCTGACAAAAAACAGGCGGGCAGTGTAGCACAGCGGGGCAGGGGGACGGGAAAAACCCGCGGCAGGGCGCCGCGGGTCAGCACAGTGTTACTCTTCTTCTTCCCACGCCTGGGCGCGCGCCACGGCTTTTTTCCAGCCGGCATAACGCACGTTGCGTTCGGTGGTTTCGATGCTTGGGCGGAATTCGCGTTCCACCACGGCTTTAGCACGAACTTCTTCCAGATCGTTCCAGAAGCCGACCGCCAGACCGGCGAGGTAAGCCGCACCCAGCGCGGTCACTTCGCGCACTTCCGGACGCTCCACGCGCGTGCCGAGAATATCGGACTGGAACTGCATCAGGAAGTTGTTGGCCACCGCACCGCCATCCACGCGCAGCGACTGCAGGCGGGTATCGGCATCGTTTTGCATCGCTTCCAGCACATCACGCGTCTGGTAAGCGATGGACTCCAGCGTGGCGCGAATAATGTGGTTAGCGTTGGCACCACGGGTCAGACCGAAGATTGCGCCGCGCGCATACGGGTCCCAGTACGGTGCGCCGAGACCGGTAAAGGCCGGCACCATGTACACGCCGTTGGTGTCTTTGACTTTCATCGCGAAGTATTCGGAGTCGCCCGCATCGCTGATCAGCTTCATCTCATCGCGCAGCCACTGAATTGACGCACCACCGATGAACACGGCACCTTCCAGCGCGTAGTTCACCTCGCCGCGTGGACCGCAGGCGATGGTGGTCAGCAGACCGTGAGTTGAGGTAACCGCTTCGGTACCGGTGTTCATCAGCATAAAGCAGCCGGTGCCGTAGGTGTTTTTCGCCATACCAGGCTGCACACACAGCTGGCCATACAGCGCAGCCTGCTGGTCACCGGCGATACCGGCGATAGGAATACGCGTACCGCCCTTACCACCAATGTTGGTCTGGCCGTAGATTTCGGACGATCCTTTCACTTCCGGCAGCATTTCACGCGGAATATCCAGAATCTCCAGCATGCGCGCATCCCACTCCAGCTTGTGGATGTTGTACATCATGGTACGCGATGCGTTGGTGTGATCGGTGATGTGCACGCGGCCCTGGGTCATTTTCCACACCAGCCAGGTATCAACGGTACCGAACAGCAGTTCGCCGCGTTTCGCCCGCTCGCGTGCGCCTTCCACGTGGTCGAGAATCCATTTCACCTTGGTGCCGGAGAAGTACGGGTTAATCACCAGACCGGTGGTGTGCTGGATGTACTCTTCCAGACCCTCTTTCTTCAGCTTGTTACAGTAATCGGCGGTACGCGGATCCTGCCAGACGATGGCGTTGTAAATCGGTTTGCCGGTCTCTTTGTCCCAGACAATCGCGGTTTCACGCTGGTTGGTGATACCGATGGCGGCGATCTGGTCAGAACGGATATCAGCGTGTGCCAGCACTTCCACCAGCGTGGAGCTCTGTGAGGCCCAGATGTCCATCGGATCGTGTTCAACCCAGCCGGCTTTCGGGTAGATCTGGGTGAATTCGCGCTGTGAGACGGCGACGATGTTGGCGTCATGATCGAGCACCACGGCACGTGAGCTGGTTGTGCCCTGATCGAGCGCGACAATATATTTTTTATCAGTCGTAGTCATTATGGTTTCCTGATGATTAACGATGAAACTTACGCTTTACGCTGCTCAGCGCGCGCGACCGGTTTTTCTGTTTTACTGGTTTCTGCAAGGTTGCCCGGCAGGTGACGGCCAATCAGCGCACGATAACCGAAGGCACCGAGGCAGGCACCGACCAGCGGGCCAAAAATCGGCACCAGGAAGTAAGGAATATCTTTACCACCGGTGAACGCCACGTTACCCCAGCCCGCGAAGAAGGCGAACAGCTTCGGACCGAAGTCACGCGCCGGGTTGAGGGCGAAGCCGGTCAGCGGACCCATGGAACCGCCAATCACCGCCACCAGCAGACCAATCAGCAGCGGCGCCAGCGGGCCACGCGGTACGCCGTTGCCGTCGTCGGTCAGCGCCATGATCACCGCCATCAGCACGGCAGTAATCACCATTTCTACCAGGAACGCCTGCGCCACGGTGATGTGCGGGTTCGGATAGGTGGAGAAGATACCGGCCAGATCGAGGCTTTGCACGCTGCCGCGTACCATCTGGTGGCTGGCTTCGTAATCAAAGAACAGATTGTAGTAAAGACCGTAGACCAGCGCCGCCGCACAGAACGCGCCAGCGATTTGCGACACAATATAAGGTAAAACTTTGCGGCCTTCGAAGTTGGCGAACAGGCACAGGGCAACCGTGACTGCCGGATTGAGGTGAGCGCCGGATACGCCTGCGCTCAGATAAACCGCCATGGAGACAGCAAGACCCCAGATGATACAAATTTCCCACTGGCCGAATGCGGCACCGGCCAGCTTCAGCGCCGCCACACAGCCGGCACCAAAAAAGATGATCAAACCGGTACCGAGAAACTCGGCGATGCACTGACCTTTGAGTGTGTTCGTTGTCTGACTCATAATGGAATTCCTGAAGCGAGGTTAAATTTTATCAGTTTTTGTTCTCAATCCTTGAGTCGCCCAGCTCTAATGTAGGGTTGATGTGAATTTATCGTTAACGAGCATAAACGAGAAATAGCGAAATCGAATTTTGTGTGCCGTGTCATAAAAATGCGCGTTTTCGCGTCTTTTGCCTGTGTTTAGGGCCAAAAACCCCCGCTGCGCTGCACCCTGCGCGTGTGACCGCGCGCAAAATGCGCGAAGTTGCGCGTTTTCCAGGTATAAACTGAAAAGTGTTACAGACTTCCCTCGCAGGCCTTGTGCTGCTGGACTTGCCGGGTGTGGCTACATACAATCGGGACATCGTGGCTGGACGCACTATTTTAAGGCACGCCCGGTCTATCAACGCCTTGCACGATTTAGGAGAGGTCAGAAAGATGTCATTTGAAGTATTCGAGAAACTGGAAGCGAAAGTACAGCAGGCGATTGATACCATCACCCTGCTGCAGATGGAAATTGAAGAGCTGAAAGAGCAGAACAATAACCTGAAAAACGAAATGAGCCAGGCATCCGGCAATCACGAAGCGCTGGCGCGTGAAAATCAGCACCTGAAAGAAGAGCAGCATGTATGGCAGGAGCGCCTGCGTGCACTGCTGGGAAAAATGGAAGAAGTTTAAGCCTCAGCGCTTAAACCAACGGGTGCCGCGGCACCCGTTTTTGTTTGTCGCTTACTCGATGTCGAGTGCGTCTTCAGACAGGATCATGCCGGTGTTGTCGGCGTAGAGATGATCGCCGGAGAAGAAGGTGACGCCGCCGAAGTTAACCCGCACGTCGCTCTCGCCGATTCCTTCGCCTGCGGCGCCAGCCGGAATGGCCGCAATCGCCTGAATGCCGATCTCCAGCTCTTCCAGTTCATCGACCTGGCGAACCGAGCCGTACACCACGATGCCTTCCCACTCGTTTTGCGCCGCCAGTCTTGCTAACTGAGCGTCAACCAGCGCGCGCCGCACTGAGCCGCCGCCATCGACCAGCAGCACGCGACCGCGACCGTTCTCTTCGAGCAGGTCATACAGCAGGCCGTTGTCTTCGAAACATTTCACTGTGGTAATTTGACCACCGAATGAGGTGCGCCCACCAAAGTTCGAAAAAAGCGGTTCAACAACGTTCACTTCTTCATGGTAGATGTCGCAGAGTTCAGATGTATCGTATTTCATAGGGATGTCGTCTGTTTGCCACAGGAGCGGTAAGTATATCGCTATCTGACGATTGTTGGCAAAATCATCAACCGCCAAAAAAAGCGCTGCATCAATATCCTGCGTAATATTTTGTCTGCGGCGGAGAGAACAGCGGCGCGTGGCAATAGCGCCGCAGGGGAAGCGTTACACGGCGGGCTTCTTGAAGGCCTGTTTGTGCGAGATACGGGAAATCAGCTCGGTCAGCGACAGCACCATGGTGGATCGCACCATCTGCAGGTAGCGCTGCTGCTGCATGGCGCGCAGCGCGGCGTCGTCGCGGGTGAAATCGGGTTGCGGCGGCCAGGCCAGCACGCAGTGCAGTTCGCCGAACGGGCCGAGTATTTCATCGTCGGTAAAGCGGTAGTCGCTGGTGTCGTGATTCAGCTCCTCACGCAGCGCCAGCAGCAGCTCGCAGTCTTCGTATTCGTGGCGATTGATCACCCCCAGGCCGTAGATGAGCTTCAGGCGTACCGACAGCTCGCCCAGCGGGCCGTCGCCCAGCAGCAGCGGTTCCACCGCATATTTCACCGCGTAGTCGTCTTTGCGAAAGACCTGCAGCACCAGCAGATTGACTGCTTCCGCCAACAGTTCGACAGCGGCGATCAGGAAGCTTCTCACCGAACGACCGGCGTTCAGCCGCTCAAGCACCCGGTTTTCAAAAGCCTGCTTCTCTTCCATTATTGCCTGCATCATTCAGCTACCGTCGACGGGCACGCGGCTGCCGTGCCCGAATTGACCACTAAAGGGCGCGCATTATGCCATAGCGTGGTAAGCGCTCACCACTGAGCTCACCACTTCGCTATTGGCATCGAGGCCAGAAATCTCCGCCAGCGCCGCCTGTGGGCCTTTCTGCGCGATCAGTGACGCCAGCTCCTGCGCCTGCGGATCGGCTTCGCTGCGATAGTGCATCGCGGCAGCAATACCCTGCACCAGGCTGGCGTGCGGCAGCTGATACTCCAGCGTGCCCAGCGTCGGCTTGATCAGGCGATCGCCGGCGCTCAGCTTGCGCAGCGGCTGACGGCCGACGCGCTCGACGTCATCTTTCAGGTACGGGTTTTCGAAACGCGTGAGGATTTTCTGGATATATGCGGCATGTTTCTCCGCATCGAAACCATAACGCTTGATCAGCACCGCGCCGCTCTCCTGCATCGCGCCCTGCACCACGGCACGCACTTTCTGGTCGAGAATGGCTTCGCGAATGGTGGCGTGACCGGCCAGCTGGCCAAGATAAGCGGTAATGGCGTGGCCGGTGTTGAGGGTAAACAGCTTGCGCTCGACGAACGCCATCAGGTTATCGGTCAGCTCCATGCCAGGAATGTCCGGCAGCGCGCCTTTAAACTGGGTTTTGTCGACGATCCACTCGCTGAAGGTTTCTACGGTAACTTCCAGCGGATCGGTGCTGCCGGCTTCAGATGGCGGCACGATGCGGTCAACTGCCGAATCAACAAAGCCAACATGTTCTTCAACCCACGCATGATACTGCTGCGGCAGCGCCTTCAGTACGTGCTGCTTCAGCTGGCTGGTGCCGCGCACCATGTTTTCACAGGCGATGATATTCAGCGGACGGACATTACCGTTGTCACTGCGTTTGGCCAGACCCTGCGCCACGCTGCCCGCGATGCGCTCAAGGATCTGCGGACCAACCGCCGTGGTAACGATATCAACCTCAGCGATCAGCGTGACGATGTCGTCGCTGGTGCTGTTCACCGCGCTGACGCCGGTAACGATTTCAACCTGCGCCTGCTCGCCCACCACGTGAACCGGATACTCATGACGGGCGTTAAGGGCATCAAGCACCACCTGATTCACATCAGCAAACACCAGTTCGATACCGGCATCCGCCAGCAGCTTACCGATAAATCCACGGCCGATGTTACCTGCTCCAAAATGTAACGCTTTCATAAATTTGACCCATATCAAATGACGAAGGGGCGGGCATGTCCGCCCCGGAAAGTGGGGACGGGCTTGCCCGCCCCAGGGAAGTTAAACAGCGAATTACGCGTTGGCAGTGCTGCCAGACAGCAGATCCAGCACGTCCTGCACGCTGGTGGTGTTCGCCAGCTTCTCGATTACGCTGTCGTCGTCGAGCGCATTGGTCAGGCTGGTGATCACCTGAATGTGTTCGTTATTGCGTGCGGCAATACCAATCACCAGTCGCGCGACTTCGTCCGGCTCATCGCCAAACTGCACGCCGGCCGGATACTGGCAGAATACCACGCCGGTTTTCAGCACGCGGTCTTTGGCTTCGACGGTGCCGTGCGGCACAGCGATGGATTCACCGAGGTAGGTTGGCGTCAGCTGCTCGCGCGCCAGCATCGCTTCAACGTATTCCGGCTGCACGTAGCCACCTTTCACCAGCTGCTCGCCGGCGAAGCGAATCGCCTGCTCTTTATTGCTGGCGCTCAGGCCGAGGAACACGTTGTCAGCGCCCAGTTTGAACAGGTGCGCGCTGCCGTCGTCATAGCTGTCTGCCAGCGCGGTCTGTACCGTTTCACGGTGGGCTTCGCTGCGGTTCGCCGCCACCAGACGCTCAGTCAGGTTGGTGTACAGCGCGCTGTCGAGGAAGTTGTTCAGCGAGATGTGCTGCGCCTGTGGCGCCTGACGCATCGCACGTTCGGTCAGATCGCGGTGAGTAATCACCAGATCAACATCGCCCGGCAGCGAGTTAATCGCGCTGTTGGTCACAGAGATATTGCTCAGGCCCGCATCCTGTACCTTCTTGCGCAGCACGCCTGCGCCCATCGTGCTGGAGCCCATACCGGCATCACAGGCGACGATGATTTTGCGCACGTGGCTGACGTCAACGCTGCTGGCATCGGCAACCACCGGTGAACCGGCAACGGCCTGGCCTTTTGACTGCGCTTTCATGTCTTTCATGCGCTGGGTCGCCGCTTCGATGTCGTCTTCTTCTTTTACTTTGCTGGTTTTCAGCAGAATCGAGGAGACCACGAAGGAGACGGCGAAAGCCGCAACGATAGCCGCGATGTTAGCGAAGTAAGCGCCTTTTGGCGTCATCGCCAGCACGGCCAGAATCGAACCTGGTGAGGCCGGTGATACCAGACCGCCGTTCAGCAGCGTCAGGGTGAACACGCCGGTCATACCGCCGAGGATTACTGCCAGCAGCAGGCGCGGCGCCATCAGCACGTACGGGAAGTAGATTTCGTGGATACCGCCAAGGAAGTGGATGATCGCTGCACCGCCCGCCGACTGCTTGGCGCTACCGCGGCCGAAGATCATATAAGCGACCAGCACGCCCATACCCGGACCCGGGTTCGCTTCAATCAGGAAGAAGATCGATTTGCCCGCTTCGCTGGCCTGCTGGATACCCAGCGGCGAGAAGATACCGTGGTTGATGGCGTTATTGAGGAACAGGATTTTCGCCGGTTCAACAAAGATTGAGGTCAGCGGCAGCAGGTTGTTCTGCACCATCAGGTTTACGCCGGCGGCGAGAATGTGCGACAGACCTTCTACCAGCGGACCGATAGCGAGGAAGGCCAGCAGCGCCAGCAGCATACCGATAATACCGGCCGAGAAGTTGTTGACCAGCATCTCGAAGCCGCTTTTGATTTTGCCGTCAACCGCGCGGTCAAACGACTTAATCGCCCAGCCGCCCAGCGGACCGGCAATCATTGAGCCAAGGAACATCGGCATATCGGCACCGACGATCACGCCCATGGTGGTGATGGCACCGACCACGCCGCCGCGATCGCCACCCACCAGACGACCACCGGTGAAGCCGATGAGCAACGGCAGCAGGTAGGTAATCATCGGGCCGACCAGCTTGGCCAGCGTTTCGTTAGGAATCCATCCGGTTGGAATGAACAGTGCTGTGATGATACCCCAGGCGATAAACGCACCGATGTTTGGCATCACCATATTACTCAGAAAGCGACCAAAGCTCTGAACCTTGACCTTGACTGATGAGGACATAAACCCACCCCTTATTGAGACGCGCTGCAATAAGAGAGCGCGTTTGTTTTTGTTAAGACGTTACGGCGGGGGCCGTGGCATTACTGTATGCACGCGGACTCTAGCACTAGTTGATTACACTGCGTAGCGTCAGGAAAAAGTGTGATGTATATCACGCTAAGTTGGGGTGGGCAGGGGGATTAAAGGTGACTTTGATCACAAAAATACCCTGTAAGAAAGCAACGCCGGCGAAAAAATGCGCGCAACAGCGGTGGAAATGTGACAAAAATCACCTTTCACCTGGGCCGGTTTGTTTCACAAATGTGATTGAGATCACAAATTATTTTTGGTTGAAAATGCGCCAGATCACACTCTGTGCTGACAGAAAAAGCCGATGTAAGGAAGTGACGAAAATCTGAAAAAGCGGGCAGTGGAGAACTGCCCGCTGAGCGGCTTACTGTAAACCACCCTGTACGGCATTTTGTGCCTGGGTCAGCGCCTGCGTATTGCTGGCGAGATTACTCATCAGCGTGTTGTATTGCGTGGCCTGCTCCTGCGTCGGGAACTGAACGCCGCCGTCATTGAAGCTGACGCGCGCGCCCTGCGACTGCAGATAATCGCCGGCCTGAACTGCCGACTGGCTCAGCGCCTGCAGCTGCGGCAGCAGCGGGATCAGCGTGCTGGCTGGCTGCGTCACCACTTTGGCGTACACGCTGTCGTACACTTTCTTCAGGTCGTCCGGCTGCTTCAGCGTGGCTTTGCTGCTGTCGGCCTGCATTTTGGCGCTCTGAATCTGCTGCGTCAGCACGCTCAGATTGCCGCTCGCCTGGCGCAGGCTGTCGCGGCGCGTCAGATAATCCTGCGGCACGCGGATGGCCGCCAGCTCATCAACCACCGGGCGCATGCCCTGATCCACCGCCTGATTCACCTGCTGCGAGAAGCCATACAGGATGGCGTAATCACTGGCGTAATTACCGAAGGTTTGCTTCTGGTTTTCGCTCAGGCTGGGCAGATGTTCACCGCTGCGCATCACGGTGTTTTGCAGAAAATCAGTAAAGGCTTTGCGCTGATCGCCCTCTTTATCGCCGCAGGCGGTAAGCTGCAGCACAAGTAGCACGCCGGTCAGCAGCATGCCGCTACGCATCCAGATGCGGGAAATTCCTGACGCCATAATTCAACTCCTGTTGTGACGATGGCTAAATTCGATTCGCTGGGAAAGGTCCTAAAGAATAGTGCAATGGCCCCGGCTGTACAACGGCTGGTCTGCAGTGCTTCACGCTGGTGCGTGCCTGCTGCACAACTGTGCAGCGCAGCCTGCCTGCAAGCGCAGCGCTGTGCAATAACGCATGTAATTCAGGCTGATAGCAACCTGGCATTGATATTGCCTGCTTTCTGGCAGATGCAGGAGCGATCGCGGGCAACCGACGTCGCCACACAATTTGCAATGGGTCACTAGGGTTCCGATCGCGAGATGCTGGTCCGAGAGTGACCGACCGTCCTCTGACGGTTACACGGCGGGAAAAAAGCCCGGGAGGAAAGCGAGAACGTTGCTCGCCGCCTCCTGCCTGATTTTCGTCCGTTAACGCCAGAGGAATCATCATGATTAAAGTCTGTCTGCGCCTGCTGCTGATTTGCAGCGTCGCCCTGTTCAGCGTTCCGTCGCTGGCCGCCGCTAAACCTTCCTTTAAGCTTTGCTGGTCCATCTACGCTGGCTGGATGCCGTGGGATTACGCCCAGCAAAGCGGCATCGTGAAAAAGTGGGCCGATAAGTACGGCATCGATATTCAGTTTGTGCAGGTTAATGACTATATCGAGTCGGTCAATCAGTACACCGCAGGTGGATTTGACGGCTGCACCATGACCAATATGGATGCGCTGACCATTACGGCGACCGGCGGCGTCGACAGCACCGCGCTGATTGTCGGCGACTACTCCAACGGTAACGACGGCATTCTGCTTAAAGGCGCGGACAGCGTCAGCGCGCTGAAAGGCAAACCCATCAACCTCGTCGAACTGTCGGTCTCACACTATCTGCTGGCGCGCGCGCTGGAGAAATCCGGCATGAGCGAGAAAGATGTCAGGGTGGTTAACACCGCCGATGCCGATCTGGTGGCGGCGTTTGGCACTGCTGACGTTAACGCCATCGTCACGTGGAATCCGCTGCTGGCGGAAGCAGAGAAGCAGCCGGACAGCCATCTGGTGTTCTCCTCGGCGCAGATCCCGGGCGAAATCCTCGACCTGCTGGTAGTTAACACCGCCACGCTCAACAAATATCCTCAGCTCGGCAAAGCGCTGACCGGCGCCTGGTACGAGACGCTGCACAGCATGGCCGGACAGAGCGACAGTGCCAAAGCGGCGCGCACGCAGATGGCGCAGGCATCCGGTACCGATCTGGCCGGTTTTGATCAGCAGCTTGCCGCGACACACCTGTTCAGCGATGCCAAAACCACGCTGGATTTTGTCGACAGCCCTCAGCTGAAAGCCACGATGCAGCTGGTGGCCGAATTCTCCTTTAAACACGGCCTGCTGGGCGAAGGCGCGCCGGGGGCCGATGCGGTAGGGGTCGCGACCCCGGCCGGTAACTGGGGCGATGCCGGCAACATCAAACTGCGCTTTACCGACACCTTCACCAAACTGGCCGCCGCCGGTCAGCTGTAAGCGAGGCGCTGCCGATGCGTAAATTAATTAACTACCAACCGCTGCCGCTCGGCCGCCTGCTGCTTGGCATTCTGCCGCTGCTGGCGGTACTGCTGGTCTATCTGTTCGCGTCGGATGCGCGCCTCAGCCTGAACGCGGCAGACAAACTGCTGCCGGGATTCAACGCCATGGGCGAGGCCATCAGCCGGATGGCGTTTCAGCCCAGCCCGCGCACCGGCGAGTATCTGCTGTGGAGCGATACCGCCGCCAGCCTGCTGCGTTTGCTGAGTGGCGTCGCTATCAGCGCGCTGCTGGCGCTGGCAATCGGCCTGTTTACCGGCGCGCTGCCGGTGGTGCGCGCGGTGCTGGCGCCGCTGGTGACGCTGTTTGCGCTGGTGCCGCCGCTGGCGATTCTGCCCATTCTGTTTATCTGCTTTGGCCTTGGCGAAGTCTCCAAAGTGGTGCTGATCGTTATCGGCATCACGCCGCTGATCGCGCGCGATCTGCAGTTGCAGGTGCAGAAAATCCCGCAGGAGCAGCTGGTCAAAGCGCAGACGCTCGGTGCGCATAGCGCGCAGATTCTGTGGCGGGTGATTCTGCCGCAGCTGATGCCGCGCCTGTGCGATGCGGTGCGGCTGTCGCTCTGTTCGGCGTGGCTGTTCCTGATTGCTGCCGAAGCGATTGCGGCCACGGAAGGCCTCGGTTACCGCATCTTCCTGATGCGCCGCTATCTGGCCATGGATGTGATTTTGCCGTACGTGGCGTGGATCACCCTGCTGGCCTTTGCCCTCGACCTGCTGCTGCGGCTCGTCAGCCGACGCTGCTGGCCGTGGTATCACGCCAAATAAGGAGCGCGCGATGCCCTTACTGCAACTGAAAAATCTGGAAAAACACTACGGCGATCAGGTGGTGCTGGAGCGGCTGAATATGCAGGTCGAGCGCGGCGAGTTCGTGGCGATTGTCGGTGCCTCCGGCTGCGGCAAAACCACGTTTCTGAATATGCTGCTCGGCACCGAAGCACCGACCAAAGGCGAGCTGCTGCTGGATGGCGCACCGATTCCCAACGAGCCGGACGCCCATCGCGGCGTGGTGTTTCAGCGCTACTCGGTGTTTCCGCATCTGACGGTGCTCGGCAACGTGATGCTGGCCGACGAGTTCAGCAGCGCACGCTGGCTGGGACGCGTCTGGGGACGCAAACGTCAGGCGATTCGCCAGCGCGCGCAGGCAATGCTGGCGCAGGTCGGACTGGAACAGGCGCAGAGCAAATATCCGCATCAGCTGTCGGGCGGCATGCAGCAACGTCTGGCCCTGGCGCAGGCGCTGATGAAACAGCCGCGCATTCTGCTGCTGGATGAACCTTTTGGCGCGCTCGATCCCGGTATTCGCAGCGAGATGCATCAGCTGATCACCCAGCTGTGGCAGCAGCATCAGCTGACCATTTTCATGATCACCCACGATTTGAAAGAGGGCTTCAGCCTCGCGTCACGCCTGCTGGTGTTCGACAAACTGCGCCACGATCCGCACGCGCCGCAAGCCTGGGGCGCCACTATCACTTACGACCTGCCGCTGGATCGCACTCAGCCCGCCGCTGAAGTGCTGTCCGCAACGCAGGTGGCTTAAAGGAGAGCACGATGCAGCCATACCAAACCCTGCTGCCCGCCGGGGCGCACTGGTCTTTTGTCATGCGCAGCGGCAGCGCGCTGACGCTGACCGATGTGGAGGGCGGCGCCAGCGCCGGCCTGCTGTTTTATAACCCGGAAAACCTGCTGGAGCGCTACAACGCGCCGGATACGCTCAAGTGCCAGCACACTTTCCGGCTCACTGCCGGCCACTGTCTCTACTCGGACATGGGGCGCATTTTCTGCGGCATTGAACACGACAGTTTCGGCTGGCACGAGAGCGTGTGCGGCACGCTGAACGCGGCACAAACGGCCGCGCGCTATGGAGTCAGCGACTATCAGCAGGCGCGCAACCTGCGCCATCAAAACGGCTACGACAGCTTCCTCGTCGAGCTGGCGAAATATGGCCTTGGCCAGCGCGACATGGCGGCCTGCCTCAATCTGTTTGCGCAGGTACGCGCCGATGACAGCGGGCGCTTAACGCTGGAGCGGCAGGGCGAAGCCGGCGCGCAGGTTCGGCTGCGTTTCGCCATGGACACGCTGGTGCTGCTGCACACCTGTCCGCACCCGCTCAGCCCGGCGAGCGATTATCCGCGCCAGCCGCTGCAGCTGACGCTGGATGCGCAGCGCGCGCCGCTGCCGGAAATCTGTCTGCAGCGCGCGGAAAACCAGCGCGGCCTGCGCAATAACGCCCTCTATCAACTGCAGGGAGAAGTGTGATGATCAAAGAGAGTGAACGAAACCCGGCGCAGGCGCGTCTGCAGCAGCAGATCGACGCCGGTGATTACTGGCTGCAGCGCATTGCCGCCGGAGAAACGCTGCGCATTACCGATCTGGAAGGCAATCAGGCGGCGGATACGCTGTTTTTCAACGCCGACGATACCGCCGAGCGCTACAGCATGAGCGAGACGCTGCGCGGCCAGCACAACGTGTTTCTCACGGCCGGCAGCGTGCTGCGTTCTAATCTTGATCGGCCGATGCTGACCATCACCGCCGATACCTGTGGCCGTCACGATACGCTCGGCGGCGCCTGCTCGTGCGAGAGTAATACGGTGCGTTATGACCTCGAAAAGCGCCACATGCACTCCTGCCGTGACAGCTGGATGCTGGCGGTCGCCGCGCATCCGGAGTCTGGCCTGACGCGCCGCGATATCACGCACAACATTAACTTCTTCATGAATGTGCCGGTGACCCACGACGGCGGCCTGACGTTTGCCGATGGCATCTCCGCGCCGGGTAAGTATGTTGAGATGGTGGCGCAGATGAACATTCTGGTGCTGATCTCCAACTGTCCGCAGCTCAACAATCCCTGTAACGGTTACAACCCGACGCCGATTGCCGTCAGCGTGTGGTGATTCTCTGACGCAACGGGACGACCCGTTTTACGCCGTCACAGCTGGTGCAGGACGACCTGCCGCAATAAGAGTATTCAGTCATGATTGATCGCGTATTGATTGCCAACCGTGGCGCGATTGCCGTGCGTATCATCCGTACCCTGCAAGCCATGAATATCCGGGCGATTGCCGTCTTATGCCGAAGCCGATCGCCATGCGCGCCACGTGCGGCTGGCCGATGAAGCCTGGTCGCTGGGCGAGGGCCAGGTGCGCGACACCTATCTCAACCAGGACAAACTGCTGGCGATTGCCGCGCAGAGCGGCGCGCAGGCGCTGCATCCGGGCTATGGCTTTCTCAGTGAAAAACCGGAGTTCGTCACGCGCTGCGAAGCGGCGGGCCTGCATTTTCTCGGGCCGGATGCGGCGCAGATGCGGGCGTTTGGCCTGAAACATCGCGCGCGTGAGCTGGCGCAGCAGAACGCGGTGCCACTGCTGCCGGGCAGCGGCCTGCTGACCTCCCTGCAGCAGGCACAGGCCGCCGCGCAACAGATTGGCTATCCGGTGATGCTGAAAAGCACCGCCGGCGGTGGCGGCATTGGGATGCAGCGCTGCAACAGCGCGGACGAGCTGGAGGAAGCCTTTACCCGCGTGAAGCGGCTGGCAGGCAATAATTTCGCCGACGATGGCGTGTTTTTAGAGAAATTTATCGCCCGGGCGCGCCATATCGAAGTACAGATTTTTGGCGATGGCCGGGGCGACGTGATTGCGCTGGGCGAACGCGATTGCTCGGCGCAGCGCCGTAATCAGAAGGTACTGGAGGAGACACCCGCGCCGCGGCTCAGCGATGCGGTGCGCGCGCAGTTGCAGGCCACCGCCGTACGGCTGGCGCGCGCGGTTAACTATCGCAGCGCCGGCACGGTGGAGTATGTCTATGATGAGGTCAGCCAGCAATTCTGGTTCCTGGAGGTGAATACCCGCCTGCAGGTCGAGCATGGCGTCACTGAACTGGTGTACGGCGTGGATCTGGTGCGCTGGATGGTTGAACTGGCGCAGCAGCGTCTGCCGCCGCTGGCGACGCTGCAACCGGTGGCGCAGGGCCATGCCATTCAGGTGCGGCTGTACGCTGAGGATCCGGCGAAGCAGTTTCAACCAAGCGCCGGACTGCTCAGCCACGTGCAGTTCCCGACGGCGCTCGATCACGCTACGCTGCGCATCGACAGCAGCGTAGAGAGCGGCATGGAAGTTTCACCGTTTTACGATCCGATGCTGGCGAAGATCCTCGTGCACGCGGCCGATCGCCAGCGCGCGCTCGACGGCATGATCGCGGCGCTGGCGCAGAGTGAGCTGTATGGCATCGAGACCAACCTGCGCTGGCTGCGTCAGCTCTGTACGCTGCCGGACGTGCAGCAGGGGCGCATCATTACCGCCACGCTCGGCAGCGTGGCGTGGCAGCCGCCGACGCTGGATATCCTCAGCGGCGGCACCCTCACCACGGTGCAGGATGCGCCGGGCCGCGTCGGCTACTGGCACGTCGGCGTACCGCCTTCCGGGCCGTTCGACAGCCGCGCCTTCCAGCTCGGCAACCGCCTGCTGGGTAACGAGGCCCAGGCGGCCGGGCTGGAAATCACGCTGCGCGGTCCGACGCTGCGCTTTAATCAGGCATGCAGCTTTGTACTGAGCGGCGCGCCGTTGGCAGCCACGCTCGACAGCCAGCCGCTGGCGATGCATCAGGTGCTGCATGCGCAGGCCGGGCAAACCCTGACGCTGGGTGACGTGCGCGACGGCTGCCGCAGCTATCTGCTGCTGGCGGGCGGGCTGGATACGCCGCGCTATCTGGGCAGCCGCAGTACCTTTACGCTGGGTAAGTTTGGCGGTCACGCCGGGCGGGCGCTGCGCGCCGGCGACGTGCTGCAGCTGGCCGCGCCGCGTCAGGCTGCGGCGGCGCGCCTGCCCGAGACGCTGCTGCCGCCGCTTAACGGTGAATGGCAGCTGCGCGTTATTTATGGTCCGCACGGCGCACCTGCCTTCTTTACCGATGACGATATCGACGAATTTTTCGCTGCCGAGTGGCAGGTGCACTACAACTCCAGCCGCACCGGGATTCGGCTGATCGGCCCGAAACCTGACTGGGCGCGCAGCGACGGCGGCGAGGCGGGCATGCATCCGTCCAATATTCACGACAACGCCTATGCCTTTGGCACGGTGGATTTTACCGGTGATATGCCGGTGATCCTTGGTTCGGACGGCCCTTCGCTGGGCGGCTTTGTCTGTCCGGCGACGGTGATCGACGCCGATCTGTGGAAGCTGGGTCAGCTCAAAGCGGGCGATCGACTGCGCTTTGTGCCGATCGCCCTTGCTGATGCCGATCGTCTGGCGCAGGCGCAGCGTCACGAGATCGCGCATCTGCAACCGGAAGCGGTGTGCGTGGCGCCAGCACTGCCGCTGATCGATCCGATCTTGCACCAGCATGCAGCAACCGCCGGGCGGCCTGCACTGTGCGTGCGCGCCGCGGGTGACCGTTTTCTGCTGGTGGAGTATGGCGCGCTGACACTGGACATTGCGCTGCGTTTCCGCGTTCACGCCCTGATGCAGTGGCTGGAGGCGCATCCGCTGGCGGGTCAGCTGGAGCTGACGCCCGGCATCCGCTCGTTACAGGTGCATTATGATGCGCAGCAGTGCGCAAGAAGTGAGCTGTTGGCGCAAATTTTGCACGCTGATAATCTGCTGGGCGACCTCGCCGACGCGGCTGTGCCGTCGCGCACCGTGTGGCTGCCGCTCAGCTGGGATGATGCCGCCTGCCGTGAAGCCGTGACACGCTATAGCCAGTCGGTGCGTCCGAATGCGCCCTGGTGCCCGAGCAACATTGAGTTTATCCGGCGTATTAACGGGCTCGATAGCGTGGAGGCGGTGAAACAGATTGTGTTCAGCGCCTCGTATCTGGTGATGGGGCTGGGCGATGTCTATCTCGGCGCACCGGTGGCGACGCCACTCGATCCGCGTCACCGCCTGGTGACCACCAAATACAATCCGGCGCGCACCTGGACGGCGGAAAACTCGGTGGGCATCGGCGGCGCGTATCTGTGTGTTTATGGCATGGAAGGGCCGGGCGGCTATCAGTTCGTCGGACGTACGCTGCAGATGTGGAATCGCGATCGCCGCACCAGCGCCTTTACCCAGCCGTGGTTGCTGCGTTTCTTCGACCAAATCCGTTTTTATCCGGTCAGTGCCGACGAACTGCTGCAAATCCGCGAACGTTTCCCGTGGGGCGATTATCCGCTGCGCGTGGAAACCGGTGAGTTCCGGCTGGCCGACTATCAGGCGCTGCTGACTGCCCAGGCGACGGAGATCGACGCGTTCCAGCAGCAGCGTCAGCAGGCGTTTGACGCCGAGCTGGCACGCTGGCGCGCCGATGGCCAGTTCACCTTCGACAGCCAGCTGCAGGCGCAGAGCAGCGAGGAAGTGGTGGTGCCGGCGGGCTGCCACAGCGTCGAGAGCCAGGTGGCGGGCAGCGTGTGGCAATGGCTGGTGGAGGAAGGCAGTGACGTAACCGCGGGTGCCACGGTAGGCATTCTCGAATCCATGAAGATGGAAATCCCGATCGTGGCGCCGGTTAGTGGCAAAATCCACAGCCTGCAACGCCAGGCCGGGCAGCAAGTGCAGGCGGGTCAGTTACTTATGGTGATCGATCCGTTTGCAGTATAAGAAAGAAGAAAAAATAATCAGGAAACAGGCAGCAAAGCCGGGGATCTGACCCATACTTAGAGACCCGGTTCAATGTTGCATTGCCCTGACATCTTTTCGCAGTGTGCAACAGGCTGTGTCCCGTAACGGTTTCATTAAAACACTATTTTCGCCCTGATAAGGGAAAACTGTTTCGGGATACAGCCTGATAAGGCCGGTTTCAGCGCCTGGTGGCGCTTACCTCTCTACTTTCACGTGCTTCATAGTGAGTTTTAAGGAGTTCTCTATGGAAATAAAAGATCCAATGGTCGAATTACTCAGCAGTCTTGAGCAAATTGTTTTGACACGTGATGCACAGACTCCCGTATCAGAAATTGCACTCAATACCGTTTCCGTTCCCGAACCGCAGCGTTTACGCGAGATGACCGGCATGCAGGTGGATGAATTCGCCCGCGTGATGGGGGTGAGCGTCTCGTCAGTAAAAAGCTGGGAAGCGCAACGTACGCGCCCATCCGCCACGGCTCGCAAACTGATGAAACTGCTGCAGGCCAATCCGTATCTGGGCCGACAGCTGCTGGAATAACGCCGACTATCGGTTCTCTGTGACCCGCCTGCACGGCGGGTTTTTTTCAGCTTAAGCCACCGTATTTCGCCGCCTGTTTGACAAACCAGCTCTCCGGCACGCTGTACGGCGGTTTTGCCAGCTGCGCGATGCCCTGTTCAATGATGTGATTCGCCTGCTGCCACAAACGCCGATCGCCCTGCTGTAACAGCTGAATCTGAATCTGTTTCTCGACCAGGTAAACCCGGGCAAAGTTGGGGTCGAACTGCACGATGGCACGGGTGTTATCGATGATATCGGCCAGCTTGATGGTTTGCGCCTCGGGCGAGGCTTCGGCAGTGTGGCGAAAGTGTGCCAGCTTCCGGGCGGTACGATTTTTCGCCTGCGGCTGGGCGCTGTCGGTAAGCATGTCCACCAGGTGTGCAACGCGCGCACCAAAGTGTTCTTCAATATCCTGTAAAGTACTGGCGGTGTCCTCCACCGTGTCGTGCAGCCAGGCGGCAGCGATCATCGCTTCGTCATCGCTGACGCTGCGCACCAGCTCCGCGACGGCAGCCGGATGCACAATATAGGGTTCGTCGGTGTATTTGCGACGCTGGCCCGCATCGGCATGTGCCTGCGTGGCATAACGGCGCGCCTGCTCTTCCAGTGAATCACGCATCTTCACACTCCAGGAAAAAGTTGCTTGCAATTATCTAGCGCGCTATTTATATTGAGTCGCATGAACAGTAATCAAGATGACAAAAAAGTGAAGCCTGCGCCACTCCAGCTTGATCAGCATCTGTGTTTCGCGCTCTATTCAGCGAACCTGGCGATGCATAAAGTCTATCGTCAACTGCTGGCGGCGCTGGAGATCACCTATCCGCAATATCTGGTGATGCTGGTGCTGTGGCATCAGGATGATCTGACGGTATCGGAGATTGGTGAAAAGCTGTTTCTCGATTCGGCCACCCTGACGCCACTGCTGAAACGACTGGAGAGTGCTGGTCTGCTGCGCCGCCAGCGTTCGCGTCAGGATGAGCGCCAGGTCGTGGTCACGCTGACCGACCAGGGACGCGCGCTGCAGGAAAAAGCCGCCAGCATTCCGGAAGCGGTACAGTGTGCGACCGCCTGCGATACCGACACCATGGCGGCGCTGAAACAGCAGCTGGACGATCTGCGCGGCAACCTGAATCGCGCCACCTGAGCATCAGGGATGTCGCTGCGGCGGCATCCTGAGAGTGAAGTTTTCCCCTGTGCCTTATAAATAGCACGCGATTGTATAGCGAATAGTGAGGTTATGATGTCTTTAGAAAAAGTGATTTACACCGCCAAAGCCAAAGCAACCGGTGGCCGCGATGGCCGCGCCACCTCGTCTGATAACGTGCTGGACGTGAAGCTGGGCGTGCCAAAAGAGATGGGCGGCGCGGGCGGCGAGGTGACGAACCCGGAGCAGCTGTTTGCTGCCGGCTACTCTGCCTGCTTCCTCGGCGCGATGAAATTTGTCGCCGGCCGCGACAAAATCGCCATGCCAAAAGACGCGTGGATTGAGGGCGAAGTGGGGATTGGTCCTATCCCCACCGGTTTTGGCATTGAAGCAAAACTGAATATCCATCTGCCAGAGATGGACGCGGCGGAAGCGCAGAAGCTGGTTGATGCGGCACACATTGTTTGTCCGTACTCAAATGCGACGCGCGGCAACATCGACGTGACGCTGAATATCATCAACTAAGTTGATGCATGCATAAAAGGCTCCTGCGGGAGCCTTTTTTATCACGAATACCATCCCGCATCCCATCGAACTAAAGAATTTTCTGGTCTTACCATTGGTTAAATGTTCTACTGCTGCGCTCCGTGCATCATCGTAATTATTTGGGTTCAGATTCGTCCCGATCCTACTCGCCAGGTCACGCTTTTCTGCTACGCAAGCGAACCTTACGCTCTTTGCACAGTCACATTTACGGTTGAAGCATCGACACCAGGTCGGGAACAGAAATTTATATGAATTACATTAAAAGTTTAACGCAGCAAAAGTTGTCGCTTTTGCTGGCGCTCTATCTTGGCATCTTGTTGAATTTGCCAATCTTTTATCGCCGTTTTGACGGCTTCTTAACGAAATCCACCGTCACCAACTGGTTATCCGCCGCGGCGGAAGTGACCGCTGCCGTACTGCTGACCTTCTTCCTGATGCGACTGCTGTCGCTGGGTGGCAAATGGTTTTATCGCGTGATCGCCAGCCTGCTGGTGGTGATTTCGGTTGCCGCCGCCTATTACATGGCGTTCTTTAACGTGGTGATCGGTTACGGCATCGTGGCGTCGGTCATGACCACCGATGTCGATCTCTCTAAAGAGGTTATCGGGCTGCACTTTGTATTGTGGATGGTGCTGGTGAGCGCACTGCCGCTGCTGCTGATCTGGCGCAATAACCTGAGCCTGACGCTGATTGAACAGCTGAAGACCCCCGGTCAGCGTCTGAAACCTACAGTGATCCTGCTGCTGAGCGTGGCACTGGTATGGCTACCGATTCGCTACTTCGACAAGCTGCAAAAAGCCAATGAAGAGCTCACCAATATCGACCTGCCAAGCTATGGCGGCGTAGTGGCGCACTCTTATCTGCCTTCGAACTGGATCGCGGCGCTGGGCCTGTTCGCCTGGACCAAGGTGGACGAGAAGCTGGACAGCCAGGAGTTGCTCGATCCGGCGAAGAAGTTTACCTATGTAGCGCCGCCTGGCATTGACGATACCTATGTGGTGTTTGTGATTGGCGAGACCACGCGCTGGGATCACATGGGCATGCTGGGCTACAACCGCGATACCACGCCGAAGCTGTCGAAAGAGAAGAATCTGGTGGCATTCCGCGGTGAATCCTGTGATACCGCCACCAAGCTGTCGCTGCGCTGCATGTTTGTGCGCGAGGGCGGCACCATGGATAACCCTGGCCGTACGCTGAAAGAGCAGAACATTTTTGCGGTGATGAAAGAGCTGGGCTTCACCTCCGAGCTGTTCGCCATGCAGAGCGAAGTGTGGTTCTACGACAACGCCGATGTGAATAACTTCTCGTTCCGCGAGCAGATTGGTTCTGAGAAGCGCAATCAGGGCAAAGCGGTGGACGATATGCTGCTGGTGCCGGAGCTGCAGGCTTCGCTGCAGCGCTTCCCGAAAGGTAAGCATCTGGTGGTGTTGCACACGAAAGGTTCGCACTATCTTTATTCACAGCGTTATCCGCGCGAGTTTGCCCGCTATCAGCCTGAGTGTATTGGCGTGGACGATAAGTGCAGTAAAGCCCAGCTGATTAACGCCTACGACAACTCGATTCTGTATGTTGATACCATGCTGGACAGCGTGCTGGATCAGCTGCGTGATAAGAAGGCGATTGTGTTCTATGCCGCGGACCACGGTGAGTCGATCAGCGAAAATATGCACCTGCACGGTACGCCGCGCGAGATGGCGCCGCCGGAGCAGTTCCGCGTGCCGATGATTGTCTGGGCATCAGATAAGTATTTGCAGGACCCGACTAACCGCAGCAACTTTGAGCGCTTGCAGGCGCAGCAGCGCGTCGGCAAAACCCATCGTCACGTTGAGTTGTTCGACACCATTTTAGGGTGTCTGGGTTATACCTCGCCGGATGGCGGTATTAAAGCAGCGAATAACTGGTGCCAGGCACCTGCCACTGCCAGCAGTGCGAAAGCGCTGTAATTCGTGCCTGGATCTTATTGAGCAGGCAGGTGTTTAAGGCACTGCTTGCTTTCCAGGCAATCAGGCGGATTTTCGGGAAAAGGGATTGACGCTCTAAAGTCACGGCAGTAATATTCGCCCCCATCGGCGAGTAGCGCAGCTTGGTAGCGCAACTGGTTTGGGACCAGTGGGTCGGAGGTTCGAATCCTCTCTCGCCGACCATATTCGAAAAGCCCGCTTTGCAAAAAGCGGGCTTTTTTTCGTTCGCAGCAAAAGAGGATGAGAACCTCCGAAGGAGGTTTGAGCCGAGCGCAGCGAGACAACGTTGCGTCAGCAACGGCCCGCAGGGCGCTTCTCGCAGAGAAGCGTAATCCTCTCTCGCCGACCATATTCGAAAAGCCCGCTTTGCAAAAAGCGGGCTTTTTTCGTTCGCAGCAAAAGAGGATGAGAACCTCCGAAGGAGGTTTGAGCCGAGCGAAGCGAGACAACGTTGCGTCAGCAACGGCCCGCAGGGCGCTTCTCGCAGAGAAGCGTAATCCTCTCTCGCCGACCATCATTCAAGAAACCTGCTTTGCAAAAAGCAGGTTTTTTTTCGTCTGTCGTTTTTGCACTCTCAGGGTGAAATACGCGACCGCTCCGTAAAGACGCTGTCTCGTCCCTGATCGCTCGGCACACGCCATCCATGGCGTGTGACGCTTTACTCCACGGCCCCGCCTTCCACCCTTTATCCGGCTTCGGCGATGGCTGAAGGTTTACTGACTGCCGTTTAGCGTGGCATGACTGATTGCAGCGGTACATATGCCAAAAGGGAAGGGAAGGCCATCAGGAGAGCAAAGCGTCCGCCGCATGGATGCGGCGGTCGAGGCTACAGGGATGTATTTACGCCGCCTTTGCGATCTGATGACCTTCCCTGAACCAGACTCACATCCCGGCAGCGATCAAGCAAAGTCATCAATTTACGCGTTCCATTAATGATCACCGGGATAAACGGTATTATCCTTCAACACCGCTCTTCATCCCTTGCTGCATCAAAGCACCTCTCTTAATTCGCGACGCATTCTGCTTATGACCGGCTTTTGCTTTTTGCTGATTTCTTATGCCATTACGCCAGCATATTTCGCTGCCTGAACGTCATAACGCACGGGGAATCGTTCAGATATTCAACATTTACCGACAACTTTAAGACGTTTTTTAACGGTGATAATCACTGTCATCAGGCGCTATTGCCAGAGAATCACACGGCATTGCGCGCTTTATCACCTTTTTAAATTTTGGCTTAGCGTGCAAACACTGTTTTTTATCGTTGCTTGCACTTACTCACACTCTGTGTAAATAACCCCACGTTGTATTGACGTTCATTGCAACTGTTGACAAATTGATGCGTCAATAAGATGCAGAGACGGCCAGCGCTGGCAGGTTCCACGGCGTCAGCGCTACAACAATAACCGCTCGCATTTTGGTCATTACATAACTGACCTGCCCGAACCGCATAAAAAAATCAGAGGTCGGGCGACGCACACAACATCACATCACAATGGAGCAAAACATGATCAACTCCCTGGCCAAATCCAGGATGCTGAAGGTCGGTCTTAGCCTGATTGCTATGACCGTGGCCGCGGGCGTTCAGGCGAAAACCCTCGTTTACTGTTCAGAAGGTTCGCCGGAAGGCTTCAACCCGCAGCTGTTCACATCCGGCACCACTTACGATGCCAGCTCAGTACCGATCTACAACCGTCTGGTTGAATTCAAAACCGGTACCACTGAGCTGCAGCCGGGCCTGGCAGAAAAATGGGACGTCAGCGAAGATGGTAAAACCTATACCTTCCATCTGCGTCATGGCGTGAAGTGGCAAACCACCAAAGACTTCAAGCCGACCCGCACCTTCAACGCTGATGACGTCGTGTTCTCCTTCGAGCGCCAGCTCGATAAAAACAACAAGTACCATGGTGTCTCTGGCGGCAGCTACGAATACTTCGAAGGCATGGACATGCCGAAGCTGATCGCCAAAATCGAAAAAGTGGATGACTACACCGTACGCTTCACGCTGACCCGTCCGGAAGCGCCGTTCCTCGCCGACCTTGGCATGGACTTCGCATCAATCCTGTCGAAAGAGTACGCCGACAACATGCTGAAAGCCGGCACGCCAGAAAAACTGGACCTCAATCCGGTGGGTACCGGTCCTTTCGTGCTGCAGCAGTACCAGAAAGACTCACGTATTCTATACAAAGCCAACCCGGACTTCTGGGGCACCAAGCCAAAAATCGATCGCCTGGTGTTCTCCATCACGCCAGATGCTTCGGTGCGCTACGCCAAACTGCAGAAAGGCGAGTGTCAGGTGATGCCGTATCCCAACCCGGCTGATATCGCCAGCATGAAGAAAGACACCAAAATCAACCTGATGGAACAGCCAGGGCTGAACGTCGGTTACCTGTCTTTCAACACCGAGAAAAAACCGCTGGATAACGTCAAAGTGCGTCAGGCACTGACCATGGCGGTGAACAAACAAGCGATCATTGATGCGGTCTATCAGGGCGCCGGTCAGGCAGCGAAAAACCTGATCCCACCAACCATGTGGGGCTACAACAATGACGTCAAAGACTACGCTTACGATCCGGCCAAAGCCAAAGAGCTGCTGAAAGAAGCGGGCATGCCGGATGGCTTCAGCATTGACCTGTGGGCGATGCCGGTACAGCGTCCGTACAACCCGAACGCCCGTCGCATGGCGGAAATGGTTCAGGCTGACTGGGCGAAAATCGGCGTGAAAGCCAAAATCGTTACCTTCGAGTGGGGCGAGTACCTGAAGCGTGCTAAAGCCGGTGAACACCAGACCGTGATGATGGGCTGGACCGGTGATAACGGGGATCCGGATAACTTCTTCGCCACCCTGTTCAGCTGCGCGGCAGCGAAAGACGGTTCCAACTACTCACGCTGGTGCTACAAGCCGTTTGAAGATCTGATTCAGCCAGCGCGTGCTGAAGCCGATCACAACAAACGTATTGAGCTCTATAAGCAGGCGCAGGTGGTGATGCACGACCAGGCGCCAGCACTGATCATCGCGCACTCAACCGTGTACGAGCCAGTGAGCAAGAAAGTGAGTGGCTATGTGGTTGATCCATTAGGTAAACATCACTTCGAAAACGTCGACATCCAGGAATAACCTTTCGGATTATCGCGGTCAGGGCCAGCATGGCTGGCCCTCGGGCGGCACCTTCGCCGCCCGTACTCCGCACTTTATTTCCGGCTAATTTCTTATAAACCCTCAATACCTTGCGCTGATGCAGCGTGAAGTATGACGGGGATTTTGAAGCGCTTCTTGCGTCGCGTCCGGCTATGCCGGCTGCGGATTGTGAGCAATGTAGTCCATGGCGTTAGCGCCACGGAAAATGACTGAGAATCCGGCTTATGCTGCAATTCATACTCCGACGTCTGGGCCTTGTCATCCCGACGTTCATCGGTATTACATTATTGACCTTTGCCTTCGTTCACCTGATCCCCGGCGACCCGGTGCTGATCATGGCCGGTGAACGCGGCATCTCCCCTGAACGTCATGCGCAGCTGATGGCCCAGTTTGGTCTCGATCAGCCGATGTGGAAACAGTACATCACTTACATCAATGGCGTGCTGCATGGCGATCTCGGCATCTCGCTGAAAAGCCGCATCCCGGTGTGGGATGAGTTCGTGCCGCGCTTTAAAGCCACGCTCGAGCTGGGCATCTGCGCCATGATCTTCGCCGTTGCCGTGGGTATTCCGGTCGGCGTGCTGGCGGCGGTGAAACGCGGCTCTATTTTCGATCACACCGCCGTGGGCATCTCGCTGACCGGCTACTCAATGCCGATCTTCTGGTGGGGCATCATGCTGATCATGCTGGTGTCGGTGCAGCTCAACCTGACGCCGGTCTCCGGTCGCGTCAGCGACACCATCTTCCTTGACGACAGCCATCCGCTCACCGGCTTTATGCTGATTGATACGCTGCTGTGGGGCGAAGAGGGCGACTTCAAAGATGCGGTGATGCACATGATCCTGCCGGCCATCGTGCTGGGCACCATTCCGCTGGCGGTGATTGTGCGTATGACGCGCTCCTCGATGCTGGAAGTGCTGGGTGAAGATTACATCCGCACCGCACGCGCCAAAGGCCTGACGCGCATGCGCGTGATCGTGGTGCATGCGCTGCGTAACGCCATGCTGCCGGTGGTCACGGTGATCGGTCTGCAGGTGGGCACGCTGCTGGCGGGCGCCATCCTCACCGAAACCATCTTCTCCTGGCCGGGACTCGGCCGCTGGCTGATCGAAGCACTGCAGCGCCGTGATTATCCGGTGGTGCAGGGCGGCGTGCTGCTGGTGGCAATCCTGATCATTCTGGTCAACCTGCTGGTTGATCTGTTGTACGGCGTGGTGAATCCGCGCATCCGTCATAAGAAATAAGGGGGAATCATGTCTGCTGTTGATCCCGCAAGCGTCACCGCTGCACCGAAGCCGATGACCCCGATTCAGGAATTCTGGCACTATTTTAAACGTAACAAAGGCGCGGTTATCGGCCTGGTTTACATCATTCTGATGCTGCTGATCGCCATCTTCGCCGATGTGCTGGCACCGCATGCCCCGGCTGAGCAGTTCCGCGATGCGCTGTTGCACCCGCCGGTGTGGCAGGAGGGCGGTAGCTGGAAATTTATTCTGGGCACCGATGACGTCGGCCGTGACATCCTGTCGCGCCTGATGTTTGGTGCGCGCCTGTCGCTGCTGGTGGGCTGCATGGTGGTCGTGCTGTCGCTGATTCTGGGCGTGATTTTCGGCCTGATGGCCGGTTATCTCGGCGGCGTGGTGGATGCAGTGATCATGCGCCTCGTCGATATCATGCTGGCGCTGCCAAGCCTGCTGCTGGCGCTGGTGCTGGTGGCCATCTTTGGCCCGTCGATTGTCAACGCCTCGCTGGCGATCACCTTCGTCGCGCTGCCGCACTACATTCGCCTGACGCGCGCAGCGGTGCTGGTGGAAGTCAATCGCGACTACGTGACCGCCTCCAGCGTGGCCGGTGCCGGTACGCTGCGCCAGATGTTCATCAATATTCTGCCTAACTGCCTGGCACCGCTGATCGTGCAGGCGTCGTTAGGTTTCTCCAACGCCATCCTGGATATGGCCGCGTTGGGCTTTCTCGGTATGGGGGCGCAGCCGCCGACGCCGGAGTGGGGCACCATGCTCTCCGACGTGTTGCAGTATGCGCAGAGTGCCTGGTGGGTCGTGACCTTCCCCGGAGTGGTCATCCTGCTGACGGTTCTGGCCTTTAACCTCATGGGCGATGGTTTGCGTGATGCACTCGACCCGAAACTCAAGCAGTAAAGAGGCACCGAGATGGCGTTATTAAATGTAGAAAAACTGTCGGTGCATTTCGGCGACGAAAAGGCACCGTTCCGTGCGGTTGACCGCATCAGCTACCAGGTAGAACAGGGCCAGGTCGTCGGGATTGTCGGCGAGTCCGGCTCCGGTAAATCGGTCAGCTCGCTGGCGATCATGGGGCTGATTGACTATCCCGGCCGCGTGAAAGCAGAGAAGCTGGAGTTCAATCAGCGCGACCTGCAGCGCATCTCCGAAAAAGAGCGCCGCCAGCTGGTGGGCGCAGAAGTGGCGATGATCTTCCAGGACCCGATGACCAGCCTAAACCCGTGCTACACCGTGGGCTACCAGATCATGGAAGCGCTGAAAGTGCATCAGGGCGGCAGCAAGCGCACGCGGCGTCAGCGTGCTATCGACCTGCTGGAGCAGGTGGGCATTCCCGATCCGGCGTCGCGGCTTGATGTCTATCCGCATCAGCTGTCTGGCGGCATGAGCCAGCGCGTGATGATCGCCATGGCCATTGCCTGTAAGCCGAAGCTGCTGATTGCCGATGAGCCAACCACGGCGCTCGACGTAACCATTCAGGCGCAAATCATCGAACTGCTGCTGGAGTTACAGAAGCAGGAGAACATGGCGCTGATCCTGATCACGCACGATCTGGCGCTGGTGGCCGAAGCGGCGCAGCACATCATCGTGATGTACGCCGGTCAGGTGGTGGAAAGCGGCAAAGCGGTGGATATCTTTAAAGCGCCGCGTCACCCGTATACGCAGGCGCTGCTGCGTGCGCTGCCGGAGTTTGCCGCCGACAAAGCGCGGCTGGCGTCGCTGCCGGGCGTGGTGCCGGGCAAGTATGACCGCCCTAACGGCTGTCTGCTCAATCCGCGCTGCCCGTACGTGACTGACCGCTGCCGTACTGAAGAACCTGAGCTGCGCGATATTCCGGGCCGCCAGTCCAAATGTCACTTCCCACTGGATGATGCCGGGAGACCGACTTATGAGTCTTGATAACACCAAGCAGGATTACCTGCTGCAGGCGATTGACCTGAAAAAACACTATCCGGTGAAAAAGGGTCTGTTCGGCCAGGAGCGCCTGGTGAAGGCGCTGGACGGCGTCTCCTTTAACCTCGAGCGTGGCAAAACGCTGGCGGTGGTGGGCGAATCCGGCTGCGGTAAATCCACGCTCGGACGCCTGCTGACGATGATTGAAACGCCGACCGCCGGCGAGTTGTACTGGCACGGGCAGGATCTGCTGAAACACGATCCGCAGGCGCAAAAGCTGCGCCGGCAGAAAATCCAGATTGTGTTCCAGAACCCGTATGGCTCGCTCAATCCGCGTAAGAAAATCAGCCAGATTCTGGAAGAGCCGCTGGTGATCAATACCGCGCTGAGCAAAGCGGAACGGCGGGAAAAAACGCTGGAGATGATGGCCAAAGTGGGCCTGAAAACTGAGCACTACGATCGCTATCCGCACATGTTCTCCGGAGGTCAGCGCCAGCGTATCGCTATTGCACGCGGCCTGATGCTCGATCCCGACGTGCTGATTGCCGATGAGCCGGTCTCGGCGCTCGACGTCTCGGTGCGCGCTCAGGTGCTCAACCTGATGATGGATTTACAGCAGGATCTCGGCCTGTCCTATGTGTTCATCTCGCATGACCTGTCGGTGGTGGAGCACATCGCCGACGAAGTGATGGTGATGTATCTCGGACGCTGTGTGGAAAAGGGCAGCAAAGAGGCGATCTTCAGCAACCCGCGCCATCCGTATACTCAGGCGCTGCTGTCGGCCACGCCACGCCTCAACCCGGACGAACGCCGCGAGCGCATCAAACTGACCGGTGAGCTGCCGAGCCCGCTAAATCCGCCGCCGGGCTGTGCGTTCAACGCACGCTGCCGCCGTCGTTTCGGTACCTGCGTGCAGCTGCAGCCGAAACTGAAGCAGTATGGTGAGCAGCAAATCGCCTGCTTCGCCGTCGACCAGGATGAGAATCAGCCGGTGGCGACGCCGTAATTACGGCCAGTCAGTGCGAAAGGCTCCTGCGGGAGCCTTTGTTATTGGTGGCATGATACATGAGTAAAATTAACCTGACGTGTCTTAATCGCCTGCGATGGCAGAAATGTATTACGCGACTGAATCTTTAAATCGCTGGTCCTGAACGACAGCGAAAAGGTTAAGGCAAATTCTGAATCCGTGCCGCATTGTGTGAGCGCCGTCACGGCCAGAGATAACTGCATATTTCCATGGTAAGTTGTTTATTATCAGTGCTTTAGCTTAATTATCTTGCGGCTACTATTTCCGTTAATCGATTTTTATTAATCCTGCTCAATTAATCAGTGCATGCTTTTTGCATCTGTATATTTTCAATCTTTCAGATAAAACTCTTTTGTCGAATCTGCGGTTTTAATAATCAGAATTCTCTCACCGTGTCTTAACGTGTGTGTTATATTCGCGGAAATTACCCCTCCGCTTTAACAGGCTCTGATCATGAAGAACTACGACGATCTGCAGCGTTTCCAGGAAAAAACGCAAACGCTGGACATTGCTTTTAAGGATATGTCCGGGCAATCGCTGGAAGCCGATCACAGCCAGTGGGCGATCATCCGTCAGCTGGCGACGGATGATGAGCCGGAGCTGGGTAGCGGCCAGCGCGTCGATCTGCCGCAGCCGCAGCCAATTCGCGGCGATGAGTTTGTCGCGCCGCCGCAGGCTCTCAATCCGGCGCCCGTCGCCCGCAGTGAAAAGGCATCGCTGCTGCAGAGCCTCGCCGCCAGCGCGCCGGCACCCGACACAGAAACACCGCGCAGCGCGTTATTCCCGCCAGCAAGCAGCGCGCCCACTGCCGCATCCGTGTCGTCGCTGGTACCGGCAGCCACGCACGTAGCGCGTCAGGCGGCCACTTCACTGTTCCCACCGCCGCCGGTCAGCGCGCCGGTCGCTGAACAGGCGGTCGCCCCTGCTGCCGCAGCACCGGCCACTGCGCCCGCCGTGGCGCAGCCGGAGCCTGCTACGCCCTCGCGCTTTGGCGCACTGTTCCGCTCGCGTGCGGCGGAACCGGTTCATTTATCTAAAGAAACACTGCTCAAACCGTTACTGGAGAAGATCGCGCTATGCCATTAGTTTGTGTGTGCTCGCCAAAAGGGGGAGTAGGAAAAACCACCATGGCGGCCAACCTGGCCTGGAGTCTGGCGCGTGCCGGCAGCAAAGTGCTGGCGATCGATTTTGACGTACAAAATGCGCTGCGCCTGCATTTTGGCGTACCGCTGCACGACAGCCGCGGCTTTGTGGCGCGCTCGGAAGAGCAGGCTGACTGGAGTCAGTCAATCCTTACCACCGGCAGCAACATCTTTGTCATGCCTTACGGTGAAGTGACTGAAGCGCAGCGTGAGCGCTTCGAACACAACCTGGCGCACGATGCCCATTTCTTAAAACGCGGCCTGGATACCGTTCTGAATTATCCGGGTCTGGTGATTATTGCGGATTTTCCGCCAGGACCCGGTCCGGCGCTAAAAGCCATGCAGGCGCTGGCCGATATGCATTTAGTGGTGATGCTGGCGGATACCGCCTCGGTGGCGCTGCTGCCGCAAATTGAAAACCATCGCATGATTGGCCAGCCATTAAATAATCAGCACGGTCATTATTTCGTGCTCAACCAAAGTGATAATCGCCGGAATATCAGCCGTGAAGTAACCGCATTTATGCAGCAGCGGCTGGGCGATAATTTACTCGGCGTGGTGCACCGCGATGAAAGCGTGGCTGAGGCCAATGCCTCGCAGCAGTCAATCTATGATTTCAGCCCGGCTTCAGCAGCGGCGTTTGATATTGAACTGGTGGCAAAACGGGTGGCGAATATCCTGAATATCAATGTAGGCAACGGCGAAGTTCAGGCACCGATCCGCAGTCATTATTAACAAGCCCGGCCGCCAGCGGCCTGGTTCAAATAATAACAACACAGCTTCTTCAGGGTGAATCATGAGTAAACTCGGGTTTTACCTGCTGCTGCTGGTGCTTGCACCGGTCGCTGCGGTAATCGTCATCACGCCTATGGACAGCCAGAAACAGTATATTTTTGGTTTGATCAGTATTGGCATGATGTTTTTACTGGGCTTCAGTAAAAGCCGTAAAATAACCATTGTGATGGTTTTTCTTTCCGCGCTGATGTCTACCCGATATATCTGGTGGCGCACCACGGAGACGCTGCAGTTTAATTCCGAGATTGAAGCGATTCTCGGTATCGGCTTATATCTGGCCGAGCTGTATGTCTGGCTGATCTTAATTCTCGGCTTCCTGCAAACCAGCTGGCCATTAAAACGCACCATCGAACCGCTGCCGGATGATACCCGCTTGTGGCCGACGGTCGATGTCTACGTGCCGACCTATAACGAAAGCCTCGACGTGGTGCGGGATACCGTGCTGGCGGCGCAGTGTATCGACTACCCGCGCGATAAGATCAAAGTTTACCTGCTGGATGATGGCAAACGCAGCGAGTTCGCGGTATTTGCCGCCGACGTTGGCGTCGGCTATATCACCCGTGACGATAACCGCCACGCCAAAGCCGGTAACCTCAATCACGCCATGAAAATTACCAAAGGCGAGCTGATTTGCGTGTTTGACTGCGACCACGTGGCAACGCGTACGTTCCTGCAGGCCACCGTCGGTCCGTTCCTGAAAGATCCGAAGCTGGCGCTGCTGCAAACGCCGCACTACTTTTACTCGCCGGATCCGTTCGAACGTAACCTGCGCGCCGCGCGCAGCATCCCGAATGAGGGCTCGCTGTTTTACGGCCCGGTGCAGCAGGGCAACGACAACTGGAACGCCACGTTCTTCTGCGGCTCCTGTGCGGTGATTCGCCGCAGCGCGCTGGAACAGATTGGCGGCTTCGCGGTGGAAACCGTCACCGAGGACGCGCATACCGCGCTGAAAATGCAGCGTCTCGGCTGGGGCTCGGCGTTCCTGGCAATTCCGCTGGCGGCGGGACTGGCGACCGAACGTCTGGGGCTGCACGTGATTCAGCGTACCCGCTGGGCGCGCGGCATGACGCAGATTTTCCGCGTCGACAATCCGCTGCTGGGCCGTGGGCTCAAGTGGCAGCAGCGTCTGTGCTACCTCAACGCCATGCTGCACTTCCAGTTCGGCCTGCCGCGCGTGGCGTTCCTCACCGCGCCGCTGGCTTACCTGCTGTTTAACCTGAATATTATCCACTCGTCGGCGTCGCTCATCTTTGCCTACGTACTACCGCATCTGGTGATGTCGCTGTACGTTAACTCGCGCATGAACGGCAAATTCCGCTACACCTTCTGGGGTGAAATCTACGAAACCGTAATGTGCTTCCACCTGGTGATTCCGACGCTGCTGACCCTGCTGTCGCCAAAGCACGGCAAATTCAACGTGACGGATAAAGGCGGCCTGCTGGACCAGGGCTTCTTTGACTTCCACATCGTGCGGCCTCACGTCATCGTTGCCGCGCTGCTGTCGATTGGCATCGTGGCCGGCGTGGTGCGTGCCGTGGCGCATGATTACTTCGGGGTGGACCCGTATGTGATTGCGCTCAACGTCGGCTGGGCGGTGTTCAGCCTGATTATTCTGATGGCGGCGATTGCCGTGGCGCGTGAAACCAAACAGGTGCGTAAAACCATTCGTATCGAGGTGCAGATCCCGGCGGTGATTCACTACGCCAGCGGCATCTCTTCGCGCACGCAAACCAGCGATCTGTCGATGGGCGGCGCGCAGCTGGATGCGCCGGACAACCGGCATGAGCATGATGAAATCGAAGAGATCGATCTGCTGCTGAAATCGGGTGCCATCACCATTCCGGTGAGCAAGATCTCCGGTGATGAGGAGACCATTCGCCTGCGCTTTGGCGCGATGCCGCTGGCGCGCCGCCGTGAACTGGTGCGCGTGGTGCTGGCGCGGGCCGATGCGTGGATCCAGCCGGAATATAAGCAGGACAACCCGCTGGTGTCGCTCGGCACCATCATCCGTACCGTCTTTGAGCTGTTCTGGCTGAGCTGGAAAGATCGCCGTGAGGCGCGCAAGCGTGATGGCCAGGCAACGGCCAAAGAGGACAGCGCAGCATGAAAACATTGACGTACACGCTGCTGGCCAGCGCGCTGACCACCACGCTGCTGCTCGCCCCTGCCTGGGCAGAGACGCCGGCAGTAACCCAGGACAGCGCCGCGCTCTCTGACGTACCGCCGCCGCAGGGGCTGGATGGCAGTGCCGATCCGCAGCTGAAGCAGGCCGCGGGCGACGCGCCGTACACGCCGGGCGATGCAGCGCCGGTGCAGGAAAATACAGCACCCGCACAGCCGGCAGAGTCAGCACAGCCGGCAGAGGCAGCAACACCAGCAGCATCGGCGGCGCCTGACATCGTCATACCGCCGGTGGCTGCGGAGGCACCGGCTGCCGCTGAACCCGCTGGCGCGCTGTTAAACCAGCCGGTGAGCAGCACCATTTCGGTGGCGCAGATGGGGCAGCCGCGCGGCATCACCCTGACCGGCGGCCAGCTGCAGTCCGGTATTCTGTTTACCCTGCCGGGCGATGAGGTGATCACTAATGCGCGGCTCAACCTGTCGCTGCGCGTCTCTGCCGCGCTGGCGTCGCGCAACACGTCGCTGCAGCTGATGCTCAACGGCCAGCCGCTCGGCACCCTGCCGCTGGGTGCCAGCGACAGCGATGTCAGCGACTATCAGCTGGATATTCCGGCGGCGATGGTGGTTTCCAGTAATAACCTCAGCTTTAAAATCAACGATGCCGACAAGCTGCTGTGCGAAAAAGAGAGCGCGCAGCAGTATCAGGTCACCATTCTGCCGAAAACCACGCTCAGCCTTGAAGGCCAGCAGCTCAACATCGGCACCAGCCTGCGCAACTTCCCGCGTCCGTTTATTGATGTGCAGCGCATGACGCCCGCCAGCGTGACCTTTGGTTTTGCCGCTAACGTTTCGCCGGATAGCGTCAGCGCCGCCGCGCTGGTGGCTTCCTGGCTCGGCATTCAGTCGGATTACCGTGGCATCCGTTTCCCGGTGGTGCGCGGCGATCTGCCCGAGCACAACGGTATCCTGATCGGCCATCCGGGTGACAAAATCGGCAGCGTGACGCTGCCTGCGGCGAAGGGGCCGCTGCTGCAGGTGATCGATAACCCCAACAATCCGGTGTACAAACTGTTGCTGGTGGTCGGTGCAGATGATGCCCAGCTGCGCCAGGCGGCCAACCGCCTGACCACGCAGCCGCTGGCCACCGATGCCAGCAGCCTGAACGTACCGCCGCAGCCGATTGGCACGCGCAAACCGTACGACGCACCGCGCTGGATCAACACCAGCCGCCCGGTGCGCCTCAGCGAGCTGCTGCGTAAAGATCAGAGCCTGACCACCACCGGTATCTGGCACGATGCGCTGCGGGTTAACTTCCGCGCGGCGCCGGATCTGTTCCTGTGGGACGGCGACGCGATTCCGGTCAATCTGCATTACCGTTTCCCGTCGGAAAGCTGGATCGATGAAAACAATTCGTTCCTCAACGTCACGCTGAACGGCACTTTCCTGCGCAACCTGACGGTGAACAAAGTCGGGCTGCTGGAGAGCGCCTGGCACCGGCTGGGCGGGGATGCACGCCAGGAGCAGTACACGCTTAAGCTGGAGCCATACCTGATTTACGGCGACAACCAGCTGGCGCTCTACTTCAACATCAAGCCAAAGGCGGATGCGCCGTGCGGCGTGCTGCTCAACAACAACATCAAGAGCCGTATCGAAGAGGATTCGTGGATCGATCTGAGCCACACGCGCCACTTCACCATGCTGCCGAACCTGTCGTACTTCGTCGGTGCTTCGTTCCCGTTCTCGCGGCTGGCGGATTTTTCGCAGACCACGCTGCTGCTGCCGGAGGCGCCGGGTGATGCCGAGATCGCGACGCTGCTGGACATGGCCGCGCGCGCCGGTAACGCCACCGGCGTGCCGCTGGTGCAGAACCAGGTGTTGTTTGGTCTGCCGAACGGTGGCACCAATCTGACGCGCCTGCAGCACAGCGATGTGCTGGCAGTGAGCACCATGCAGCACAGCGCCTTCACGCAGCAGATGCTGGCCGGCACCGCTTACCAGACCAGCGGCAACACGCTGGGCGTCAAAGAGCCGACCACCGTCGATAAGCTGCGCGGCTGGCTGACCGGTGACTGGTCTCGCCAGCAGCTGGATGCCGATCGCTACTTCTCTTCGAATGAAGCGTGGCGCGGCTTTGTCAGCTATCGCTCACCGTGGAGCGCCGATCGTCTGGTAGTGATGACGGTTGCCACCAGCGATCAGCAGCTGCTGCGTTTGCACGATGATTTGAATTCGGCGCGCATCAACGCCGGCATCCGCGGTGATACCGCCATCATCACCGATGAGAATGGTATCCGCAGCTTCCGCGTCGGGCCGCAGTTCCCGAGCGGTGAAATGCCGTGGTACATGATGGTGGTGTGGTATGCCAACCAGCACTCGGTACTGATGGCGCTGGCGGCGCTGCTGCTGTCGGCGCTGATCGGCAGTGCAGCCTGGGTGATGCTGAAGCGCCACGCGTGGTGCCGTCTCCACCCGAAAGACGATAGCCACTCCGGCCGCAAGTAAGGATAAAAATAATGAAAAAACAGCTGATAAGTGCCGGTATTCGTCAGGCGTTGCTGCTGGGCGGCGCGCTGACCTTCTCACAGCCGCTGCTGGCGGCGGAGAGCACCAATCCCGCGTTACAGGCGCTGTTCGACCAGGCGGCCTACTGGCATCAGAAAGCGCATGACGATCTGGCGAAAGCCTCGCTGCAAAAAATCCTGATGGTGGAGCCGAACAATACTCAGGCGCTGTATCTGCTGGCGCTCTATTCACAGCAAAGCGGTAGCGCGGCCGATGCGGCACAGTGGCGCGCCCGCCTGAGTGCGGTATCGCCCAACGATCCGCATCTGACGGAGCTGGACAACGCCCGACAGCTGCAAAGCATTCCGCAGGCGCAGCTGTCACTGGCGCGTCAGCAGGCGCGCAGCGGTAACATCGCCGCCGCGCTGCAAACCTGGCGCAACACCTTCAGCGGTAACGAGCCGCCACCCAGCGTGGCGGCAGAATATTATCTGACCATGGCCGGCGACCGCACGCTGCTGCCGCAGGCGGTGGAAGCGCTGCGGCAGTTTGCCGCTGACCATCCGCAGGATACCGGCGCTCAGCTGGCGCTGGGTAAAGCGCTGACCTATCAGGAAGCAACGCGCCGCCAGGGTATTGATGTGCTGGCCAGCCTGGCGGACGGTAACAAAGAGGCCGACCGCTCGCTGCGTCAGGCGCTGCTGTGGCTGGCGCCGCAGGCGTCGGATGCCGCGCTGTATCAGACCTGGCAGCAGCGCCATCCGCAGGATAGCGCGGTGATCGATTACTACCGTAAAAATGTCGGCGGCGCTGAGAAGGGCGCGGGCTTTACCGCGCTGAACAGCGGTGACGTCAGCGGCGCGCAGAATAATTTTGAAAAAGTGCTGCAGGCCAACCCGCAGGACGCCGATGCGCTGGCCGGTATGGGCTATGTGGCGCAGCGCGCCGGACGCTACGCTGAGGCCGCCGATTATCTGACGCGCGCCGCACAGCTGGGCGGCGATCAAAGCCAGCAGCGTCAGCAGCAGGCGGCCGATGCCCGCTTTTACGCGCAGCTGGCGAATGCCCAGCAGGCGCTGAAAAACGGTGACAGCGCGCAGGCGCTGGCGCTGAGTGAGCCGCTGACGCAGGCCGAGGGCGAGAAAGGCGTGTCGGCGAAGCTGTTCCGTGCCGATGTGCTGCGCCGCAGCAATCAGCTGCAGCAGGCGGAGCAGACCTACCGGGCCATTCTGCAGAGCGATGCCGATAACCGCAGCGCCAAAGAGGGCCTGTTCTATGTGCTGCGCCAGCAAAACCGCAGCGCCGAAGCCAATACCCTGCTGGCATCATTGCCCGACAGCGTGCGCCAGAGCGTGGCACCGCGCGGTAACAGCAGCGATCCGCTGCGTGCGCAGGCAAAACGCGAGCTGGCGGCAGGCAACCGCAGTGCGGCCATCGCCACGCTGAACAGCGCCATTCAGCGCTATCCCAGCGACGGCTGGCTGCGACTCGATCTGGCGCGCATCTACCGCGCGCAGGGCGATAGTTTACTGGCTGCCAACGTCATGCAGCCGACCCTGCGCAGCGGTGCCAGCACCAGCGAGCTGTATGCCGGTGCGCTCAACGCCAGCGAGAGCGGTGCCTGGCAGCAGGCCAGCCAGCTGCTGGCGCGCATTCCCAACGGCAGCAAGAACAGCGAGATGCGCGAACTGGCGCAGCGCGTGAATTTCAATCTGCAAATGGCCACCGCCGATCGCTATCTGGCGCAGGGATCTGACGCGGCAGCGGCCAATACGCTGCGCGCGCTGGCCGCCACGCCGCCCGCCAATCCGGTCGATGCCGGTAATCTGGCACAGAAACTGGCCAAAGCCGGCGATCTCACCACGGCGGTGACGGTGGTGCGCGGCAACATGCAGCGCGGCGTGCAGGGCAACGCCGGTGATTACGCCGCGCAGGTGGCGGTACTGAATCAGGCGGGACTGACGACCGAAGCGCAGAGCTTCCTCAGCAGTCCGGAGCTGCAGGCGCGCAGTACGCCCACGCAGCTGGCCGGCATCCGCAACGGTTATCTCATCAATGAAGTCGAGCGCCTGCGCGAGCAGAAGCAGTACGCCGCCGCCTATGACAAGCTGGTGGGCGCGCTGCAGCACGATCCGCAGAACCGCGATCTGATGTTTGCCATGGCGCGTCTGTATCAGTCCGGCAAGATGAACAAAGAAGCGGGCGTGGTGTATGACTATCTGCTGACGCAGGATACGCCCACTCAGGATGCGCGCACCGGTGCTATTGATGTGGCGCTGGCGCAGAACGACGTCGACAAAGCGAACACCTTAACCCGCGGCCTGCGCAATGAGCAGACGCCGGATCGCCTGTTACTGCTGGCGCGCGTGGCGGAAGCTAACGGCGAGCACAGCCAGGCGATGAGCTACCTGCGCAGCGCGCGCGGCCAGCTGATTGGTCTGCAGGGCGCACAGAGCGGCAGCGTGCCGACCGTTGGCGGTCTGGCGCTGGCGGACAATCCGTTTATCAACCGCAGCACCTCGCCGGTGTCCGGTTCGCCTTCCAGCTATGGCACAGTGATGCCGTGGCAAACGGCACCGGCCACCAGCAGCAGCGCGCAGGACGTCACGCTGGCGAGCACCACGCCGGATGTCCGGCAGAGCCAGACGCTGCGCCAGATTGACGAGATGATGGACAATCTGCAGGAGAAAACCGGCACCTGGGTACAGGGACAGATGCAGGTGCGCGGACGCGACGGCGAATCGGGGCTCAGCAAGCTGACTGAAGCCAAAGCGCCGCTGACCTTCTCGACCGTGCCGTTCGGCGAGTCGCGCTTCGACTTTACTATAACGCCGGTGTCGCTCACCGCTGGCAGTGCGGCTGGTGATGCGTGGCGTCGCTTCGGCAGCAACGCGCTGGTGCAGGGCAATGTGGTGGCATCCGGCGCGGCCAAAATAGACGACACGCCGTCTTCGTCGACCGATTCGCAAAAGGCCACCGGCGTGGAACTGAATATGGCGCTGAAGGGCGACAGCTATAAGATCGATCTCGGCAGCACGCCGCTCGGCCAGGATCTCAGTACGCTGGTGGGCGGCGTGCAGTGGTCACCGAAGCTGACCGATTTCCTGACGCTGATCCTCACCGGTGAACGCCGCGCCATGACCGACAGTCTGCTGTCGTACGTTGGCGTAGAGGACAAGACCAGCGGCAAGCGCTGGGGGCGCGTCACCAAAAACGGCGGCAACGCCATGCTGAGCTTCGATAACGGCGACGCGGGTTTCTACGTCGGCGGCGGCGCTTACAGCTATCTGGGCGAGAACGTGGCGAGCAACAACAGCGTGCAGGCCACGGCGGGCGCTTACGTGCGGCCTTACCACTACGACGACCGCGAGCTGAAGGTCGGCATGAGCCTGTCGTGGATGGATTTCTCCAAAAACCTGAGTTACTTCAGCTACGGTCAGGGCGGCTATTTCAGCCCGCAGAATTATGCCGCGGTGTCGTTCCCTGTCGACTTCAGCCGCAAGTTTGATGACCTGAAAGTCAACGTTGGCGGTTCGGTCGGCTATCAGTCGTACAGTCAGGACAAGAGCGCATATTTCCCCAACGATCCGTCGCTGCAGTCCCAGCTGCAAAGCCTCGCCGATCAGGGCTTTGTCAAAAGTGCCTATTACAGCGGTGAGAGCAAAAACGGTATCGGCTATAACCTGCACGCCGGTGCCGATTATAAGATTAATAAAGATGTCACCATCGGCGGCCAGCTCGGCTATGACACCTTTGGCGATTACAACGAAAGCACAGCCAATCTGTACTTCCGTTATCTGTTTGGAGACAACTAATGAGTGAGCAACCGGGCGCACGCATCAGCCATCCGTATCAGCCGGGCTGGTTTGATCTGGTCAGCGTGATGATTGAGAGCATGCTGGATAACGCTGGCGCGGAGGCGGAAGCCTTCCTCAACGGCGTGGGCGAATTGCTGGCAACGCGCTATCCTTTGCCGGAGGCGCGCACCGTGCAGGATCTGGAGCGCGAAATTAATCTTCAGCTGGCGCGCTTTAACTGGGGCTTTGTTCAGCTGCAGCCGCAGCAGAACGCGATTATGCTTGAGCACCATGCCCTGCCGCAGGGCGACAGCCAGCTTGATGCAGAACGCTGGCAGCTGGCGCTGAGCGCAGTGCTGGCCGGCGTGTACGCGCAGTGGCTACGTGCGCAGGGTGGCAGCGCGGCGGTACCGCTGACGCTGGAAAAAATCGACGGCGGCACGCTGCATTATCGATACCAATAGGAAGCTGTGATGAGAGTGATGCGGTTCTGGCGTCAGTGGATGCTGTGTTTCATGGTGATATTTTTCAGTGCTCAGGCGGCCGCCGATGGCTGGAGCAGTTACAAAAGCCGCTTTATGAGCAGCGACGGCCGCATCAGCGATACGGCCAACAACAACGTCAGCCACACCGAAGGTCAGGGCTACGGCATGCTGCTGGCGGTGGCGTATAACGATCGCGCCACCTTTGATTTGCTGTGGCAGTGGACGCGTACCCATCTGCGCAATCCGCAGAATGACCTGTTCTACTGGCGCTATACGCCGGGCGCAGCCGATCCCATCGCCGATAAGAATGATGCCTCGGACGGGGATGTGCTGATCGCCTGGGCGCTGCAGCGCGCGGCGCAGAAGTGGGGCGGTGATTATCAGCAGGCGTCGGATCGCATTCAGCGCGCGGTCATCAAGCTAACGGTGATCGACTACGCCGGCCGCAAGGTGATGCTGCCGGGCGCGCAGGGCTTCAATAAAACCAGCTATGTGGTGCTTAACCCTTCCTATTTCCTGTTCGCCGCATGGCAGGAGTTTGCGCAGCACAGCCATCTGCGCGTGTGGAACACGCTGATTGATGATGGCCTTGCGCTGCTGGGCGACATGCAGTTTGGCAAAACCGGCCTGCCGCTGGACTGGGTGGCGCTGAACGCCGATGGCTCCGTCGCGCCGGCGGTCGGCTATTCCAACCGCTTCAGCTATGACGCGATTCGTATTCCGCTGAATATCTGGTGGTACGATCCGCAAAGCCTGCGGCTGGTGCCCTTCCAGCGCGTCTGGCAGGGCTACGCGCGCGACACCACGCCAGCGTGGTTTGATGTGCTGGCCAACACCCCGGCACCTTACAATATGGAAGGTGGCCTGACCGCGGTGCGCGACCTGACGCTCAACCAAACCGGCTACCTCAGCGACCGCCTGGCGCCGGAGCAAAACTATTTCTCCGCCAGCCTGCAACTGCTGACCTGGCTGGCTTATCAGGAGAAGCGATAGCCTCTCTGTGCCGGACGGAATTAACCTTCCGTCCGGCCGATCACCATCAGGCCCGCCCGCCTGGTTTCAAACCGCTGTTCCAGCGTTTCACTCGATTCCAGACCTGTCTGTATTTCATTTCATTCCTGTACTGACCGCGCAGCTATTGCGCCCGATCAACACCATCAGCGCGTACTACACGCAATTTGTCATGCTAAAATGTATAGACAAAAGTGTATGATAAATGCAAACGGAACCGGAGTTTGAGTGGGATACCACCAAGGCGGAAACAAATTTCCGCAAGCATGGTATCCGCTTTGAAGTTGCAGCCCGCGTGTTTGAGGATCCTTTCCACCTGTCGGTGCAGGATCGTTATGAAAATGGGGAATATCGCTGGCAAACCCTTGGTAATGTTATGGGGCATGTGGTCATTCTGGTGGCCCATACGGTGCGCTTCGAAACAGATGTTGAGCGAATAAGAATTATCAGCGCACGCCATGCAACGCGTATTGAGAGGAGGCGCTATGAGCAAAGTCAGGTTTAAACGCAGTGAATTACCGCCGCTCACCGATAAGCAACAGGCGGAGCTGGATGCTTTGAGCCGGAAACAGGACAGCGACATCCAGTGTGATGATATTGCGCCGTTAGACGACAGTTTCTGGCAGGCTGCCGAACGGGGGCGTTTTTACCGCCCGGTAAAAACCCAGGCTTCGATCAGAATTGATGCGGATATTCTTGAGTGGTTGAAGGCGCCTGGCAAAGGTTACCAGACGCGCCTCAACGCGATCCTGCGAGCCGCGATGCTAAGAGAACTGCAGGGTAAATAGTGTGCTTATTTAAAATCCGCATACGGTTCCAGTGGCTGTGGTGGCATATCCATGTCGCCGTTCCAGCCGGCCATTGAGTAGCGCACATACAGCAGCCCGTGGCTTGGGGTGTAATCTTTCGCCTGCTGAATATCCATGGCCAAACCCAGCGACCAGTGCGGCGTGATGCGCCGCTCTATCAACGCCTGCACGGTATAGCCGAAACCGCGTCCGGAACTGCTGTCCGATGACGGATTGCTGGCCAGCGTAAAGCCGGGATTCACCGGGTAGCGCGCCTGAGCGTCGGTGGTTGACTGTGACCACGACACCGAGCCGCCGAGTTCATACGACCAGTTTTCCGTGCGCTGACGCCAGGTCAGCGGCACCGCCAGCGAGAAGTAGCGCTGCGGGCTGTAATAGCCGCCCTGGCCAAAGGTGTAGTCGCTCAAATCTTTCTGATAGTGCCACAGCATACTGTTCAGGCCGATGGTGGCGCGCTGGTTGTCGCTATTGATCAGCTTGTAGTAATAGCCTGCCATCAGCCGTTCGCGGCTGTTATCCGCCACGTTTTCACCGCTGATCTGATGGGCGCTGAGATCGGCCCACACGCCGTGCGCGCCGCCCCGATCGTAACTCAGGCCGATGCCGCCGCCGGTCGCGACGACGCCGCCCCAGTTTTTGCCGCCGTTGGTGGCCGGATCGCGCGCGCCGGCGTAAGCCAGCAGCGAACTGGAGATTGGGCGACGTGAAGCCGTAAAGGTGACGCCGAGATCGTCGAGGTCGGTTTTCCAGCTTACGCCACCGACCCAGTTGGTCACGGTGAAACCGAGCGGCGTGGTGCCGATATCGGCGGACCAGCGATCGTTGTGCCAGCCGACGCCCAGCGCTGTACCTTCGTCCCGCTGGGTGAAGTCGCGCCGGCAGCCCCCGGCGTTGGCGTCGTTACAGCTGCCGAACAGTTCACTGTGGCTGCCATCCGTGGTGGAAAACGTCCCGGCAGACACCTGTACGTGATCGACGCGCACAAAGCTGCGGCCATCGGCCAGCGGGGTTTCCGCCTGCAGCATGGTGGTATGAGCGGTGAAATCGGAGGTGCCACCGTTGCCTTTGTCGCGCGAGTAGTCTTGTTCCAGCGTCACGGTGGTGTCCTGCTGGCGATACAGGTCAGCGGCGTCGCTGCGAATGCTGCGTTTTAACCAGTCGTCCTGTGCCTGCGTGCGCGTCAGCCGGGTATAGCGGACGTTATCGTCTGGCAGCGCAGGCGTGATGCCACTGGCGACCATCGCCGCGCGGTAATCCTGCTGTGCCAGCGCGGGCTGGCGCTGCTGTCTCTCCAGCCGCGCGGCGTCACGCAGCACCAGCGCTTTTTCCTGTGACGGCGCGACAGCGGCGGCGCGGGTTTTCAGCGCGCTGAACAGCTGCCGCGCTTTGCTGGTATCGCCGCTGTTCTGCCAGGCGAGCGCCACGCGCCGGCCGCTGTTCAGGCTCTGCTGTGCCACGCTTTCCGGCAGGCTGTGCAGCGCTGCACGGGCCTCGGTGGTGCGCTGCAGCGCAAGCAGCGCTTCGATGCGGCCGAGCGCGGCATCGTTGTTGCTGGCGTCCTGTTGCAGCACCTGCTGATAACCGGCCAGCGCTGTTGTGGCATCGCCCCGCTCCAGCGCCCAGTCGGCCAGCGTAATGTCGCGGCGCGACGAGGCCGGCTGCTGTTGCAGCAAGCGGATGGCGGCGGCTTCATCGCCGCGGGCGCGTAATTCTGCGGCGCGCCCGAATGCCTGGTTTTGCGCCAGGCGGTCCGCCAGTTCGCGCATATTGCTGTCCCAGCGAGCGGTGGGTAAACGGTGCAGCGTGGCCAGCGCGGCGGCATCGTCGTCGCCGGATGACTGCCACAGTGCCGCCGCATACAGCGCGGCAGGCTGCTGCGGCTGCTGGCGCACCATCGCGGCCATTACTGCCGCGCCTGCCTGGTTGTCACCACTGCTGCGTAGCGCATTGGCCAGCCGCCAGGCCAGCCAGACATCATCCGGTCGCGCCTGAGCCGCCTCACGGTATTTCGCTACCGCCTGCGGCCATTGCTGCTGCTGCGCCAGCGCGTCTGCGTCGGCCAGCAGGCTCTCAATACGTAAATTGCTCAGGCGCTGCTGCGCCGTGCCGTTACTGCGGTCAAGGCGCAGCGCCTGCTGCCAGTACTGCCGGGCTAACGCGCTGTTTTTACGCGCCTGCGCCACATCACCGAGGCCGATGAGCGCCCAGCTATCATTACTGTCGATGGCCTGCGCGCTGCGGTACTGCCGCTCAGCGCCGGATAAATCCCCCTGCTTCAGCGCCGCGTCGCCGCTGTCGATAGCCAGCCAGTAACGATTGGTCTGTAACAGGGACTGCCACTTGCCGATTTGCGTGCTGGCCTGGCCCGCCTGAGTCGCTTTCTGTAGCCAGCTGATGGCGGCGGCGCGGTGACCGGCACGCGCCTGTGCCTGGCCCATGGCACCGAGCAGTTCGGCGTCGTCCGGATTGGCCTTCAGCGCCGCCTGTAATGCGCCGATTGCCGCCGCGCCGCCGCCAGCTTCGACCAGCGCCAGGCCGCGCATGCGCTGGCGGAAGGCCGGATCGGCCAGCATTTTTTGCTGACGCGCCAGCTCATCCGCTCCGCGCTGTTGCGCATCGCCGCTGGTGAACACCTGCAGATACTGCTGCAGGCTGGCAACGCTGCGCTCGCTCACCGGCTGGTTCTGGATCTGCTGCAGCCACAATTCAGACGCGGCATCGCGGCCGCCGTCGCGGTTGGCCAGCTGACGCAGCTGGGTCACCGCCTGATCCGGCTGATTATTATCAAACGCCATGCGCGCCAGCTGTAGCTCGACGCCGATATTGCCCGGATAACGCTGCTCCAGCGCCTGCAACTGACGCCAGGCGAGCGGCTGCTGGCCTGGCAGGCGCGCCACCAGTCGCCAGTACTCCAGTTCGGTGTTTACATCGGGAAAGACGCCGTGAAACAGCGCATCCCACGCGGTTTTGGCCTCCGGCAGCCGTCCGGCGGTGGCCAGCAGCCGCGCCTGCTGCAGCTGCTGACGTCCTTCGGGGCTCATCAGGCGCAAACCTGCCGCAGATTCGCGCGTGGCGGCGTCATCCGGCGCAGCCTTTTGCAGCGCATCGAACAGCTGCTGCGCTTTGGCCTGATCGCCCTGACGCAGCGCCATACGAATGCGTGCCGCCAGCACCTGCGGGTTATCCGGATCGATTTTTTCCAGCCGGTACAGCGACTGCTGCACCAAATCGTATTTGTTGGTGGATTCGCCGGTACGAATCTGCATCAGCAGCCACGCGACCGGCGCCACCTGCGGACCGGGCGCGGCCGCCACGCTGCCGGCCAGCGCACTGGCGATCAGCAGCGCAAGCGGTAACTTATTCATCGTCATCCAGCTCAGCCAGGCGGCGACGGCTCACCATGCGCATCAGGCGCCAGGCCATCAGGGCGAACAGGATCACCACCAGCACGGCACATATCGCCAGCCATACCGGATGGGTGGCCAGCAGATTCCACAGCCGCTCCCACCACGGCAGATGCCCGACAAAGTAGGTATCGCCCACGCGCACACTGTTGACGCCGGACTCCCGGACGATGCTGACAGAACCGAACATCGCCGCGCGTTTGCCGCTGTCGCGCAGCGCACCGTTCAGCAACTCCCAGCCGCGCGGGCTGTCAGCCAGCAGCGCCACCACACTGCGCTGATCGTGAAACGGCGACTGGAAGCCAGCCAGAGCGCCGAGCGGACCGCGCGAACTGATGCCGGTCTGGCTTTCGGCGGTGCGCTCGCTGGCTGACAGTGGCACGTTGGGCGCGCTGCCCGGGCGCGATGGCATGTTGAGGGTGCTGCGCGTGCGATCCACCAGCAGATTGATCGCCGTCTCCGCCTGCAGATCCGGCGGAATGCTGCCGATCAGCAGCAGATCGGCATCGTGGTCTTTCGCGTTGCGCCAGTCATCGCTCATCTGCACGCGCAGTGCCGGATAGCCGGTCTGGGCGCCGATCGCCCCCAGCGCGTCAAGCAGCGTACTGACTTCGCCGCTCTCCGGTTTTGCCGGCACCAGCACCAGGGTTTGCGCCAGATCGGCGAAGCGGCTGAACGGGAAGCCAGCGCTGGCAAACGCGCCGAGCGAGGGCATTTCGATGTAGTGACGATAGCCGGAGAAATCGATGCTGGAGCGATCGTCGATCACCGCATGATGCGCGACGGGGGTGACGGTCTCACAGCGGCCATCTGCAGTGCCGCCGATAAAGGTATTGGCGTAGTCAAAATCAAAGCGCAGCTGGTTCACCACACCGAGACGCAGTGCCGGAATGGTCAGCTGACGGCTGTTGTCCTGCAGGCCCTGCATCAGCGGAATGCGCATCAGCTGCTGGCCCGCGCCATCTTTACTGGTCAGCGGATAATCCTGCATGAACTGGTTATTGAGATGCACCGCCAGCCGTGAGCCGTCCTGCTGCACCGGTGAGGTGTAGCGATAGATCAGGTCCATATCAATGCCGCGTGCGCGCACCAGGAACAGATCCGGCGGCAGGTTGAGCGTCAGGCTAATCGGGTTGGGTTGCAGGCCATCAGCCTGCAGCTGGTTCTGATACTGCGTCAGTTCACCAAAGGTGGTGCGGCGATCGGTGCGTACCCAGTTTGGCGCATCGTACGGCTGGCGCGGGGCCAGCAGTTTCACGCTGTCGATGGTGGCGCGCTCGCCGCGCAGCAGCAGTTCACCCTGCGCAATGCCCTCTACTGCAGTGATCAGATCGTTATCGTCGCGGCCGAGAATCAGCAGCATCTTCTGATAGGGATTGTCCGGCTGGCTGACCATTTCCACGGTGGGTTTGTCCACCGGCGGCAGCGTTTGCAGGAAGTCCGGCCGACGATCGTTGGTGGCGAATACCACCGCATGCTGTCCTTCCGGCAGCTGGTTATACAGCACCGGGAAGGACTGGCCGCGCCACTGCGCCTGGCTACCGAACCACGAGGCCAGCAGGCCTGCCGCACGCTGCTGCTGCACATCCGGCTGGCCGCTGAACACCATAGGCAGCTGCAGCGGCCGGTTGTCGCGCGCGTCAAAGAATGGCTCCGGGAAATGGGAGAGATCGTTTTTCAGCGGCAGCTTCTGCAGCGTCAGGTCCAGTTTGCTCGCTTTACCGATATCCAGCCAGATGGTGCTGTTGGCCGGATTTTCACACACGTTGGCGTAGTGGCCGACCAGTTCCAGGCGGATGCGGTTGAAGTCGCTAATGTAGCGCGGGTCGATCGCCAGCTGCGTCTGGTTTTCTTTGCCGAGCTGATCGGCGGTGACGGTGACCAGTCCCACCAGTTCATCGTTGAGATACACCTTGAGCTGCGACTGCGTCGGCAGCAGCGCCGGCGAAGGCCGGTAGTTGAGCGTCAGCAGCGCGCGCGTGACCACTTCGTCGCTGCGCACGCCGAACTCAATCTGGCTGGTGGGGACGGTGCCGCGCAGCGTCATGCTACCCGGCGGCGGTGCCACCTGGGTAAACAGCAGCTGGCTATCGCGCAGCGGAGCGCTGGTATCGAGCGGTTGGTTCACGTCGGACAGCGGCGCAGAGGTTGCCGCAGGCGGTGCAGCAGGAAGCGCCGCCGGAAGTGCCGCCTGCGCCAGAGATGCCGTGCCCAGCAGCAGGGCGGTGAACCAACTCAGTTTTCTCGTCATGGTCATATCATCAGCTTAGGTAAAATCAGTGTTGAGCGTTGCCGGTCGCGGACGGACGCTATGCGGCAACAGCGTTGCCAGCCAGTGCAGTCCGGCGGTCAGGCCACGGAACAGGCGGCGCAGCGGTGCCGGACCATACTCCGCCAGCCGCAAATAGCCTTTGAAGCCGAGCAGCATAATGTCCGCCAGGCTCTGCACCGGTTTATCCTCCGGAAAACCGTCCTGCCACAGCGCCCAGGTATCGGCGCGCGCAAAGGTGCACTGAATAAATTCGATGTGCTGGCGGGTGGAGAGCTGGTGCAGGCGGATACCCGCGCGGCGGCCAAATACGCGCTGTACCTGGCACGGGAAGCTGAACTCCTGCTGTCCGCGCCGCAGCAGCAGCGAGACGCTTTCGTTCTCGCGCAGTGCATCCGGCTCGCGCAGTTCGACGCCCACGCCGCCGTCAGAGTAGTCGCGCAGCGTGCACGGCAGCATATGACCATCGGCGCGTGCCAGCGCCGCCGGCATGGCGATCTCCACGCGGTGCGCTTCACGAATTTGACGTGCTTCCACCGACACCGCCACCGCGCCGCCGAGAATAATCATGTTGTAAACCACCCACACCAGACTGACCCAGATGGTGAGCAGCTCATTGGCCGGGCCGTGCGCCATGCGCCAGAAGCCCATGCCGATACCGGCAATGTTCAGTAGCACCAGCAGCATATAGGGTTTGGTGATCACCCAGTCGAGATGGCGCTCTTCTACCAGGCCCCCTTTGGCGGTCACATTGAATTTGCCTTTGTGCGGATTAAACAGCGCGACGGTGGTGGGGCGGGCGATGTACCAGGCGAGCACGGTTTCATACACCTCGCTCCAGAACGAGTGGCGCCAGCGCCCCTGGATGCGCGAGTTGGTCAGACTGGTATGCACCATGTGCGGCAGCACGTAGATGGCGATGGCCAGCGCGGGCGCATAGATGATGTAGGCATGGCACAGCAGAAACGCCAGCGGCGCCAGCAGAAAGATCAGCCGGGGAATACCGGCAAGAAAGTGCAGCATGGCATTGGCGTAACACAGCCGCTGTACCAGCTTCAGCCCTTTGCCAAACAGCGGATTATCGAGACGGAAGATCTGCACCATGCCGCGCGCCCAGCGGATGCGCTGACCAATATGCGCTGACAGACTTTCGGTCGCCAGCCCGGCAGCCTGAGGAATGCGGATGTAGGCCGAGGTGTATCCGCGGCGGTGCAGTCGCAGTGAGGTGTGCGCATCTTCCGTCACGGTCTCCACCGCAATACCGCCAATCTCATCCAGTGCGCTGCGGCGCAGCACTGCGCAGGAGCCGCAGAAAAAGGCGGCATCCCAGGTGTCGTTACCATCCTGCACCAGACCGTAAAACAGCGAGCCTTCATTCGGCGTCTGGCGGAAGCGGCCGAGGTTGCGCTCAAACGGATCCGGTGAGAAGAAGTGGTGCGGCGTCTGCAGCATGCCCAGCCGGTGATCTTTCAGGAACCAGCCCATGGTGAGCTGCAGGAACGAGCGCGTCGGCACGTGGTCGCAGTCAAAAATCGCCACGTATTCGCTGCGGCAGGTGGTTTTCAGCGCATGGTTGATGTTGCCGGCCTTGGCGTGTTCGTGGCTGGGGCGCACCACGTAATTGACGCCCACGCTGGCAGCAAACTCGCGGAACTCCTCGCGCGTGCCGTCATCAAGAATATAGATGTTGAGTTTATCCTGCGGCCAGTCGATGCCCAGCGCAGCATAGATGGTGGGTTTGACCACGCTGAGCGGCTCGTTGTAGGTCGGCACCAGAATATCGACGCTGGGCCAGCTGGCGATCTCCGGCGGCATGGAGACCGGCTGGCGGTTGAGCGGCCACAGCGTCTGGAAATAGCCCAGCACCAGTACCGTCCACGCGTAGGTTTCCGCGCCAATCAGCAGCAGGCCAAACGTCAGGCTGAGCGGATCGTCCCAGTTAAGGGTTTCCGTATAGCGCCACCACAGATAGCGGCAGGAGATGGTGAGCGACAGCACAATCAGCATGATGGTCACCAGCCGGCCCGGCATACGGCGCACCAGCATGGCCAGCGCCCACAGCAGCAGCACAAACACAAACTGCGTGGTGATATCAAACGGCTGCGAGATGCACAGCAGCGCCAGCAGGCTGGCGGCGATCGCCACTACGATGAACAGCAGCTGACGCACGCGCCGTGGCAGGCGCTGCAGCCAGCGTTCGCTGCGCTGCGGCACGCCGCTGTGCTCCAGCCGCGCCGGCAGGTGCGCCAGCCATTGATACAGCTGCTGGCGCCAGCGGAACAGCGAGCCAAAGGCGTTAAAACGTTTACGCTCGCTGCGCGCGCTGCCGTCCAGCGGCAGCATAATAAGCAGCCACAGGCTCTGGAGTGCATAGCGCACAATATCGAGCGGACGCGGGCGCAGCGGAGAGATATGCGGGAAGTAGCGCTGACGCTGCTGCAGCACGCGCCGCCACGCCGGCGTTTCCAGCCGCAGCAGCGACCAGGCGAGCACGCACCACAGCAGATGCAGCGCGACCGTTAACCGCCCGGCGCCGTGCTGACGCGCCAGGTGCGCGCGCTGCTGCAATGCCTGCGAGGCCTGCGGCACCAGCAGCCAGCGCAGCGCATTCATGCGCCACCTCCGGCGACATGCAGCAGCAGCCAGTTGGCCAGCGTATTGATCTCTTCGCTGGCCAGCGCATGCGGACGCCAGGCGCCCACCGGCTGTTTCATCATCAGCGCTTCCGCCAGCGCTTCATCGCGATGAATCACCTGTGGAATCAGGTTCTTAAGCGAGCGCAGCCACAGCTGATGCAGATCCTGCTGCAGCTGGCTGTTGGCGTTGAACTGGTTAATCAGAAACAGCGTCTGCGGCGAAAAGTGCGCGCGGTGCAGGCGCAGCTGGCAGTTGGCATCCAGCGTTAACAGCTGAAGCAGCCGATCGGCGGCCGGGATGAACGCCAGCTGCCACGGCAGCAGATCCGCCGGAAGGTCGAAAATAATCCACTGATAGCGCTGTTTCAGGGCCGGCAAAGCCTTAAGCAGCGGTTGTGCAATTTCCGCTGTCGCTGCGTTTAAGGATAAGGTCTGCTGATGCGTGAGCGTGCCAGACGGCAGAAAATCCAGCCCCGGCTGATAGCGCAGCGCGCTGTGCTGCCACGGCTGGTTATCCAGCTGCGCACGCAGCCAGCCGTGCGGCGTGTCGAGCGGCAGATTAAAGTGGGCCGCCAGTTGATTGGCTGGCGAAAGGTCGATAAGCAGCACCGACTGCTGCAGCGCGTTTAGCGCCCAGCCCAGCGCGGCACTGAGTGCCGTCGCGCCACACCCGCCGCGCAGCCCCTGTAAGGCGAGAACCGGCATTAGCGTGGTGACTCCGGTCCCTGCGTGCATTCCTGCAACAACGGCCAGCGCGACAGCAACTGTTGCAGACGCGCTTCACGGGCAATATCAATATAGCGAAACGCCTTCAGTGAAAAGGCGTCACTCAGGGCGTTAATATCATCCTGATCTTCGCTGCCGACAGCGGTCAGTGAAAAAGCATTTTCAGTTTTCATTACTTTTTTGCCACCAAAGAAACGACAACGGATAAAGAGGGGTGATATTTTTCTTGTCGCGTATAAAACCGCAGCCAGCGATTTCTGGCCCGGCAAAGTTCAAACAGTCTGGCGCGTGCGCAGCTTTTTTTATTTCAGCAGTTCCAATCGTTGCCGTCTATATTAAACTAGCCTGGATTGTACAGATCGCGACGCTAATATGAAAAATCTTTATACGCTTGGCCTGCAGCAGGTACAACAGGAATTAATCGCCCTGCAGTCGCCGGGATTTTACTGGATAACCTGCCAGCGGCCCGAAGACGCACGAACGCTGTTACGTCAGGTGGTTAGCCAGCAAAAGGCGGCCACGCTGGTGAGCGCGGATGAACCCCCGCAGGCGCTGTTAACGCCCGATCCGCCCGGCGGTCCGGCGCGTATTCCCTTATTTTCGCTGCCTGCCAATAAAGCCAGCCTGCAACATCTGGCCAGCGATATGGCGCGCGTAATGAATAAACGTAGCGGTCTGGTCATGTTTTATAGTCAGGCGGCGCTGTGGAGCAAATTATCCCCGGATGAACTGACCGTGTGGATAAAAGGCTTGCGCCGGGTTCTGTTAAAAAAACAAATGACGCTGCTAATGATCACCTGCGGAACCGCAATTATTCCCCTGCGAAATCATCTGCAGCGTTATTTTCGTCAGCTTGATGGTGTCGCCCATTTAGAATTTCAGCAGGATAGCTGGCAATATCGAATTAACTGGTGGTACTCCGCCGATAAATTGCTGGCCGACCGCGCTATCCGCCTGAACTGTATTGATAATCAGTTTATTGCGCAGGCTGAAGCTGCCGCGTCACAGCCGCTGAGCCTCAATGATGAAAACCAGTTTCTGGCCCAGCAGGATGTGCTGGAAGGGGCGCCGCCGCTTTCCGCGCAGTGGCAACTGTTCAGCGATAACGAGAGCGTGTATGCGCGCGGGCAGCAGGCCAACGCCGCCACGGTCATCTTTAGCCTGGCCCATAATCAGGATGTGCCGACTCTGGCGAGCATGGTCCATGGTTTGCGGCGATCGCGCGGCAACGCGCTGAAAATCGTGGTGCGGGAACTTGGCACCAGCCTGCGCTACAGCGATGAACGTTTGCTGCTGGCGTGTGGCGTTAACAGCATTGTCCCGACGGCGGCGCCGCTGTCGCGCTTGCTGACCGCGCTGGAAGGCGTGCAGGGCCAGCAGTTTACCCGCCACGTGCCGGCCGATCTGTCGGCGCTGGTACAGGCGCTACAGCCGCTGCAGCAGAAAGGCTATTTGCCGCTGGAGCGTTTCTGTGCGGCGGTACAGCAGTTGATGAACAATACGCTGCTGCCGGAAAACGACAAAGGGCTGATGGTGGCGCTGCGCCCGGTGCCGCAGCTGTCGCCGCCGCAGGTACTGACGCTGTGTAAACCGCGTCGTTTTGGCGATTTGGTGACGCTGGTTGACGATCGGCTCTATTTATTCCTCTCTTCCTGCCGCTTTAACGACCTGGACATTGCCCTGAAATCGATATTTTCCCTGCCGCACGACGAGCTGTTCAGCAACCGCATGGTGTGGTTTGCCGACAATCAGATTTTGTCGGAGGTGAATAAAGTGCGGCAGCTGACGCCGGTGGCGCAGGTCGAACCGCTCAGGGTACCGGCCGCTGCGCAACCTGCCGCGCCGGCAGCGGCCGCGCCGCGCGGCCCTCAGACGCCGCAGCCGATCATCATCGACCTCGGGGAACCGCACGTATGACGCTGATGGATGGTGTGCAGGTGGCGATCCTGCTGTTACTGATTTTGCTGTTCCTGAAATCGCTGTGGCGACGCTGGCTGCCGCAGCGCAGCACCAGCCTGCTGATGCGCCTGTTACCTGCCCGCGCCCTCAAATCGGAAGGGCAGTGGCAACGCCAATCGACCAAAACGGATAAACATGGATAACACACCTTCGACGCTGCACGCGGCGCGCTGGCGCGGCCTCGGCGGCTGGAACTTTTACTTTCTGATCAAATTTGGTCTGTTGTGGTACGGCTATCTCAACTTCCATGCACTGAGTAATCTGGTGTTTCTGGCGTGGCTGCTGTTTCCGCTGCCGTCAGCGCGGCTGCATCGTCTGCGCCAGTGGGTTTCGCTGCCGATTGGCTTCGCGCTGTTCTGGCACGATACCTGGCTGCCGGGTCTGAACTCGCTGCTCAGCCAGGGCAGCCAGGTGGCGGGATTCTCGCCGGCCTATCTGCTGGATTTGCTGCAGCGCTTTATTAACTGGGAGATGATCGGCGCGGCCTTTGTGCTGCTGGTGATTTACCTGTTCGTGGCGCAGTGGATTCGCGTCACCGTGCTGGTGTCACTGGCGCTGATCTGGCTGAACGTACTGACGCTCGCCGGCCCGGCGGTCAGCCTGCTGCCCAGCAAAGCCGCCGCACCGCCGGTGGCGCTGAATGACAAACCGGCCGCCAGCCCGGCCGCGGCGGGACTCGATCAAAGCGCGCCGCCCACCAGCGCCAACCTCACCGCGTGGCTGAATCGCTTTTACGATAGCGAACGCCAGCGCGTCACGCACTTCCCTGATGCGCTGCCCGCCGATTCGCAGCCGTTCGATATTCTGGTGATCAACATCTGTTCGCTGGCGTGGTCGGACATTGATGTGGCGCAGCTGCGTGACCATCCGCTGTGGAAGCACTTTGATATCGTGCTGAACAACTATAACTCCGCCACCGGCTACAGCGGCCCGGCCGGTATTCGCCTGCTGCGCGCCAGCTGCGGCCAGACCTCACACAGTAACCTGTATAAAGCCACCGACCAGCGCTGCTATCTGTTTGATAATCTGGCGAAGCTGGGCTTTAAGCAGCAGCTGATGATGGACCATACCGGCGTGTTCGGTAACTACCTGAAAGAGCTGCGCGAGGACGGCAACATGCAGGCGCCGCTGATGTCGCAGGCCGGGATTGCGCCAGAGCTGACGTCTTTTGATGGTTCGCCGGTGTACAACGACGGGCAGCTGATGCAGCGCTGGCTTGATGATCGCAGCAAAAGCAGCGATGCGCGCAGCGCCACCTTCTACAACCTGATTCCGCTGCACGACGGTACGCGCGAGCTGGGCAGCACCCGCACCGCCGAGTGGCAGCCGCGCGCACGGGTGCTGTTCGACCAGCTCGATACCTTCCTGACCAATCTGGAGAAGTCGGGACGCCGGGTGATGGTGCTGGTGGTGCCGGAGCACGGTGCGGCACTGCAGGGGGATAAAATGCAGATGTCCGGGCTGCGCGACATTCCGAGCCCGGGCATCACCCACGTGCCGGTTGGCATTAAATTTGTTGGCATGAAAGCGCCGCATCAGGGCCAGCCGCTGACCATCGATACGCCTGTCAGCCTGCTGGCGATTTCCGAGCTGGTGTCGCGGGTGGTGGACGGTCAGGTGTTTAACGCACCGAACGTCAACATGTCGGTGCTGGCGGATAACCTGCCGCAGACGCCGGTGGTGTCGGAAAATGATAACGCCGTCGTGATGATGTACCAGGGCAAACCGTGGATTCGCCTTAACGGCGGCGACTGGGTAGCCTATCCGCAGTAAAACCTGAGCGGCAAACGGTGCGGGCTGGCGCGCACCGTTTTGTCTCTGCGCCGCTAATGGCTGACAAAATGCTGAAACAGCGCGCAAAGCGGGGCAGTTGCGTGATTTTCGCCTTTATCCCGGCGCAAAAAAATGCTGACCTGGGATATACTTGCTGCGCATTCCGGCAACTGTCACGGCCCCCGGCGGCCAGGAGAGGTTTTGTTGCGCGTCAGTCGTTCGTTAACGATAAAGCAGATGGCCACCGTGTCCGCCGTGGCGCTGGTCACCATCTGTATTTTTATCGTCATCCAGTTATTCCATTTTGTGCAGCAGCGCAGGGTGGATTACGCCCAGCAGATGGAGAACGTCGCGCATACCGTGCGTCAGCCGCTGTCCGAAGCGGTGCTCAAAGCCGATATTCCGCAGGCCGAACGCATTCTGAATACCCTTAAGCCGGCGGGCATTCTGTCGCGCGCCGATGTGGTGCTGCCAAACGCCTTCCAGGCGCTGCACGCCGACTTCGCGCCGGAGAAACCGGTGCCGCGCTTTGTCGCCCGGCTGTTCGAACTGCCGGTGCAGATTACGCTGCCGCTCTATTCGGTCGAGCGCAGCGGGCTGCCGAAGCCGATTGCCTATCTGGTGCTGCAGGCTGATTCGTCGCGCGTTTATCAGTTCCTGCTCAGCACGCTATCCACCATGATCACCACCTATCTGCTGCTGGCGCTGATTCTGTCCGTGGCGATCAGCTGGTGTATCAACCGGCTGATCGTGCATCCGCTGCGTAATATTTCGCGTGAGCTGCAGGAGCTGCCGCCGCCCGCCATTCTCACCCATAAGCTGGCGCTGCCGCACAATCATCGCGACGATGAGATCGGCATGCTGATTCGCAGCTACAACCGCAACCAGCAGGTACTGGAGTCGATTCACGATGAGATGAGCCGGCTGACCACCCATTTCGCGGTGACCGATTTGCCCAACCGCGCGCTGTTTCTGGCGCTGCTTGATCAGCACATCCGCCATCGCCACAGCCAGCAGCCGTGGGGGCTGATGGTGATCCGCATCGAAACCCTGCAGGAAGCCAATGGCGTCCTGAGCGATGAGCAGCGCGATACGCTGATGCTGACGCTGGTGGAAAAAATCCGCAGTACCATTGATGACCATACCCTGCTGGCACAGACCGGACCGAGCGACTTTGCGCTACTGATGAAGCGTGCGCACAACCCGTTTCGCGCCATGCGGCTGGCGCGCAACCTGATGCTACGCATCAACCAGCCGGTGAACCTGTATCAGCTGCAGCTGCGCCCCAACGCCAGCATTGGTCTGGCGCTGCGTGATGACAACACCGTGTCCGCTGGCGAACAGCTGGCGCGCGCCACGTCGGCGATGATGTCGGCGCGCCATCAGGGTAAAAACCAGATTCTGTTCTTTGACCCGGCGCTGACCGAGCGGGCGCAGAAGCGCTTAACCCAGGAGCACGACATCCTGCAGGGCCTGCAGGATGGCCAGTTTGCGCTCTATCTGCAGCCGCAAATCAATATGGCCACTGGCGAGCTGGCCGGCGCAGAAGCGCTGCTGCGCATGCGTATGCCGGACGGCAGCTACGGGTTATCCGAAGAGTTCATCGCCAGCGCCGAAGAGATTGGCGTCATCTCCGCGCTCGGCCGCTGGGTTTTTGAAGAGGCGTGCCGCATTATCGCTGGCTGGCAGCGCCACGGCATCAATCTGCCGCTCAGCGTGAATATCTCCGCAGTACAGCTGCGCGATGCCAGCGTGGTGAGCCACCTGCAGGGGCTACTGGAGCGCCACCGCATTGCGCCGGGTAACTTCGTGCTGGAGATCACCGAAACCGCGCAGATTGGCGATGCTGAACAGGCGATGGCGCTGCTGCGCTCGCTGCAGCAAACCGGGGTGGCGGTCGCGCTGGATGATTTCGGCATGGGCTACTCCAACCTCAACTACCTGCATCAGTTCAAAGCGCTGCCGGTCAATAAGCTAAAAATGGATCGCAGTTTTGTCGCCGCGCTGCCGGATGATGACACCATGGTGCGCATCGTGGCGGCAATTGCCGATATCATTCACCTCGACGTGATTGCCGAAGGCGTCGAAACCGCCGAGCAGCGCGACTGGCTGCTGGCGCGCGGAATTACTATAGGACAGGGCTATTTATATGCTGAAGCCCTGCCGTTATCGGTGTTTAACCAGCGCTGGCTGGCCAGCTCGTCACCGTCTGAATAATCACCTTATTTATTGATTTTCCTTGCAGAATTGCACCGTTATGGGGTGCTGAAGCGTTTCAGTTCATAGTTAGAGTTTTGTAACTTTTGTAAGGAATGTAAGGGTATACTAATCCTGTTAACAGAGTGTTATTTTCCTCGCCATCGGTAAGGTCATACGCTTCCAGGCGGCTTGCCGCATGCGTTTCTCCATAACAATGGCGGTGAATGCCGTCTATACCTGGACACCTGTTATGAAACTGTTCAAAAGCCTCTACTTTCAGGTACTGGTTGCCATCGGCATCGGCGTCCTGTTAGGCCACTACTACCCTGAGTTAGGCGCGCAAATGAAGCCGCTTGGCGATGGCTTCGTTAAGCTGATCAAGATGATCATCGCCCCCGTGATTTTCTGTACGGTGGTGACCGGTATTGCCGGCATGGAGAGCATGAAAGCAGTTGGACGGACCGGCGCAGTGGCGCTGCTCTATTTCGAAATTGTCAGCACCATCGCGCTGATTATCGGTCTGGTGGTGGTCAACGTGATCCAGCCGGGCGCGGGAATGAACGTCGATCCGGCGACGCTGGATGCCAAAGCAGTTGCGGTCTACGCGCAGCAGGCTGAGCAGCAGGGCGTGATTGCCTTCCTGCTGGACGTGATCCCGAACAGCGTGGTCGGTGCCTTCGCCAGCGGTAACATCCTGCAGGTGCTGCTGTTCGCTATCCTGTTCGGCTTTGCGCTGCATCGCCTCGGTAACGCCGGCACCGTGATGTTCAACGTCATCGAGAGCTTCTCGAAGGTGATTTTTGGCGTGATCAACATGATCATGCGTCTGGCGCCGATTGGTGCGTTCGGCGCCATGGCGTTCACCATCGGTAAATATGGTGTCGGATCGCTGGTGCAGCTCGGTCAGCTGATTATCTGCTTCTACATCACCTGCGTACTGTTCGTGGTGATTGTGCTGGGCATTATTGCCCGCTGGGCCGGCTTCAACATCTTCAAGTTTGTTGCTTACATCAAAGAAGAGCTGCTGATTGTACTGGGAACGTCTTCGTCCGAGTCGGCGCTGCCGCGTATGCTGGACAAGATGGAGAAGCTGGGCTGTAAGAAATCGGTGGTCGGGCTGGTGATTCCAACTGGCTACTCGTTCAACCTTGATGGCACCTCGATTTACCTGACCATGGCGGCGGTGTTTATCGCTCAGGCGACCAACGCCCACATGGATGTCTTCCACCAGATCACGCTGTTAGTGGTGCTGCTGCTCTCCTCCAAAGGCGCGGCAGGGGTGACCGGCAGTGGCTTTATCGTGCTGGCGGCTACGCTGTCGGCGGTGGGACATCTGCCGGTGGCCGGTCTGGCGCTGATTCTCGGCATTGACCGCTTCATGTCGGAAGCCCGTGCGCTCACCAACCTGGTGGGTAACGGTGTGGCGACTGTGGTGGTGGCGAAATGGGTCGGCCAGCTGGATGAAGCGCAGATGAAAGCGACGCTTTCTTCAGCGAAAAAGGTCAATAACGCTTCACAGACCAGCGCGTAATCCTCTATTTGCGTTAATTTGTCGTGAAATGCCCGCTGTCGCTTGCCCTGACAGCGGGCATTTGCATAATAACCCCATTGATTTTTTTCCCGATTTTTTTCCTCGTCGCGCGACATCCTGGCCTTCCTGTGGTCAAAGAGTCTGTCGTTGAATAAACGTGGCGGCAGCCTGCCGCCGTGGTTCGCTGAAAAGCGGCCGCCTATGGCGCGCACGAGCGTTTATCTGTTTGAGTAGGGGTTCACATGCAGGGCACCAGAATTCGGCTTTTGGTTGGCGGATGGCTGCTTGCGGCATCTGGCTTCGGCGTCCACGCCGAAACACTTCAGCCTGATCCCGCATGGCAGGAAGGCAAACTGGACAATGGTTTCAGCTGGCAGCTGCTGACCACACCACAACGTCCAAGCGATCGCATCGAGCTGCGCCTGATTGTTAATACCGGTTCGCTGGTGGAAAGCGCCCAGCAAACCGGGTTCAGCCATCTTTTACCGCGTCTGGCGATGGTACATAACACCGCGCTGGATACCAATCAGCAGCGCGCACTGTGGCAACAGGCGATGGATCCGCAGCGACCGCTGCCGCCGGCCATCTCGTCTTATGATTTCACCCAATACAATCTCAGCCTGCCGAACAACCGGCCGGAGCTGCTGAAAGAGGCGCTCAGCTGGCTGGCGGCCACCGCCGGTAAAATGACCATCAATGAGCAGGTGGTGTCGACCGCACTGACCGCCACCGATCCCATCGCGACCTGGCCGCCCAATACGCAGGATGTGTGGTGGCGCTATCGCCTGAAAGGGTCGACCATGCTGGCGCATGATCCGGGCGAACAGCCGCGTGCGCCGGTGGATATCGCGCAGCTTAATGCGTTTTACCAGCAGTGGTACACGCCGGACGGCATGACGCTGTACGTGGTGGGCAACGTGGATAGCCGCAGCATGGCGGAGCAGATCAACAAAGCGTTCTCGCCACTGCAAGGCAAACGGGTGGCGCCCGCGGCGCTGCCCACGCTGTCGCCGCTGCCGCATCAGCCAATCAACCTGGTTAACGGCGGCATGATGCAGGATCGCCTGTCGCTGGTGTGGGATACGCCATGGCAGCCGATCCGCGACTCGCAGAATCTGCAGCGCTACTGGCAGAGCGATCTGGCGCGCGAAGCGCTGTTCTGGCACGTCCAGCGCGCGCTGGCCGACAGCAAAGCGCAAAACGTGCAGGTTGGCTTCGACTGTCGCGTGCTGTATCAGCGTGCGCAGTGCGCCATTAACATGGATTCGCCTAACGCGTCGCTGGCGCAGAACCTGAACCAGGTGGCGCGTGAGCTGGCCACCGTGCGTGACAAAGGTCTGCCGCAGGAGGAGTTTGATGCGCTGATGGCGCAAAAGCTGCTGGAACTGAACAAACTGTTTGCCACCTACGCGCGCACCGACACCGATATTCTGATGGGGCAACGTTTGCGCTCGCAGCAGAATTCCGTGGTGGATATCGCGCCTGAGCAGTACCAGAAACTGCGTCAGGCGTTTCTCAGTGAGTTAACGCGCGACCAGCTCAACCAGGAGTTGCGCCAGCAGTTAACGCAGGAGCTGACCATGGTGCTGATTCAGCCGCAGGGTGAGCCCGAAACCAACGTCAGGATGCTGCAGGACAGCTGGGACAAGGTGATGAAGGTTCCGGATGCGCCTGCCGCCGCTGCTACCCCGGACGAAGCTAAACCCGAAAATAATGGCAGCGCGAGCGCGACAGATCCGGCTCAACCCTCGTCATAACACAGGGCGCATAAATCCCCCGCAATAAGGTGCGCAGCAGCAAGGCGGCACGGGTGTTCATCCTCAGGAGCTTACGTAAGTGACCGGGATGAACGCGCGCCGCCAGCGCCGCTGCGGTTCAACGTAGCAGGGGCATCAGGTCTTTGCGCGCAGCCATTCGGTCACCAGCATCGGCCAGCTGGCCAGCGGCAGATCCGCCACGCCACGAATCCCAAAGCCGTGGCCACCTTTCTGATAAAAGTGAATTTCCGCCGGTACCTTGTGCTCCCGCAGGGCACTAAAAAACACCATGCTGTTATTAACGGAAACCGTCTCATCGTCAGCGGCGTGGATCAGCAGCGTCGGCGGCGTCTGGCCGTGCACGCGCGTCTCCAGCGAATAAGCCTCAATGCTTTTCTGATCCGGCCACGCGCCCAGCAGGCGGGTGCGTGAACTTTCATGCGCCAGACCGTCGCGCATGCTAATGACCGGATAAAGCAGTACCATCGCATCAGGCCGCGGTGACAGGCTGTCGGCCTGATCCTGCAGCGGATAGATTTTTTCGCCAAAGCGGGTGCCGAGGCTGGCGGCCACGTGCCCGCCGGCCGAAAAGCCCATCATCACGATGTACTTTCCGTTCAGGCCGCGCTGTGAGCGCTCGCGCAGCACGCGCACCGCACGCTGGGCATCAGCCAGCGGCGCATCCGGTCCTTCATGATGGCCGTCGTACGGCAGGCGATAGGTCATTACCGCCAGTGTGTAACCCATCGAGGTGAAAAAGGTGGCGAGGGCGCTGCCTTCGCGGTCGATCAGTACGCGCTGATACCCGCCGCCCGGTGCCACCAGCAGGGTGATACCGTTTGAGGTTTCCGGATGCCAGATCGCCATCTCCGGGCAGCGCACGCCGGTGGCGGCGCGGTCGTAAGGTTCGAACTCTCTGGCCAAATCGACGATCTGCGGCTGAGCGCGCGAGTCACTCGCGCCTGGCGCGTCGCCGTGCGGCCAGATATTGATAATTTCTGTGTGCATAAATCTGTCCTGAGCGAGTCATGTTGTCGTTATTGTGTTCGCGGTCGACCTGACAGCTTCCTGCTGTGGTTGATTAAAACATGGTCTTTTTTCGCGCGATCGTCCAGCCGAAAACCGCCGGCGTCGCCAGTTTCGGACTATGCCTGGCGGTCGGGTTTATCGTCGTAATGCATTGAATTTAAATCAGTCTGATTAGCGGCATTTAAGTGGTGAGCGTCAGGCAGAGAGGAGGCTGGATGGCGTGCGTCATTAGTAAAAATTGCCCGGTGAATCTGCGTCATTAAGCCAAATTTTCGCGGTGATATTTTTCAGCGTAATAATCAATTTGCCGTCAGGGCAGAGGGGAAATTGTCGCGACGCGTAGCAGGCAGCGCGGCGCGACACTCGTGTGCGGTATTAAACGGTTTTTGGCATCGCGCTGTGCGGAATAATCGCGCCGCGATGCTGGATCACCGTACTGGCGGTGAGATGGCCGCGCGCTGCGGCCTGCTCCACGCTGCCACCCGCGAGGCGCACCGCCAGATAACCGGCGCTGAAGGAGTCACCTGCGGCGGTGGTATCGACAATCTGCGCCGGAGCCAGTTTGATGGCCGCAACGTCCCGCAGCGGCTCGTCGCCGCGCGCCACCAGGCAGGAGTCGGCACCACGTTTGATCACAATCTCCTGCACGCCGGCGGTGCGCGTGCGCGCAATCACGTCCGCCAGCGGCTGTTCGCCCCATAGCAGGTGTTCATCATCCAGCGTCAGGAAGGCGATATCGGTGTGGCGTAGCATCGCCGCATACGCCTGCTGCGCACTGGCGCTATCCGCCCACAGACGCGGCCGGTAGTTGTTGTCAAAAATCACGGTGCCACCGTTTTGCCGGCAGGCACTGAGCAGCGCCATCAGCTTTTCGCGGCTGGCCTGAGGCAGGATCGCCAGGCTGATGCCGCTCAGGTAGAGATAGTCGTAATGCGCCAGCTGCTGACAGATGGCTCCGGCCTGCGGGCTATCCAGCCAGAAGCGCGCGGCAGCATCGCTGCGCCAGTACCAAAAGGTGCGCTCGCCGTGGGCATCGGTTTCGATGAAGTAAAGCCCGGGCATTTTGTCCGGCAGGCGCTGCACCAGCTGCGTGTGCACCTGCTCCTGCTGCCAGGCCGCGATCATCTGGTCGCTGAAGCTGTCGGTGCCAAGCGCGGTGACATACTCCACACGCAGCTGGCTGGGATCGCTCTGCCGTGCCAGATAGACTGCGGTATTCAGCGTATCGCCGCCAAAGCCGCGTTTGATGTTCTCACCTTTTTCGGACAGCTCAATCATGCATTCGCCAATAATGGCGATGGTTTTCTGCGTCATGGTGTTTGGCCTGTAGTGAATGCTGCGCTCTAGTCTCGCGTCTGGTATGGCAGTCGTCAATGCTTTTTAAAACGCTGTTTTAATTTGCCTTAAGGCGTAAAACCGCGCTTCTGCACCGATTTAGCGGCCAAACCGGGGGTTGTTTTGCCGATTAAGCCGCAGACACGCTGCTAGACTCAACAGCTCGTGTGGCTGCGCAGACCAATAAAGTTATCCAGGGGAGAGCCGATACTTGCCACTGAGATGCTATTTGCAGGCACTCAATACCAACCAGGAAAACACCATGGTGATGAAGAATTTGAGTCATCGGCTGCCTTTTTCTCCCGAACTTGAGCAACAACAGGAAACCCGTCTCTACTGGCAGCAGTGCCAACGGTGCTACACTTTCCAGCCGATTTACCAGGTTTCTGGCCGCTTACTGGCTATTGAACTGCTTACCGCCGTGGTGCATCCCGCCGCACCTGAGCAAAACGTGTCACCCGAAGACTATTTCGAGGCGCTGACCATTGCCCAGCGTCTCGACATCGTCCAGGAGCAGCTTGAACTGTTATTACAGTGGGCTTCCTTCTTCAGCCAGCGTCAGCTGGTGGCCTCCGTCAATATTGATGGTCCCACATTATTGGCCATTCAGCAGCATGCGCCCGTGCGCGCGCTGATCGTCCAGCTGCCGTGGGTGCGCTTCGAACTGACCGAACATCACGCGCTGCCGCAGGAAGAGATGGTGGCGCAGATGCCGGAGCTGGGCCCGCTGTGGCTGGATGACTTTGGGTCCGGCATGGCCAACTTCTCCGCGCTGACCGAACTGCGCTACGACTACATCAAGCTTTCGCGCGAGCTGTTTATGCTGCTGCGCGCCAGTGATGAGGGCCGCTCGCTGTTCTCGATGCTGCTGGCGCTGATCAACCGTTACTGTAACGGCGTGATCGTCGAAGGGGTGGAAAACGAGGAGGAGTGGCAGCAGGTACGCAACTCGCCCGCCATGGCCGCACAGGGCTATTATTTTTCACGTCCGCTGCCGTTTAACCAGCTGGAAAACCTGGTACTTGAGCTTCCGTGATTCCGTTCTGCCGCGTCTCGACTATCTTTAAGGAGACGTGGAAGGGCAAGGAGGAGGCAAAATGTCGCGTACAGGAAAAATAATTAGCTGGGTGGTCGGGATTTTATTGTTGCTGGTTGTGGTGGTCGTGGTGATTATCGCCACCTTTGACTGGAACCGCCTGAAGCCAACCATCAACCAGAAAGTCTCGGCAGAACTGAACCGGCCGTTCGCTATTCGCGGCGATCTTGGCGTTGCCTGGGTGCGCAATCGCGAAGAGCCAGGCTGGCGCAGCTGGGTGCCGTGGCCGCAGGTGCACGCTGACGATGTCATGCTCGGTAATCCACCCAGCGTGCCGGAAGTGACAATGGTGCATTTGCAGCGGGTGGAAGCCACGCTGGCGCCGCTGGCGCTGCTGCACAAAGAGATTTACCTGCCGTGGATTAAGATGCAGCAGCCGGATGCGCGACTGGTGCAGACCGCCGATAAGAAAAATAACTGGACCTTCAACCTCGCCAGCAGCGAAAACAGCGACCCCAACGCGCCGCCTTCGGCATGGTCATTCCGCCTTGATAATATCCTGTTCGATCAGGGACAGCTGCGCTATCGCGACGCCATCAACAAAGCCGATGTCACGGTGAAGATCAATCCGCTGGGTAAACCGGTGCCGTACGCGCAGGTCGCCGGCGGTAACGACCAGCAAAAAGGGGCCGGCGATTTTGTGTTTGGCTGGCAGGCGAGCGGGACCTACAACAACCAGAAACTCGATGGCGACGGTAAGATTGGCGGTATGTTGTCGCTGCGCAGCAAAACCACGCCGTTCCCGTTGCAGCTCGACGTACGCAATGGCACCACACGTGTGCGCGTGGATGGCACCCTGCAGGATCCGCTCAATCTCGGCGGGCTGGATGTGCGGCTGCGTTTCTCCGGCGACACGCTGGCAAATCTGTACGGCTTAACCGGTGTGCTGCTGCCGGACACGCCACCGTATGAAACTGACGGCCATCTGATTGCGCGTTTCAACGAAGAGAACGGGCCGCTGTTCCGCTACGAAAAATTCAACGGTCATATTGGTGACAGCGATATTCACGGTTCGCTCAGCTATCGCCAGGGCAAACCGCGTCCGACGCTGAGCGGCGAGCTGACATCGAACCAGCTGCGTATGGCGGACCTTGGGCCGCTGATTGGGGTTAACTCCGGCAAAGGCAGTGAAAAAACGGCGCAGGCCAAAGCGCAGCGCGGTGAGGCCAGCACCCAGCCGGCGGATCGCGTGTTGCCACATGACAAGTTCGATACCAAAAACTGGGATGTGATGGATGCTGACGTGAAGTTCAGCGGCAAGCGTATCGAGCACAGCAGCAAGCTGCCGCTCAGCGATCTCTATACCCATCTGCAGCTGAAAAATGGCGACCTGCTGCTGGATCCGCTGCGCTTCGGCATGGCTGGCGGCAGTATTAATTCGACCATCCATCTGGAGGGCGATCGCTCACCGATGCGCGGCCGCGCCGACCTGCATGCGCGCAAGCTGCAGCTGCGTCAGCTGTTCCCGGATGTCACCGCCATGCAGCGTAGTCTCGGCCAGCTCAACGGGGATGCCAGCCTGACCGGCACCGGCAATTCGGTGGCCGACCTGCTGGGCACCAGCAATGGCGAGCTGAAACTGTTGATGAACGATGGCCTGATCAGCCGCAGCCTGATGGAGATTGCCGGGCTGAACGTTGGTAACTATGTGGTGGGTAAACTGTTTGGCGACGATGAGGTGCGCATCAACTGTGCCGCGACCGACCTGAATATCCGTCAGGGACTGGCGACGCCGCGGCTGTTTGTGTTCGATACCGAGAACGCGGTGATCAACGTTACCGGCAACGCTAACTTTGCTAATGAGCGCTTGGATCTGTCGATCAATCCGGAGAGCAAGGGCATTCGTATCATTACGCTGCGTTCGCCGCTGTATGTGCGCGGCACCTTCAAAAACCCGGATGCCGGAGTTAAAGCCGGTCCGCTGCTGGCGCGCGGTGCCGCAGCCGTCGCGCTGGGGGCAGTGGTCGCGCCGGCGGCCGCACTGCTGGCGCTGATTTCGCCGAGCGACACCGATGACAATCAGTGCAGCAACGTACTCCAGCAGATGAAAAGCAAAAAGTGATCAGTTACGCCACAGCACTTTGATGATGTGGTAGCCAAAAGCGGTTTTCACCGGTCCGTAAGGTTGCAGCAGCGGGCAGGTGAACACCGCTTTATCAAACGCCGGCACCATCTGCCCTTTGCGAAACTCCCCCAGATCGCCCCCGTTACGCCCGGACGGGCAGGTCGAGTGTTTTTTTGCCAGTTGCTGAAAGTTCGCGCCTTTTTCCAGCTGCGCCAGCAGCGCTTTCGCCTGCGCTTCCTGTTTCACCAGGATATGTAAAGCCGCCGCGGTTTTCGCCATGATGGTGTTCCCGTTATGTATAATGTGCGACGCATTATAGCGTAGCGCGCGTCAGTTGTAGGGTCGCCATTGATGGCGACCTTTGCGCTCAGGTGCGCATCAATGCGCACCCTACGGCGCGATGTAAATCTTACTGTCTGATCAAATTGAGTGATGTTTTTCTATGCGTCTTAATCCCGGCCAACAACGTGCTGTCGAATTTGTCACCGGTCCCTGTCTGGTGCTGGCCGGTGCGGGCTCCGGTAAAACCCGCGTGATCACCAATAAAATCGCCCATCTGATCCGTGAATGCGGCTATCAGGCGCGCCATATCGCGGCGGTGACCTTCACCAACAAGGCGTCGCGCGAGATGAAAGAACGTGTGGCGCAAACGCTGGGACGCAAAGAGGCGCGCGGCCTGATGATCTCAACCTTCCACACCCTGGGCCTGGAGATCATCAAGCGCGAGTACAAGGCGCTCGGCATGAAATCGACCTTCTCGCTGTTCGACGATCAGGATCAGCTGGCGCTGCTTAAGGACCTGACCAAACAGTGGCTGGAAGAAGATAAAACCCTGTTGCAGCAGCTGATTTCCACCATCTCCAACTGGAAAAACGACCTGGTCGACCCGCAGGGCGCGGCCGGTCTCGCCAAATCACAGCGCGACCAGATTTTTGCCCACTGCTACGCGCTGTACGATCAGCATCTGAAAGCCTGTAACGTGCTGGATTTCGACGATCTGATTCTGCTGCCGACCCTGCTGCTGCAGCGGAATCAGGAGGTGCGCGAACGCTGGCAACAGCGCATCCGCTATCTGCTGGTGGATGAGTATCAGGACACCAACACCAGCCAGTATGAACTGGTGAAGTTGCTGGTCGGTGCCCGGGCGCGCTTTACCGTGGTCGGCGATGACGATCAGTCTATCTACTCGTGGCGCGGCGCGCGGCCGCAGAACCTGGTGCTGCTGAAAGAGGATTTCCCGGCGCTGGAAGTGGTGAAGCTGGAGCAGAACTACCGCTCGACGCAGCGTATTCTTAAATGCGCCAATATCCTCATTGCCAACAATCCGCACGTGTTTGAAAAGCGGCTGTTCTCTGAGCTGGGCGAGGGCAGCGAGCTGAAAGTGCTGAGCGCCAACAATGAAGATCACGAAGCTGAGCGCGTGGCGGGCGAGCTGATTGCCCATCACTTTATTAATAAAACCCAGTACAAAGATTACGCGATTCTTTATCGCGGTAACCATCAGTCGCGCGTGTTTGAAAAGCTGCTGATGCAGAACCGTATTCCTTATCGCATCTCCGGCGGCACGTCGTTCTTCTCGCGGCCGGAAATCAAGGACTTGCTGGCCTATCTGCGCGTGCTGACCAATCCGGAAGATGACAGCGCGTTTCTGCGCATCGTGAACACGCCACGCCGCGAGATCGGCCCGGCGACGCTACAGAAGCTGGGTGAGTGGGCCAATATGCGCAACAAAAGCCTGTTAAACGCCAGCTTTGATATGGGGCTGGAACAGACGCTTTCCGGGCGCGGGCTGGAGCATCTGCAGCGCTTTACCCACTGGCTGAATGAAATCGTTCAGCTCACCGAGCGTGAACCGGTGAATGCGGTGCGCGACCTGATTCGCGGCATCGACTACGAAAGCTGGCTGTTCGAAACTTCCCCCAGCCCGAAAGCGGCGGAAATGCGCATGAAGAACGTCAATACGCTGTTTCAGTGGATGACCGAAATGCTGGAGGGCGACGAACTTAACGAGCCGATGACGCTGGCGCAGGTGGTGACGCGCTTTACCCTGCGCGACATGATGGAGCGCGGCGAGAGCGATGAAGAGCTCGATCAGGTCCAGTTGATGACGCTGCACGCCTCGAAAGGGCTGGAGTTCCCCTATGTCTATCTGGTGGGCATGGAAGAGGGGCTGCTGCCGCATCAGAGCAGTATCGATGAGAACAATATCGAAGAGGAGCGTCGCCTGGCCTACGTGGGCATCACCCGCGCGCAGAAAGAGCTGACTTTTACTCTGTGCCGCGAGCGCCGTCAGTACGGCGAGCTGGTGCGTCCGGAACCAAGCCGCTTCCTGCTGGAATTGCCGCAGGATGATGTGGCGTGGGAGCGTGAGAAAAAGGTGATCAGCGCCGAAGAGCGGGTGAAAACCGGGCAAACGCGCGTCGCCGGCTTACGTGCGATGCTGGAGAACGCGAAGAAGGGGTGATTATTTCGTCAGAGCCGCAAGCCTGGTCTCTGGCGAAAATCGTTGCGCGCGCCGCAGAGGCAAAGCGCCCGGCAAAGCAAACTTCACTCGCGTAAAAGCGCAGTTGCCGGGCGTTTTTCAATGCAGCAGCAGCAGGTTCGATCAGGAAATCGTCAGCAGCCAGTGCACATACGACTGGTAATGGCTCTCCTGCTCCAGCAGCTCGGCGCGCAGCGGATGCGCAGCCAGCCAGCCTGCCGGCAGCGTCAGATGCAGCGCATCATCATCCGCCTGCAGACGCACCGCCGGCAGCGTGTCGTCGCGCCGCCGGCTGGAGAAGATGATTGCCAGCCGCAGCAGACGGCTCAGCCGCTCCGCCATGCGCGGCGGCACGGCGTTTTGCTGCGTCAGCAGCGCCAGATCAATGCTGCCGCTCTGGTTCTGCAGCAGGCAGGCCAGCATTTTTTTCTGCGCGGGGGTGAAACCAGGAAGATCGAGATGGCGAATCAGATATGCGGCGTGCTGCGGTGCCTGGCGGAAATCGACGCTCAGGCCAATTTCGTGGATTGAACAGGCGCTGAGGAGTAAATCGCGACATCGCTGATCCAGCTTCCAGCTGCTGCTCACCTGACGGAAAAAGCTCTCTGCCAGCTGGCGCACGCGGCCCGCCTGCTCAACATCAATGGCGAAACGACGCTGAACGTTCTGCAGCGTGCGGCTGCGAATATCGCGGTCAATCGGCAGATGCAGCATGCCGTACACCAGCCCTTCGCGCAATGCGCCGCCGGCCAGCGTCATGCTCTCAATGCTCAGCTCGTGAAAAATGGCGATCAGAATCGACAGGCCGCTGGGAAACACCAGCGCGCGCTCCAGCGTCAGCCCTTCAATCTCCAGCTCCTCCAGCTTGCCGCACTGAATGGCACGCTGTTTGAGCTGCTGCAGTTTGCTCAGAGTGATGCGCTCATCCATGCCCTGCGCCACCATGATCTCCTGCAGTGCCTGGACGGTGCCGGACGCGCCCACGCAAATCTGCCAGCCTTTCTCTCGCAGTGCCGGCGCAATCGGACGGATCATTTCACGTGCGGCCTGTTCGGCCTGGGCAAAGTTCTCTTTGGCGAGATGACGATCGCTGAAGAAGCGCTCCAGCCAGGTCACACAGCCCATCGACAGGCTAAACAGCGTAGTGGCGTGCGCACCTTCGCCGGTCACCAGCTCGGTGCTGCCGCCGCCGATATCAACCACCAGCCGCTGGTCAGAGCCGCCGGTGGTGTGCGCAACACCCTGATAGATCAGGCGCGCTTCTTCCTCACCGCTGATGACGTTCACCGCGCAGCCGAGAATCTGTTCCGCCTGAGTCAGGAAATCCTGCGCGTTACTGGCAATGCGCAGCGTGGCGGTTGCCACCACGCGGATTTGTTCCGGGGGAATGTCCTGCAACTGCTCGGAGAACAGACGCAGGCACTGCCAGCCGCGCTGCATCGCCTCAGCCGAGAGATGGTTGGCCGCATCAAGACCTGCCGCCAGACGCACCTTGCGTTTAATTCGCGCGACGGTCTGAATACTGCCGGACACTTCGCGCACCACCAACATATGAAAGCTGTTAGAACCTAAATCAATCGCAGCATAAAGTGACGATGCGCTTAGCATGTGTGCTTAACCCGAACGTTTACGGTTGTTGTTGCGCGGGGCACCGCCGCGACGGTTGCTGTTGTTGCCACCGCGACGTGGACCGTTGCCCGAGCGGTTACGCTGCAGGCGTTTCGGTGGCGGCAGGTCGCTCAGCAGGGCGTCGCTGTTGTACTTGCTCACCGGAATACCGTGACCGATGTACTCTTCAATCGCCGGCAGGTTGAGCGCGTACTCTTCACAGGCCAGGCTGATGGAGTGACCGCTGGCACCAGCACGACCGGTACGGCCAATGCGGTGCACGTAATCTTCGCGATCGTCCGGCAGGTCGTAGTTGAAGACGTGCGTAACTGCCGGGATGTGCAGGCCGCGCGCGGCGACGTCGGTGGCAACGAGGATATCCACATCACCTTTGGTGAAGTCGTCCAGAATGCGCAGGCGTTTTTTCTGCGCCACGTCGCCGGTCAGCAGGCCCACGCGGTGGCCATCGGCAGCCAGGTGGCCCCAGATATCTTCACAGCGGTGCTTGGTGTTGGCGAAGACGATGGCGCGATCCGGCCACTCTTCTTCCAGCAGGGTCTGCAGCAGACGCATCTTCTCTTCGTTCGAAGGATAGAACAGCTCTTCTTTAATGCGGTGGCCGGTTTTCTGCTCGGGCTCAACTTCAACGTATTCGGCGTTGTTCATGTGCTCGAACGCCAGTTCACGTACGCGATAAGAAAGCGTGGCCGAGAACAGCATACTCAGGCGCTGGGTGGCCGGCGGCATGCGGCGGAACAGCCAGCGAATGTCTTTAATGAAGCCGAGATCGAACATGCGATCCGCTTCATCCAGTACCACGACCTGAATGGCGCCGAGGTTGATGTGATTTTGTTTGGCGTAGTCAATCAGGCGTCCGGTGGTGCCCACCAGAATATCGACGCCGTCTGCCAGCACTTTCAGCTGCTTGTCATAGCCGTCGCCGCCATAGGCCAGGCCCAGCTTCAGACCGGTGGCCTGCGCCAGCGGCTCGGCATCGGCATGAATCTGCACCGCAAGCTCACGCGTCGGTGCCATGATCAGCGCGCGTGGCTGATTAACCTGGCGGCCTTCAGCAGCAGGATGAGAAAGAAGATAATGAAACGTTGACGTCAGGAACGCCATCGTTTTGCCGGTACCGGTTTGCGCCTGACCCGCGACATCACGCCCTGAAAGCGCAAAAGGCAACGCGAGCGCCTGAATCGGCGTGCAGTTATGAAAGCCTTTCTTATCAAGGGCTTCCACTACCTGTGGGTGCAGGGCGAAGTCGGAAAACTTCTGTTCTGTTAAGTGTGTTTTGCTCATAGTGTGGTAGAATATCAGCTTACTATCGCTTTACGAAAGCGTATCCGATGAAATAAAGTCAACCTACGTTGGTATATTTTACGCCAATTCGCCAGGCATAATCTTTGGAGTTAAACATGAGCAGCGATAAAATCGTTCACCTGACCGATGACAGTTTCGACACTGACGTGCTGAAAGCCGACGGTGTGACGCTGGTAGATTTCTGGGCTGAATGGTGTGGTCCTTGCAAAATGATCGCCCCGATTCTCGACGAAGTCGCAGAAGAGTACGACGGTAAGCTTACCATCGCCAAGCTGAACATTGATGAAAACCCAGGTACTGCGCCAAAATACGGTATTCGCGGTATCCCGACCCTGCTGCTGTTCAAGAACGGCGAAGTGGCGGCGACCAAAGTGGGTGCGCTGTCTAAAGGTCAGCTGAAAGAGTTCCTGAACGCTAACCTGGCCTAAGCCCGGCGCGGTGTTTGTTCGGCAGTGGTGAATTTTTTCGCCACTGCTGGACGTCTCCCTTCAGGCGTGTTAAGTTGACCTCACTGCATTACGCACTTACCTTGTAGTTTGCATCTAAAGTTTTCCCTTGTCAGACCCAGCTCGCATTGAACGTTTTCGTGGTTTGGCAATCTGACGGCTAGCACATTCGGCATCACCTTTCGACCGTCTCCTCGCTTCCTATCGCCACATCTGACGATAACCGTCGAGCAGCGTTGAAAAAGAGCCATTAACAGGCATGGAATTTTTGCCATACCATTCACGACAAACATTTCGAGAATTACCCCGAGTTTAAGAACCCATCACTATGAATCTTACCGAATTAAAGAATACGCCGGTTTCTGAGCTGATTACTCTCGGCGAAAATATGGGGCTGGAAAACCTGGCGCGTATGCGCAAACAGGACATTATTTTCGCCATCCTGAAACAACACGCGAAGAGCGGCGAAGACATCTTCGGTGATGGTGTGCTGGAGATACTGCAGGATGGATTTGGTTTCCTCCGCTCCGGAGACAGCTCCTACCTCGCCGGTCCCGATGATATCTACGTTTCTCCCAGCCAAATCCGCCGCTTCAACCTCCGCACTGGTGACACCATTTCTGGCAAAATCCGCCCACCGAAAGAAGGTGAACGCTATTTTGCGCTGCTGAAAGTTAACGAAGTTAACTACGACAAGCCAGAAAACGCCCGTAGCAAGATTCTGTTTGAAAACCTGACGCCGCTGCACGCGAACAACCGTCTGCGCATGGAGCGTGGTAACGGTTCGACCGAAGACCTGACGGCGCGCGTGCTGGATCTGGCATCGCCAATCGGTCGTGGTCAGCGTGGTCTGATCGTCGCACCGCCGAAAGCCGGTAAAACCATGCTGCTGCAGAACATCGCGCAGAGCATCGCGTATAACTACCCTGACTGCGTGCTGATGGTGCTGCTGATTGACGAGCGTCCGGAAGAAGTAACCGAAATGCAGCGTCTGGTGAAAGGCGAAGTTATCGCGTCTACCTTTGACGAGCCGGCCTCGCGTCACGTGCAGGTTGCAGAGATGGTGATCGAGAAGGCTAAGCGCCTGGTCGAGCACAAAAAAGACGTTATCATCCTGCTGGACTCCATCACCCGTCTGGCGCGCGCCTACAACACCGTAGTGCCGGCGTCGGGTAAAGTCCTGACCGGTGGTGTTGACGCCAACGCCCTGCATCGTCCGAAGCGTTTCTTCGGTGCGGCACGTAACGTGGAAGAGGGCGGCAGCCTGACCATCATCGCCACCGCGCTGGTTGATACCGGTTCGAAGATGGACGAAGTGATTTACGAAGAGTTTAAAGGTACAGGTAACATGGAACTGCACCTGTCACGTAAAATCGCTGAGAAGCGCGTGTTCCCGGCTATCGATTACAACCGTTCCGGTACGCGTAAAGAAGAGCTGCTCACCTCTCAGGAAGAGCTGCAGAAGATGTGGATCCTGCGCAAAATCATCCATCCGATGGGTGAAATTGATGCAATGGAGTTCCTCATCAATAAACTGGCAATGACCAAAACCAACGACGAATTCTTCGATATGATGAAACGCTCGTAATCTGTTGCCGCCGGTAACGGCCTGAGCCAGCCGGCTAACGGCACAAATTGCCAGGATTTATGACTAACGCCACGTCTTAACGTGGCGTTTTTCATTTGTGGGCATTAGGATTATGCCTGTCAGGAAGCAGACATATTGACTGAGGCAGCAAAGCGGCGGTTTTTTCAGCAAACGCACGCGCTGCGACAGAATTCAGACCAGGGATATACAGCAATGGCGGGAAAATTGCTTATTGTTGTCCATGATTTTAGCTGAGAGCGTTAACGTGAATTTACTCACTATGAGTACTGAGCTTGGTTTAGTTTTTCTTTTTTCTTTAGCGTTCCTGTTTTTTGCTCGTAAAGCGGCTAAAAAAATTGGGCTTGTGGACACGCCGAATTCCAGAAAACGACACCATGGCGCCATTCCGTTAGTCGGCGGTATCTCCGTGTATGCGGGGATTTGCTTCGCCTTTGCCATCTCAAATTATTATCTGCCGCACGCCGTGCTGTACCTCTTCTGCGCCGGGGTACTGGTGCTGGTCGGCGCGCTCGATGACCGCTTTGATATCAGCGTCAAAATCCGTGCCGTGGTTCAGGCGGCGATTGCCATCGTGATGATGGTCGGGGCAAAACTCTATTTACTGAGCCTGGGTTTTATCATTGGTCCGGTCGAGCTGATCGTCGGGCCTTTCGGCTATGTGCTGACGCTGTTCGCGGTATGGGCAGCGATCAATGCTTTCAATATGGTGGACGGTATTGATGGTCTGCTGGGTGGCTTATCCTGCGTCACCTTCGCTGCGATGGGCATCATCCTCTACTTTGACGGACAGACCAGCCTGGCGATGTGGTGCTTTGCGATGATCGCCGCCACCATTCCCTACATTCTGCTTAATCTCGGCTTTTTAGGCCGCCGTTATAAAGTGTTCATGGGTGATGCCGGCAGTACCATGATCGGCTTCACCATCATCTGGATTCTGCTGGAAACGACGCAGGGCCTCAGCCATCCCATCACGCCAGTTACCGCCCTGTGGCTGATTGCTATTCCGCTGATGGACATGGTAGCGATCATGTATCGTCGCCTGCGCAAGGGCATGAGCCCGTTCTCGGCCGATCGTCAGCATATCCATCACCTGATCATGCGGGCCGGTTTTACCTCCCGCCAGGCATTTTTATTGATTACCGTGGCCGCCGCGCTGCTGGCCGGAATTGGCGTGCTGGGCGAATATCTGGCATTTATTCCCGAGTGGGTCATGCTGGCGCTGTTCCTCGCTGCTTTCCTCCTTTACGGTTATTGCCTGAAACATGCATGGCGTGTCGCGCGCAAAATCCGTCGTATCAAACGTCGCTGGCAAAGCAGCGGCGAAGAGAAAAAATAATTACCCAGATAAGTACCCGGATAAGGACACTTTTGTTATGACCTCTGTCGTTGTGGAGAACGAACTGGATGTACGCGGCCTCGGCTGCACGTTGTGGCGCGGCAAAGGCTGGATTATTGGCCTGGCGCTGCTGTTTGCGCTGCTGGCGTGGCTGGCTTCCATGTTAATGAAGCAATCCTGGAGCGCCACGGCGGTGACCGATCGGCCGACGGTGAATATGCTGGGCGCATTCTTTGTGCAGCAGCAGTTCCTCAATAATCTGGATGTGCGCAACGAGACCGTCAGCCTGAATACGCCAGCACCGACGGTGATGGATGAGGTCTATCAGGAGTTCACCATGCAGCTGGCGTCGTGGGATACGCGTCGCGATTTCTGGCTGCAGACTGATTACTATAAGAGCCGAAAAAGCGGTAATGCGCACAATGATGCCGCGCTGCTCGACGATCTGATCACCAACATTCAGTTCACCCCGGCTGATACCACTCACAATACGCTGGATAACATTAAGCTGATCGCGGAGACCGCCGGCGACGCCAACAATCTGCTGCGGCAGTACATTGCCTATGCCAGCGAACGCGCCGCGCGCCATCTCAACGATGAGCTTAAAGGTGCGTGGCAGGCGCGCAGCGTGCAGCTGCAGGCGCAGGTCAGTCGTCAGCAGGAAGTGGCACAGGCGGTGTTTGATCGCCGTCGCCAGCGCATCGAGCAGGCGCTGAAAGTAGCCAGCCAGCAGGGCATTAAAGAGAACCGCGCGCCGGTCAGCGGTGAAGCGCTGCCGGACAGCGATCGCTTCCTGCTGGGGCAGCAGATGCTGCAGGCGCAGCTGGATACCCTGCAAGCCAGCGGACCTGCTTACGATTTAAGCTATGATCAAAACAGGGCGATGCTCAACACACTGCAGGCCGGGCCGCGCCTGGATAAACCGTTCCAGACCTACCGTTACCTGCGCACGCCGGAAGAGCCGGTCAGCCGCGATAGCCCACGTCGTCTGTTTATGATGGTGATGTGGGGCGCGATCGGTGCGCTGGTGGGTGCCGGCGTAGCGCTGGTGCGTCGTCCGCGTGCAACATTCGCCAACCGTCACTAAGAGAATCCGCGTGAAAGTTCTGACTGTATTTGGCACGCGCCCTGAAGCGATCAAAATGGCTCCGCTGGTGCAGGCACTGGCGCAGGATGCTGCCTTCGAATCGCGCCTATGCGTGACGGCACAGCATCGTGAAATGCTTGACCAGGTACTGCGCCTGTTCCGGCTGCAGCCCGACTATGACCTCAATATTATGCGGCCCGAACAGGGACTGACCGAGATCACCAGCCGTATTTTGCAGGGTATGAAGACCGTGCTGGCAGACTTCCAGCCAGACGTCGTGCTGGTGCACGGTGATACCACTACCACCTTTGCCGCCAGCCTGGCCGCGTTTTACCATCAGATTCCGGTGGGCCACGTTGAGGCGGGTCTGCGGACCGGTAACCTGATGTCGCCGTGGCCGGAGGAGGCCAACCGCACCCTGACCGGTCATCTCGCCAGCTATCACTTCACGCCGACAGAAAATTCGCGGCAAAACCTGCTGCGCGAAAATCTGCCCGACGCGCGCATTTTCGTCACCGGCAATACGGTGATCGATGCGCTGCTGTGGGTACGCGATCGCGTGCTGGATGATGCCGATCTCAATGCCCGCCTGGCGGCGCGTTACCCGTTCCTTGAGGCCGGTAAAAAGCTGATTCTGGTTACCGGCCATCGGCGCGAAAGCTTTGGCGAAGGCTTTGAACGCATCTGCAGCGCGCTGGCGCAGCTGGCGCGTCAGCATCCGCAGCTGCAAATCGTCTATCCGGTGCACCTCAACCCTAACGTCAGCGAGCCGGTGAACCGTATTCTGAGCGGTATCAACAACATCATTCTGATTGAGCCGCAGGAGTACCTGCCGTTTGTCTGGCTGATGAATCGCGCCTGGCTGATTCTTACCGATTCCGGTGGCATCCAGGAAGAGGCGCCGTCGCTAGGCAAACCGGTGCTGGTGATGCGCGAAACCACCGAGCGGCCGGAAGCGGTCGCGGCCGGTACGGTGAAGCTGGTCGGCACCGACGTGAATAAAATTGTTGCTGAAGTCAGCCTGCTATTGCAGGACGACGAGGCGTGGCAGGCGATGAGCCGTGCGCACAATCCGTATGGCGACGGCCATGCCTGCGCGCGCATCCTGCAGGCACTTAAACAACACAGAGTTTAACTATGCGTTTTTCAACCATTTCCGTTATCGGACTGGGCTACATTGGGCTGCCGACGGCAGCCGTTTTTGCGTCGCACGGGAAACAGGTCATCGGCGTGGATATCAATGCGCGCGCGGTGGAAACCATTAATCGCGGCGAAATTCATATCGTCGAGCCTGAACTGGGCGACGTAGTACGTGCAGCGGTGCACAACGGCAACCTGCGCGCCACCACCCAGCCTGAAGCTGCCGACGCCTTTCTGATTGCCGTGCCGACGCCGTTTGTCGGCGATCATCAGCCGGATCTCAGCTACGTGCAGGCGGCTGCGCTGTCGATTGCGCCGGTGCTGAAGGCCGGCGATCTGGTGATCCTCGAATCAACTTCGCCGGTGGGCGCTACGGAACAGATGGCGCAATGGCTGGCGGCGGCGCGCCCGGATCTGCGCTTCCCGCAGCATGGCGAGCAGCCTGACGTGTTTATCGCTTACTGCCCGGAGCGCGTGCTGCCGGGGAAAGTGATGGTCGAGCTGCTGGAAAATGACCGCGTGATTGGCGGCATGACGCCGGCCTGTTCGGCGCGCGCCAGCGAGCTGTATCGCATTTTCCTGCGCGGCGAGTGCGTGGAAACTAACGCGCGCACCGCAGAGATGTGCAAGCTGACGGAAAACAGTTTCCGCGATGTGAACATCGCCTTTGCCAACGAACTGTCGCTGATCTGCGCCGAACAGGGGATCAACGTGTGGGAACTGATTGCGCTGGCGAACCGCCATCCGCGCGTCAATATCCTGCAGCCGGGACCGGGCGTTGGCGGCCACTGCATTGCGGTCGACCCATGGTTTATCGTGGCGCAAAACCCGCAGCAGGCACGGCTGATCCGAACCGCGCGTGAGGTCAACGATGCCAAGCCGGGCTGGGTGCTGGATCAGGTTAAACAGGCGCTGGCCGAGTGCCTGACGGCCAGCGGCAAGCGTGCCACGGACGTGACTATCGCCTGCTTCGGTCTGGCATTCAAACCTAATATCGATGACCTGCGTGAAAGCCCGGCGATGTCGGTGGCGCAGCGTATTGCGGGCTGGCACAGCGGCCGCACCTGGGTGGTCGAGCCGCATGTGGCGGATATTCCGCCGCAGCTCGCCGAACGCGCTACGCTGGTGTCGCTGGCTGATGCCCTGCAACACGCCGACATCCTGGTGATGCTGGTCGATCATGCGCAGTTCCGCGCCGTCACCCCTGAAGAGGTGACGCAGCCGTGGATTGTGGATACCAAAGGAGTCTGGCGATGAAACAGTTTTTAGTCACCGGCGGCGCCGGTTTTATTGGCTCCGCGCTGGTGCGCTTCCTGATTGCCAATACCGACCACCGGGTGGTGGTGGTGGATAAGCTGAGCTATGCCGGCAATCTGGCGTCGCTGGCACCGGTCGAGCAGGATGCACGCTTTGCTTTTGAGCAGGTAGATATCTGCGACCGCGCCGCGCTGGATCGCGTGCTGGCGCAGTATCAGCCGGACTGCATCATGCATCTGGCGGCAGAGAGTCACGTGGACCGCTCGATTGACGGGCCAATCGCCTTTGTCGAAACCAACATTGTCGGCACCTACCAGCTGCTGGAGGCGACGCGCCATTACTGGAACGGCATGACGGATGAGCGCAAGAAGGGCTTCATCCTGCACCATATCTCCACTGACGAGGTGTTTGGCGATCTGCACGGCACGGAAGATTTCTTTACCGAAACCACGCCGTACGCCCCGAGCAGCCCTTATTCGGCGACCAAAGCCAGCAGCGACCATCTGGTGCGTGCGTGGCTGCGCACCTATGGGCTGCCTGTGGTGGTCACCAACTGTTCCAACAACTACGGGCCTTACCATTTCCCGGAAAAACTGATTCCCCTCACCATTATCAATGCGCTGGCCGGTAAGCCGCTGCCGGTGTACGGCAACGGCAGCCAGATTCGTGACTGGCTGTATGTGGAAGATCACGCCCGCGCGCTGTACACCGTAGTCAGCAGCGGCAAAGTGGGCGAGACCTACAACATTGGCGGCCACAACGAGCGGCGCAATATTGAGGTGGTCGAGACGCTGTGTGATTTGCTGGATGAGCTGGCACCGCAACAGCGCGCTGCCGGGCTGAGCAGCTACCGGGAACTGATCACCTTTGTTCACGATCGTCCCGGCCACGACCTGCGCTATGCCATTGATGCCAGTAAAATCGCCCGTGAACTGGGCTGGACGCCGCAGGAAACATTCGACAGCGGCATCCGCAAAACCGTGCAGTGGTATCTGGCCAATCCGCAGTGGTGGCAGGCGATTCTCAACGGCAGTTATCGCGGCGAGCGTCTGGGCTTAGCCACCCCGCGTTAAGCGCGCATGCAGGAGGAGCAACGATGAAAGGTATCATCTTAGCCGGTGGCTCGGGCACGCGCCTGCACCCGATAACCCGGGCGATATCCAAGCAGCTGCTGCCGGTGTACGACAAACCGATGATCTACTATCCGCTGTCGGTGCTGATGCTGGCGGGGATTCGCGACATTCTTATTATTACCACGCCGGACGATCGCGCCCATTTTGAGCGGCTGCTGGGGGATGGCTGTGAATTTGGCCTGCAGCTGCAGTATGCCGAGCAGCCGAGCCCGGATGGCCTGGCGCAGGCCTTTATCATCGGTGAATCCTTCATTGGCGACGACAGCTGTTGTCTGGTGCTGGGCGACAATCTCTACTTCGGCCAGGGCTTCAGTCCGAAACTGAAAAAGGTGGCCGCGCGCAGCCACGGTGCCACGGTTTTTGCCTATCAGGTCATGGATCCGGAACGTTTTGGCGTGGTGGAGTTTGATGACGACTTCAACGCGCTGTCGATTGAAGAGAAGCCGCAGCAGCCGAAATCGCGCTGGGCAGTTACCGGCCTCTACTTTTACGATAACCGCGTGGTGGAGTTTGCGAAGCAGGTGCAGCCCTCGGCGCGCGGCGAGCTGGAAATTACCGCCATCAACCAGATGTATCTGGAGCAGGGCGAACTGGCGGTGGAGCTGTTGGGGCGCGGCTTTGCCTGGCTGGACACCGGCACCCACGACAGCCTGATTGAGGCCAGCGTGTTCGTGCAAACGGTGGAGAAACGCCAGGGCTTTAAAATTGCCTGCCTCGAAGAGATTGCCTGGCGCAACGGCTGGCTGAGCGATGAGCAGCTGCTGGCAGCGGCACAGGCGTTGACCAAAACCGGCTACGGCCAGTATCTGCTGGATATTCTGCATGCCCGTCCGCGTCAGTATTGATCCCCTTGCGTGGGAGAGCGACTTCTTCCGCTGCGCCACGGCGCGGCTGACGCTGGACGGCGATGTGCCGCTGGCCGAGGCGCTGCAGCAGCCTTACACGCTGTGGCAGGTTAAGGTGCCGGCGCAGGACAGCGCGGCGATAGATGCGCTGAGCCAGCATGGTTTTCAGCTGGTGGAAGGCGAAGCGGATCTGGAGATCAATATCAAACGCACCGAACGGCAGACCGGCGTGCGCATCGCGCGCGAAGCGCAAATCCCGCAGCTGCGCGCGGCAGCGGCCCAGGCGTTTAGCCAGAGCCGTTTTCGTGCCCCCTGGTTTGACGCTGAAGACAGCGGCCGCTTCTACGCACAGTGGATTGAGAACGCGGTGCGCGGCACTTTTGATCACCAGTGTCTGATCGCCTGCGACGAGCAGGGCGCGCTGCAGGGTTTCGTCTCCATGCGCGAAGTCGCCGGTGATGCGCGTATCGGTCTGCTGGCGGTGCTGCCGGCGGCGCAGGGCAACGGCGTCGGTCAGCGTTTGCTGCTGGCAGCTGCCGACTGGGGCCGGGTGCGCCAGCTCGAGCGTCTGCGGGTCGCGACCCAGCTCAGCAATCTTACGGCGATGCGCCTCTATTTACGCAGCGGTGCCCGGCTGGAAAGCACCGCCTACTGGTTTTACAGGAAAGCCTGATGATCCCATTTAACGCGCCCCCGGTTGTGGGCACCGAAGTTGACTATATGCAGTCGGCGATGGCCAGCGGCAAGCTGTGCGGCGACGGCGGTTTTACCCGACGCTGTCAGCAGTGGATGGAGCAGCATTTTGGCAGCAAAAAAGTGCTGCTGACGCCCTCGTGCACCGCTTCGCTGGAGATGGCCGCGCTGCTGATCGATATCCAGCCCGGCGATGAAGTGATCATGCCGAGCTACACCTTTGTCTCCACCGCCAACGCCTTCGTGCTGCGCGGCGCCACCATTGTGTTCGTCGACGTGCGTCCGGATACGCTGAATATCGACGAAACGCAGATTGAAGCAGCAATCACGCCGAAAACGCGCGCCATCGTGCCGGTACATTACGCGGGCGTGGCGTGCGAGATGGATACCATCATGGCGCTGGCAGCGAAGCATCAGCTGTATGTGATTGAAGATGCGGCGCAGGGCGTGATGTCGCAGTACAAAGGGCGCGCGCTGGGCACCATCGGCCATATTGGCTGCTTTAGCTTCCATGAGACGAAAAACTACACCGCCGGCGGTGAAGGCGGCGCCACGCTGATCAACGAGGCGAAACTGATCGAGCGTGCGGAGATCATCCGCGAAAAAGGCACCAACCGCAGCCAGTTCTTCCGCGGACAGGTGGATAAATATACCTGGCGCGATATTGGTTCCAGCTACCTGATGGCGGACTTGCAGGCGGCTTATCTGTGGGCGCAGCTGGAAGCGGCGGAACGCATCAACCAGCAGCGTCTGCGCCTGTGGCAGAACTATTACGACGCGCTGCAGCCGCTGGCGGCCAGCGGGCGCATTGCGTTACCGGCGGTGCCGGCCAGCTGCCGTCACAACGCCCACATGTTCTATCTCAAATTGCGCGACAGCGAGGATCGCCAGGCGCTGATTAACTGGATGAAGGAAGCTGAGATCCTCACCGTGTTCCACTATATCCCGCTGCACTCCTCACCGGCCGGCACGCGTTTTGGCCGCTTCCACGGCACGGATGCGTTCACTACGCGCGAGAGCGAGCGCCTGCTGCGGCTGCCGCTGTTCTACAACCTGTCGGACAACAACCAGCGTACGGTAATCAGTTCGCTGCTGAGCTTCTTTGCCTGATGTCGTTAGCCAGAGCCTCAGTGTGGACCGCCTCGTCCACGCTGGTAAAAATTGTCGCTGGCCTGCTGGTGGTGAAACTGCTGGCGGTGAGCTTCGGCCCCGAGGGTGTCGGCCAGGCGGGTAACTTTCGCCAGCTGATTACCGTGCTCGGCGTGCTGGCCGGCGCGGGTATCTTTAACGGCGTAACCACCTATGTCGCGCAGTTCCGCCAGCAGCCGGCGCAGCTGCGTGCCGTGACCGGCACCGCGTCGGCAATGGTGCTGGGGTTTTCCACACTGCTGGCGCTGCTGTTCCTGCTGGCGGCGGAGCCCATCAGCCGGGCGCTGTTTGGTCACGCCGCCTGGCAAAACGTGGTGCGTATCGTCGCCTTTTTGCAGCTGGGCATTGCCTGGGCCAACCTGACACTGGCGCTGCTGAAAGGTTTTCGCGATGCGCGCGGTAACGCGCTGGCGCTGATTGCCGGCAGCCTGATCGGCGTGGTGGGTTATGTGCTGTGCTGGTGGCTGGGTGGCTATGCCGGTGCGCTGGTCGGGCTGGCGCTGGTGCCGGCGCTGCTGGTCGGGCCGGCGCTGTGGATGCTGCGACGCCACCGCGAGGAACTGCCGCTGCGCTGGCTGATGCCGCAGTGGCAGCCGGCGCTGGCGCGTAATCTGGCCAAATTTACCCTGATGGCGCTGATGACGGCCGTGACCCTGCCGGTAGCCTGGGTGATGATGCGTAATCTGCTGGCGCAACAGCAGGGCTGGGCGCAGGTCGGGCTGTGGCAGGGCGTCACCAGCATCTCCGATGCGTATCTGCAATTTATCACCGCCACGTTCAGCGTCTGGCTGCTGCCAACGCTGGCGCGGCTGGAGCATAAAGCCGACATCGCGCGCGAAATTGGCCGTGCGCTGCGCTTTGTGTTGCCGGCGGTGGCGGCGGCCAGCTTTTGTGTCTGGCTGCTGCGCGATGTCGCCATCTGGCTGCTGTTTTCCCCGCAGTTCAGCGCCATGCGCGATCTTTTTGTCTGGCAGTTGTGCGGTGACGTCTTTAAAGTAGGCGCCTATGTTTTCGGATACCTGGTGATCGCCAAAGCCTCACTGCGCTTTTATATTCTCACGGAAATCAGCCAGTTTGTGCTGCTGACCGCCTTTGCGCACTGGCTGATCCCACTGCACGGAACGGCGGGCGCGGCGCAGGCTTATATGGCGACCTACGTGCTCTACTTTGCCCTTTGCTGTGGGGCTTTCTTGATTTATTGCCGGAAAAAATGACGCTATTTCACGTGCTGGGCTCCGATATCCCGCATCACAATCACACGCTGCTGCGCTTCTTTAACGACGTCATGAGCGTTGAATCGCCAGCCGACGCGCCGCGTCAGTTTATGGTGGTATCGGCCGCGCCGGATACCCTGCTGGCCTATCCTCAACTGCAGATCGACGTGTATCCCAGCAAGCGCGCGCTGGCGCAGGCGGTGATCGCACGCGCCGCCGATCGCCGTCAGCGCTTCTTCTTTCACGGCCAGTTCAATCCGCGCCTGTGGCTGGCGCTGCTCAGCGGCAAGCTGCGGCGACAGCAGGCGTTCTGGCACGTCTGGGGCGCCGATCTCTATGAAGAGGGCGCCGGGCTGAAGTACCGCTTGTTTTATCTGCTGCGGCGTATCGCCCAGGGGCGCATGGCGCAGGTGTTTGCCACGCGCGGCGATCTGCACTTTTTCCAGCAGCGCCATCCGCGCGTACCCACTTCGCTGCTCTATTTCCCAACGCGTATGCCGGAGGCCGCGATACCCGCACCTGCCGCCAGCGAAAGCTTTACCATTTTGCTCGGCAACTCGGGCGATCGCAGCAACCGGCACATTGAAGGATTGCAGGCGATTCGCCGCCAGTTTGGTGAGCAGGTTAACGTGGTGATCCCGCTCGGTTATCCGGCCAGCAACTATGAGTACATCGATGAGATTGATGCTGCCGCGCAGCGCCTGTTTCCGCGCGGCCAGGTGACGCTGCTGCGCGACAAAATCGACTTCACTGCCTATCTGCAATTGCTGAGTCGCTGTCAGCTCGGTTATTTTATGTTCGAACGTCAGCAGGGCATCGGTACGCTGTGCCTGCTGATTCAGGCCGGCATTCCGTTTGTGGTCAACCGTAAGAATCCGTTCTGGCGTGACCTGAGCGAGCAGGGGCTGCCGGTGTTATTTAGCGCTGATGCGCTGGATCGCACGCGCGTGGCGGAGGCGCAGCGTCAGCTGGCGCAGTGCGATCGTTCCGCTATCGCCTTTTTTGCCCCGGGCTATCTGGCGGGATGGCGCCACGCCCTGGTGGAGAGTGAAAGGGAGTCAACATGAGCCTGCTGCAGTTTAGTGGTCTGCTGGTGGTGTATCTGTTTTCGCTGGGCTTCATTCTGACGCTGACCTGGCGCGAATTTAAACGGGTGCGTTTTAATTTCCACCTGTTCTTTACCCTGCTGTTTTTACTGACCTTTTACTTTGGCTTTCCGCTGACCAGCGTGCTGGTGTTCCGCTTTAACGTCAGCGTGGTGCCGGCAGACTATCTGCTGCAGGCACTGCTGGCCGCTACCAGTTTCTACGCCATCTATTACGTCAGCTACAAAGTGCGGCTGCGGCCTGCGCAGGCGGCGCCGCGCAAACCCTGGCTGACGATGAACCGGGTGGAAACCCATCTGACCTGCCTGCTGCTGGCGCTGGTGGCGGTGGGAACCGTCACGGTGTTCTTTATGCATAACGGCCTGCTGCTGTTCCGGCTGTCGGCCTATAACCAGATCTTCTCCAGCGAAGTGTCCGGCGTGGCGCTCAAGCGTTTTTTCTACTTCTTCATTCCGGCGATGCTGATCCGCTATTTCCTTAATCCTACCCAGCGCCAGTGGCTGCTGTTTTTGCTGATCACGGTGGCGTTTGGTCTGCTTACCTATGCGCTGGTGGGCGGGACGCGCGCCAATATCATCATCGCCTTTGCGCTGTTCCTGTTCATCGGCATTACGCGCGGCTGGATTACGCTGTGGATGCTGGTGGGGGCCGGCGTGATGGCGATTGGCGGCATGTTCTGGCTGGCGCTGCGTCGTTACAATCTCGACGTGGTGGGTGATGAAGCGTTTTACACATTTCTCTATCTGACGCGCGACACCTTTTCGCCGTGGGAAAACCTTGCGCTGCTGCTGCAGAATTACGACAAAATCGATTTTCAGGGGCTGGCACCGATCTGGCGTGATTTCTACGTGTTTATCCCGGGCTGGCTGTGGCCGGATCGGCCATCGATGGTGCTCAACAGCGCCAACTATTTCACCTGGGAAGTGCTGAATAACCACTCCGGGCTGGCGATTTCGCCCACGTTGCTCGGTTCGCTGCTGATCATGGGTGGCGCAGGCTTTATTCCCCTTGGGGCGATAGCGGTCGGGCTGTTGATGAAAGTGTTTGATTCTCTCTACCAGCAGGGGCGCGAAGCCGGCAACCGCTACAGCGGTGCCATTTTGCAAAGCTTCTGCTTTGGCGCGGTGTTCAATATGATCGTGCTGGCGCGCGAAGGGCTGGATGCATTCGGCTCGCGCGTGGTGTTCTTTTGCCTGATTTTCGCCGCCTGCGTTGGGCTGGCGAAGTTACTTTTCTGGCTGTTAGCGCGTGCCGGGCTGATTCGCCCGCGCGCGGAGCCAGTTTTATCGCGCTCTGCTTAACCTCCGGGCCTGACGGGAAATACCGACCATGGAAACCGATCATCCGCGTTATACCCTGCGCGGCATCGATTTACACGCTTTCGCCGATATGGCGAGCTTTCTTCATTTTCTGCTGCCGGACGGCAAGCCGCGCAGCGGCACGCTGGTGGCGATCAACGCCGAAAAGATGCTGACGCTGGAAGAGGATGCCCAGCTGCGCGCGCTGATCGCCGCCGCGGAGATTAAATACCCGGACGGCATCAGCATTGTGCGTTCGCTGCGTAAAAAATACCCGCAGCTAACGGTGAACCGCATCGCCGGCGCCGATCTGTGGGAAGCGCTGATGGAACAGGCGGGCCGCAGCGGTATTCCGGTATTTTTAATCGGCGGGCGTGAGCAGGTGCTGCAGGAAACCTGCGATAAATTACGCCGTCAGTGGAACGTCAACATCGTGGGCAGCCAGAACGGCTACTTCGCCCCTGCCGAACGCGAGGCGCTATTTGCGCGCATTGCCGCCAGCGGGGCGCAGATTGTGACCGTGGCGCAGGGATCGCCGCGCCAGGAGCTGCTGATGCGCGACTGCCGCGAACACTGGCCGCACGCGCTATATATGGGGGTCGGCGGCACCTATGATGTCTTTACCGGCCACGTCACGCGTGCGCCACGCATCTGGCAGCAATTAGGGCTGGAGTGGCTGTATCGCCTGATACGCCAGCCATCACGCTGGCGCCGTCAGTTAAAACTGCTGAAATATTTACGCTATCACTGGCGCGGCGATCTGTAACGCGGCAGGAATAGTGCTGTAATTCCGGCAGGTTAAGCAGGCAGATTGCGTTATTTATCGACGGAATGCACAAAGCGTAAGCAAACGCGATTTTTTTATGAAAAAGCACTGGACAGCCTGGAGTCAAATACGTAGTATGCCCATCCGCAACGGCGCTACGCGCCCGTAGCTCAGCTGGATAGAGCGCTGCCCTCCGGAGGCAGAGGTCTCAGGTTCGAATCCTGTCGGGCGCGCCATTTAGTTTGTGCGCAAGAGCTTCGGTGGTTGGTTTAACCGCGTTATGCAGTGCATTAAGTAAGCGGTTACGCTTACGCACCAGAATTATGGTGGCTATAGCTCAGTTGGTAGAGCCCTGGATTGTGATTCCAGTTGTCGTGGGTTCGAGTCCCATTAGCCACCCCAGATTTTGCTGGGACATGCGAAGGTGGCGGAATTGGTAGACGCGCTAGCTTCAGGTGTTAGTGTTCTTACGGACGTGAGGGTTCAAGTCCCTCTCTTCGCACCAGGCAAAACAAGTAAGCAGTAACAGGCAGTACAAAATCGGCGAGTAGCGCAGCTTGGTAGCGCAACTGGTTTGGGACCAGTGGGTCGGAGGTTCGAATCCTCTCTCGCCGACCATATTCGAAAAGCCCGCTTTGCAAAAAGCGGGCTTTTTTCGTTCGTAGCAAAAGAGGATGAGAACCTCCGCAGGAGGTTTGAGCCGAGCGAAGCGAGACAACGTTGCGTCAGCAACGGCCCGCAGGGCGCTTCTCGCAGAGAAGCGTAATCCTCTCTCGCCGACCATCATTTAAGAAACCTGCTTTGCAAAAAGCAGGTTTTTTTCGTCTGTAGCAAAAGAGGATGAGAACCTCCGAAGGAGGTTTGCGACGGGCGTAGCGATTGTCGCTATTACACGACATATAACCTGCTGATTTTTAACAGCCTTACCTTTCCTTGCACAGCCTGTCGCTCAGCGGAGACAGCTTTAAACCGGTCTGTCGCGTTTTCACGACATCGTAACCGCTGTTAGCAGGCAGGGATTATCTAACTGACTGATATAAAATAACTTCCCGTGACTCATGCCATTCTGGCACGCTTTGTGCAATAATCTCAGCGTAGATGCTCATTCCACCTCTTATGTTTGCGGATGCAACATAAACCTGGGAATGATGCAGAGCCCCTTACGGTATCCGTTGTCCAGCTGGCAGTAACGTGCACGCGCTACTGCAGTAAGAAGGACATTACGTTGAGTCGGATACCATCAGTTGTCTTACCGACCTGATCTTACACCTGCTTCTGGCAGGTGTTTTTTTATCTGCCGTTTACGGATTGATGCCGTATTCCCTGCACTTTCTTTCAGGCAAAAAAAGCCGGGACTGGCCCGGCGTGCACAAAAATAACAACTGTAAAATCAGGCGCCAGGATTGTTCTTCAGCGTCAGTAACAGACCTTCGCGACGCATTTTAGCCGCGTCTTCCGGGCGATGCAGGCGATCGTAAACGTCCGCCAGCCAGGCGTAGTCAAAGCCATCCGGACGCTGTGCGAGCGCCTGCTGGAAGGCTTCTGCGGCCTGCTGCCATTCACCGTGACGCATCAGCAGCTGGCCGAGCGTGCTGTGCAACAGCGGCGTGGCGCCGTGCTGCTTAATCTGCTGACGCAGCGCTTTCTCCAGCGCCTGCGGGTCACCGCTTTTGATGCGCGGCATCAGCAGCACCAGCCGATCGTCATACTGACGCTTCAGCCCTTCCAGCACGATGCTTTGCGCGGTGTCCGGATCGTCGCACTCGATCAAATGCTCAGCCATCGCCACCTGCAGCGGGGTCTCCTGGCGGGTTTTGCGACTCTGGTTCTGCCACCATTTTTTCAGGCCTTCGCTGCCCTGATCGGCCATGGCCTGATTCATCAGACCCAGCCATGCCTGCTGCTGCAGCGCGTTACGCTGGTTCTCATCGTTAATCTGCGCCTTCTGCATAGAGGGCAGGATATCCAGCAGTGCGCCCCAGGCGCCGGTGCGGATATAAGCCTGCTCGGCCAGACGCAGCACTTCCGGATGGCGCGGCGCCACTTCCAGCAGGCGATCGATACCGTGACGTGCGGCGTGATCTTCGTTACGCGCCAGCTGCAGGCGCACGCGGGTGATCTCAACCGGAATGGTATCGTTCTCGGAAAGCTCAGAGGCGCGCTCCAGATGCTGGTTAGCACGGATTTCATCGCCACGCTGCTGCGCTGCTTCCGCCGCCAGCAGATAGTTCGCCACCGGCTGATCGGCGTGATCTGCATTCTTTGACAGCAGCTTTTCTACCTGACGATAATCGCCTTCCGCCAGCTTCATCAGCGCGCTTTGCGTGTGACGCTGGGCGCTGCGACGTTTCCGCCCGGTGAACCAGCCGCGGGTGCGGGCGCCGGTGCGGAACAGGCGACGCAGAATCCACTCGACCAGCAGAATCACCAGCAGGCTGAGAATCAGGATGATGGCCAGACCGGTGACGCTGGTCTCAATGTTCCAGTTATCGGTCTGGATCAGCACGTAGCCCTGATGGCCGGCAACCATCGGCCCCAGCACAATGCCGGCAATCAGCAGCAGGAAAAGCACCAATACTTTCAGCATGGTTAGCCTCCCTGTTGATCAGCCGCAGCCGATGGCTGCGCCAGCAGATTGCGCACGCGCGTTTGCATCAGTTTTTCCAGCAGCGCCTGGCTCTCCAGCGTGTCTGGCACTTCCATCGAAATACTCTGCTGACTCAGCTCGTCGAGCTGGGCGAGGAAGGCTTTGGTCGCCGCATCGTTAGTGTCATACCAGGCACGCACCCAGGTGGATACCGCATCGATAGACTGTTTGTAGATCTCATCCTGATGGCGCGGCACCGCCTGCGCGGCAATCAGCAGACGTGAACGGATGTTTTCGCGCAGATAAACATCCTGATTCGGTGCCAGCAGCGGCTGCGCGGTATTATCGCGGCGGCGGATGGTGATGAAATCATCCATGAAGTTGTGCCAGCTCTTCACCAGATTCTGACGCCATTCGTGCAGCGAGCTGGAGAGCTCACCGCTGTCGGCATCCATCGGCGATTCATCGCTGTCGTTATCGGCCAGACGCAGATTATCCACGCCGTTCGACAACTGGTTCAGCTTGAGGATGATGCCGTCGTAGTCGACCTGGCTGACCGCCGCCAGTGAACTGATATCCTGGGTCAGCGCGCGGCGCACGTTCATGATGCTGGGATCGTTCATCTCCGCCAGGCTGGTGTCCGCGCTTTTCAGCAGCGCTGCCGCGGTGGTGACGTCCTGATCGCTCCACAGTTTGCGACCCGCCAGTTTGACGAGGTAGTCGGCCTGCGCCAGCAGCCAGGTGCGGGTATCGTTGCCGGAAATAGTGGCCACTTTTTCACGCAGCGTCTCCAGCTCTTTCGCGCTGTTATCCTGCTGGCTGCGCGCTTCCTGCAGCGCGGTGTTGGCATCCGCCAGCTGCTGCGAGAGCTGTTGTTTATCGCTGCCCAGTTGCTGCTGCAGGGCGCTCAGCTGCTCGCTCAGGTTCTGGTTAGTCTGAGCCTGTAAGTCGGCCTGGTGTTTCCCATTCAGGTAAAGTCCCGCGCCAATCGCCAGTGCAATGACAATTGCCACCGCGCTCAGCACCTTGCCGTCGCTCTTTTTCGCGCGAGGCGGCTGGCTGGCTGGCGTCGGGGAAGTGTCCGCAGGGGTGGTTTCTTCAACCATGGCGGAGGAGTCTTTTTGTTCCGTCATTGTGGCTCATCCCAATGTTAAGTTCAGCGTAACGCACGCAGCAGCGCGTCGTTATCCGCACCATCGGCTACCTCAATCTCCTGCCAGCCTAATTCGGCGGCCTGGGTAGCCAAACGTTCACTGACGACCAGTAGTCGACAGTGCAGCAGCCATTCCCGCCGATCGATTGGCGGAAACAGCGCAAACAGTTGTTGTAACATTTCACCGCTGGTCACCACCAGCGTGGTAATACCGCGATCGCGCCAGCGACGGCCTTCAATCGCGCCGTCGTACTGCTTTTCACAGCGCTGATAGCACTCACAGTATTGCACGTCCGCGCCGCGGGCGATCAGCGTCTCCGCCAGCAGTTCACGGCCCGGACTGCCGCGCAGAATCAGCGCACGCTTGCCGCTGACCTGCTGCAGGCGATTCAGCCGCACCAGCTCTTCGCTGGTTTCCCGCGCATGCGGATAGTCAACTTTCAGATTACTGACGGTGTGCAGCGCCAGCGCGGTGCTGCGACCAATGGCATAATAGTCGAGAAATGCCGGCCACGCGCTGCGCTGCTGCTGTAAAGCGGGCTGGGCAAAGTGCACCACCTGCTGCGACAGCAGAAATACCAGGTCACCAGGCTGCAGGGCGGCCAGCTTTAGCGGCAGTTGGGGGAGATCGCGACCCGGCGTGAATTCAATCAGCGGAAACGACCACGCCAGTTTGCCCTGGCTGCGCAGGCGCGCGACCAGTTCGCTGGCGGCGGGTTCCGGACGGGTCACGAGGATAGTCATGCGGGCGGCTGTCCCTGATAAACTTCACGCAGAATGTCGCGCGCGCCGCCGTCCAGCAGCTCTTCGGCCAGTGAAATCCCCATCTGTTCGGCCTGTTCACGCGGGCCGCGACGTTCGCCCACCACCATCTGGCTGCCATCCGGCGCACCGACCAGGCCGCGCAGCCACAGCTGATCGTCTTCCAGCACGGCAAAACTGCCGATCGGCACCTGACAGCCGCCTTCGAGACGGGTATTCATGGCGCGCTCGGCGCGCACGCAGACGGCTGTGTCACTGTGGTTCAGCGCCTGCAGCAGCGTAATTAACGGCTGATCGTCGAGGCGGCATTCAATGCCGACCGCGCCCTGGCCCACCGCCGGCAGGGAAAACTCCGCCGGCAGCGCCTGGCGAATGCGATCTTCCAGTCCAAGGCGTTTCAGCCCGGCGGCAGCAAGAATGATGGCGTCATACTCGCCGGCGTCCAGTTTGCTGAGACGCGTACCGACGTTACCGCGCAGCGAGCGGATCACCAGATCCGGGCGCCGTGCGCTAATCTGGCACTGGCGGCGCAGGCTGGACGTGCCGACCACCGCGCCCTGCGGCAGCGCGTCGATCGAGGAATAATGATTCGAGACGAACGCGTCGCGCGGATCTTCGCGCTCGCAGATGGTCACCAGTCCCAGACCGTCGGGAAAATCGACCGGCACATCTTTCATGGAATGCACCGCCATATCGGCACGGTTTTCCAGCATCGCCAGCTCAAGCTCTTTGACAAACAGTCCCTTGCCACCTACTTTCGCCAGCGGCGTATCAAGGATGACATCGCCTTTGGTGATCATCGGCACCAGCTCAACCTGCAAGCCGGGATGCGCAGCCATCAGGCGCTGTTGGACATATTGTGCCTGCCACAAGGCAAGCGGACTTTGCCTGGTAGCAATTCTGAAAATTTTGTTTAACATGCTGTTAACCATTTTGATCGTTCATCGATTATCCTATCATTGATAGGGGAATGCTGTCAGTTTCAACGGATTGACCAGGCTGCAATCTCAGACCGGAGCCCGCTTTTACGGCGTCAGATTCTGAGGCTGGAGTCCGAAAATGCAGGGCTACGTTTGGAACGTGCTAAACTGTCAGGTAGCGCAACTTTCTTTACGGTCAATCTTCCAGGTGTTAGATTGATCACGTTTCCAGCAATAATTTGCCCGACATCTTTATTATTAAGCGGCAGATTTTGGAAACAGGGTGCTTAACACTGGGACAATCAGGCGAAACGTCTTGTACCTCTACATTGAGACACTGAAACAGAGACTGGATGCGATAAACCAGCTGCGTGTAGATCGCGCACTGGCTGCCATGGGACCTGCTTTCCAGCACGTCTACAGTCTGCTGCCAACATTACTGCATTATCATCATCCGCTGATGCCGGGTTACCTTGAAGGTAGCGTTCCCCATGGCGTCAGCTTCTTTGCGCCTGATGAAAACCAGCAGCAGCTGCTGCAACAGTTAGCGGGCGACCATCCGCTCGACCTCAGCAGCGCGGTGAAGGGTGAACTGCCTATCACCGGCATCTACTCGATGGGCAGCACCTCGTCCGTCGGCCAGAACAGCGTCTCCGATCTCGACATCTGGGTATGCCATCAGTCATGGCTGGATAACGAAGAGCGTCTCAATCTGCAGCGCAAGTGTACGCTCCTGCAAAAATGGTGTGTGTCGCTGGGTGTGGAAGTCAGCTTCTTCCTGATCGACGAAAACCGCTTCCGCCATAACGAGAGCGGCAGCCTCGGCGGTGAGGACTGCGGTTCCACTCAACATATTTTACTGCTGGATGAGTTCTACCGTACCGCCGTGCGCATGGCGGGCAAACGCATCCTGTGGAACATGGTGCCCGGTGAAGAGGAGCACCATTACGACGATTACGTGATGTCGCTCTATTCACAGGGCGTGCTGACGCCGAATGAGTGGCTGGATCTCGGCGGTCTCGGCACGCTGTCGGCGGAAGAGTATTTCGGTGCCAGCCTGTGGCAGCTGTATAAAAGTATCGATTCGCCGTACAAAGCGGTGCTGAAAACCCTGCTGCTGGAAGCTTACAGCTGGGAATACCCGAACACGCAGCTGCTGGCGATGGATATCAAACAGCGGCTGCACGACGGCGAAATTGTCTGCTTCGGTCTCGATCCCTACTGCATGATGCTGGAGCGCGTGACGCGCTATCTGACCAGCGTCGATGACACCGCGCGCCTCGACCTGGTGCGCCGCTGTTTTTACCTCAAAGTGTGCGAAAAACTCTCCAGCGAGGAGCAGCATCCGCGCGCGGGCTGGCGGCGTGAAATCCTGTCGCAGCTGGTGAAAGAGTGGGGCTGGGACGATGAGAAGCTGGCGGTGCTGGATAATCGCGCGCAGTGGAAAATCGAACGGGTGCGCGAGGCGCACAATGAGCTGCTGGATGCGATGATGCAGAGCTATCGCAACCTGATCCGTTTTGCCCGTCGCAACAATTTAAGCGTCAGCGCCAGCCCGCAGGACATCGGCGTGCTGACGCGTAAATTGTACGCCGCGTTTGAAGCGCTGCCGGGCAAAGTCACGCTGGTGAACCCGCAAATCTCGCCCGATCTGTCGGAAGAGAATCTGACCTTTATTCATGTGCCGGCCGGGCGCGCCAACCGTGCCGGCTGGTATCTGTATAACCAGTCGCCAGACATGAGCTCAATCATCAGCCATCAGCCGCTGGAATATAACCGCTATCTCAACAAGTTAGTGGCATGGGCGTGGTTTAACGGATTGCTGACGCGCAAAACCCGTCTGCACATCAAAGGCAACGAGTTCTGCGATCTGCCTCGCCTGCAGGAGCTGGTCAACGATGTCTCCAGCCACTTCCCGCTGCGCCTGCCGGCACCGACGCCGAAAGCGCTCTACAGCCCGTGCGAAATCCGGCATCTGGCGATCATCGTTAACCTCGAACACGATCCGACCTCAGCGTTCCGCAATCAGGTAGTGCACTTCGACTTCCGTAAGCTGGATGTGTTTAGCTTTGGTCAGCAGCAGCAGTGCCTGATCGGCAGCATCGATCTGCTGTACCGCAACTCATGGAACGAAGTGCGTACGCTGCACTTCAGCGGCGAGCAGGCGATGATTGAAGCGCTGAAAACCATTCTGGGCAAAATGCATCAGGACGCTGCACCGCCGGACACGGTAGAAGTATTCTGCTACAGCCAGCATCTGCGCGGTCTGATTCGCACCCGCGTGCAGCAGCTGGTGTCGGAATGCATTGAGCTGCGCCTGTCGAGCACGCGTCAGGAGCCGGGCCGCTTTAAAGCGCTGCGCATGGCCGGTCAGACCTGGGGGCTGTTTTTCGAGCGCATGAGCGTCTCGGTGCAGAAGCTGGAAAACGCAGTCGAATTTTACGGCGCGATTTCCAACAACAAGCTGCACGGTTTGTCGATTAAAGTTGAATCGAACCAGACGCCGCTGCCACCGGTGGTCAACGGCTACGCCAGCGAAGGCATCATTCAGTTCTTCTTTGAAGACACCAGTGACGATCGCGGCTTCAACATCTATATCCTTGATGAAAGCAACCGGGTGGAGGTGTATCACCATTGCGAAGGCAGCAAAGAGGAGCTGGTACGTGACGTCAGCCGCTTCTATTCGTCGTCGCACGATCGCTTTACCTACGGCTCGAGCTTTATCAATTTCAACCTGCCGCAGTTCTATCAGATTGTGCACGCCGGCGATCGCTTCCAGGTGATTCCGTTCCGCAGCCAGACGCTGACGCAGCTGTGCGCCACCCAGCCGGACAACGACAACGGCGACTTCCAGCCGCGCTACCAGATGCACTAAAGCCGCTGCGCTGTACGCAGTGGCCTGCCCCCGTTTCTGAACCTTCTGCCGGATATTTCCTGTTGCTTTTACAACGTCAACTGCGATGATAAGCAGCTGGGATTTGGATAAAAAGAGCAGACAGAATGATACGAGTGATGAGCCAGCTGGGTATGGCGCTGGCACTGGTCAGCCTGGTAGGCTGTGGCCTGAAAGGACCGCTGTATTTCCCGCCCAACGATCGGCCGCAACAGAAAAATCAGCCGGTGACTGAGCAGCAGCAGAAAGCGGCACAGGATGCGGATACCAGCGGCCTGGTCACCAGCAAACCGGCTGGCGTGCAGGCGAATTAAACCCGATGAGTCATCCGGCGGAGCAGAAAATGCAGTTCTCGAAAATGCACGGTCTCGGTAACGACTTTATGGTCGTCGATGCCGTGACGCAAAACGTCTTTTTTTCGCCGGAACTGATTCGCCGCCTGGCGGATCGGCATCTGGGGATCGGCTTCGATCAGTTGCTGATCGTCGAGCCACCTTACGATCCGGATCTCGATTTCCACTACCGCATCTTCAACGCTGACGGCAGCGAAGTGGCACAGTGCGGCAACGGCGCGCGCTGTTTTGCCCGCTTTGTTCGCCTCAAAGGGCTGACCAATAAAAGCGACATTCGCGTCAGCACTCAGACCGGCCGCATGGTACTGAGCGTCACCAGCGATGAGCTGGTACGCGTTAACATGGGCGAGCCCAACTTTGACCCGCAGCAGGTGCCGCTGCGCGCTAACAAGGCGGAAAACCTCTATCTGCAGCGCGTGGCCGAGCAGACCGTGATGTTTGGCGCGGTATCAATGGGCAATCCACACTGCGTGACTCAGGTTGAAAGCGTGAAAACCGCCGCGGTGGAGACGCTCGGTCCGGCACTGGAGAGCCATGAGCGCTTTCCCGAGCGCGTGAACGTCGGCTTTATGGAAGTGGTCAATCCGGAACACATCCGTCTGCGCGTGTATGAACGCGGCGCGGGCGAAACCCAGGCGTGCGGCAGCGGCGCCTGCGCCGCAGTGGCCTGCGGCATTCAGCAGGGCATTCTGGCGGAGAAAGTGCGCGTCGATCTGCCCGGCGGCACGCTGCATATCGCCTGGAAAGGGGCCGGTCAGCCGCTGTTTATGACCGGGCCAGCCACACACGTCTATGATGGGTTTATTCATCTATGAAAAATATCGAAGAGCAGACCGACAGCGCGGTTTTGCTGGACGATCAGGCGGTGAGCGCCTGGCTGCGTCACAACCCCGATTTCTTTATTCGCAATGCGCGCCAGGTTGAGCAAATGATGGTGCCGCATCCGGTGCGCGGCAGCGTATCGCTGGTGGAGTGGCATATGGCGCGTCAGCGCAACCACATCCAGCAGCTGGAAGAGGAGATTACGCTGCTGATGGAGCAGGCAACCGCCAATCATCAGCTGTTCGATCGCCTGCTGGCGTTGCAGAGCCATCTCGCGGCGGCCGATAGCCTGCAGGAGATGCTGACGCGCCTGCATCGCTGGGCGCGCGAGCTTGGCCTGGCGGGCGCTAATGTGCGGCTGTTCAGCGACCGCTGGCGCATCGGCGCACCCTCCGATTTCACCCAGCTTGGTCTGTCACGCCAGGCGTTTGAGCCGCTGCGCATCCAGCGCTTTGGTCAGCAGCATCACTACCTTGGCAGCCTGAACGGACCGGAGCTGCTGCTGCTGCTGCCGCAGGCGAAAGCCGTCGGATCGGTGGCGATGTCGCTGATGGGCGAGCAGGGCGATCTCGGCGTACTGATCTTCAGCAGCCGCGACAACCAGCACTATCAGGCGGGCATGGGCACGCTGCTGCTGCAGCACCTGGCACAAATGCTGCCCGACCTGCTGTCTCGCTGGGTGGAGCGCGCATGAGCAGCGCCAGCCCGCTGTTGCCGGCCGTTGAGGGCTTTCTGCGCTATCTGAAAGTCGAACGCCAGCTCAGCCCGCTGACGCAAAAGAATTACCAGCGCCAGCTGCAGGCGCTTATCGCCATGGCGGATGACATGCACATTACCGCCTGGTCGCAGCTGGAACCGGCACAGGTGCGCAGTCTGGCGGCGCGCAGCCGGCGCGGCGGTCTCGGTGCCAGCAGCCTGGCCCTGCGCATGTCGGCGCTGCGCAGCTTTCTCGACTGGCAGGTCAGCCAGGGCATGCTGAGCGCCAATCCGGCGAAAGGCATCGCCACGCCGCGCAACGCACGGCATCTGCCAAAAAATATGGATGTCGACGAAGTCAGCCAGCTGCTGGAGATCGACCTCGACGATTCGCTGGCGGTGCGCGACCGCGCCATGCTGGAAACCATGTACGGCGGCGGTTTACGTCTCGCTGAGCTGGTGGGCATCGACTGCCGTCATCTGGACCTGGAGAGCGGTGAAGTCTGGGTGCGCGGTAAAGGCAGTAAAGAGCGCCGCGTGCCGATTGGCGGCACCGCCGTCACCTGGCTGCAGCACTGGCTGCCGTTACGCAACAGCTTCGCGCCGCAGGATGATGCAGTTTTTGTGTCGACGCGCGGCAGCCGTATTTCGGCGCGCAATGTGCAGAAACGCTTCGCCGAATGGGGCATTAAGCAGGGCGTCGCCAGCCATATCCACCCGCATAAGCTGCGCCACTCGTTTGCTACCCATCTGCTGGAATCGAGCGGCGATCTGCGCGCGGTGCAGGAGCTGCTCGGCCACGCCAACCTCTCGACCACGCAAATCTATACCCACCTGGATTTCCAGCATCTGGCGTCGGTATACGATGCGGCACACCCGCGTGCCAAACGAGGAAAGTCTGAATGAAGTTTTATCGCCCGCTGGGCCCGATCAAAGCCATCACCTTCGATCTTGACGATACGCTGTATGACAACTATCCGGTGATCCGCAAAACCACGGCGGAATCGCACGCTGCGCTGCAGGCGTATCACCCGGCGCTGCACGAGTTTACGCCGGAAGATTATCAGGCGCTGCGCGATGAACTGCTGCTGCGTGAGCCGGAAATTTATCACGATGTCTCTGAGTGGCGTCGCCGCTCGGTAGAGCTGGCGCTGCTCAACGCCGGACTGCCGGCCGCGCAAGCCAGCGCAGGTGCCCGCGACGTGATGAGCGTGTTTCATCAGTGGCGCAGTGCGGTGGAGATGCCAGAAGAGACGCATCAGACGCTGGCCTGGCTCGGCGAGCGCGTGCCGCTGGTGGCGATCACCAATGGCAACGCCGACCCGCAAAAGCTCGGCATTGATCACTACTTCCAGTTCGCGCTGCGCGCCGGTCCGCACGGGCGCGCCAAGCCGTGGCAGGATATGTACCATCTGGCCGCCGAACGGTTGGGCATTGCGCCGCAGCATATTCTGCACGTCGGCGATGACCTGACCACCGACGTCGCCGGTGCGCTGCGCGCCGGTCTGCAGGCGTGCTGGATCAACCTGCGTGACGGCAATCTGATGAAGATTGATGACGCGCGCCTGTTGCCACACGTGGAAATTCATCAGTTGGCATCGCTGACCTCGCTGCTATAATGGCTGTAAATTTATCCAGTCGTATTCTGTATTCTGCAACGCGCGGCCGTGCAGGCTGTGTGTCACCAGCCTGATCGCTTAGCTGATTACGCCCTCGCAGATATCTGCCCTTGCCGCCAGGCGGCAACGCGAACGGTGCAGGATACGCATCCTACTTGCTTAAAACGGTGCTTATGGACGTTTCCGATCTGCTTAACGGCTTGAATGACAAACAGCGCGAAGCGGTCGCCGCGCCGCGCAGCAATCTGCTGGTGCTGGCCGGAGCAGGCAGCGGTAAAACCCGCGTGCTGGTGCATCGCATCGCCTGGCTGTTGTCGGTAGAGAACTGCTCGCCTTACTCAATCATGGCGGTGACCTTCACCAACAAGGCGGCGGCGGAGATGCGCCACCGTATCGACCAGCTGATCGGTACCAGCCAGGGCGGCATGTGGATTGGTACCTTCCACGGCCTGGCGCACCGTTTACTGCGCGCGCACCACCTGGATGCCGGGCTGCCGCAGGATTTCCAAATCCTCGACAGCGAAGATCAGTTGCGTCTGCTCAAGCGCCTGATCAAAGCCATGAACCTCGACGAGAAACAGTGGCCGGCGCGTCAGGGCATGTGGTACATCAACGGCAAAAAGGACGAAGGGCTGCGGCCTAAGCACATCGAAAGCTACGGCAACCCGGTGGAGCAGACGTGGCTGCGTATCTATCAGGCGTACCAGGAAGCCTGCGATCGCGCCGGGCTGGTCGACTTCGCCGAACTGCTGCTGCGGGCGCATGAGTTGTGGCTCAACAAGCCGCAGATTCTCAATCACTACCGTGAGCGCTTCAGCAATATTCTGGTGGACGAATTCCAGGACACCAACAACATTCAGTACGCGTGGATTCGCATGCTGGCAGGCGACAGCGGCCGGGTCATCATCGTTGGCGATGACGATCAGTCCATTTACGGCTGGCGCGGCGCGCAGGTGGAGAACATCCAGCGTTTCCTGCAGGATTTTCCTGGCGCGGAAACCATCCGTCTTGAGCAGAACTATCGCTCCACCAATAACATTCTGAAAGCAGCCAACGCCCTGATTGCCAACAACAATGGCCGTCTGGGGAAAGAGCTGTGGACCGACGGCAGCGACGGCGAAAAGATTTCGCTGTATTGCGCGTTCAACGAGCTGGATGAAGCGCGTTTTGTCGTCAATCGCATCAAAACCTGGCATGAAAACGGCAACGCGCTGCAGGATTGCGCCATTCTCTACCGCAGCAACGCCCAGTCGCGCGTGCTGGAAGAGGCGCTGCTGCAGGGCAGTATGCCGTACCGCATTTACGGCGGCATGCGCTTCTTCGAGCGCCAGGAGATCAAAGATGCGCTGGCCTATCTGCGGCTGCTGGCCAACCGCAACGACGATGCGGCATTCGAGCGCGTGGTCAACACGCCGGTGCGCGGCGTTGGCGATCGCACGCTCGATGTGGTGCGCCAGACCGCGCGTGAGCAGCAGCTGACGCTGTGGCAGGCCACGCGCGCACTGCTGCAATCCAAAGCGCTGGCTGGCCGTGCCGCCTCGGCGCTGCAGCGCTTCTGCGAGCTGGTGGATGCGCTGGCGACGGAAACCGCTGAGCTGCCGCTGCACGTACAGACCGATCGGGTGATTAAAGACTCCGGCCTGTGGCTGATGTACGAGCAGGAAAAGGGCGAAAAAGGCCAGGCGCGTATCGAAAACTTAGAGGAACTGGTCACTGCCACGCGCCAGTTCAGCTATCAGGACGAAGACGAAGATCTGATGCCGCTGCAGGCGTTTCTGTCGCACGCGGCGCTGGAAGCTGGCGAAGGCCAGGCGGACAAGTGGCAGGATGCAGTGCAGCTGATGACGCTGCACTCGGCGAAAGGGCTGGAGTTCAGCCAGGTGTTTATCGTCGGCATGGAAGAGGGCATGTTCCCGAGCCAGATGTCGCTGGACGAAGGCGGCCGGCTGGAGGAGGAGCGTCGCCTGGCGTATGTCGGCGTGACGCGTGCGATGGAGAAGCTGACGCTCACCTACGCCGAAACCCGCCGGCTTTATGGTAAGGAAGTGTATCACCGGCCATCGCGTTTCATTGGTGAACTGCCGGAAGAGTGCGTGGAAGAGGTGCGGCTGCGCGCCAGCGTGAGCCGGCCGGTGAGTCATCAGCGCATGGGCACACCAGTGGCGAAGAGCGACAGCGGCTTCGCGCTCGGGCAGCGCGTGCGCCACGCTAAGTTCGGCGAAGGCACCATTATCAATCTGGAAGGCAGCGGCGAGCACAGCCGTCTGCAGGTGGCCTTCCAGGGCCAGGGCATCAAGTGGCTGGTGGCGGCTTACGCCCGGCTGGAAACCGTGTAGCGCGGTTGCGCTACCTTGACGACTTTTTCGTCTCAGCGTAACATGCGCGCACTATTATCATGAGAGGACAATGCCTTGGACGCGCCCAGTCGATGCTGGCTCTATACCCTGGTTAACAGGGACAATTTCTAAGGCTACCTCTTTAACGCGGGTAGCCTTAGCGGTTATCAGCGACCTCCCTTTTTGATCCCGTCGCACGAGTCAGCACTGATTTACCCTTGAAGCGAAAGTTTCCGCGTTCAGGCTTTGCCGTGCCCGTGGTGCCAGCAGCACTGCGGTTCACCGCCTTGTCCCATGTCGTCTGCAATGGGGAGTATTGCTATGCTGAGCGCATTTAAACTGGAGCGCGATCGCCTGACGCGCATCGAGCTGGAAGACAACAACGACAAACTCAACACCTCGGTGTGGGTCGATCTGATCGAGCCGGACGACAGCGAGCGTGAGCGCGTGCAGTCGGAACTGGGGCAGAGCCTGGCAACGCGCCCCGAGCTGGAGGACATTGAGGCCTCGGCGCGTTTCTTCGAGGACGAAGACGGCCTGCACATCCACTCCTTTTTCTTTTTTGAAGATGCTGAAGATCACGCCGGCAACTCCACCGTGGCGTTTACCATCCGCGAAGATCGCCTGTACACACTGCGCGAGCGTGAGCTGCCGGCGTTCCGCCTGTACCGCATGCGCGCGCGCAATCAGCAGCTGACCGACGGCAACGCCTACGAACTGCTGCTCGATCTGTTCGAAACCAAAATCGAGCAACTGGCGGATGAGATCGAGAACATCTATAGCGCGCTGGAAAAACTCAGCCGCGTGATCATGGAAGGGCAGCAGGGCGAAGAGTACGACGACGCGCTGTCGCGCCTGGCGGAGCTGGAAGATATCGGCTGGAAAGTACGCCTGTGTCTGATGGATACCCAGCGTGCGCTGAACTTCCTGGTGCGTAAAGCGCGGCTGCCGGGCAATCAGCTGGAGCAGGCGCGCGAGATCCTGCGCGACATCGAATCGCTGCTGCCGCACAACGAATCGCTGTTCCAGAAGGTTAACTTCCTGATGCAGGCGGCGATGGGCTTTATTAACATCGAGCAGAACCGCATCATCAAAATCTTCTCGGTGGTGTCCGTGGTGTTCCTGCCGCCGACGCTGGTGGCCTCCAGCTACGGCATGAACTTTGAGTTTATGCCGGAGCTGAAGTGGAGCTTTGGTTATCCCGGCGCGATTGGCCTGATGATTCTCGCCGGGCTGGCGCCGTATCTCTATTTCAAACGGAAGAACTGGCTGTAATCGCACAGCATTGCATCATCGCACAGAACCGTAGCGGCGCGATTCATCGCGCTTTGTCTAACGGATGCTCAGCATATTGCGCCGTGGCATTCGCGTTATTAATACGCAAACCTGAGCGCAATAAATTGCGCCGCTACAACAGCGTGCGGTCTTTTGCTGGCGCCTTACCCCTGACGCGCCAGCGCTAATCTGCTAACCTGTTGCCTCAACTCACTTTCTGATTTCCACCTTATGGCGCGTTTCTCTTTGCGGCAGCAGTGGGCGCTGCTGCTGACGGCTTCGCTGGTGCTGGGCTGCCTGCTGCAGCTATTGCACCTGCCGGCTGCACTGCTGCTCGGTCCGATGATTGTCGGTACCATTATGGGTCTGAGCGGCGCAACTGTGCGCATCGACAAACGGCTGTTCGTGCTGGCACAGGCGGTGCTGGGCTGCATGATCGGCCAGAGCCTGTCGCCTGCGATCCTCTCGCCGCTGCTCGATGACTGGCCGGTGGTGCTGGCGGTGCTGCTGCTGACGCTGGCGGCCAGCGGGCTGTCCGGTTTTCTGCTGGTGCGCTTTAGCTCGCTGCCGGGACCCACCGGCGCGTGGGGATCGTCGCCGGGCGGCGCGTCCGCAATGGTGGCGATGGCGGGCGATTTTGGCGCTGACGTGCGGCTGGTGGCGTTTATGCAATATCTGCGCGTACTGTTTGTTGCTACCGCCGCGGCCGTGGTGGCCCGCATCGGCCTCGGCAACAGCGGTGCCGCCGCCCACATTGTCTGGCTGCCGCCGCTGCACAGTGGCTTCGCGCTGACGCTGCTGGTGATGGTGGCGGGCGCGTGGCTGGGGCAGAAACTGCGTATTCCGTCCGGCGCGCTGCTGCTGCCGGCGCTGATGGGTGCCACGCTGCACGGAACAGGTGTCGCGACGCTGCAGGTGCCGGAGTGGCTGCTGGCACTGGCCTATGCGCTGATCGGCTGGAGCGTTGGCCTGCGCTTTACCCGGCCGATCTTTTTGCTGGCGCTGCGCACGCTACCGCAAATGATCGCCTCGATTATCGGCCTGATGCTGTTGTGCGGGGGGCTGGCGTGGATGCTGACGCGCGTGCTGCACGTCGATCTGATGACCGCTTATCTGGCAACCAGCCCGGGCGGGCTGGATACGGTGGCGATTATTGCTGCTGGCAGCCGGGTCGATATCGCGTTTGTTATGGCGCTGCAGACGCTGCGTCTGTTTACCATTCTGCTCACTGGCCCGGCGATGGCCCGTTTTATCTCACGCTATGCGTACGCGCGTGCGGGCTGAAAACAGCAGCGCGTCCAGAATGAAGATCGCCAGCGCCAGCCAGATGAAGCCGAAGGTCACCATTTTATCCGGCGTCAGGCTCTCACCGTAAAACAGCACCGCCAGCAGGAACATCAGCGTCGGCCCGAGGTACTGAAAGAAACCGACCGTCGACAGGCGCAGGCGCGCGCAGGCGGCGGCAAACAGCATCAGCGGAATGGTGGTAATGATGCCGGCGGCGATCAGCTTGAGGTTCAGGCTGAGCGGATTGGCGCTGAGGTGGCTGGTGGTGCTGTCAGCAAAGCCAAACAGATAGATGGCCGCCAGCGGGAACAGCCACGCGGTTTCAATCAGCATACCGCTCTGTGCATCAACCTGAATCTTCTTGCGCACCAGCCCGTACAGCGCGAAGCTCAGCGCCAGGCCGAGACCGATGATCGGCAGCGAACCGAACTGCCACAGCTGCACCAGCACGCCGGTGGCCGCCAGCAGCACCGCCAGCCACTGCAGACGACGGAAGCGCTCGCGCAGAAACAGCATGCCAAACACCACGTTAATCAGTGGGTTGATAAAGTAGCCGAGGCTGGCCTCCAGCATATGCTGATTATTCACCGCCCAGATAAACAGCAGCCAGTTGCCGCCGATAGTCAGTGCGGTCAGCGCCAGCAGCAGCACTTTTTTCGGCTGGGCCAGCACGCTGCGTACCTGACGCCAGCTGCGGCTCAGGGTAATCAGTCCCAGCATAAACAGGGCCGACCAAATCACACGGTGGGTCATAATTTCCGTCGGTGGCACCTCTTTGACCAGCTTGAAATAGGCCGGCGCGATGCCCCAGATAAAGTAAGCGCCCAGCGCATAAAAAATGCCCTGACGCGTTTGTTGCGTATCCATCATCTATTCCAGAAAAGCGGCGAGTGTCGCAGGCCGCGCGAAGTTAACCAATAAGATAGGTCGCAGTCGCAGTGGCGATGTAATCGCCCTGCTGATTGTGCAATTCGACGCGCGCTACTGCGACTTTATTCCCGGCGCGCAGCAGACTGCTGGTGGCGACAAAGCGCTCGCCGCGGCCCGGGCGCAGGTAGTCGACGCGCATATCAATGGTGCCCATGCGCGACAGGCGCTGACGCAGCTCCTCTTCGCTGATGCTCTGCTGGCGCGACAGCGCATGGCTGACGCACACCAGCCCGGCGGCAACATCCAGCACTGAGGCAATCACGCCACCGTGCAGAATCTGCTGCGCGGCGTTACCCACCAGCATGGTTTTATTGGCAAAGCCGAGTTCGGCGTAATCGGCTTCAAGGCGATCCAGCTCAAGGCCCAGTGCCTGATTAAACGGCATGTGATAGACAAAAATTTCGCCAATCAGCCGGCGCGCTTCCTGCTGTGTCAGCATCGGGGATGACATTTTTCCTGCCTTAAGATGTTAAAGAATTGTGTATATTATGCCGCGTTCGCGCCGCTTTCCAGTTTCAGAAATCCGCGCTAATCAACCACCGGGTTTGCGTGTAGAATGGCGTGCTTTTTGAACCGTCGCCCGACGATAACTTTTGCAGCGCTCTGGAGAATTCTATGCGTAAGCAGTACGCCTTGCTGGCCGCGGCATTTATGGTTCCTGCGCTGGCGCAGGCCGATGAAGCCACCGTGAAAGAGGTTCATGACGCACCAGCAGTGAAGGGCAGTATTATCGCTAACCTGCTGGAAAAACACGATAACCCATTCGTGCTTTATCCCTATGAAAATAACTATCTGCTTTACACCTACACCAGCGACATGAATAAAGAGGCGATTTCCTCTTACAACTGGGCAGACAAAGCGAAAAAGGATGAAGTAAAATTCCAGCTCAGCCTGGCGTTTCCGCTGTGGCGCGGCATTTTGGGTGACAACTCGGTGCTGGCCGCGTCGTATACTCAGCGCTCCTGGTGGCAGCTGTCGAACCGGGGGGCTTCATCACCGTTTCGTGAAACCAACTATGAGCCGCAGATTTTTCTCGGCTGGGCCACCGACTATTCGCTGGGCGGCTGGACATTACGCGACGTCGAGCTGGGTCTGAATCATCAGTCAAATGGCCGCAGCGATCCCACGTCACGCAGCTGGAACCGCGCTTACGCCCGTCTGATGGCGGAGAACGGCAACTTCCTGGCGGAAATCAAACCCTGGTATCGTCTGCCGGAAAGTGCCAGCAACGACGATAACCCGGACATCACCAAGTACATGGGCTACTACCGCGCGAAGCTGGGCTATATGCTCGGCGACAGCATTTTCAGCGTGGAAGGCAACTACAACTGGAATAGCGGCTACGGCGGTGCAACCTTCGCGTGGAGCTATCCGATTTCTGAACACGTGCGCTTTTACACGCAGCTGTTCAGCGGTTATGGTGAATCCCTTATTGACTATAACCATCGCCAGACGCGTCTTGGCGTCGGCGTAACGCTTAACGATCTGTTCTAACCAGTCAAAACAGGATTACCGTGGCAACATCGGCAGTGCTTAATCAGGAAATGCTGGCGCAGCAGGTATTACAGGATACCTTCGGCTATCAGCAGTTCCGTCCGGGTCAGCAAACCATCATCGAAACCGCGCTGTCAGGGCGTGACTGCCTGGTGGTGATGCCGACCGGCGGCGGCAAATCGCTGTGCTATCAAATCCCGGCGCTGGTGCGCGACGGGCTGACGCTGGTGGTTTCGCCGCTGATTTCACTGATGAAAGATCAGGTCGATCAGCTGCTGGCGAATGGCGTGGCGGCGGCGTGCCTTAACTCGACGCAGACGCGTGAGCAGCAGCAGCAGGTGTTTGCGGACTGCCGCAGCGGCAAACTGCGGCTGCTGTACATCGCGCCGGAACGTCTGATGATGGATAACTTCCTCGACACCCTGCAGCACTGGAATCCGGTGATGCTGGCCGTCGATGAAGCGCACTGTATTTCGCAGTGGGGCCACGATTTCCGTCCGGAATATGGCGCGCTCGGTCAGCTGCGCCAGCGCATTCCGCAGCTGCCGGTGATGGCGCTGACCGCCACCGCCGATGAAGCCACGCGTAACGACATCGTGCATCTGCTGCAGATGCACGATCCGCTGATTCAGATCAGCAGTTTTGACCGTCCCAACATTCGCTACACGCTGGTGGAGAAGTTTAAGCCTACCGAGCAGCTGCTGCGCTATGTGCAGGATCAGCGCGGCAAAAGCGGCATCATCTACTGTAACAGCCGCGCCAAAGTGGAAGACACCGCTGCGCGTCTGCAGAGTCGCGGCATCAGCGTTGGCGCTTATCATGCCGGCATCGACAGCGAGCAGCGCGCACGCGTGCAGGAAGCCTTTCAGCGTGACGATTTGCAAATCGTGGTCGCGACCGTGGCGTTCGGCATGGGCATCAACAAGCCCAACGTGCGTTTTGTGGTGCACTTCGACATTCCGCGCAATATCGAATCCTACTATCAGGAGACCGGCCGCGCCGGGCGTGATGGCCTGCCGGCAGAAGCGATGATGCTGTACGACCCGGCCGACATGGCGTGGCTGCGTAAGTGTCTGGAAGAGAAAGCGCCCGGGCCGCTGCAGGATATTGAACGCCACAAACTCAACGCCATGGGCGCGTTTGCCGAGGCGCAAACCTGCCGTCGTCTGGTCTTGCTTAACTACTTTGGTGAAGGTCGCCAGCAGCCGTGCGGCAACTGCGATATCTGCCTCGATCCGCCGCGTCGCTATGACGGCCTGGTCGAAGCGCAAAAAGCGCTGTCGGGCATTTATCGTACCGGGCAGCGTTTTGGGATGAGCTATATTGTTGAAGTTTTGCGCGGCTCAACCAACCAGCGCATCCGCGATAACGGCCACGACAAACTGCCGGTGTACGGCCTCGGGCGCGAGCAGAGTCAGGAGCACTGGGTCAGCGTGCTGCGCCAGCTAATCCATCTGGGCATGGTGACGCAAAACATCGCCATGCACTCGGCGCTGCAGCTCACCGAGGCCGCGCGCCCGGTGCTGCGTGCTGAAGTGCCGCTGATGCTGGCGGTACCGCGCACCGTGACGGTGAAAAGCCGCAGCAGCGCGCCAAAAGTCTACGGCGGCAATTACGATCGCAAGCTGTTCGCCAAGCTGCGTAAGCTGCGTAAAGCCATCGCCGACGAAGAGAATATTCCGCCTTACGTGGTGTTTAACGACGCCACGCTGATTGAAATGGCAGAACAAATGCCGGTCAGCGCTTCAGAGATGCTGAGCGTGAACGGGGTCGGTCATCGCAAACTGGAGCGCTTCGGTAAGCCGTTCCTGCTGATGATCAAAGAACATCTTGATGAAGAATAAGGGAAATAAACCATGCTGATGTTATTTGCCACCGTCGCGCTGGTGCATCTGGTTGCGCTGATGAGTCCGGGACCGGACTTCTTTTTTGTCTCACAGACCGCCGCCAGCCGCTCGCGCAAAGAAGCGATGATGGGCGTGCTCGGCATTACGCTGGGGATTGTGATTTGGGCCGGTGTCGCGCTGATGGGCCTGCATCTGATTCTGGAGAAAATGGCGTGGCTGCATGAAATTATCATGGTCGGTGGCGGGCTGTATCTGCTGTGGATGGGCTGGCAGCTGCTGCGCTCGGCGCGTCAGCGTCACAAGCAACCTCATACGGAAGCGCCGGTGGTTGAGCTGCCAAAGCGTGGCATGAGCTTCCTCAAAGGGTTTCTCACCAACCTGTCTAACCCGAAAGCCATCATCTACTTCGGCAGTGTGTTTTCACTGTTCGTGGGTAACGATGTGGGCGCGATTGAGCGCTGGGGCCTGTTCCTGTTGATTGTCGGTGAAACCTTTGCCTGGTTTACCCTGGTGGCGGCGATTTTTGCCCTGCCGTGGATGCGCGATAAGTATCAGCGGATGGCGAAGTGGGTGGACGGTATGGCGGGCGTGCTGTTTGCCGGGTTTGGTATTCACCTCATCATCTCCCGATAAGATCCCGAACCGTAGCGGCGCAATTTATTGCGCGTTTCAACTGGGCGCGACAAAGCGTGCCGCTACGATCAGTGCCAATCGTTACGCCATTTTACGTGCGCTGGCCAGCAGTGCGCCGACCGCCATAAACAAGCCACCAAACACCCGGTTCAGCAGCTTCATCTGCTTCGGACCTTTGATCCAGCCAGCGATGCGCGTCGCCAGCGTGGCGTAACCAATCATCACAATGATGTCGACCACGATGGTGGTCACGCCGAGCACCAGATACTGCATCAGCTGCGGCTGGTGCGGCACGATAAACTGCGGAAACAGCGCGGCGAGAAACACAATGCTCTTCGGATTGGTGAGATTCACCAGCAGCGCGCGCTGAAACAGACGACGACGCGGCATCGCTTTGGCCACCGCATTGAGATCGATTCCGCCCGCTGAGCGCCACTGCTGAATGCCAAGCCACACCAGATAGGCCGCGCCCGCCCATTTCAGTACCTCAAACGCCAGCACCGACTGCGAAAACAGCGCGCCCAGACCGGCGCCCACCAGCACAATATGCACGGCAAGACCCAGCTGTAATCCGGTAATTGAGGCTGCCGCACCGCGATAGCCGTGGCTGATGCCGGTGCTCATGGTGTTGATCGCGCCGGAACCGGGCGAGAGGCTGAGGATGGTCGTGGTTAACAGGTAGGTTAACCACCATTCAATGGTCATGGGTGACATTCCCTGAAGAGAGTGAAGTGTGACACAATACGCCAGAAAATCGCGCTGCGCTATTAAGTGCAGAGCCGCGTTTGACGTTTTTTCAGGGGGACGGATGCAGCAGCATAAACAGAGTTGGCTCGGACGTGAGCACGCTTTTTCAGCCTTTGCTACCGGTCCGCTGCTCGACTTCTGGCGTCAGCGTGAAGAGTGTGAATTCAGCGGCGTGGGCAATCTGACCATTCGCTATGTGCGCTTCACCTCACCGCAACACCACCGTGTCATCCTGATTGTGCCCGGACGCATCGAAAGCTACATCAAATACCCCGAGCTGGCCTATGACCTGTTCCACTGCGGCTACGATGTGGTGATTATCGACCATCGCGGTCAGGGGCGTTCAGACCGGCTGCTGGCCGACTCGCATCGCGGTCACGTGGTGGAGTTCAGCGATTATGTCGACGATCTGGAAACGCTGTATCTGAAAGAGATCGTCAGCCATCACTATCAGCAGCGCTACGTGCTGGCGCACTCGATGGGCGGCGCAATTGTGGCGCTGTTTCTGGCGCGCCAGCCGCAGGCCTTCCACGCGGCGGTGTTTTGTGCGCCGATGTTTGGTATCGTGCTGCCGCTGCCGCCGTTTCTGGCGCACCGCATTCTCGACTGGGCGGAAAAGCTGCCCGCGCTGCGCGACGGCTACGCGCTGGGCACCGGACGCTGGCGCGCCAGCCCGTTTGGCATTAACCGGCTGACGCACAGTCGCGAACGCTATCGTCGCAATCTGCGCTTTTACGCTGACGATCCGGCGATTCGCGTCGGCGGCCCGACCTATCACTGGGTGCGGGAAGGGATTCAGGCCGGACGCCATATCCTTAATCAGGTGGCGCAGATTACGACACCGATTCTGCTGCTGCAGGCCAGTGAAGACGACGTGGTGGATAACCGCGCGCAGGATCTGTTTTGTGAGGCCATGGCGGCAGCGGGACATGCGGTGGAAGGCACCACGCCTTACATCATTCAGGGCGCGCGTCACGAGATCCTGTTTGAAACAGACGCCATGCGCGCCGAAGCGCTCAATGCGGTGGTCGACTTTTATCAGCGCCACCGTGACTAATGTATTCTTAGACATCAATACCAGAGGCCTACATGTACCACATCGTTGCATCCGACCTGGATGGCACGCTGCTTTCTCCGCAACATCGTCTGACGCCGTTTGCCCGCACCACGCTGCAGGAACTGGTGGCGCGCGATGTGCATTTTATCTTTGCCACCGGACGCCACTACATCGACGTCGGTCAGATGCGCGATAAGCTCGGCATTCCGGCGTATATGATCACCTCAAACGGCGCGCGCGTGCACAACGCCGACGGCGAACTGGTGTTCAGCCACAATCTGGACAGCGATATCGCCAGCGAGCTGTATGGCCTGAAGTATCACGATGAGAAAATCCTGACGCACGTTTACCGCGACGATGAGTGGCACATCAGCCGCCATAATCCGCAGGAAGCGGAGTTTTTCCAGGAATCGGTGTTCACCTATCAGGTGTATCAGCCCGGCATGCTGGCCACCGACGGCATCAGCAAAGTGTTCTTCACCTGCGACGATCCGGAGCATCTGGTTCCGCTGGAACAGGCGATTGAAGCGCGCTGGGGTGACCGGGTTAACGTCAGTTTCTCGCTGCCCACCTGTCTGGAAGTGATGGCTGGCGGCGTCTCGAAAGGGCACGCGCTGGAAGCGGTGGCGAAACAGCTGGGCTATTCGCTGAAAGAGTGCATCGCGTTTGGCGACGGCATGAATGATGTCGAGATGCTGAGTATGGCGGGCAAAGGCTGCATCATGCGTAACGCCCATCAGCGCCTGAAAGATACCCTGCCGACGCTGGAAGTGATTGGCAGCAACGCCGATGACGCGGTGCCGCAGACGCTGCGCAAATTGTTCCTCGCCTGAATAAAACGGGCCGGTATGCACCGGCCCGCTCAGATTACGCCTGCTGCTGCTTGTGGCGATGCTCGCTGACCATGGTCAGCAGCAGTAACACCACCGCCAGCACCGATCCGACAATCATCACTAAGAAACCGCCGTCCCAGCCGAAGAAATCCACGGTGTAACCGACAATCGCACTGGCTGCCACCGATCCGCCGAGATAGCCGAACAGACCGGTAAAGCCTGCCGCAGTGCCGGCCGCTTTTTTCGGTGCCAGCTCCAGCGCGTGCAGACCAATCAGCATCACCGGACCGTAGATCAGGAAGCCAATGACGATCATGCAGATCATATCTATGCCCGGATTGCCCGGCGGGTTCAGCCAGTAAATGATGGTGGCGATGGTCACCAGCGTCATGAAAAACACCCCGGTGGCGCCGCGATTGCCGCGAAATACCTTGTCCGACATCCAGCCGCACAGCAGCGTGCCCGGGATCCCGGCGTATTCGTACAGGAAATAGGCCCACGAGGATTTATCCAGCGTGAAGTGCTTCACCTCTTTCAGATAGGTCGGTGACCAGTCGAGGATGCCGTAGCGCAGCAGATAAACGAACACGTTGGCCAGCGCGATGTACCACAGCAGCTTATTCGGCAGCACGTACTGCATGAAAATCTGCTTCGCCGTCAGCTCCTGTTCGTGGTTCTCGCTGTAATCCGGCGGATAGTCATTCTTCCATGCCTCAATCGGTGGCAGCCCGCACGACTGCGGCGTATCGCGCATCAGCGCAAAAGCGATGATGGCGACGAGGATGGCACCAAACGCCGGCATATAGAGCGCGGCTTTCCAGTCGTTAAACCACGCCATGCCGAGCAGGAACAGCAGCGGAGGAATGCCGCCACCCACGTTGTGCGCGCAGTTCCATACCGACACAATGCCGCCGCGCTCTTTCTGCGACCACCAGTGCACCATGGTGCGTCCGCACGGTGGCCAGCCCATGCCCTGGAACCAGCCACACAGAAACAGCAGCACGAACATCACCATGATGCTCGAGGTTGCCCACGGCACGAAGCCCATTACCAGCATCACGGCGGCGGCGAGAATCAGGCCGGCGGGCAAAAAGACCCGCGGGTTGGAGCGATCCGAGACCGATCCCATGATGAATTTGGAAAAACCGTAGGCGATGGAGATGCCGGAGAGGGCAAAGCCAAGGTCGCCGCGGGAAAAGCCCTGTTCGACCAGGTAAGGCATCGCCAGCGCAAAGTTTTTGCGCACCAGATAATAGGCGGCGTAGCCAAAGAAAATGCCGAAGAAGATCTGCCAGCGCAGACGACGATAGAGCGGATCGACGCGATCATCCGCCACCTGGGGCTGGTGTGGTGCAGGTTTAAAAATACTCAACATCAGAATGGCCCTCCAAGGGCGCAATATAGTTATCGATTCCCAGCAGGTTGGGGCAAAAAAAGTACGACAGCGAACAGAAAGCAACCTTTCCATTTCGCGCACAGAATAGTGATGGTTACGCGCAGTTACTGTGACGTGTGACACATATGTTACAGTTTTATGACAATAAAGAGCGATATAAACCAGTAAATGTTGGATTTCGCGCATTTCTGTCAGAGAAAACGGCGCGCTGCCTCATAAAAATCGCCGCCCGTCGGTCAACCCGCCATGCGGACGCGTGCCTGCTGACCGGGCAGGGAAGATGCGATCGTGTTTAATTTCATCACATGTCAACCAGATTATCCCGCCAGCGCGCTGTAGTTTGTTTACACTAGCGCCAGTGTTGAACTTTAGGATACATAACCGTGCTGTTGCTGATCGTTACCACCATTCTGTGGGCTTTTTCTTTTAGTTTAATCGGGGAGTATCTGGCGGGGCAGGTGGATACCTGGTTCTCGGTGCTGATGCGTTTAGGCCTGGCGGCGCTGGTCTTTCTGCCGTTTCTGCGCTGGCGCGGTTACCGCGCCTCAACGTTGCTGCTCTATATGCTGGTGGGCATGCTGCAATTAGGCATCATGTATCTGATCAGCTTCGAGGCTTATCTCTATCTCAGCGTGCCGGAATTCCTGCTGTTTACGGTGATGACGCCGCTGTATGTCACGCTGATTTATGATCTGCTCAGCAAGCGCCCGCTGCGCATTGGCTATGCCTTTAGCGCGCTGCTGGCGGTGCTCGGTGCGGCCATTATCCGCTACGACAAAGTCAGCGATGATTTCTGGTTCGGACTGCTGCTGGTGCAGGCGGCTAACATCTGCTTTGCGATTGGCATGGTGGGCTATAAGCGCCTGCAGGAAGTCCGTCCGATGCCGCAGCACACCGCGTTCTCGTGGTTCTATCTCGGCGCAGTGCTGATCGCGGTGATCGCCTGGTGCATCTGGGGCAATCCGCATAAGCTGCCGACCACCACGCTGCAGTGGGGTGTGCTGGTATGGCTGGGCGTGGCCGCGTCCGGGCTGGGTTACTTCATGTGGAACTACGGCGCGACCCAGGTCGATGCCGGGACGCTGGGCATTATGAACAACATGCACGTGCCGGCAGGATTACTGGTGAATTTGGCGATCTGGCAGGAGAAGCCGCACTGGCCGAGCTTTATCGCCGGGGCGATAGTGATTTTTGCGTCCCTGTACGTGCATAAACGCTGGGTACTGGGACACACGGCCAAAAGCGGCAGTTCAGGCGCTTAGCTTTTTTTCGCGGGTGTCGATGGCCGCTGAATCAGCGTTAAGCCTTTCAGGAAGTTACGCAGAATCTGGTCACCGCACTCGCGATAATTTTTATGATCCGGGTTGCGGAAAATCGCGCCGATTTCAGCCTGTGACACCTTGAAGTTAGCCTTCAGTAAGATATCCGGGATATCGGTGGTTTTCAGCGCGAAGGCGATGCGTAACTTCTTGAGAAAGATATTATTATTCATGCGGCGCTCAACCGACGGGGCCGGCGCGTCTTCGCTTTTGCCGCGACGGTAGAAAATCAGACCGTTGAGGAAGTAGCCCATCAGCACATCCGGCAGTTTACGAAACGCCTCATCGTCATCTTTCTTCAGCCACGCCTGCACATCTTCACGCGGTACTTCACTGCCCGCCAGCGCAAAAATCTCCACCACTTTGCTGTCGCTCAAATCCAGCATATAGCGCACGCTGCGCAGCACATCATTATTGGTCATGGTGAAACTCTCCGGTAGCGGTTAAGGCGGCGCATTATAGAGCAGGCAGGGCAGGGATAACAGCACGGGCGCCATTGGCCGCCCGCGGCATCAGGACGAGACCGGCTGCAGGGAGCCGGGGCGCGAGGCATCGCGCACGTAAGGCAGGTGCTCGCAGGCGTGCTGACGGGCAAAGCGCACAAAGGCCTCCAGCACCGGCTGCCGCTGCTCGCCATCGCGCATCGCCGCGTATAAACGGCTCCACAATCCGTCGCCCAGCGTGCGTGTCACCACCAGCCCCTGGTGCTCAAAGCTCTCTACCACCCAGTGCGGCAGCGCGGCAATGCCCATGCCGGCCGACACCATCTGGATCAGCAACAGCGTATTATCCACGCTCTTCAGCGCCGGGCTGACGCCGGCTGGCTGTAAGAAGTTACGCCACACGTCCAGCCGCTGACGCTGTACCGGATAGATCATCAGCACCTCATCGGCCAAATCTTCCGGCGTGATGTGAGCCAGTTGCGCCAGACGGTGATCCGGCGCCAGCACCAGCCGCACCTCAAAATCAAACATCGGCGCATAGAACAAACCGCTGCGCGGCAGAATATCGGACGTCAGCACCACGTCCAGTTCGCCCTGCTGCAGCGCCGGCTGCGGATCAAAGGTCACGCCGGATTTGAAGTCCATCACTACCTGCGGCCAGCTCTGACGGAAATTGTTCAGGGCCGGCGTCAGCCACTGGATGCAGCTGTGGCATTCGATAGCGATGCGCAACGTGGTCTGATGCGGCTCATGACAGGCCTGCAGCGCCTGCTGGATCTGCGGCAGAATCTGCTCCGCCAGCTGCAACAGAATCTCTCCCTGCGGCGTAAAACGGAGCGGCTGGCTCTTACGCACGAACAGCCGAAAGCCCAGCCGCTGTTCCAGGTCGCTGAACTGGTGAGACAACGCCGATTGCGTCTGATGAAGCTGGGCGGCGGCGGCAGCCAGCGAGCCGGTGTGCCGTAACGCCTGCAGCGTCCGCAGGTGTTTGAGTTCGATCATGAGAGTCCTTCACATCGAGATTGAACAAATTGCGCTTGAGACACATACAGTACCCGCAGATTATAGCGGTGTAAACATCTGGACGGCTAAACATCTCAGTCAGACGCGACGGCCACTTTACCTTTGTCCAGCTAACACGCTCAGCGTACGGCAGGATTGCCCGCTGGATGAACGTAAATCGGTTGCTGCGACTGTCGCACAGTGAATAACTTCTGGAGAATCTCACATGACCATTCTGAACCATACTCTCGGTTTCCCTCGCGTCGGACTGCGCCGCGAACTGAAAAAAGCGCAGGAAAGCTACTGGGCCGGGAACAGCTCACAGGACGAACTGCTGGCGGTGGGTCGTGAACTGCGCGCCCGTCACTGGCAGCAGCAGAAAGACGCCGGTGTTGATCTGCTGCCGGTCGGCGATTTTGCCTGGTACGATCACGTACTGACCACCAGTCTGCTGCTCGGTAACGTACCGGCACGGCACCAGAATAAAGACGGCTCGATTGACCTCGACACCCTGTTCCGCATCGGCCGCGGTCGGGCGCCCAGCGGCGAACCTGCGGCGGCAGCAGAGATGACCAAATGGTTTAACACCAACTATCACTATATCGTGCCGGAATTTACCCAGGGTCAGCAGTTCCGTCTCAGCTGGACGCAACTGCTGGACGAGGTGGATGAAGCGCTGGCGCTCGGCCACACCATCAAACCGGTGCTGCTGGGGCCGGTGACGTATTTGTGGCTGGGTAAGGTGAAAGGTGACGCCTTTGACCGCCTGTCGCTGCTGCAGGCCATTCTGCCGGTGTACCGTCAGGTGCTGGCAGAACTGCGTCAGCGCGGCATCGAATGGGTGCAGATTGATGAGCCGGCGCTGGCGCTGGAACTGCCGCAGGCGTGGCGCGAGGCGTTTAAACCGGCGTACGACGCGCTACAGGGCGAAGTGAAACTGCTGCTGACCACCTACTTCGACAGCATTGGTCAGAATCTTGATGTCATCAAAACGCTGCCGGTGCAGGGCCTGCATGTTGATCTGGTGCACGGCAAAGACGATCTCCAGCAGCTCAACCAGCAGATCCCGGCGGACTGGCTGCTGTCGCTGGGGGTAATCAATGGTCGTAACGTCTGGCGCGCCGATCTCACCCGCTGGTTAGAGCGCCTGCAGCCGCTGACCGGCCAGCGTCAGCAGCTGTGGATCGGTTCCTCCTGTTCGCTGCTGCACAGCCCCATTGATCTGAGCGTGGAAACCCGCCTCGACGACGAGGTAAAAAGCTGGTTCGCCTTTGCGTTACAGAAGTGCACGGAGCTGTCGCTGCTGAGTCAGGCGCTGAACCAGCACGATGCCGCTGCGCTGCACGCCTGGAGCGCGCCGATTCGCGCCCGGGCAAACTCTGCTCGCGTGCACAACCCCGCCGTGGCGCAGCGTCTGGCGCAAATCCAGGCCAGAGACACTGAGCGCAACAGCAGCTACACCGTGCGTGCTCAGGCGCAGCGTCAGCGCTTTAACCTGCCAGCGTGGCCCACCACCACCATCGGTTCTTTCCCGCAGACCACCGAGATTCGCGGCCTGCGCCTCGACTTCAAAAAAGGCAACATTGACGGCGGCCACTACCGCACCGGTATCGCGGAACACATCCGGCAGGCGATTGCGGAGCAGGAGCGTCTGGGGCTCGACGTGCTGGTGCATGGCGAAGCCGAGCGTAACGACATGGTGGAGTACTTCGGCGAAAACCTCGACGGCTTTGTTTTCACGCAGAACGGCTGGGTACAGAGCTACGGCTCGCGCTGTGTTAAGCCGCCGGTGATCATCGGGGACGTCAGCCGCCCGCAGCCGATTACCGTCGAGTGGGCAAAGTATGCGCAGTCGCTGACCGACAAACCGGTGAAGGGCATGCTGACCGGACCGGTCACCATCCTGTGCTGGTCGTTCCCGCGGGAAGACGTGACGCGCGAAACCATCGCTAAACAGATTGCGCTGGCGCTGCGCGACGAAGTGCAGGACCTGGAAAAAGCCGGTATCGGCATCATTCAGATTGACGAACCGGCGCTGCGTGAAGGCTTGCCGCTGCATCAGTCTGACTGGGCAGCCTATCTGCGCTGGGCGGTGGACGCGTTCCGCCTTAACGCCGCGGTGGCGCAGGACGAGACGCAGATTCACACCCACATGTGTTATTGCGAGTTCAACGACATCATGGATTCGATTGCCGCGCTGGACGCCGACGTGATCACTATCGAAACCTCACGTTCTGATATGGATCTGCTGGATGCGTTTAAAGCGTTTGAATATCCCAATGAAATCGGGCCGGGCGTGTATGACATCCACTCACCCAACGTACCGAGCGTGGAGTGGATGGAAGATCTGCTGCGCAAAGCGGCGCAGAGTATTCCGCAGCAGCGCCTGTGGGTGAACCCGGACTGTGGCCTGAAAACGCGCGGCTGGAGTGAAACGCGTCAGGCGCTGGCCAACATGGTGAAAGCGGCGCAGAAGCTGCGCGCCGAAACCGTTTGATGGCAGGATAATACGTTGTGTTGTTGAGTTGGGGCGCGCTGGCGCCCCTTTTTTTATTCCGCGTTTGGCGCGACGCCATACTGCTTAAACCACGCCAGCATGCGCTGCCAGCCATCCTGTGCGGAATCGGCGTGGTAGCTCGGACGATAGTCGGCGTTAAAGGCGTGGCCAGCTTCCGGATACACCACAATCTCGGCTTTGGCATTGGCCGCGTGCAGGGCCTGGCGCATCTTATCGATACTTTCCAGTGGAATGCTTTCATCCTGGCCGCCATACAGGCCCAGCACCGGTGCATTCAAATCTACTGCAATATCAATGGGATGTTTCTGCTGCTTCAGCGTTTTCTCGCCCTCCAGGCGACCGTACCAGGCGGCAGCGGCGCGCACCTGCGGATTATGGGCGGCAAACAGCCAGCTGATGCGACCGCCCCAGCAGAAACCGGTGATCGCCAGACGACGGATATCGCCGCCGTGGCGCGCCGCCCAGTTGGCCACGTGGTCGAGATCCGACAGTACCTGCGAATCCGGCACTTTGCTCACCAGCTCTTTGAACAGGGTGGGGATATCGTTGTAATCGTTGGGATCGCCTTCGCGGAAATAGAGCTCCGGCGCCACGGCGAGATAGCCTTCCAGTGCCAGACGGCGGCACAGATCGCGGATGTGCTCGTGCACGCCGAAAATTTCCTGCACCACCAGCACGACCGGCAGCGTGCCGCTAAACTGTTGCGGACGAGCATAATAAGCCGGCAGGTTCTCACCCTGGCTCGGCACGGATGTCTCGCCCGCGTGAATGGCATCGCTGGCGGTAATGATGGTGCTGGCTGCGGTGGGCTGCACCGCTGGCGCAAAGCCGTCGGTGGCGGATTTTTGTGCCATATTGTCTTCGGTTTTCATGGTTCTCTCCATGCTAGCAAGTGCGCAATCACGTAACTATAGCCTGGCCTTACGGCAAGGCTGGCGTAGGGTACGAGGGATGGTTAACCTGATCTGCTTCTCTATTAACACTGCCTTTTACGGTTACACAGCACCGCTTGTAGCAATTCAGCGCAGCAGACCGCTAATATGTGATTAGAGTCACACAATATCTTTAGTTCAATGTAACTTTCATTATTGATAGTGAATTCAGTCACATATTTATCCGGGCCGCTGACGTAAAGTGGCGCGCTTATTCCCCTTATCTTCCAGGAGTCTGATATGGCCCAGTCTGACGTTTTCCACCTTGGCATCACCAAAGCCGATTTGAAAGGAGCCACGCTGGCGATTGTTCCTGGCGATCCGGAGCGCGTGAAGAAAATTGCGGCGCTGATGGAGAATCCTCAGCACCTCGCGTCGCACCGTGAATTCACCACCTGGCTGGCGGAGATCGACGGCAAACCGGTGGTTGTCTGTTCCACCGGTATTGGCGGTCCGTCCACCTCTATCGCCGTTGAAGAGCTGGCGCAGCTGGGCGTGCGTACCTTCCTGCGTGTAGGTACCACCGGCGCGATTCAGCCACACATCAACGTGGGTGATGTGCTGGTGACCACCGCCTCGGTCCGTCTGGACGGTGCCAGCCTGCATTTTGCGCCGATGGAATTCCCGGCGGTGGCTGACTTCGCCTGCACCACCGCGCTGGTGGCCGCGGCAGAAGCCTGCGGCGCGACCACGCATATTGGTGTCACTGCCTCGTCAGACACCTTCTATCCTGGCCAGGAGCGCTACGACACCTTCTCCGGACGCGTGGTGAGCCGCTTCCAGGGCTCGATGAAAGAGTGGCAGCAAATGGGCGTACTTAACTATGAAATGGAATCCGCTACACTGTTAACCATGTGCGCCAGTCAGGGACTGCGTGCCGGCATGGTGGCTGGCGTCATCGTGAATCGCACGCAAAAAGAGATCCCGGATGCGGCCACTATGAAGCAGACAGAAAGCGATGCGGTGAAAATTGTGGTGGATGCCGCGCGTCGCTTACTTTAGCGCGCCAGTCAGGGAATGATTTCGAGACCAGGCTTATAGGGAGCTCAGCAATTGCCTGATTAGAATGCGCGCAATTTCAGCCGATTCTGAGAAATTTCCTATGCGCAAAACGATCTCTGTCCCACGTCCGGGTTTTACCAGCCGCCCTGCTGCAATGCAGGCCCGCGTTGAGAGTGCCGCCGCGCGGTTTCGTCAGGCAATGGCCGCGTCAGATTATCCTCTGGCGCGCCAGTGCTGCGAAGAAGTGCTGCGCGTCATGCCTAACCAGATGCAGGTGCTCAGCGACTACGCGCTGACGTTGATGCGCGTCGGCGAACATAAAAAATCCTACAAGATTTACCAGAAAATCTATCAGGCACCGGCGGCGCAGCGCGCGCAGGCGTCGGAAACCTGGCTGGATGGCCTGACGGAAGTGTGTGGCTGGCTGGATAAGAAAGATGAAGTGGCGCGTTATGGCCTGGAATCGCTCACCCAATCCGACGTGCGTTTCAGTCAGGGCGCGAAAGCGACTTTTCCCGCACCGGCACCTGCGCCGATTAACCGCAGCAATCCGGCAGAAAATATCATCTCCTTCAGCCTGTATGGCGGTCAGCCGCGCTATTGCGAAACCCTGATCAAAAACGTTGAAGTGGCGCGCGAGCTCTATCCGGACTGGATGTGCCGCATCTATCTCGACGACAGCGTGCCGCAGCACGTGTGGCAGCGCCTGACCCAGCCAAACACCCAACTGGTGGATATGTCGCAGGAGAAAACCATTTTCCCTACGCTGTGGCGTTTTCTGGTGATGGACGATGTCAGCGTAAAACGCTACATCGTGCGGGATGCGGATTCGCTGCTGTCAGAGCGCGAAGTGGCAGCCGTCGACGCCTGGCTGGCTTCGCCATTCTGGTTCCACCACATGCGCGATTATTATTCGCACACCGAGCTGTTACTGGCCGGCATGTGGGGCGGCTGTCACGGCGTGTTTCACAACGTGGAGCAGCAGATGCGCGACTTTATCGCGCAGTATGACGGCAGCGAGCGCTTTACCGACCAGTACTTCCTCAAGGTAGCGCTGTGGCCGACGGTGCGCGACAGCATCCTCAATCACGACGATATCTTTCACTTCCACCACGCGCAGCCGTGGCCGGCGCATGCGCCGATTCGCTGGCAGACCGACAGCTTCCACGTCGGCAGCAACGCCGGTTTCGCCAGCATGGCCGGCAAAGTGGCCAACGCCGAAAATGGCCAGCAGCAGGTGGAGCTGACCTACGGCGGCAACAGCTGGTGCTATCCGGCGAAGGTGAAAAGCGACAGCGAATGGGTGCTGCCGATGCCGTTTTTCCTGATCGACGCCTGGAAAGCGGGCGACCTGACCGTGCGCGCCCTGTAGTTGCCCGGACGGTGCCCATCGCGCCCGCGATAAAATCCGCGGGTTGCCATGAATGTTCTGGACATTCATACAGTGGCGCTCTACCTTCTCCTCAGCGAGACGATCCGCGGGGGGATTATGGATCAGCAACTTATCATCAGCGGCGCGCTGGCGCTGGCCGGTTTGGGTATTGGCTGGATTATTGCCCAGCTGCGCGCCGGCCATCAGCACGCCAGCTTCACCACCGAACGCCGCCTGCTGGAACAGGCGCAGCAGCGTCAGCAGCAGCAGCTGGAACAGCTGCAACAGCAACTGCAGCAGCGCGAACAGGAGCTGCGCCAGCTACACGGCACGCTAAGCGGCGCGCAGGAGCGCCTGCAGCAGCTGGATTACTGGCGGGCCGAGAGTGAACAGCTCAGCCGCGAGCTGCGTAATCAGCTGGAAGTTAACAGCGCGCAGGAAGCCGAACTGCGGGAAGTCACCATTCGATTAGAAGAGACGCGTTTCGCCGCTGAGGAGAAGCAGCGTCTGCTGACCAACAGCGAACAGCGCCTGAGTGCGCAGTTTGAAAACCTCGCCAACCGAATCTTCGAAAATAGCGGAAAACGCGTCGACGAGCAGAACCGGCAGAGCCTCAACAGCCTGATCGGCCCGCTGCGCGAACAGCTGGACGGCTTCCGCCGCCAGGTCAACGACAGCTTCGGCCAGGAAGCGCGTGAACGCCACACGCTGGCGCACGAGATTCGTCAGCTGCAGCAGCTCAACGCGCAGATGGCGCAGGAAGCGATCAACCTCACCAAAGCGCTGAAGGGCGACAATAAAATTCAGGGCAACTGGGGCGAAGTGGTGCTCAGCCGGGTGCTGGAGGCCTCAGGCCTGCGCGAAGGCTACGAGTACCAGACTCAGGTCAGCGTACAGCTGGAGCAGCAGGGCCGTATGCAACCGGATGTGATTGTGCGTCTGCCGCAGGGTAAAGATGTGGTAATTGACGCCAAAATGACGCTGATTGCCTATGAGCGCTACTTCAACGCCGACGATGAGCTGACGCGCGAACAGGCGATTCAGGAGCACATCAACGCGGTGCGCGGCCATATCCGGCTGCTGGGGCGTAAAGATTATCAACAATTGCCCGGTTTACGCTCGCTGGATTATGTGCTGATGTTTATTCCGGTCGAACCGGCGTTTCTGCTGGCGATCGACCGTCAGCCGGAGCTGATCAGCGAAGCGCTGCAGCAAAACATTATGCTGGTCAGCCCGACCACGCTGCTGGTGGCGCTGCGCACCATTAATAATCTGTGGCGCTATGAGCATCAGAGCCGTAATGCCCAGCGCATCGCCGACCGCGCTGCGCGCTTGTACGACAAGATGCGGCTGTTTGTCGATGACATGAGCGGCATCGGGCATAGCCTCGACAAAGCGCAGCAGAGTTATCAGCTGGCGATGAAAAAGCTGGCGCAGGGGCGCGGCAACCTGATCGCCCAGAGCGAGTCGTTTCGTGCGCTTGGCGTAGAGATCAAACGGCCCATCAACCCCCAGCTGGCAGAGCAGGCGCAGCCCGACGCGGCGGATGATACATGGGACGATGATAGCGAGCCCGCTGAAAATGCGGCAGATTCTTCCGCCGCATCCCTGCGCCGCATCAACGAATAACACGCCGGTGGCGTGCTCGGATCGCCCGACTCTGATACACTTCGGGAAGTATTGTTTGTGGAACAGGTAAAACCGATGGCAGATGAATCACAGCAGGAAACTACCCATTTTGGCTTTCAGACCGTCGCCAAAAGTGAAAAGGCCGATAAAGTCGCGGACGTGTTTCACTCCGTCGCGGCGAAATATGACCTGATGAACGATCTGATGTCGTTCGGCATCCATCGCGTCTGGAAGCGTTTTACCATCGACAGCAGCGGCGTGCGCCGCGGTCAGCGCGTCCTGGATCTGGCCGGCGGTACCGGCGATCTGACGGCAAAATTCTCGCGCCTGGTCGGTGAAACCGGTCAGGTGGTGCTGGCGGACATCAACAGCTCAATGCTGAAGATGGGACGCGAAAAGCTGCGCAATCTCGGCGTAACCGGCAACGTCAGCTACGTGCAGGCTAACGCAGAAGCGCTGCCGTTCCCGGATAACTACTTCGACTGCATCACCATCTCCTTCGGCCTGCGTAACGTGACCGAAAAAGAGAAGGCGCTGGCGTCGATGTTCCGCGTGCTCAAGCCGGGCGGCCGTCTGCTGGTGCTGGAGTTCTCTAAACCGGTTTTCGATCCGCTGAGCAAAGCCTACGACACTTACTCTTTCCACATTCTGCCGCGCATCGGCCAGCTGGTGGCAAAAGACGCGGAGAGCTATCGCTACCTGGCGGAGTCGATTCGTATGCATCCGGATCAGGAAACCCTGAAGGCGATGATGAACGACGCTGGCTTTGAAAATACCAGCTACTACAACATGACCGGCGGCATTGTGGCGCTGCATCGTGGCTTTAAGTTCTGATTAATCATGACTTTTACCCCTCTCATCACCGGCGGTCTTGAGACCGCCCTGAACCGTGTGTTGTACCGCGATCGCAGCCTGAAAACCGCACGCCAGCGTCTGGCCGGCAAAGTCCTGCTGCTGCGCCTGCAGGAGCTGGATTTTCCGCTGGTGCTGGTGTTCAGTGAAAACCAGCTGGATGTGCTGAGTGACTGGCAGGACCGCAGCGACTGCAGCGTCAGCCTGCGTTTCAGCACGCTGCCTAAGCTGCGCGATCGTCAGCAGCTGACCAGCCTGATTCGCAGCGGTGAGCTGGACGTGGAAGGCGATCTGCAGGTGGTACAGCAATTCTCCGCGCTGATGGATCTGGCTGAACTCGACCCGGCGGAATATCTCGCGCCGTGGGTGGGCGACATCGCGGCACAGGGCATCAGCCAGGCCGCTCAGCGTGCGCTGGCCCAGCTCAGACAGCAGGTCACCCGCCGTCAGGATTATCTGGGGCAGGTGCTGACCGAAGAGTGGCGCGTGGCACCGGGGGCGCTGGAGCAGGCGTGGTTTTGTGAGGAGGTAGAAGCGATGGAACGTGCGCTTAATGCGTTTGAGGCGCGTTTGGCACAGCTGGAGGCGAAATGACGCTGGGAGAAATTCGGCGCTTATACTTCATTATCAAAGTTTTTCTGACCTACGGGCTGGATGAACTTATTCCGCATATGCGCATTACGCTGCCGCTGCGGCTGTGGCGGCGCTGTGTTTTCTGGATCCCCAACCGGCACAAAGAAGCCGAGATGGGCATCCGTCTGCGTCTCGCCATGGAGCAGCTCGGTCCGGTTTGGATCAAGTTCGGTCAGATGCTCTCGACGCGCCGCGACCTGTTCCCGCCGAAAATTGCCGATGAGCTGGCGATTTTGCAGGACCGCGTGGCGCCGTTCGACGGCGTGAAAGCCAAAGCGCAGATTGAGCGTTCGATTGGCGGCCCGGTGGAAACCTGGTTCGACGACTTCGATATCAAACCGCTGGCATCGGCTTCGATCGCCCAGGTGCATACCGCGACGCTGAAATCCAACGGCCGCGAAGTGGTGATCAAAGTGATTCGCCCGGATATCCTGCCGGTGATCAAAGCTGACATGAAGCTGATTTACCGCCTGGCGCGCTGGGTGCCACGTCTGCTGCCGGACGGTCGCCGTCTGCGTCCGATGGAAGTGGTGCGCGACTACGAAAAAACGCTGATTGATGAACTCAATCTGCTGCGTGAAGCTGCCAATGCGATTCAGCTGCGCCGCAACTTCGACCAGAGCCGCATGCTGTACGTGCCGGAAGTGTTCTCCGACTACTGCAGCGAAACGATGCTGGTAATGGAGCGCATTTACGGCATTCCTATCTCCGACGTTGCCACGCTGGAGCAGCACGGCGTCAACATGAAGCTGCTGGCCGAACGCGGCGTGCAGGTGTTCTTCACCCAGGTGTTCCGCGACAGCTTCTTCCACGCCGATATGCATCCCGGCAACATCTTCGTCAGCTACGAGCATCCGGAAGATCCGCAGTATATCGGCATTGACTGCGGCATCGTTGGCTCGCTGAACAAAGAAGATAAGCGCTACCTGGCGGAAAATTTCATCGCCTTCTTCAACCGCGACTACCGCAAAGTGGCCGAGCTGCATGTCGACTCGGGCTGGGTACCGCCGGATACCAACGTGGAAGATTTTGAGTTCGCGATTCGCACCGTGTGCGAGCCGATTTTCGAAAAGCCGCTGGCGGAAATCTCCTTTGGTCACGTGCTGCTCAATCTGTTCAACACCGCGCGCCGTTTCAATATGGAAGTGCAGCCGCAGCTGGTGCTGCTGCAGAAGACCCTGCTGTACATCGAGGGCATCGGCCGTCAGCTCTATCCGCAGCTCGATCTGTGGAAAACCGCCAAGCCGTTCCTGGAGGACTGGATTAAGGATCAGATTGGCATTCCGGCCATCCTGCGGGCGGTGAAAGAGAAGGCGCCGTTCTGGGCGGAGAAACTGCCGGAGCTGCCGGAGCTTTTTTACGACAGTATGCGCCAGCACAAGTTATTGCAGCACAGTGTCGATAAACTCGTCACCGATTTAAACGCGCAGCGCACCCGGCATCATCAGGCACGTTATCTGTTTGGCGTCGGGGCTACACTGTTATTAAGTGGCACCGCGGTGCTGTTGAGCCGGCCTGACTGGGACTTCTTCCCGGCACTGTTAATGGCCGCCGGCATCGTCACCTGGCTCATCGGCTGGCGCAAGACAAACTGATTGTCTGCCTGGTGCAAATCGCGTAATGTCGCAGGCTTAAGTCCGGGTAAAAACGGACTTTCTGTGCGTTACAGTTAACCGTTTTTCACAGAATATTAGAGGCATATCTCATGGGCGGTATCAGTATTTGGCAATTGTTAATCATTGCCGTCATTGTTGTACTTCTGTTCGGTACCAATAAGCTTCGTAACCTGGGTTCGGATTTAGGCTCTTCCATTCGTGGCTTCAAAAAAGCCATGGGCGATGAAGACGAGAAAAAGGATCAACCGAAAGAGCAGGACGCTGACTTTAACGCCAAACTGGCAGACAAACAGCACAACCCGGCGAGCAAAGACGACGCCCGGGACAAGTAAGGTAAAACTGTGTTCGATATTGGTTTTAGTGAACTGGTATTGGTGTTCGTGATCGGGCTGATTGTACTGGGCCCGCAGCGCTTACCGGTTGCGGTGAAAACCGTTGTTGGCTGGATCCGGGCCATTCGCTCGCTGGCTGCTAATGTGCAGAACGAACTGGCCCAGGAGCTGAAACTGCAGGAGCTGCAGGACAGCCTGAAAAAGGTCGAAGAGGCAGGACGCGGCACGCTGTCGCCGGAGCTGAAGCAATCCATGGAAGAGCTGCGTAAAACCGCGGACTCCATGAAGCGCTCGGTGCAGCAAAGCATCGATATCGAAAAAGCGGAAGATGAAGCCAACACCATTCATCAGCCGCCCGCTGCCGCGCCACAGTCCGCTGCCGCACCGCAGCCCGCAGAGCCGCACAGCGTTGTGACGCCGGCCAGCGCGGCACATCAGGCCAGCGCCCCGGCGCAGGCGCCGCAGCCTGCACCAGCCACCAGCCACACCGATTCCGTCGCGCCTGCGACCACGACCACTCCTCCCGTAAAAGATGAACGATAAACATGGCCGTTGAAGATACCCAACCGCTCATCAGCCACCTGATTGAGCTACGCAAGCGTCTGCTGAACTGCATCATCGCGGTGTTTGTTATCTTCCTGTGTCTGGTTTACTTCGCCAACGACATCTATCACGCGGTGGCAGCGCCGCTGATTAGCCAGATGCCCGCCGGCGCCAGCATGATCGCCACCGACGTGGCCTCACCGTTCTTTACGCCGATCAAACTGACCATCATTGTGTCGGTGTTTCTTGCGGTGCCGGTGATTCTTTATCAGGTCTGGGCGTTTGTCGCCCCCGCGCTGTATCGCCATGAGCGCCGCCTGGTGATGCCGCTGCTGTTCTCCAGTACGCTGCTATTTTATGTCGGCGTGGCCTTTGCCTACTTCATTGTATTCCCGCTGGCATTTGGCTTCTTCGCCAAAACCGCGCCGCAGGGCGTCACCATCGCCACGGACATCACCAACTACCTCGACTTTGTCATGACGCTGTTCATGGCGTTTGGCGTGGCGTTTGAGGTGCCGATTGCCATCGTGCTGCTGTGCTGGACCGGCATTACCAGCCCGGACGATCTGAAAAAGAAGCGGCCGTATATTCTGGTCGGCGCGTTTGTGGTTGGGATGTTGCTCACACCGCCGGACGTTTTCTCGCAAACTTTGCTCGCTATTCCGATGTACTGCCTGTTTGAAGTCGGCGTATTCTTCTCCCGCTACTATGTGGGTAAAGGACGTCAGGCGGCAGACGATGAGGAACAGAACCCCGACGCCTGATGTCTTTTATGCAGGGCATCCCGCTGATGGGGTGATGATGAATCTTAACCGCCCGCCTGCCGGGCGGTTTTTCTATCCGTCGCTTTAAGACGGAATGGGGAGCAAACATGTTTGATATCGGTGTAAACCTGACCAGCACGCAATTCGCAAAAGATCGCGATCAGGTGGTAAAACGCGCGCGCGAAGCAGGCGTCACCGGCCTGTTAATCACCGGCACCAATGCCCTGGAGAGCCAGCAGGCGCGTCAGCTGGCGACCCGGCACGCGGGCTACTGCTGGTCGACCGCCGGCGTGCACCCGCATCATGCCAGCGAGTGGTCGGCGGAAACCGCCAGTACGCTGCGCCGCCTGGCTGACAGCGAGCAGGTGGTCGCGATTGGTGAATGCGGGCTCGACTTCAACCGGAACCTTTCCGCGCACGAGCAGCAGGAGTACGCGTTTGATGCGCAGCTCCAGCTGGCGGCGGAACTGCAGCTGCCGGTGTTTTTACACTGTCGTGAGGCACATGAACGTTTTCTGGCGGTGCTGCAGCCGTGGCTGCCGAAACTGGTGGGCGCGGTGGTGCACTGTTTTACCGGCACGCGTGACGAGCTGGAAGCCTGCCTGGCGCTGGGGTTATCGGTGGGCATTACCGGCTGGGTGTGCGATGAACGGCGCGGAATGGCGCTGCGTGACATGCTGCCGCTGATTCCGGCAGATCGTCTGCTGCTGGAGACGGACGCGCCCTATCTGCTGCCGCGCGATATGCGTCCGCGTCCGACCTCGCGCCGTAACGAACCCTGCTTTCTGCCGCATATCGTTCAGCAGGTGGCGCACTGGCGTGGTGAACAGCCAGACGCACTGGCGGCACGCGTCGACCACAATGCGCGTCAGCTATTCAGACTGGCTTAAACCTTACGGAACTGCTTGTTGTCCACGCTGCGCATCACCTGTTTATTCAGCAGGTTAAGCAGCAGGATTGAGCGGGTTTCACCATCGGGCTCGGCAAAGATAGCGCGCAGCCCTTCAAAGGTGCCGTCGGTGATCAGCACTTCATCACCGACCTGCGGCGTTTCCGGATCCAGCAGGATCTGCGGCGCATCGGTTTGCAGCGCTTCGATCACTTCATACGGCACCGTCGCGGGCATGGCGCCAAAGCGCACAAAGTGGCTGACGCCGCGCGTGCTGCTGATGGTGGTGGTGTGAATCGCTTCCGGATCGAATTCGATAAACAGATAGTTGGGAAACAGCGGCTCACTCACGGTGGTGCGTTTGCCGCGCACAATCTTCTCCAGAGCGATCATCGGGCTGAGGCAATTCACCTCCTGCCGCTCAAGATGCTCCTTCGCGCGCAACAGCTGACCACGTTTGCAATAGAGTAAGTACCAGGATTCCATAACTGCTCCCAAATAATGGACGCTAAGAATAACAAACCTGTTGTCAGAGTTATAGCGCATCGGCGGCCGGAAACCCGGTCACACAAGAAAAATCTCTACGAATTTTCCGATTGGTGCGGCGAACTAACGCTTTTCAGCAAGAAAATTGACGTCTGGCGATCATCTGTATCAGACTGCCAACCCATTAGACGAAGAAAAAGGACGGGCTGATGGAACTGTTTTTACTGAGCAATGGCAAAGTGGCCGACGATGCGCCGCTGCTGAGCTATGCGCATCCGCAGCTGCACGCGATGATTGCCCAGCGCGGTATCACTTCGGCGGTGCTGGTGCCCTACGCCATTATTCGTGACGATCACGCCCAGCGTGCGCAGGCGTTGTCTCAGTCACTGGGCATTCCGGTGCGCACGGTACACGAGTTCGAGACACCGGTTGCGGCCATTGAGCAGGCGGAGCTGATTCTGGTAAGTGGCGGCAATACCTGGTTGCTGAACCAGATGCTGCACGAGCAGGGGCTGATCGTGGCGATTCAGCGCGCAGTGCGCGAGCGCGACGTCCCTTACGTTGGCTGGAGCGCGGGCTGCAACGTGGCGACACCGTCGATTCGCACCACCAATGATATGCCGGTACGCAGCAGCGTGGTGCTGCCTGCGCTGGGGCTGTTCCCGGTGCAAATCAATCCTCACTATCTTGATGCGCATGTCAGCGGCCATATGGGCGAAACCCGTGATGAGCGTCTGGCCGAATTCTGCGCGGTGAATCCGCAGGAGTCGGTGATTGCGCTGCGTGAAGCCAGCTTCCTGCACGTCAGTGAGAACCGTCTGCGCTACTACAGCGCGCGCGGTGAAGATTTCAAAGTGTTCCGTCAAGGTGAAGCGATTGCCGCTTATCACGATGTGCTGGCCCTGCAGTCGCTGGTGCCGTTTTCCTGTCAGCCCGCCTGACGCAGAAACTCAAACACGCTGGCGTGAACAAACTTATAATGACGCTTCACTCTGGCCGGAAGACTAACGCCGCATGAAATATCAGGATTTACGAGACTTTCTCGCGCTGCTGGAACAGCGCGGCGAGTTAAAGCGCATCACTCAGGAGATCGATCCTGTCCTCGAGATGACCGAAATCGCCGACCGCACGCTGCGGGCCGGTGGCCCGGCGCTGCTGTTCGAAAACCCGAAGGGCTACAGCATGCCGGTGCTGTGCAACCTGTTTGGCACGCCGAAGCGCGTGGCAATGGGTATGGGCCAGGAAGAGGTCAGCGCGCTGCGCGAAGTGGGTAAGCTGCTGGCGTTTCTGAAAGAGCCGGAGCCGCCTAAGGGGTTCCGCGATCTGTTCGATAAGATGCCGCAGTTCAAACAGGTGCTGAACATGCCGACCAAACGGCTGCGTAATGCGCCGTGTCAGGAAGAGATTTTCAGCGGTGACGAGGTCGACCTGGCACGCATCCCGGTCATGAAATGCTGGCCGGGCGATGCGGCCCCACTGATCACCTGGGGTTTAACCGTCTCGCGTGGACCGCATAAAGAGCGGCAGAATCTCGGCATTTATCGTCAGCAGGTGATTGGTAAAAATCGGGTGATTATGCGCTGGCTGTCGCATCGCGGTGGCGCGCTGGATTTCCAGGAGTGGTGCAAAGCACATCCCGGTGAACGCTTCCCGGTAGCGGTGGCGCTGGGCGCCGATCCGGCCACCATTCTTGGCGCGGTGACGCCAGTGCCGGATACGCTATCGGAATATGCGTTTGCCGGTCTGCTGCGCGGCAACAAAACCGAGGTGGTGAAGTGCGTCTCGAACGATCTGGAAGTGCCGGCCAGCGCCGAAATCGTGCTGGAAGGCTACATCGAACCGGGTGACATGGCGCCGGAAGGGCCGTACGGCGATCACACCGGCTACTACAATGAAGTAGACAGCTTCCCGGTGTTTACCGTGACGCACGTGACCCAGCGGCGCAACCCGATTTACCACTCCACCTACACCGGCCGTCCGCCGGATGAGCCCGCGGTACTGGGCGTGGCGCTGAACGAAGTGCTGGTGCCGATTCTGATCAAACAGTTCCCGGAGATTGTGGATTTCTATCTGCCGCCGGAAGGCTGCTCTTATCGCCTCGCGGTAGTGACGATTAAAAAACAGTATGCCGGTCACGCCAAGCGCGTGATGTTCGGCGTGTGGTCGTTCCTGCGCCAGTTTATGTACACCAAGTTTGTGATTGTGTGTGACGATGACGTCAACGCGCGTGACTGGAACGACGTGATTTGGGCCATCACCACGCGGATGGATCCGGCGCGTGATACGGTACTGGTAGAAAACACGCCGATTGACTATCTCGACTTCGCTTCGCCGGTTTCCGGACTTGGCTCGAAGATGGGACTGGATGCCACCAACAAGTGGCCGGGTGAAACCCAGCGTGAATGGGGGACGCCGATTGTGAAAGATCCTGCGGTTACGGCGCGTATTGATGCAATCTGGGATGAGTTAGCGATCTTTGCCGAGCCGCCGCAGCGCTGATGGCGGCTGAGAACCATAAAAAAGGGCACCTATGACGACGTTAAGCTGCAAAGTGACTTCGGTTGAAGCAATTACGGACACGGTTTACCGCGTGCGGTTAATTCCGGCGGCGGATTTTAGCTTCCGCGCCGGCCAGTATCTGATGGTGGTGATGGATGAGCGCGACAAGCGCCCGTTTTCGCTGGCATCGACGCCAATGGAAAAGGACATCATTGAGCTGCACATTGGTGCCTCAGAGCTGAACCTGTACGCCATGGCGGTGATGGATCGCATCAAAAACGATCGGCAGATCACCGTGGATATGCCGCACGGCGACGCCTGGCTGCGTGAAGACAGCGCGCGGCCGATTGTGCTGATTGCCGGCGGCACCGGCTTCTCCTATGCGCGTTCGATTTTGCTGACCGCGCTGGCGCAGCAGCCGGATCGCGATATCGCTATCTACTGGGGCGGCCGCGAGCTGAGACATCTGTACGATCTGGATGAACTCAATGCGCTGGCGGTGAAGCATCCGAACCTGAAAGTGATTCCAGTGGTGGAGCAGCCGGCAGAGGACTGGCAGGGGCGCAGCGGCACGGTGCTGACTGCGGTGATGCAGGATTATGCCAGCCTGAGCGGTCACGATATCTACATTGCTGGCCGGTTTGAGATGGCAAAAATTGCCCGCGAGCGCTTCTGTGCCGAACGTGGTGCGTTAGAAGCGCAGATGTATGGCGATGCGTTTGCCTTTATCTGATGTGTGACGCGGTGCGCATGCACGTGCCGCTGCAAAAAAAAGCCCGCCCGGTTGGGCGGGAACACGTGCAAGTGTAGTGGTCAACGTATTAAACCCGTTCAAATACCGTCGCGATGCCCTGGCCTAAGCCAATGCACATGGTTGCCAGACCAAACTGTGCATCGCGACGCTCCATCAGATTCAGCAACGTCGTGCTGATACGCGCGCCGGAACATCCCAGCGGATGCCCGAGTGCGATTGCGCCGCCGTTAAGGTTCACTTTCTCATCCAGCTGCTCCAGCAGCCCTAAATCTTTCAGGCACGGCAGCGTCTGCGCGGCGAAGGCTTCATTGAGCTCGAACAGATCGATATCCTGCACGCTCAGCCCGGCGCGCTTCAGCGCCAGCTTACTGGCCGGTACCGGACCGTAACCCATGATCGACGGATCGCAGCCAACCACCGCCATGCTGCGGATGCGTGCGCGCGGCGACAGCCCCAGTTCGCGCGCCCGGCTTTCGCTCATGATCAGCATGGCGGCCGCGCCGTCGGACAGCGCCGACGAACTGCCGGCGGTGACCGTGCCGTTGACCGGATCGAACGCCGGACGCAGCGCGGCTAAGCCTTCAAGGCTGGTGTCCTCGCGAATCACTTCATCGCTGTCATAGCGTTTCAGCACGCCATCGGCATCGTGGCCGTAGGTCGGCACGATTTCGCGTTTGAAATCACCGCGCTGAGTGGCGGCCGCAGCGCGCTGGTGTGAACGCAGCGCGAAGGCGTCCTGCTGTTCACGGCTGATGTGGTGCATGCGCGCCAGCATCTCGGCGGTCAGCCCCATCATACCCGCCGCTTTCGCCACGGTGCGCCCCAGGCCAGGATGAAAATCCACGCCGTGGTTCATCGGTACGTGGCCCATATGTTCCACGCCGCCAATCAGACAGCTGTGGGCATCGCCGACCATAATTGCGCGCGCCGCATCGTGCAGCGCCTGCATGGACGAGCCGCACAGGCGATTGACGGTGCTGGCCGGCACGCGATGCGGGATCTCCGCCAGCAGCGCGGCGTTGCGGGCGATATTAAAGCCCTGTTCCAGTGTCTGCTGCACGCAGCCCCAGATAATGTCATCCAGCGCGGCGGCATCGACGGCCGGATTGCGGCTGAGGAGTTCGCGCATCAGATGGGCGGAGAGATCCTCGGCGCGCACCTGGCGAAAGGCGCCGCCTTTGGAACGGCCCATCGGCGTGCGCACGGCATCAACAATCACTACGTTTTCCATGTTCATTACCTCAGGCAGTTTGCAGCGCCGCTGCGTCAATCGGTTGAGCGACGGGATACCAGCTCTGATGCTGGTGGGCTTTCTGAACCAGCAGCTCAGGCAGCGCGTACAGCGGGCCGAGCGCGAGGTAGCGTTTAGCCTGATCGACGACATTGCTGATGCCCAGCGTGTCCATATAGCGGAACGCGCCACCGCGGAACGGCGGGAAGCCTAAGCCATACACCAGCGCCATATCCGCCTCGGCGGGGGAAGCGATGATGTTTTCTTCGAGGCAGCGCACCACTTCGTTGAGCATCGGCAGCATCATGCGGTTGGCGATCTCTTCATCGCTGAATACCCGCTTCGGTTCACATACCGGCTCCAGCAGCGCATCGACATCTGCATCGGCGCGCTTCTGCGCTTTGCCTTTTTTGTCCTGTTCCCAGCGGTAAAAGCCCTGGCCATTTTTCTGGCCGTAGCGTTTGGCTTCAAACAGCACATCAATGGCATCGCGGTAATCTTTCTGCATCCGCGACGGGAAGCCCTGCGCCATCACCTGTTGCGCATGATGCGCGGTATCAATGCCCACCACGTCCAGCAGCCACGCCGGCCCCATCGGCCAGCCAAACTGCTTCTCCATCACTTTATCGATCTGGCGGAAGTCCGCGCCGTCGCGCAGTAGCAGGCTGAAGGCGGCAAAGTAGGGGAACAGCACGCGGTTCACAAAGAAGCCGGGACAGTCATTCACCACAATCGGTGTTTTGCCCATCTTGCTGGCCCACGCCACCACTTTGCTGATGGTGGCTTCAGAGGTTTGCGTACCGCGAATCACTTCGACCAGCGGCATACGCGGCACCGGATTAAAGAAGTGCATGCCGCAGAAATTTTGCGGACGCTGCAGTGCCTGCGCCAGCTGGCTGATTGGAATGGTGGAGGTATTCGAGGCCAGCACGGCATCATCCCGCAGCTGCTGCTCGGTTTCAGCCAGCACTTTAGCTTTGATTTGCGGGTTCTCGACCACCGCTTCGACCACCACATCGGCGCGATCAAAGCCGCTGTAATCCAGCGTCGGCTGAATGCTCGCCAGCACGCTCGCCAGCTTCGTGCCGTCGATTTTGCCGCGCTCCAGCTGCTTATTAAGCAGCTTGCTGGCTTCATTCATGCCCAGCGTCAGCGCCTGCGGATTAATATCTTTCATCTTCACCGGCACGCCTTTCCAGGCCGACTGCCAGGCGATGCCGCCGCCCATGATGCCTGCGCCCAGTACCGCCGCCTGCTCTGGCGTGCCGGCCGCGCTGCTGTGTTTCTTCGCCAGGCCTTTTACGTACTGGTCATTGAGGAAGATGCCGACCAGCGCACGTGCCACATCGCTCTGCGCCAGCGGCACAAAGGCAGCGGTTTCCAGCTTCAGCGCATCATCACGACCTAAGCCCGCTGCCGCTTCGATGGTTCGCACCGCGGCGATCGGCGCTGGATAGTGTTTACCGGCGGTTTGCTGCACCATGCTTTTGGCGAGGGTAAAACTCATCGCAGCTTCAATCGGGCTGAGCTTAAGCGGTGCCAGCTTCGGCGCGCGACGCGCCTGCCAGCTGCCCTGGGCTATGGCATCCTGCAGCATGGTCAGCGCCGCGCTGCGCAGCTTCTCGCTGCTGACCACCGCATCCACCAGACCGAGCTTCAGCGCGCCCGGGCCATCAATATCTTTACCGGCGGCGATGATCTCCAGCGCGCTGTCGGCACCGAGCAGGCGCGGCAGACGCACGCTGCCGCCGAAGCCCGGCATAATGCCGAGTTTGGTTTCCGGCAGGCCAATGCGCGCGGTGGGCGTGGCCACGCGGAAGTCGGTCGCCAGCACACACTCGCAGCCTCCGCCCAGTGCGTAGCCGTCAATGGCGGCGATCGTCGGCACCGGCAAATCTTCCAGACGATTAAAGATGCTGTTGGCAAATGTCAGCCACTGGCTGAGCTGCTCAGCGGGCGCATCAAACAGTGACAGGAATTCTGTGATATCCGCCCCGACAATAAACGCCGGTTTGGCGGAAGAGAGCAGCAGGCCGCGCAGCGTGCTTTGCTGCTCCAGTACGCTCAGCGCCTCGCCTAAGGCGGCGACGGTTTTGGTATCAAGTTTGTTCACCGAACCGGGCGCATCAAAAACCAGCTCGGCGATGCCATCGTCAAGCCAGTGCACTGAAAGGGTATCGCCTTGGTAGAGCATGTCCGTCTCCTGAAACGCGAAAGGTGATCTGGTCATACCAGATGATCAGGAGTGTGGGTGTCATGTTAATTTTTTGCAAACGAGAGTTTGCTTATTTGATACGGCGATCACAGCGCGCGCAGCACGGCATCCCCCGCGCGGCTGTGCTACACTGCCGCCACTTTCGCGACATCGGAGACAAGTCCATGGATTCACTGAAAACCCTGTATCACGCGCATATCTCAACGCTGCAGCAGCGTGCGCAACAGGTGCTGGCGCGCTTTAAGCTGGACGCCATGCTGATTCATTCAGGCGAGTTGCTGACCGTATTTCTTGACGATCATGACTATCCGTTTAAGGTGAATCCCCAGTTTAAAGCCTGGGTACCAGTGACCCAGGTGCCCAACTGCTGGCTGTGGATCGATGGCGTGAATAAACCCAAACTGTGGTTCTACTCGCCGGTCGATTACTGGCACAACGTCGAGCCACTGCCGGACAGCTTCTGGACCCAGGATGTTGAGGTCATCGGCCTGAAAAACGCTGACGATATCGCTCAGCTGTTGCCGGCACAGCGCGACAATGTGGCCTATATCGGGCCGGTACCGTCCCGCGCCACCCAGCTGGGCATCCGCAGCGAGGGGATCAATCCTCAGGGCGTGATCGACTTACTGCATTATCATCGCAGCATCAAAACCGATTACGAGCTGGCCTGTATGCGCGAAGCGCAGAAGCTGGCGGTGGCTGGCCATCGCGCAGCGAAAGAGGCGTTCTTCTCCGGCATGAGCGAGTTTGATATCAATCTTGCCTATCTGACCGCCACCGGCCACCGTGACATTGATGTACCGTATGGCAATATCATCGCGCTGAATGAACATGCTGCGGTGCTGCACTACACCCGGCTTGACCATCAGCCGCCGGCGAAACGTCACAGCTTCCTGATAGATGCCGGCGCAGAGTATCTTGGCTATGCGGCAGACCTGACGCGCAGTTACGCGGCGCAGAGCAAAACGCGCTACGCGGAAATGGTTGCTGCGATGAATAAAGAAGAGCTGGCGCTGATCGCCACGCTGAAAGCCGGCGTGCGCTATACCGATTACCATCTGCAAATGCATCAGCGTATCGCGCGTCTGCTGCTGAAGTTTGAACTGGTGCAGGGGCTGAGCGAAGAGACGCTGGTGGCGGAAAACCTCACCGGGCCGTTTATGCCGCACGGCCTCGGCCATCCGCTGGGCCTGCAGGTGCACGACGTTGCCGGGTTTATGCAGGACGACAGCGGCACGCATCTGGCGGCGCCATCGCAGTATCCTTATCTGCGCTGTACGCGGGTGCTGCAGCCGGGCATGGTGCTGACCATTGAACCGGGCTTCTATATTATCGATTCACTGCTGGCGCCGCTGCGCAGCGGTAAGTTCAGTCAGCACTTTGACTGGCAGGCGATTGATGCCCTGAAGCCGTACGGGGGCATTCGTATCGAGGATAATGTGGTGATACACGCCAGCCGCATCGAAAACATGACGCGTGACTTGCATCTGGCCTGATGGACGCTTACGACATTCCCGCTGAGGCCGTCAGTCTCAGCGAGGAGACCATCAAAAAGAGCCGCTTTATTACCCTGCTGGCGCATACCGATGGGGTGGCCGCTGCGCGCGCCTTTGTGCAGCAGGTAAAGCACGAACACCCGACCGCGCGGCATCACTGCTGGGCCTGGGTGGCGGGCGCGCCCGATGATTCACAACAGCTGGGGTTTTCTGACGATGGCGAACCCTCCGGCACGGCCGGTAAGCCGATGCTGGCGCAGCTGATGGGCAGCGGCGTGGGCGAGATCACCGCCGTGGTGGTGCGCTATTATGGCGGTATCATGCTGGGCACCGGCGGGCTGGTGAAAGCCTACGGTGGCGGCGTGCAGCAGGGGCTGAAGCTGCTGGCGCGCCAGCGTAAAGTGCCGATGCAATGTTTCACCCTGCAGTGTGACTATGCGCAGCTGAGCGATATAGAGCGCCTGCTGCAGCGTTTTGACGGCAGCATTGAACAGAGCCATTATCAGGATCGCATTACGCTACGTCTGGCGTTGCCCCATCCGCAGATTGATGGCTTCAGGCAAAACCTTTCTGATTACAGCCGGGGCGCTTTGGCGCTGATCCCGCTGGACAACTAACCGCATCTGTTTAAAGGAAACGGCTGAATGCATTTTCGCGCCATTACCCGCATCGTGGGCCTGCTGGTGATTCTGTTCTCGGTAACCATGATCCTGCCAGGCTTAGTGGCCCTGATTTATCGCGACGGTGCCGGGCGCGCGTTCAGTCAGACGTTTATGATGGCGATCGTCATCGGTTCGCTGCTGTGGTGGCCCAACCGCAAACAAAAAAGTGAGCTGAAACCGCGTGAAGGCTTTCTGATTGTGGTGCTGTTCTGGACCGTACTGGGCAGCGTGGGGGCAATGCCGTTTATCTTCGCCGAGCAGCCACATCTGTCAGTGACCGACGCCTTCTTCGAATCCTTCTCGGGCTTAACCACCACCGGAGCCACCACGTTGGTGGGGCTCGACTCGCTGCCGAAAGCGATTCTGTTCTATCGTCAGATGCTGCAGTGGCTTGGCGGTATGGGGATCATTGTGCTGGCGGTGGCCATTCTGCCGATTCTTGGCGTCGGCGGTATGCAGCTGTATCGCGCCGAGATGCCGGGACCGCTGAAAGATAACAAAATGCGCCCGCGCATTGCCGAAACGGCGAAAACCCTGTGGCTGATTTATGTGCTGCTGACGGTGGCCTGTGCGCTGGCGCTGTGGCTGGCGGGCATGCCGATGTTTGATGCTATCGGCCACAGCTTCTCGACCATCGCCATCGGCGGTTTTTCTACCCATGATGCCAGCATCGGCTACTTCAATAGCCCGACCATTAATACCATCGTGGCGATTTTCCTGCTGATCTCCGGCTGTAACTACGGCCTGCACTTCTCGTTGCTCAGCGGGCGAAACCTGAAAGTCTACTGGCGCGATCCGGAATTCCGCATGTTCATTGGCGTGCAGCTGACGCTGGTGCTGATTTGTACCCTGGTGCTGTGGTTCCATAATGTCTATTCCAGCGGCTGGCAAACCCTCAATCAGGCGTTTTTCCAGGTGGTATCGATGGCGACGACGGCGGGCTTTACCACCGACAGTATTGCGCGCTGGCCGCTGTTCCTGCCGGTGCTGCTGCTGTGTTCAGCCTTTATCGGCGGTATGGCGGGTTCGACTGGCGGTGGCCTGAAGGTGATTCGTATTCTGCTGCTGTGCAAGCAGGGGTCGCGCGAACTGAAACGCCTGGTGCATCCCAATGCGGTCTATACCATTAAACTGGGGAACCGTGCGCTGCCGGAACGTATTCTCGAAGCGGTGTGGGGCTTTTTCTCGGCTTACGCGCTGGTGTTTCTGGTCAGCATGCTGGCGATTATCGCCACCGGTGTGGATGACTTCTCGGCCTTCGCCGCGGTGGCGGCAACGCTGAATAACCTTGGCCCGGGTCTGGGTGTGGTGGCAGATAACTTCACGTCGATGAATGATGTCGCCAAGTGGATTTTAATCTCCACCATGCTGTTTGGACGCCTTGAAGTGTTCACGCTGCTGGTGCTGTTCACGCCCACCTTCTGGCGCGAATAATAAAACAGGAATGAGTGATGAAAGCGTTAATTCTTTATTCCAGCCGTGACGGGCAAACCCGTGAAATCGCGGCGCGTATTGCCCGCACGCTGACACCGCAGCAGCTGTGTGATGTGCTGGATCTGGCGCAGGCATCGCAGGTGGAGTGGGCACAGTATGATCGCGTGCTGATTGGCGCCTCGATTCGCTATGGTCACTTCCAGCCCGAGCTGATGAAATTCGTCACGCAATATAAGGCGGCACTGCAGCAGCGCGTCAGCGGCTTTTTCAGCGTCAATCTTACTGCGCGCAAAGCCGATAAGTGCACGCCGGAAACCAATGCCTATACGCGTAAATTCCTGGCGCAGTCACCGTGGCAACCGGATCGCTGTGCGGTGTTTGCCGGTGCGCTGCGCTATCCACGCTATCGCTGGTTCGATCGCATCATGATTCAGTTCATTATGCGTATGACCGGCGGCGAAACGGATACATCGAAGGAAGTTGAATACACCGACTGGGAGAAAGTCACGCGTTTTGCCCAGGATTTCGCACAGTTACCAGGCAAATTGCCGCAAAATAACGCGTAGTGGTGAAATTTAGGCCGAACGATCATTTTTTTGCAATAAACCCTTGTCAGCCAGAATTAACTCCCTATAATGCGCCACCACTGAGACGGCAAAGCGGCAACGCAGACGGCTCAGCAGGGCGTGAAGCGATTCACCCCGCCGGAGAAAAACGCTGAAAAAAGTGTTTGACTCTGAAGGAGGAAAGCGTAA
>NZ_POWN01000007.1:0-292539 GCF_002928355.1 Pantoea sp. ICBG 828 | reverse complement strand
GAGTGAACGCACCGCTGGTGTTCGGGTTGTCATGCCAATGGCACTGCCCGGTAGCTAAGTGCGGAAGAGATAAGTGCTGAAAGCATCTAAGCACGAAACTTGCCCCGAGATGAGTTCTCCCTGACCCCTTGAGGGTCCTGAAGGGACGTTGAAGACGACGACGTTGATAGGCCGGGTGTGTAAGCGCAGCGATGCGTTGAGCTAACCGGTACTAATGACCCGTGAGGCTTAACCTTACAACGCCAGAGGCGTTTTGGTCTGAGAGACCGAAAGAATTTTCAGCTTTGTTCACCGGATTACGTCCAGTGGATTTTGTGCTGTGACAAGGCGGCACGCGAGACGACGTGAAGGAGCATACACGAGTATGTGACTGAGCGGCGCGAGCGGGGCAACGCAGTCAGAGCGCGAAAGACGCGGACGAAAACAGAATTTGCCTGGCGGCAACAGCGCGGTGGTCCCACCTGACCCCATGCCGAACTCAGAAGTGAAACGCCGTAGCGCCGATGGTAGTGTGGGGCCTCCCCATGCGAGAGTAGGGAACTGCCAGGCATCAATTTAAGACCCCTAATCGGGTCATGACCTTCCCGGTGACGCGGAAAGGGCGAAACACCTGAAATCAGCGACGGTCTGATATCAGTACAGAATCGGTGGAGCGGTAGTTCAGTTGGTTAGAATACCTGCCTGTCACGCAGGGGGTCGCGGGTTCGAGCCCCGTCCGTTCCGCCACTTAAATTGAGAAGCCCTGACTGTGAAGTCAGGGCTTTTTCATGTCCGCTAAAAACCCGACATTGTTGAGTAAAACGCAAAATTCCTCTGCTCATAAGCGGATTTTTCAGCAACAATAATCCTGCCAAAATACGCCTCATCGCAACATTCAACGCAATGATGAGGAAAACATGACAATCCCCGCTTTTGGTTTAGGAACATTTCGTCTGCAGGACGATGTCGTTATTCATTCAGTGAAAACCGCACTGGAACTCGGTTATCGCACCATCGATACCGCTCAAATTTATGAAAACGAAGCTGCCGTAGGTCAGGCTATTGCCGAAAGCGGCGTGGCACGTGATGAGCTGTTTATCACCACTAAAATCTGGATTGAGAATCTCGCCGCCGACAAACTGATCCCCAGCCTACAGCAGAGCCTGGCGAAACTGCGTACCGACTATGTCGATTTGACGCTAATTCACTGGCCATCGCCGGGTGCAGCGGTATCGGTCAAAGAGAGCATGCAGGCATTGATGGCGGCGAAAGAGGCGGGACTGACGCGTCAGATTGGTATCTCTAACTTCCCGATTGCCCTGATGAAAGAGGCCATTGCCGCTGTGGGCGCAGAGAACATTGCGACCAACCAGATTGAGCTGCACCCGTTCCTGCAAAATCGCCAGGTCGTGGAGTTCGCGAAACAGCAGGGCATTCACATCACTTCATACATGACGCTGGTATATGGCGAAGCGTTAAAAGAACAGGTGATAAAGCAGATTGCGCAGAAACATCAGGCCACACCCGCGCAGGTCGTCCTGGCGTGGGCACTGGCACTGGGTTATGCCGTGATCCCCTCCTCAACCAAACGTGAGAACCTGGCCAGCAATATGGCGGCGCAGGATCTGAAACTGGATGCGGACGACATGGCGCAGATCGCCGCGCTGGATCGCCAGCAGCGTCTGGTCAGCCCGGAAGGTCTGGCACCAGACTGGGATTAATTCTCCCATGCATCAGCCCTGCACGCGCCAGGGCTGATCTCTGACCCACTCGCTGAGAAAATCAATAAAGGCCCGCACGCGCTGGCTCACCCCTAAATCGCTGTAATACACCGCATTAAAAGGCATCTCAACCGGTACCGACTGGTGCGCCAGCACCTCAACAAAAGTGCCCGCCGCAATTTCCGCATTCACCATAAAGTCCGACAGGCAGGCGATACCCTGATCGTTCAGGCACAGCTGCTTAATCGTCTCTCCGCTGTTTGATGACATCGCCGCATCAATTTCATACAGATCGCTGCCATTGGCCGACACGGGCCAGCGATTAAGACGAGGCGTCTCGACAAAACCGAGGCACTGATGCTGTGCCAGCGCCTCCACCGACGCCGGCGTACCATATTTCGCCAGATAAGCTGGCGTAGCGACCATTTTACGATAGCTGGTGAACAGCAGCCGGGCACGCAGCGTGGAGTCGGTTAAATCCCCGGCACGAATAGCGACATCCACTTTACGATCAATCAGGTTGATAAAGCTTTCGGAAGAGATTAGCGATAGCGTGACCGCCGGATAGCGTTCGCGAAAGGGTTTAATCATCGGCATCAGCAGGTTAAGGATCACCGGTGTTGCCGCGTCGATGCGCAGCACGCCCTGTGGCGCCTGCTGGCGCTCAATCAGCTCATTCTCTGCTGTCGCCATCTCAAGGATCAGCTTCTGCACGCGCCGGAAATAGAGTTCGCCTTCATAAGTCAGCGCCAGCTGACGGGTGGTACGCGTCAGCAGCGACACGCCAAGCTTGTTTTCCAGCTTCTTCACCGTGCGGCTCACCGCTGAATTGGCCATCTGTAACTGCTCCGCTGCACGGCTAAAACTGCCACTTTCTACCACAGCGATAAAGACTTTTAACTCCTCTGAAGATGCCTTCATTATGCCTCCTCAGGCAAAAGTTTATTGTTACTTTGCTTCTTTTTGTTATTAAAGCACGAGTCGATAATGGCGCCCATCAAAACATTATTGGGAGTCAACCATGCCACTTGCACTCTGGGCGCTGACCATCAGCGCCTTCGCTATCGGAACCACCGAGTTTGTTATCGTCGGGCTGATTCCGACCATCGCTGAACAGCTCAGCATTACGTTACCTTCTGCCGGGATGCTGGTATCCATCTACGCGCTTGGCGTGGCCGTCGGCGCGCCAGTGCTGACCGCTTTAACCGGCAAGCTGCCGCGCAAGCAGTTGCTGATGGGGCTGATGGCGCTGTTTACCGTCGGTAATCTGGTGGCCTGGCTGGCACCCAACTATGAAACGCTGGTAATGGCGCGTCTGCTGACCGGTCTGGCGCACGGTGTTTTCTTCTCCGTCGGCTCAACCATTGCGACCAGCCTGGTAAGCAAAGAGAAGGCCGCCAGTGCGATAGCCATCATGTTTGGCGGCTTAACCGTGGCGCTGGTCACCGGCGTACCGCTTGGCACACTGATTGGTCAGCATTTTGGCTGGCGTGAAAGTTTTCTGGCGGTCTCTCTGCTGGGCGTGATTGCACTGGTCAGCAGCATGATACTGGTACCACGTAACATCGCACAGCCGCCTGCCACTTCACTGGCACAACAGGCCGCGGTGATGATCAATCCGCGTCTGCTGCTGATTTACGCGATTACTGCGCTGGGCTACGGTGGCATCTTTACCACCTTTACCTTCCTGGCACCGATGATGCAGTCACTGGCCGGTTTCTCGCCGACCGCCGTCAGCGGCGTGCTGCTGGGGTACGGTATTGCGGTGGCGATCGGGAATATCTGGGGCGGCAGGCTGGCCGATCGCCGCGGTGCGGTACCGGCGCTGACGCTGATTTTTATCGCGCTGGCCATTCTGTTAGTAGTATTCCAGTTCACCGCCAGCATGCATTACCTCGCGCTGCTCACGGTGCTGGTGATGGGCGTCTTTGCCTTTGCTAACGTACCTGGCCTGCAGGTTTACGTGGTGCAAAAGGCTGAACACTATGCGCCAGGCGCAGTTGATGTCGCGTCCGGGCTGAATATCGCGGCCTTTAATATTGGCATCGCACTGGGTTCAACCGTCGGCGGTCACATCGTGGAACATTACGGTCTGGCGCAGACGCCATGGGTGGGTGCCGTCATCGTGTTTGCGGCTCTGCTGCTGGTCCGCCTCAGCGGCCAGCTGGATAAGCCGCGCACGGCAGCCATTACTGAATAAGCCGCACAACAGCCTGCCGCATGGCGGGCTGTTGCCGTTGCTGGCTGTGAGGCGAATTCCGACAATCAATAACAGCAATTGAAACCCCGCGCTAAAATCCCTATAACAGTCAGGTGAAGTTGTAGTCGTAAATCAGCCAGGCGGGACAGTGCGAAAAAAAACTTATGCAATGCGGTATGTAGCAGGTCAGCCTGCTGAGCGGATTTTTCCGCCAGGGGCGATGCTGCATCTTGGGCAGGCGTTACCGCCCGGTGCACCGCTGCCAGCCGACCCAACCCTGCGCGTGCTGGTGTGGAATATCTTCAAACAGCAGCGGGCAGACTGGATGTCAGTACTGCAAGGCTTCGGTAAAGATGCCCATCTGGTACTGCTGCAGGAGGCGCAGACCACACCGGAACTGGTGCAGTTCGCCACCAGTAATTATCTGGCGGCCGATCAGGTACCGGCCTTTGTGCTGCCACAACACCCCTCTGGCGTCATGACGCTGGCTTCTGCCCATCCGGTCTACTGCTGTCCGCTGCGTGAACGTGAGCCGCTACTGAGGCTGTCTAAATCCGCTCTGGTCACTGCCTATCCGCTTCCCACCGGCGAAATGCTGATGGTGGTGAACATTCATGCGGTCAATTTCAGCCTCGGCGTTGATGTGTACAGCAAACAGCTGGGGCCGATTGGCGAGCAAATCCAGCATCATCGCGGGCCGGTGATCATGGCCGGCGACTTCAATGCCTGGAGCCGTCAGCGTATGAATGCGCTCTACCGCTTTGCCCGTGAGATGGCGCTGCGCGAAGTAAACTTTACTGATGATCATCGACGCAAAGCCTTCGGCCGCCCGCTGGACTTTGTCTTTTACCGCGACATGAAAGTCAGCGAGGCGTCGGTGCTGGTGACGCGTGCCTCTGACCATAATCCTCTGCTGGTTGAATTCAGTCCCGGCGCGGCTAAACGTTAAGCCAGGCGCGGCGCGCCAAAGGCGAATGATTCACAGCGCTGAAGCGCATCCTGCTCAATAAACCACTTCAGACCGCTACAGGCATGGCGCAACGGCGAAAATAACGAGGTTTACGCGTGAGTGTGTCTGACTGCGGGAAAGGGAAAAGGTAAATAATGAAAAAGGCTGACAAAAGTCAGCCTTTTCGGTGCATCAGGTATCGGGTGTTGCGCTATTCTTCACAAACAGCGTCAGCTTGTCGCCGGGCTGAATGTCTTTAGCGTCACTGTTCCAGCGCATCACGTCTTTGGTGTTAACACCGTGACGTTTGGCGATACTGGCAAAAGAATCACCCTTACGTACACGGTAGGTGATGCTGTTGCCGTTATCCGCCAGCTGCGACGCGCCAGCTTTGCTGCCAACGGTCAGTGTCTGACCGATGCGTACTGACGCACTGCGCAGGTTATTCTGCTGCTTCAGTGCACTAACGCTCACACCAAGCTTACTGGCAATGCCCGATAAGGTGTCGCCTTTGCGAACCTTATAGCTATTGCCTGCAGCGCTGACTTTCGCCAGCTCGCCGGGCTGTACCGCAGCAATATCACCGGAAGCCAGTGAATTGCGCAGCTGAGCCACGTTGGACTTAGGCACCATAATATAGTGCGGTCCGTTTGGCGCGGTGGTGCCGTTTTTATACCCGGCATTGAATGTCTTCAGCTTGCTGAGCGACATACCGGCCATATCTGCGGCCTGCGTCAGTTCAATCTGCTGTCCCACTTCAACGCGAGCCAGTGCACGGCTCTCATTCGCGGTTGGCAGCTTAATACCGTAACGCTTGCTGTTCTTGAGAATATCACTCAGGGCCAGCATTTTAGGTACGTAAACCGTGGTCTCGCGTGGCAGCGATAAATGCCAGAAGTCGGTCGGCTTACCGCGCGCCTTGTTCTGTTTCATCGCCTTCAGCACACGCCCTTCACCGCTGTTATAGGCGGCGATGGTCAGTAACCAGTCACCGTCAAACATGCCGTTCAGACGCTGCATCATATCCAGCGCAACTTTGGTTGAGGCCACCACATCGCGGCGTCCGTCATACCATTGGTTCTGTTTCAAACCATAGTTTTTGCCCGTCTGCGCAACGATCTGCCAGATGCCAGCGGCATTCGCAGAAGAGGTTGCGTGTGGGTCAAAAGCGCTCTCCACTATGGGTAGCAGTACCAGTTCCATCGGCATTTTACGTTTCTGTATCTGCTCGACAATCCAGTACATGTACGGCTCTGCCCGTAATGTTACATCGTGGAGATAGCTCTTATTTTTTAAGTACTTTGTTTTTTGTTCGCGGATTCGCGGGTTTTCCGGAATCCCCATCTTCAACTCGTCACTAATGTGATTCCAGAGATCAGTGTCTTCTGCGAGGCTGGTTCCATCATCTTGCCAGCGCGGCGACAACAAGCGATCTCCGTACTTTCCATTTTCACCTTGACCAGCTGAAGACAGACTCTGTGCATGCTGTACCGGGATACTGGCGTCATTCCTTGATGCCTGACATCCAACCAGCAAGACCGAGGCGAGTAATATCGCTTTAGCCTTCATGTGTGTGTCAATAGTTCGCTTAAAAGACGAGCAACTATACGTTAGCGACCGGCACAACACAACCAGAAATATCAAAAACGGTCTTTCTTCTCGCGTAGATCGGCAAAAGTCTGCCATAACGGAGCCGACGACACATTAATGCCTAAAGCCTTTTGCAAATCAGGATCTTGCGTACGCAGGAATAAATTTATTTCACGCTCCAGCGCCAGTTTTGTTGGCAAAGTAATGCGATTTTCTGCGCGTAAGTCCTTAATTTGCTGATACCTTGCCAAAATTTTCGGGTCCTGAGGCAGAATAGCCGCAGCAAACTTCATATTGGATAAAGTGTATTCATGCGCACAGCAGATAAGCGTATCGGCAGGGAGTTGATTAAGCGCCTGAAACGACTCAAACATTTGCTGCGCAGTGCCTTCGAATAGTCGTCCGCAGCCACCCGAAAACATCGTATCGCCACAGAAAAGATAAGGTGAGCTGAAATATGAGATATGTCCTAAAGTGTGTCCAGGCGTTGCGATGACGCGGAAATTTAGCCCGAGCAGCGTAAATTCATCACCGTCACTGAGAATAGTGCGCGCGCCTTTATCGGCGGTCTCCTGCGGACCATAAACCTCAAGTTGTGGATAGTGCTCCAGCAGTTCGCTAACGCCGCCCACGTGATCGTGATGATGATGGGTCAGCAGAATGGCCTGCGGCTGCCAGTGATTGGCGTGAATTTTTTCCAGCACCGGCCGGGCTTCACCCGGATCGACGATCAGACAGCGTCCCTGCTCATCGTTCAGTGTCCAGATGTAGTTATCCTGCAACGCGGGAATACTGGTAAGATTCATAAACACCTCTCAGGTCGTAGAAAAAGGAAAATGGTAGAGCATGAAGCCAGCGAAAACACGCCAAATCCTGACTGCGCCGCGCTCCTGGCAGGATATGCCCTGGGGCGACTATTTCCGCGACGCGTTAACCCAGCAACTGCAACCGTATCTCGGCAAGCTGTACGGCTTTCATATGCTTAAAATTGGCAGCCTCAGCGCAGAAATCAATACCCGCCAGTGTGCCATATCGCATCAGGTTAATGTGGGCGATGAGGGCGATGGGCTGCACGTCATCGCCAGCGCAACGCAGTTGCCGTTTGAGTCCAAATCAATTGATGCCTGTCTGCTGGCGCACACGCTGGCCTGGAGCCAGGATCCGCACCGCGTACTGCGCGAAGTGGATCGTGTACTGATTGATGACGGCTGGATGATTATTAGCGGCTTCAATCCGTTCAGCCTGCTGGGCATCAGTAAAGGCCTGCCCGGATTACAGCGCCGCGCACCGTGGAGCGGACGGATGTTCAGCCAGGTGCGCCTGCTCGACTGGCTGAGCTTACTCAACTATGAAGTGGTGTATCGTACGCGTTTTCAGGTGGTGCCGTGGCACCGCCAGGGCGGGAAGATGATCAGCACGCACCTGCCGGCGCTGGGCTGTCTGAATATCGTGGTTGCGCGTAAGCGCACCTTCCCGCTGACGCCGGGCAAAGTGAAGATGATGCCCGGCAAAACCCAGTTACGGCCAGCGGTCAATGCCACGCGGCAGTTTCGTGAAGCCAGCGATCAGGACTCAACCTGATAGCCAATATCGTCGAGGGAAGGATTGCCGGCAGCGCTGCGTGCCAGTTCATCACAGCGTTCGTTTTCGGGATGACCGGCATGGCCTTTTACCCACTCCCACTGAATCTGATGGGTACTGAGCGCCGCGTCGAGTCGCTGCCACAGATCAACGTTCTTCACCGGCTTCTTTTCTGCGGTTTTCCAGCCGCGCTTTTTCCAGTTGTGAATCCAGCTGGTGATGCCCTGGCGCACGTACTGGCTGTCGGTGCTGAGCACCACGTCACATGGCTGGGTCAGCGCTTCCAGTGCCACAATGGCCGCCATCAGCTCCATGCGATTATTGGTAGTAAGGCGGTAGCCGGCGCTGAATAATTTCTCGTGCTGGCGGTAGCGAAGAATGGCGCCGTAGCCGCCGGGACCGGGATTGCCCAAGCAGGATCCATCGGTGAATATTTCTACCTGTTTGCGCATCTCTGGTAGACTTCCTTCTGACAAAACGCCAAGTCTGACATAAAACGAGTCCTATGAGCACTGCAAATAACCGCCAGATCGTCCTCGATACCGAAACCACCGGCATGAACATGATCGGGGTGCATTACGAAGGACATCGCATCATTGAAATCGGTGCGGTTGAGGTGATCAACCGTCGCCTGACCGGCAACAACTTTCATATGTATCTCAAGCCCGATCGGCTGGTGGATCCGGAAGCGTTCGGCGTACACGGTATTGCCGATGAATTCCTAGCCGATAAACCGACCTTTGCGCAAATCGCCGACGAATTCCTGGATTACATTCGCGGCGCGGAGCTGGTGATCCATAACGCTTCGTTCGACATCGGCTTTATGGATTACGAATTTGCCATGCTGCAGCGCGACATCGGCAAGACAGAAACCTTCTGTCAGATCACCGATAGCCTGGCGATGGCGCGTAAAATGTTCCCGGGCAAACGCAACAGCCTGGATGCGCTGTGTAACCGTTTCGAGATCGACAACAGCAAACGTACGCTGCACGGCGCTTTGCTTGATGCCGAGATTCTGGCCGAAGTGTTCCTCACCATGACCGGCGGCCAGACCTCGCTGGCGTTTTCAATGGAAGGCGAGCAGAGCAATCAGGTGGCAGGCGAGCATATACAGCGCATCGTTCGTCCGGGCGCCGGCCTGCGCGTGGTTAGCGCCAGCGATGAAGAAATAATGGCGCATGAGAGCCGGCTCGATCTGGTGCAAAAGAAGGGCGGCAGCTGCCTGTGGCGCGCCTGAAGCCGCTGATTTTGCGTGGAAAAGCGTCGTTAAGCTGAAAAAACCGCCAAACGAGAGATTCCCCTGCAAAAAGCGTTGACGAGGGATGAGGCTGCCATTAATATGCGCCTCGTTCCCGACGGGGAACAAAGCGCGGAGCGGTAGTTCAGTTGGTTAGAATACCTGCCTGTCACGCAGGGGGTCGCGGGTTCGAGCCCCGTCCGTTCCGCCAATCTCTTTAAAGAAGCCGATGCAGCAATGCATCGGCTTTTTGCTTTTCTAAATCATACCCATCTGGCGTACGGTCGCCATTCATGGCGACCGCCAGCGCATTAATCCTTCTGTACCGCCACTTCCGCACGATAGGTGGCTTGCGGCACCTCACGTTCAGCGCGCGCCAGCCAGCGGTAGCAGCCAGCGCCCAGCGCCACGCCGATGAACCAGCTGAAGTTTGCCACCGCGTGCAGGGAAGGAATAAAGCTAATCACCAGGCAAATACCCACGGAAGGTAGCAGCGCAGCAATCGCTTTTGGATTGAAACCGCCGCGGTACCAGTAGCGGCCTTTTGGCGTATCGTTGAACAGGTCATCAACGTATACCTTGCTGCGTTTGATCAGGTAGAAATCGGCGATCAGAATGCCAAACAGCGGTCCGATAAATGATCCCAGCACATCCAGCGTGTAGTGAATCAGCTCTGGCGACTGGAACAGATTCCACGGCGTCAGCAGCACTGAACCCACGGCGGCAATCATGCCACCGGCGCGGAAGCTGATCTTCTGCGGTGAGCAGTTAGAGAAATCAAACGCTGGCGAAACGAAGTTCGCCACGATATTGATGCCGATGGTGGCGGTAATCATGGTCAGCAGCCCGATAGCGACCGCTACATCGTTGCCTACCATGCTCACGGTTTCAATCGGATCGGTGATCATTTTGCCAAACAGCGACTGAGTACCCGAGACGATGACCACGGTCACAATCGAAAACAGCAGGAAGTTGAACGGCAGGCCCCAGCGGTTGCCGCGGCGAATCTCACCCATGCTTTTGCCGTAGCGCGAGAAGTCACCAAAGTTGAGCAGCGGACCGGAGAAATAAGAGACCACCAGCGCGGTCGCGGTAATCATCTGCCAGGTCTGCTCGCCCGCGCTCAGTGATTTACTGGCGAGGGTGAAGGAGATACCGTCAAAACCGGTTTTGTATACAATCCAGCCCGCCAGCGCCACCATCACCACGTAGACCGCCGGACCGGCGATATCGATAAAGCGTTTAATCGCGCTCATGCCGTGCCAGAACACCATCGCCTGCAGCAGCCACATGACGCCGAAACAGCACCAGCCAAGCTGCGACAGGCCGAGCCAGCTGCTCTGCGTCATGCTGCTTAACGACGGATAGAACTTCAGCAGCACCAGCATCAGCGCATTCGCCGCCAGATAGGTCTGAATACCGTACCAGGCGAAGGCGATCAGCCCGCGGATCACCGCCGGGATGTTGGCCCCGAACACGCCAAATGCCTGACGCGAAATCACCGCATAAGGCACGCCGGCCATCTGGCTCGGCTTCGCCACCAGGTTAGCGCACAGCTGCACGATGCAAATTCCCACCAGCAGACACAGCAGCACCTGCCAGCTGGCCAGACCGAGGGTGAAGAAGCTGGCCGCCACTACATAACCCCCCATGCTGTGCACGTCCGACATCCAGAACGAAAAAATGTTGTACCACGACCAGCTCTGGTTGCGGGTCGGCGCCAGGTCGTCGTTACACAGACGCGGGCTGTAATGGGCGTTGGCTTCAGAGGCCACCGCAGAGGTCACTTCAGAATGATTTGGCATGAAACCTGCTCCTCTTAACTTCATGGAAAAATAATGACAGCGTGAAACGGTATTGCAGGATCCAGGCCAGAATTGATTTCTTGTATACAAAAAATGAATTTCACGTATACGATGTCTGCATACAGTCACTTGCCGGAGCGGGTAATGAAGAGTGAAACAGGCCAGAAAACGGCTGCCGATCTGAATGACAGAGACGAACCTATCTATCAGGCGTTGCTGAACGCCATCGTGGAGCACCAGCTGCCGCCGGGCAGCAAATTGCCGGAAGAGGCGCTGTCGGAGGTGTTTGGCGTCAGCCGTACCGGCATTCGTAAGGTGCTGCAGCGCCTCGCGGCGGTGCAAATGATCACCCTGTCGCCCAGACGTGGTGCACAGGTGGCGACGCCGGGCGTGGAGGAAGCGCGCGACATCTTCGCCACGCGCAGCCTGCTGGAGTGCGCCAATCTGCCGGCGGTGCTGGCGCATCTGCAGCCGCCGCATCTCGCCGCGCTCAGTGGCTTAATTGCCGACGAGCAGCAGGCGCACCAGCAGCATGACGGGGCCGCCGCCATCCGTCTGTCTGCGGCTTTTCATATCCAGCTGCAGGCGATTTCCGGCAACCAGGTGCTGACTGACATGGTGACGCGCCTGACGCAGCGCTCCTCACTGGTGATCGCCGCTTACGGTGCACCGTGGCAGCGTGGCTGTCGTTGCGATCATCACGATCGGCTGGTGGATCTGCTGCGGCAAAACGATCTGCCGGCGTTAACTACGGCGCTGCAGCATCACTTCGAACATATCGTCGCCAGCCTGCACTTTGAACGCAGCGGCGAAACCCTGCCTGATTTCACCCGGTTATTTGCCGGTCATAAAGGAGCGGCATCATGAGCCTGATCCAGGTGATCAACCCGAATACCAGCGCCGCCATGACGGCGACCATCGGTGCAGCGGCGCGCGCCGTGGCCGCACCTGGCACGGAGATTGTGGCGGTGTGCCCGAGCGAGGGCGTGCCCTCTATTGAAGGACACTTTGATGAAGCGATTGCCGCGGTGGGCGTGCTGGAACAGGTAAAACGCGGCAAAGAGCAGGGCGTCAGCGGCCATATCATCGCCTGCTTTGGCGATCCGGGACTGCTGGCGGCGCGCGAACTGGCGAGCGGACCGGTGATTGGCATTGCCGAAGCGGCGATGCACACCGCGACGCTGGTGGCGACGCGTTTTTCGATTGTCACCACGCTGCCGCGCACGCTGGTGATCGCCCGCCATCTGCTGCAGCAGTACGGATTCAGCCATCACTGTGCCGCGCTGCACGCCATTGATCTGCCGGTGCTGGCGCTTGAGGACGGCAGCGGCGTCGCGCAGGAGAAAGTGCGCGAGCGCTGCCTGCAGGCGAAACGTGAAGATGGCAGCGGGGCGATTGTGCTGGGCTGCGGCGGCATGGCGTCGCTGGCACAGGATCTGACTAAAGAGCTGGGCCTGCCGGTGATTGATGGCGTCAGTGCGGCGGTGAAAATGGTCGAGTCATTACTGGCGCTGGGCTTTGGTACCAGCAAACACGGCGATCTGGCTTACCCGATTAAAAAACCGCTCAGCGCGGCATTTCAGCACCTAAACTAAGGGCTGGTTGAGGACTGATGACAGGAACTTGCAGAATGAGTGATGTATCTGAAAAGAAAGAGTACAGCTTCAACAAAAATTATCCGCGCGATCTGATTGGCTATGCGGGCCAGCCGCCGCACGCGCAGTGGCCGGGTAAGGCGCGGGTGGCGGTGCAGTTCGTGCTCAATTATGAAGAGGGCGCTGAAAACAATGTGCTGCACGGTGACGCGGGCTCTGAGCAGTTTCTCTCCGACATCATCGGTGCCGCCAGCTATGCCGATCGCCACATGTCGATGGATTCCCTGTATGAGTACGGCTCGCGTGCCGGTTTCTGGCGCATTCATCAGGAGTTTCAGCAGCGCGGCCTGCCGCTGACCATCTTTGGCGTCGCGATGGCGCTGGCGCGGCATCCGCAGATTGTCGAGGCCATCAAAGCCGCCGATTACGATGTGGTCAGCCACGGCTGGCGCTGGATTCACTATCAGGGGATGGATGCCAAAACCGAGCGTCAGCACATGCAGCAGGCAGTGGACGTGCTCACCGAGCTATTCGGTAAAGCGCCCACCGGCTGGTATACCGGGCGCGACAGCCCCAATACGCGGCGGCTGGTGGTCGAGCAGGGCGGCTTCAGCTACGACAGCGATTACTACGGTGACGATCTGCCCTTCTGGACGCAGGTCACCTGTCAGGACGGCACGGTGAAGCCGCATCTGATCATTCCCTATACGCTGGAGTGCAACGACATGCGCTTCGCCACGCCGCAGGGATTCAACACCGCCGAGCAGTTCTATACCTATCTGCGCGATACCTTTGATGTACTGTATGAAGAGGGCGCGACGGCGCCGAAGATGATGTCGATTGGCATGCACTGCCGTCTGCTGGGGCGTCCGGGGAAATTCCGCGCGCTGCAGCGTTTCCTCGACCATATTCAGCAGCACGACAAGGTGTGGGTGTGCACGCGTCAGCAGATTGCCGATCACTGGATGAAGACGCATCCGGCTGCGTAAGCGGCCTTACCTTTCACGGATATCAGGTCGTTTTTGCCCTCTCTTGCCAGGAGAGGGCAACGCTCGCGCCTGCGTCAGCTCATCAAACTCACCTGCGCTGCCACGATGCGCCAGCCGCACGGCAGCCGTACCCAGGTCTGCTGCTGACGGCCGATCTTCTCTACGCCCTCGCGGGTGAACTCGGTGCTGCACACCGCATAGTCATCGCCAAAAGTGGTGATGACCGTATTGCGCAGCGTGCGATCGAGCCCCTTTGACGGACGCGCCGCGCGAAAGGCGCGAATCTCGTCAATCCCGTACAGATTCTCTCCCGCACCGAGTCGCACCGTACGCGCATCGTGCCAGAACAACTCGTCCAGCACGGCGACATCATTGCTCACCAGCGCCTGCTCGTAGCGGTAAAACGCGGCGGTGACTTCAGCCAGTATCGCCGGACGATCGATATGTTCAGGTGTCATCTTCAGGCATCCATAAAAGAGGTTTGTGGCAGCGTCACACCCTGCTGCTGCAGTGCCCAGGCGGCGCGCAGCGCCAGCTGTTCGTTAAACGGCGCAGCAATCAGTTGCAGGCCAATCGGTAAGCCGCTGGCGGTGAGCAGCGGTACGCTACACACCGGCAGGCCGAGGAACGAAATCGGCTGCGTGAGCATGCCCATGCTGGCGCGTGTCGGCAAATCCTGACCGTTGATGTGAATGGTTTCCTGGCCGATGGTGGTGGCGGTACAGGGCGTGGCCGGGGCGATCAGCACGTCGTAATGGTCGAACAGCGGCAGCACCTGCTGCTGGAAGTGACGGCGGAAACGCTGGGCCTGCACATACCACGCGGCGGGCAGCATCGCGCCAGCCAGCAGGCGTTCACGTGAATTCGGCTCAAAGCGTTCTGGCTGGGTGCGCAGCGCCGGCAGATAGTGATTGCCGCCTTCCGCGGCGGTCATGATAAACGCGGCCGAGCGCGCCAGTTCGGCCTGGGGCAGCGTCACTTCTTCTGTCGCGCCGAGCGCGCGGGCCGCTACCGCCACCGCCGCGCGCGCCTCATCGCTGCACCAGTCAGCAAAAAAGCCGCCCAGCACCGCGCTGCGCAGCTTTTCGCTGCCAGCAGAGAGCCTGTCACTGACCGGTTCCGCAGGCCGCGCCGCCTGAAACGCATCGCTGGCGTCGCCGCCCTGCAGCGCATCGTAGACCAGACTCAAATCTTCCACCGAGCGGGCAAACGGACCGATGTGGTCGAGGCTGGCGACAAACGGATGGCTGCCGCTGCGCGACAGACGACCAAAGGTAGGTTTCAGGCCGAAAATGCCGCACAGCGAAGCAGGCACGCGAATCGAGCCGTTGGTGTCGGTGCCGAGTGAAAAGTGCACCAGCCCGGCAGCGACGGCTGCAGCGGAACCGCCAGATGAGCCGCCGGCCACGCGCGACAGATCGCGCGGGTTGCGGGTAGCACCATAATGGGTGTTCTCGGTGGTAAAGCCGTAGGCGTAGGCGTCCATATTCAGCATGCCGGAGAGCAGCGCGCCGCTCTGCTGCAGCTTAGAGACCGCCCACGCATCCTGCTGCGCCACCGGCCGCTCGCTGAACAGGCTGGCACCGGCAAGCGTGCTGTGACCGGCGACGTCAAACAGGTTTTTTACCGCATAGGGAATGCCAGCCAGCACCGGCAGCGGCTCGCCGCGCTGACGCTGCTGATCCAGCCGATCGGCTTCCCGCAGCATGCGCTGCGCGGTGACGGCGGTCCAGGCTTTAATGGCCGGGTTATGCTGTTCAATGGCAGCCAGCGTCTGTTGTGCGATGTCGCGCGCGCTGAGATCGCCCTGCGCCAGTGCCTGCTGCAGCTGGCTTATCGATAAGGCTGCCAGCGTCATGGATGAAATACTCCCGCTACTTCCAGGCGATCATCCAGCGGCAGCGCCATCAGCGGCTGCGCCATCGCGGCGATACGGTTAAACTGCGTTAGCAGCTCGGCGCGGCGCGTGTCGTCCAGCTCCAGCGCCAGAATCTGCTCCATTTGGGCGATATAGGTTGCCCAGTCCGGTTGTGCACTCATGATTTTCTCCGTTAAAAACCGGCAGCGCTGCCGTTGCTGCGCGGATCAAACGCGCCTTCCAGCATGCCATTGTTGTGTCTGACGATGGCGCCGGCGTGGCCCACCACTTCACTGTATTCAGCCAGCAGTTCGACTTCATGACCGAGCGCGCGCAGTTGCTGCACGGTTTCAGGCGCGATGCGCGCCTCCAGCTTGAGGGAGTCCGAGGATTGGCCCCAGGTGCGGCCAAGCAGCCAGCGCGGTGCGCTGACCGCCTGCTGCAGCGGCTGGCCCTGAATGACATAGCGGGTAAAGATCGCCGCCTGGGTTTGCGGCTGGCCATCACCCCCCATCGAGCCGTACACCAGCGTGCGGCCATCTTTCAGGCGTGCCGCCGCTGGATTGAGCGTATGGAACGGCTGTTTGCCCGGTGCCAGCGTCAGCAGGTGATCCGGCTGCAGGCTGAACGCCGCGCCACGGTTTTGCCAGGTAATACCGGTGCCGGGCAGCACGACGCCGCTGCCAAATTCGTGGTAAATGCTCTGGATAAAGGAGACCGCCAGGCCGCTGCTGTCCATCACCCCCATCCACACGGTATCGCCCGGTCCGCGTCCGGTGCCCCAGGGCGCGGCGCGATCGTCCTGTACCTGCGCGGCCAGCGTGCCGAGATGATCGGCATTCAGCAGCGACTGCACATCAATCGCCATGTGACGCGGATCGGTGATGTGTTGATCACGCAGGGCAAAGGCCTGTTTGGTGGCTTCAACGATGCGGTGCACCGTCTGTGCTTCACTGGCGTCGGCCATCGCCAGACGATCGGTGATCCCGAGGATCGCCAGCGATACCAGCCCCTGCGTTGGCGGCGTCATGTTCCAGATATCGCCTTCGCTGTGCGCGAGGTGCAGCGGCGTGCAGCGCCGGGCACGCTGCCGGTGTAAATCGTCCAGCGTAATCGGCATGCCGAGCGCGCCCATTTCGCGCGCCAGATGGTGCGCCAGCTCACCGCGATAAAAGCTCTCCAGCCCTTGCTCGCTCAGCACGCTCAGCGTCTGCGCCAGCGCCGGCTGGGTAAAACGACTGCCGGCGGTGGGCGGTGCGCCATCAGGCAGAAAGGTGGCGGCAAAACCGGGCTGATGTTGCAGCTCATGCTGTTTTGCCGCCGTCGCTGCCGCCTGCGAGGCGGTGACCGGAATGCCATCGGCCGCATAGCGAATCGCATCGCGCAGCAAACGGCTCAGCGGCAGCGGCGTCGCGCCCAGTTCGTGCGCCAGCGTCAGCGCTTCCTGCCAGCCGCTGACGGTGCCGGCAACCGTCAGTGCCGCTTTAGGGCCGCGATGCGGAATATGGCTCTCACCGTGATAGAAGTCGGGGTGCGCCAGCGAGCCGGCAGCACCGCTGGCATCGATAGCAATTGGATCGCCGCTGGGTGGCACCACCAGCCAGAAGCCGTCGCCGCCAAGGCCATTCATGTGCGGATAGACCACCGCGATGGTCGCCGCGGCCGCCACCATCGCTTCCAGCGCGTTGCCGCCTTCACGCAGTACCGCCAGTGCGCTTTCACTGGCAAGGTGATGCGGCGTCACCGCCATGCCCATCGGGGCCATATTGCTTTGAATCATAATGAACTGTTCCCGGATTATTCTTTTGTAGCGGCGCGATTTGGCGCGCTGGATAGGGAAAACAAGCGCAACAAATTGCGCCGCTACCTGTCTGTACCATTGGTAAAGCAAGAGCCGTTCCAGTTTTGGTGTTACGCCAGCCTGGATCGATTTATGCTAGCGTGTGATGAAACGAAAGTTACAGGACCGATGATGAAACAGCTCGATGAACGCCTTCGCAGTCACTATCCGCAACTGTCGCCGCAGGAGCAGCGCATTGCTGACTTTGTGTTTGACCATTTTGATGATCTGATTAGCTATAACAGCGCTGAGCTGGCGCGGCTCAGCGGCGTATCAAAGGCCACGGTGAGTCGGCTGTTCAAACGCCTCGGCTATGAAAAATACAAAGACATGCGTGATGAGCTGCGCACCCTGCGCCAGAGCGGAATGCCGCTGACCGATAATCGCGACGCGGTGCAGGGCAACACGCTGCTGTCGCGCCATTACAAGCAGGAGATGGCGAACCTGACGCAGTGGGTCAACAGCATTGACGCCCGGCAGTTTAGCGAGGTGATTGCCGCGCTGGGCGCCGCACGGCGGGTGTTCATCATTGGTATGCGCAACGCGTATCCGGTGGCGCTGCACCTGCGTCAGCAGCTGCTACAGGCGCGTGCCCAGGTGCAGGTATTGCCACAGCCAGGCCAGACGCTGGGCGAAGAGCTGGTGGACATGACGCCGGAAGATGTGGTGGTGGTGATGGCGTTTCGCCGCCGGCCACGCATCATTCGTCCACTGATGCAGCAGCTGCAGCAGAGCGGCATCCCGGTGCTGGTGCTGTGCGAACCGCAGGCGCAGGGTATTCTCACCCTGGCGCGCTGGCAGCTGTGCGCACCGCTCGACAGCGTTTCCGCCTTTGACAGCTACGCCTCGGCAATGAGCCTGATCAACCTGCTGGCCAACGCGCTGCTGCACGAAATGCTGTCGCAGGGGCGTCAGCGCATCCATCAGATTGCCGATCTTTACCAGCAGCTCGACGAGCTGGAACACCGCTAAAGGGCACCGTTTTGGTGCTTTGCACCTTTTTTGATCGCGTATGCTAACGGGGTGATCCCCGTTATGATGCGCCCTTAACCGCCTTAAATCCTCCGCTTAGCCGCTGCGTTCGCTGCCCGTTGTGGTTGGCACATTAGTTGCAAATCAATTTATCAAGAATCTTTTGTTTCACCATTAACTCACCGGGGTGCATAATGAACAAAGTATTACTGGCAGTAGCAGGGGCAGCATTGCTGCTGGCGCAGGCAGGCAGCGCCATGGCCGATCAGCTGCAGGATATCCAAAAGCGTGGCGTGATTCGCGTGGCGGTGCCGCAGGACTTCCCGCCGTTTGGCTCGGTCGGTACCGATCTGCAGCCGCAGGGCTATGACATCGACATGGCGAAATACCTCGCGAAGCAGATGAAACTGAAGTTGCAGCTGGTGCCGGTGACCAGCGCCAACCGCGTACCGTATCTGCAGACCGACAAGGTCGACCTGGTGATCTCCAGCATGGGCAAAAACGCCGAGCGCGAAAAAGTGATCGACTTCAGCCGCGCCTACGCACCGTTCTTCCTCGGCGTGTTCGGCCCGAAAGGCGAGACGCTGAAAGATGCGGCGGCGCTGAGCGGTAAATCGATTGGCGTGACGCGCGGTGCGGTAGAGGACATGGTGCTGAGCGATGTCGCCCCGAAAGATGCTCAGGTGAAGCGCTACGAAGATAACAACACTACGCTGTCCGCCTATCTCTCCGGTCAGGTGCAGTATGTCGCCACCGGAAACCTGGTGGTCGCAGCGATTGCGCGCCAGAACGCGGAAAAAGCCCCGGTGCCGCAGTTTATGCTGAAAGATTCACCGTGCTTTATCGGCCTGAAAAAGAATGAGCCAGCGCTGAAAGAGAAAGTGAACGCACTAATTGAGCAGGGTATTAAAGACGGCACGCTGAACAAGCTGTCGGAAGAGTGGCTGAAAGCGCCGCTGCCTGCCAACCTCGGCGCATAACAGGAACGGCCAATGATTGGGCAACTTAACTTTGCAGATCTCTGGCCGCACTGGCCAGAGCTGCTGGCCGGACTGTGGGTCACGGTGCAGCTTACGGTGCTGGCGACGGTGGGCGGTGTCGGACTGGGTATTCTCGGCGCGGCGCTGCGCAGCGGCAAACCGGGCTGGGCCAGCCGCCTGTGGGGCATCTACGTCGAGCTGATTCGCAACACGCCGTTTGTGGTACAGCTGTTTTTTATCGTGTTTGGTCTGCCTAATCTCGGGCTGAAACTGACGGCCGGTGAAGCGGCGCTGCTGGCGATGCTGATTAACCTTGGCGCCTATAGCACTGAAATCATCCGTGCCGGTATCCAGGTCACGCCGCGCGGGCAGTGGGAAGCGGGGCGCGTGCTCGGGCTGAGCCGCACGCAAACCTTCATCCGCGTGGTGCTGCCGCCCTCGCTGCAGCGCATTTATCCGGCGCTGGTCAGCCAGTGCATCATTGTGATGCTCGGCTCGTCGGTGGTGTCGCAGGTCTCGTATGAAGAGCTGACGTTTGCCGCCAACCTGATTCAGTCGCGCACCTTTTTGAGTTTTGAAGTTTATCTGGTGACCACGCTGATCTATCTGGCGTTGTCGATTGCCATGCGTCAGCTGCTGCTGGCGCTGGGTCGCAAATGGTTTGGAGCGCAGCCGGCATGACAACGTTTACTGACTGGGACATCCTGCGCAACCTGCTGCTGGCGGCGCGCTGGACGATTTTGCTGTCGCTGGTGGCCTTTTTCGGCGGCACGCTGGTGACACTGCCGCTGCTGTTTCTGCGTCTGCTGCAGCGTCGCTGGCTCACCCGCCTGATTCGCTGTTATACCGAGCTGTTTCAGGGCACGCCACTGCTGATGCAGCTGTTTCTCGCCTTCTTCGGCGTCGGCCTGTTCGGCATCGACGTCGCGCCCTGGACGGCGGCGTCACTGGCGCTGACGCTGTATACCAGCGCGTTTTTACTGGATATCTGGTACGGCAGCATTCGCGCGCTGCCAAAAGGGCAGTGGGAAGCGTCGCGCTGCCTCGGCCTGAACTTTGGCCAGACGCTGTATCGCGTGGTGGCACCGCAGGCGATCCGCATCGCCATCGCGCCGACCGTTGGCTTTGCCGTACAGGTGATCAAGGGCACCGCGCTGGCATCGATTATCGGCTTTGTCGAGCTGACCAAAGCCGGCACCATTCTCAACAATGTGACGTATCAGCCCTTCAAGGTGTTTGGCCTGGTGGCGCTCGGTTACTTCCTGATGTGTTATCCGCTGTCGCGTTACAGCCAGTACCTGGAGAAAAAATTCAATGCCGCTCATCACCATTAATCAGGTCCAGAAGTACTACGGTGATAACCACGTACTGAAAGGGGTCGATCTGGATATCGACAACGGCGAAGTGATCTCCATCATTGGCCGCAGCGGCTCCGGTAAAAGTACCCTGCTGCGCTGCATGAACGGGCTGGAAGGTTATCAGGAAGGCAGCATTAAACTGGGCGGCATGACGATTACCGATCGTGAATCGCAGGCGCGTGAAATCAGCCGCTCGGTGGGCATGGTGTTTCAGAACTTTAACCTGTTTCCGCACATGACCGCGCTGGAAAACGTGATGCTGGCACCGCGCCGCGTGCTGAAAAAGAGCGAGGCGGAGTGCCGCACGCTGGCTACGCAGATGCTGGAAAAAGTCGGGCTCGGCGAACGCCTCAATTACTACCCGGCCAACCTGTCGGGCGGTCAGCAGCAGCGCGTGGCAATTGCCCGCGCGCTGGCGATGCAGCCAAAAGTTTTACTCTGTGACGAAATCACCTCGGCGCTCGATCCGGAGCTGGTGGGTGAAGTACTGAAAGTGCTGGAGCAGCTGGCCGCCGAAGGCATGACGCTGATTCTCGTCACCCATGAAATGAACTTCGCCCGCGACGTGGGCGACCGCGTGGTGTTTATGCATCAGGGACGCGTGTGGGAGCAGGGCGACAGCAAAACGCTGTTTGCACATCCACAAACCGCCGAGCTGAAGCAGTTTATTTCGACCGTGCGTCTGTAACCGAATAATAAGGAACCCCTCATGGATATCAGCCAGTTCTCGCAAATCAATCCGCCACAGCGTCTGCTGATGGGACCGGGCCCGATCAACGCCGACCCGCGCGTGCTGCGCGCCATGTCGAGCCAGCTGCTTGGGCAGTACGATCCGGCGATGACGCACTATATGAACGAGGTGATGGCGCTGTACCGTGGCGTATTCCGCACTGAAAACCGCTGGACCCTGCTGATTGATGGCACCTCACGCGCCGGTATCGAAGCCATCCTGCTGTCGGCGATTCGTCCGGGCGATAAAGTGCTGGTGCCGGTGTTCGGCCGCTTCGGCCATCTGCTGTGCGAAATTGCCCGTCGCTGCCGCGCGGAAGTCCATACCATTGAGGTGCCGTGGGGCGAGGTATTTACCCCGGATCAGATCGAAGATGCGATCAAAAAAGTCAAACCGCGCCTGCTGCTGACGGTGCAGGGCGATACCTCGACTACTATGCTGCAACCGCTGGAGCAGCTCGGTGCGATTTGTCGCCAGTACGGCGTGCTGTTGTACACCGATGCCACCGCATCGCTGGGCGGCAACCCGCTGGAAACCGATGCCTGGGGGCTGGATGCGGTCTCTGCCGGCATGCAGAAATGCCTCGGCGGTCCGTCCGGTACCTCGCCGATCACCCTGAGCCCGCAAATGGAAGCGGTGATCCGCCAGCGTAAGTGCGTGGAGCAGGGCATCCGTACCGACGCACATCAGGATGGCGTCGACGAGATGATCTACTCCAACTACTTCGATCTCGGCATGATCATGGATTACTGGGGACCGGAGCGGCTCAACCACCATACCGAAGCCACCTCGGCGCTGTTTGGCGCACGCGAATGTGCCCGTCTGATCCTGCAGGAAGGGCTGGATAACGGCATCGCGCGTCACAAGCTGCACGGTGATGCGCTGCTGAAAGGTATTCAGGGCATGGGGCTGGAAACCTTTGGCGATCTCACACACAAGATGAATAACGTGCTTGGCGTGGTGATCCCGCAGGGCATTAACGGCGACCAGGTACGCAAATTGATGCTGGACGATTTCGGCATTGAGATTGGCACCTCGTTCGGTCCGCTGCACGGCAAAGTGTGGCGCATCGGCACCATGGGCTACAACGCGCGCAAAGATTGCGTGATGCTGACGCTGAGCGCGCTGGAGTCCGTGCTGAATCACGTCGGTTTCCGCACCACTCAGGGCGCGGCGCTGCAGGCTGCCTGGGACCACTACGGGAGCCACGCATGAGTCATAGCCTGATGAGCGCCGGTGAGGCGCAGTCAGCGGCGGCGCGGGTGATGGCGCGCTGTGACGCGCTGGCAGCAATCAGTGAGAGCGAAGAGGGGCTGACCCGCGTCTATCTGTCGCCGGAGCAGGTGCGCGCCAACGCGCGCGTTGCTGAGTGGATGCAGGCGGCAGGTATGCACACCTGGCAGGATGCGGTCGGCAATATCTGCGGTCGCTATGAAGCGGCGGAGCCGGGCGCACCGGCGCTGCTGCTTGGTTCGCACCTCGATACCGTGCGCAACGCCGGACGTTACGACGGCATGCTGGGCGTGCTCAGCGCCATTGAAACCGTGCAGTGGCTGCACGACCATCAGCAGCGCCTGCCGCTGGCGATTGAAATTGTCGGCTTCGGCGATGAAGAGGGCACGCGCTTTGGCATCACGCTGCTTGGCAGCCGAGGCCTCACCGGCAGCTGGCCGGAGAGCTGGGTGTCACATCCGGACGGTAACGGTATTACGGTGGCGCAGGCGATGCAGGACCTCGGCCTGGACGCGGCGCTGATCCCGCAGGCGGCACGTGAGGTGAGCGACATTGTGGCTTATCTCGAACTGCACATTGAGCAGGGACCGTGTCTGGAACAGGACGATTTGGCGCTTGGTGTGGTGACGGCGATTAACGGCGCGCGCCGTCTTAACTGCCGCTTTGTCGGGGAGGCCGGTCATGCCGGCACGGTGCCGATGACGCACCGCAAAGACGCGCTGGCAGCAGCGGCAGAGTGGATGGTGTTTGTGGAACAGGCCACGCAGGATCAGGATGCGCAGCTGGTGGCCACGGTGGGCACGCTGAGCTGTCTGCCGGGCGCCGTTAACGTTATCCCCGGCGAGGTGCAGCTGTCGCTGGACGTGCGCGGACCGCAGGATGAACCGCTGGAACGTCTGCTCTCCAGCCTGCTGACCCAGGCGGAAGCCATTGCGCTGCGGCGCGGGCTCAGCTTCAGCGCTAACGAGTACTATCGCATCGCGGCCACCGCCTGTGATACGCGGCTGCAGCAGGCGCTGAGCCATGCGGTAGAAACCGTGCAGGGGCGCAGTCTGGCGCTGCCGAGCGGAGCCGGTCACGACGCGATCGCGATGGCTGAGCGCTGGCCGGTGGGCATGCTGTTTGTGCGCAACCATCGCGGTATCAGCCATCATCCGGCGGAATCGGTGCAGGTGGCCGATGTGGCGCTCGGCGTGCAGGCCTATCTGCAGGCGGTGTGCGATCTGGCGCGCAGCTAAAGGAGCCGCGAAATGGATCTGAACGATTTTAATCAGGCGAGCGCCGCGCAGGCGCAGGCGGCGATTGCCCACTGCGTGGCGATTCCCGCCTGGCAGCAGGCGCTGGTGGCGGCGCGGCCGTTCGCCAGCCTGACGGCGCTGTACACCACGGCGCAACAGCTGGCGCTGGCGTGGCAGGGCGACGCCTTGCAGCAGGCGCTGAGCGCCCATCCGCGCATCGGCGAAAAAGCGCAGGGCGCGGGCAAAGAGGCCGCGCTGTCGCAGCAGGAACAGGCAGCGATGCAGCAGGCTAACGGCGCGCTGCAGCTGGCGATGCTGGCCGGTAATGAGCGCTATGAGCAGCGCTTCGGCCGGGTGTTTCTGATTCGCGCCAAAGGGCGCAGCGGTGAACAGATGCTGGCGGAATTGCAGCGCAGGCTCAACAATGATGAAGAGACTGAGCAGCAGGAAGCGCTGGCGCAGCTGCGGGAAATTACCCTGTTACGGCTTAAGGAGAGCATCACATGAGCACCATCACCACCCATATTCTCGACACCGCGCTGGGCAAACCGGCGATTGGCGTCGCGATGTCGCTGGAGCAGAACAGCCCTGAAGGCTGGCTGCCGGTGGCCGAGGGCGAAACCGACAGCGACGGGCGCATCAAAGATCTCACGCCTGAACCGCTGGCGCCGGGCCACTATCGCTTAACCGCGGAGATCGGTGACTATTTCGCCGCCGACGGACGTGATGCGCTGTACGTCAGCGCGCAGATTGATTTTGTGATTGGCACCGCCGGCAGCCATTATCACCTGCCGTTCCTCATTTCCCCGTGGTCGTGGTCGACCTACCGCGGGAGTTAATCCAGGTCGCCATAAATGGCGTCCCTGTAAAAATCGTTATGCGGTTCCGTAGGGTGCGCATTCATGCGCACCGGCATGATGCTGTCAATTTTTGCTCACCTGTGTGACCGTTAGTCATGATGGCGACCCGGTAAGGTTGTGGTGCGGATACGTAGGGTGCGCATTGATGCGCACCGGTATAACCCGATCCATCATGAGGTGTACATCTGCGCCCTGAAATTCGTGCTCTCTATCACAAACCTCGCGCTTGAAAGCCAGTAACTATCAAAACCTTCGGTCCATCCAAATATATTCTGCAACACGGTGCGGTTATCTTAACCGGACAACGTGAAGCCAATGGAGCCGAGAAATGAGCACGCCCGAAAATAATGATAATGCAGCCGCCTCAGGAAAATGCCCCTTTCATCATGGAGCATCGGAAGAGAAAAGCGTTTTAGCGCGTGGCGCCGGAAGCGGGACCACTAACCGCGACTGGTGGCCAAACATGCTGCGCGTCGATCTGTTAAACCAGCATTCCAGCCGTTCTAACCCCCTCAGTGACACTTTCAACTACCGTGAAGAATTCAGCAAACTGGATTACGCCGCGCTGAAAGCCGACATTCGTGCGCTGCTGACCGACTCGCAATCCTGGTGGCCTGCCGACTGGGGCAGCTACATCGGCTTGTTTATCCGTATGGCATGGCACAGCGCCGGCACCTACCGCACCATCGACGGTCGCGGCGGTTCCGGGCGTGGTCAGCAGCGCTTTGCGCCGCTCAACTCCTGGCCGGATAACGTCAGCCTCGACAAAGCGCGTCGTCTGCTGTGGCCGGTGAAACAGAAGTATGGCCAGAAAATCTCCTGGGCGGATCTCTACATTCTTGCCGGTAACGTGTCGCTGGAAAACGCCGGCTTCCGTACCTTTGGCTTTGGTGCCGGTCGTGAAGATGTCTGGGAACCGGACATGGACGTGGACTGGGGACATGAGACCGAATGGCTGGCGCACCGCCATCCGGAAAGCCTGGCAAACGCGCCGCTCGGTGCGACGGAAATGGGCCTGATCTACGTGAACCCGGAAGGTCCGGAAGCCAGCGGCGATCCGCGCTCGGCGGCACCGGCGATTCGCGCCACCTTTGGCAACATGGGCATGAACGACGAAGAGATCGTCGCGCTGATTGCCGGCGGTCACACGCTGGGTAAAACGCACGGTGCCGCTGCGGCCAGCCACGTGGGCGTCGATCCGGAAGCCTCGCCGCTGGAAGCGCAGGGTCTGGGCTGGCACAGCAGCTACGGCAGCGGTGCCGGTGCCGATGCCATCACTTCCGGTCTGGAAGTGGTATGGACGCAAACCCCAACGCAGTGGAGCAACTACTTCTTCGAGAACCTGTTCAAATATGAGTGGGTACAAACGCACAGCCCGGCGGGCGCGATTCAGTTCGAAGCGGTTGATGCCGAAGCGATTATCCCGGATCCGTTCGATCCAGAGAAAAAACGCAAGCCGACCATGCTGGTCACCGACCTGACGCTGCGCTTCGATCCGGAGTTCGGGAAGATTTCGCGTCGTTTCCTCAACGATCCGCAGGCGTTCAACGAAGCCTTCGCCCGTGCCTGGTTCAAACTGACGCACCGCGATATGGGGCCAAAAGCGCGTTACATCGGTCCGGAAGTGCCGAAGGAAGATCTGCTGTGGCAGGATCCGTTACCGCAGGCCACGCATCAGCCGACGCCGGATGACATCACCGATCTGAAAGCGAAAATTGCCGCTTCGGGTCTGAGCGTCAGCCAGCTGGTCTCTGCGGCCTGGGCGTCCGCTTCCACCTTCCGTGGCGGCGACAAACGCGGCGGTGCGAACGGTGCCCGTCTGGCGCTGGCGCCGCAGAACGGCTGGGCGGTCAACGCCAGTGTCACCCGCGATGTGCTGCCGGTGCTGCAGAAGATTCAGCAGGAATCAGGTAAAGCGTCGCTGGCGGATGTGATTGTGCTGGCGGGCAGCGTCGGGATTGAGCAGGCGGCAGCGGCGGCAGGCGTCGCGGTGCAGGTGCCGTTCACGCCGGGCCGCGTGGATGCGCGTCAGGACCAGACGGATGTCGAGTCATTCAACGTATTGCAGCCGCTGGCCGATGGTTTCCGCAACTATCGCCGCGTGCAGGGCGGTTCTTCTACCGAAACCCTGCTGCTGGACAAAGCGCAACAGCTGACGCTGAGCGCGCCAGAGCTGACGGTACTGCTGGGTGGTCTGCGCGTGCTGGGCACCAACTTCGACGGCAGCGCGCACGGCGTGTTTACCGATCGCGTGGGCGTTCTGAGCAACGACTTCTTCATCAATCTGCTGGATATGCGCACCGCATGGCGCGCCACCGATGAGAGCGCTGAGCTGTTCGAAGGCCGCGATCGTCAGAGCGGAGAAGTGAAGTACAGCGCCACCCGCGCCGATCTGGTGTTTGGTTCTAACGCCATCCTGCGCGCGCTGGCGGAAGTTTACGCCAGCAGCGATGCGAAGCAGAAGTTCGTTAACGACTTCGTGGCCGCCTGGACCAAAGTGATGAACCTCGACCGGTTTGATCTGTAAGCAACTGACGTGAATAACGCGAACCCCGGCCTGGCCGGGGTTTTTTATTACTTCAGCGTATATTCATCGGCGTCGCGCCAGGCCGGGAAGCGTTCGCGATAGTCCTGCAGCGCCTCCAGTGATAACTCGGCGTCGAGGCGCGCGCGGGCGAAGGGTTCAGCGGCCGCGAGGATCTCACCCTGCGGCGAGATGATCCGGCTGTCGCCGCTGTATTGATGCTGATTGCCGTCACTGCCGACGCGGTTACACCCGGCTACATAGGCCTGATTCTCAATGGCGCGCGCCAGCAGCAGCGCCTGCCAGTGCAGCGCGCGCGGTGCCGGCCAGTTGGCGACGTACAGCGCCAGATCGTAATCATTCTGGTTGCGCGAAAACACCGGGAAGCGCAGGTCGTAGCAAATCTGCGGCAGAATACGCCAGCCGCGCCAGTGGAACACCTTGCGCGTTTCACCGGGCACATAGTGCTGGTGCTCACTGGCCATGCGGAACAGATGGCGTTTGTCGTACTGGTGCAGCGTGCCGTCGGGCTCCACCAGCAGGAAACGGTTTACCGCGCCCTGGTCGCTCTGAATCGCCGCGCTGCCGCCGACCAGAGCATTCAGGGCTTTGGCATGACCGTGCAGCCACGCCACTACCTGATCCTGCGGCAGCGAACTGGCCGCCGCCTCCATGGCGAAGCCGGTGGTAAACATCTCCGGCAGCAGGATGACATCGCGGCCCGTCAAGCCCTGCAATACCTCATCAAAATGGCGCAGGTTGGCCGCGCCATCCATCCAGCTCAGGGTTTCCTGTAATACGGTAAGTTTTAAAGCTGACATAAACGCTCCGCAGCGGCGTCGAGCGTCGCTTCCTGTTTAGCAAAGCACAGGCGAATGAGCTTGTGCGGGAAAGGGTCCGCGCAGAACACCGACAGCGGAATCGCCGCCACGCCTACTTCGCGGGTTAACCACTGGCAGAAACTGACATCATCCAAATCGGAAATGGCGCTGTAATCCACCAGCAGGAAATAGGTGCCGGCGCACGGCAGTACCTTAAACCGGCTGGCGGCCAGCGCCTGCATCAGACGGTCACGCCGGGCGCGGTAGAAGGCCGGCAGCTCATCAATATGTTCCGGCTGCTGGCGCAGCATATCGGCAATCGCCAGCTGCGCCGGGGTATTCACTGAAAAGGTGAGATACTGATGCACTTTGCGGATTTCGGCGCTGATCGCCGCCGGAGCGATGCAGTAACCCACTTTCCAGCCGGTCATATGAAAGGTTTTGCCGAAGGATGAGACTGCGATGGCGCGCTGACGCAGGTCGGCATGTGCCAGCACGCTGGCATGGCCCTGCTCATCAAAACAGATGTGCTCATAGACTTCATCGCTGAGCACATAAATTTCCTGTCCGGCGATCGCCTGCCACAGCGCGGCGTAGTCGCTGGCGTGCCACACGGTGGCGGACGGATTATGCGGCGTGTTGACGATCACCAGCCGGGTGCGCGCGCTGAGCAGGCTGCTGAAGGCCAGCCAGTCGACCTGAAAAGCGGGCGGCTGCAGCGCGATGCGTTTCAGCACGCCGCCGGCCAGCTGAACCGCTGGCGCATAGCTGTCGTAGCTGGGATCAAAGCAGATCACCTCGTCGCCCGGCCGCACCAGCGCGGTGATCGCGGCATACAGCGCTTCGGTTGCGCCCGCCGTCACGGTGATGTCGCTGTTGATATCCGGCCGATGACCGTACATATCTGCGGTTTTATCGGCGATCGCCTCGCGCAGCGGCAGGGTGCCAATCATCGGCGCGTATTGGTTAGCGCCTTCGCTGACGTGATGTGCCAGGCGCTGCTGCAAATAGCGCGGGCCGTCAAAATCGGGAAAGCCCTGTGACAGGTTGATGGCGTTGTGCTGGGCGGCAAGGGCGCTCATTTGGGTAAAAATGGTGGTGCCGAGCGCCGGTAGTTTGCTCTCGGGGATCAGGTTGGGCTGCGTCATTATCGGGTGCCTTAAGCGCGAATGTCGTTGCGGAGTAACCTTGTGCTGCAGCCACTATAAACAGGATGTTAACACTTGGCAATCGAGACGCTTAGACGTCTAAACGTGGCTGGCACATACGCTGAGTGCACTTATCCGCTGCCGCAGGCTATAAAAAAAGCCTCCGGCTGGAGGCTTTTTGCGGTTACGCCGCTTCGCTGGGGCGGGCGCTCGGTTTGGGTTTGCTGTCCGGTTTGGCCACCGCCAGCGCCTCGGGCGCAAAATCATCCACGTTAATGGCCTTCAGCCGGCTGGCTTCGGCCCGCGTCAGCACCTTCGCTTCACTCTCGTCAATCCAGCCTTCTTTCAGCGCGCGCTGGGCCAGCGCATCCAGCCGGGTGAAGGAGAAGTGTTTTTTCTGCTGCTGACACAGACGATCGTGAATCACTTCTGCCGCCATCACATCCTGCAGCGCCTGCTCCAGCTGACCGGCCGGGTTGTGCTCACTCGGCGTCAGATACTGGCCACGGCCCAGACGGGTGCGGGTTGCGGACGGCAGCTGCAGCATTTTGGCCAGCTTATGATCCAGTTTATCGGACGGTGCCGGGCAGTATTTGCCGCCGGCGAAAATCACCAGCCGCAGCGCACCCGCAACCAGGCGATTCGGGAAGTTGCGCAGCAGATCGTCCATCGCCACTTCCGCCTGATGCAGCGCATCCTGCACGCCCCAGTGCACCAGCGGCAGATCCGCCTCGTTGCGGCCTTCATCGTCATAGCGTTTCAGCGTGGCGGATGCCAGATACATCTGGCTCAGCACATCGCCGAGGCGTGCCGAAATACGTTCGCGACGTTTCAGGCTACCGCCCAGCACCGCCATCGACACATCTGACAGCAGCGCAAGGTTGGCGCTCAGGCGATTCAGCTGCTGATAGTAGCGACGGGTCGCGTCACGGGTTGGCGTAGCGCTGGTGCGGCCGCCGGTCAGGCCAAGCCACAGGCTGCGTACTTTGTTGCTGCCGACGTGGCCGATATGGCTGAACAGCGCGCGGTCAAAGGCGACGAGATCGTTCTTCGCGGCGGCGTTCATCTCTTCCAGCACCCACGGGTGGCAGCGGATTGCGCCCTGGCCAAAGATAATCATGCTGCGCGTCAGGATGTTCGCGCCCTCAACGGTAATGGCGATTGGAGCGCCCTGATAGGCACGCGCCAGGAAGTTATTCTCGCCAAGCATGATGCCTTTACCGCCGGCGATATCCATTGCATCAATGATGGCGCGCTGGCCGCGATGGGTGCAGTGGTATTTGACAATCGCTGACAGCACCGCCGGTTTTTCGCCCAGCATAATGCCGCTGGTGATCAGCGTCGCCGCCGCGTCCATCACGTAAGCGTTACCGGCGATGCGCGCCAGCGGCTCCTCAATCCCTTCCATTTTACCGATAGAGACTTTGAACTGGCGGCGAATGTGCGCGTAGGCACCGGTCGCCAGCGCCAGGCTTTTCAGGCTGCCGGTCGCGTTAGACGGCAGAGTAATGCCGCGTCCTACCGACAGGCACTCAACCAGCATGCGCCAGCCCTGACCGGCCATGGCCGGACCGCCGATGATGTAATCGATCGGCACAAAGATATCTTTGCCGCGCGTCGGCCCGTTCTGGAACGGCACGTTCAGCGGGAAGTGACGTCTGCCAATCTCAACGCCTGGCGTATGGGTCGGGATCAGCGCACAGGTAATACCCAGCTCTTCGGTTTCGCCCAGCAGATGATCGGGGTCGGAGAGCTTAAAGGCGAGGCCGAGCACGGTGGCAATCGGTGCCAGGGTAATGTAGCGCTTGTTCCAGGTCAGACGCATGCCCAGCACCTGCTGGCCCTGCCAGTCGCCCATACACACCACGCCGGTATCCGGAATGGCGCCGGCGTCGGAGCCCGCTTCCGGGCTGGTCAGCGCAAAGCAGGGGATTTCATCGCCGCGCGCGAGGCGTGGCAGGTAGTGATCTTTCTGCTCATCGGTACCGTAATGCTGCAGCAGTTCACCCGGGCCCAGCGAGTTCGGCACGCCGACGGTGATCGCCAGGATCCCAGACACGCCTGCCAGTTTTTGCAGCACACGCGCCTGCGCGTAAGCGGAAAACTCCAGACCGCCGTACTCTTTTTTGATGATCATGGCAAAGAAGCGGTGCTGCTTGAGGTAAGCCCACAGCTCCGGCGGCAGATCGGCCATTTCATGGGTGATTTCGAAGTCGTTAGCCATGCGGCAGGCTTCTTCTACCGGGCCATCCAGAAACGCCTGTTCGTCTTCGGTCAGGCGCGGCTGCGGATAGTTGTGCAGTTTCTGCCAGTCCGGTTTGCCGCGAAACAGATCGCCTTCCCACCAGGTGGTACCGGCGTCGATCGCCTCTTTTTCGGTGCGCGACATCGGCGGCATCACCTTCTGGAAGCTGTGCAGAGCCGGCTTAGAGAACATGCTGCGGCGCATCGCCGGCAGGTTGAAAGGCAGCAGAATAATGGCCAGCGGCAGCAGCAGCCACGGCGTCCACAGGCCGGTGGCGGCCAGTGCCGCGGTCCACAGCAGCACAATCGCACTGCTGAGCCGCAGTGAAATCTGATGGTAGAAGAGGGCGCTAATTAACACCAGCGTCGCGATGATCGAGGCAAGCAACATAATGAACCGCTCCGTAAGTTGTAAGAGGTCTGACCTGTTAGTGATAAGATTTAGAGCAGCGCACGAAATTTATCAATCTGTTTACATCGCAATTACAACCGAACTCACAAAATCGCGCCGGCAATTGGACGCCAGCGCGGCGTCGCGCTTTTCCCTGCTGCGGGCGCTTTGCGGCTCTGGCCCATTCCGTTAAACTTGCTGGGTCAATTTTCCTCTAAAGGACATCCCTATGTATCAGGACATTATTCGCTCAGAACTCAATGAAGCCGCCGATACGCTCAATAAGTTCCTGAGTGATGAAGCCAACATTCACGCCATTCAGCGCGCAGCCGTGCTGCTGGCCGACAGCTTCAAAGCCGGTGGCAAAGTGCTCTCCTGCGGCAACGGCGGCTCGCACTGCGATGCCATGCACTTCGCTGAGGAGCTGACCGGGCGCTACCGCGAAAATCGTCCTGGCTATCCGGCCATCGCCATTTCGGATGTCAGCCATCTCTCCTGCGTCAGCAACGATTTTGGCTACGACTATGTGTTCTCCCGCTACATCGAGGCGGTCGGGCGCGAGGGCGATGTGCTGCTGGGGCTGTCCACTTCGGGTAACTCGGCCAACATCATCAAAGCCGTAGAAGCCGCGCGCGCCAAAGGCATGAAAGTGATTACCCTGACCGGCAAAGACGGTGGCAAAATGGCCGGTACGGCCGATATCGAAATTCGCGTGCCGCACTTTGGATATGCCGATCGCATTCAGGAGATTCACATCAAAGTGATCCACATCCTGATGCTGTTAATCGAAAAAGAGATGGTTAAGTGATGACGTGCTCCTCCCGCGCCCGCGGGAGGTTCTGATAAGGCGGTTGCTATGTGCGAATTGCTCGGGATGAGCGCCAATGTCCCCACGGATATCTGTTTCAGTTTTACCGGTCTGGTGCAGCGTGGCGGTGCAACCGGGCCGCACAAAGATGGCTGGGGCATCACCTTTTACGAAGATAAAGGCTGCCGCACCTTTAAAGATCCGCTGCCGAGCTACAACTCGCCGATTGCCCGCCTGGTGCAGGAGTATCCGATCAAGTCGCACTCGGTGGTGGCACATATTCGTCAGGCCAATCGCGGACAGGTGTCACTGGAAAATACCCATCCGTTTACCCGCGAACTGTGGGGCCGCAACTGGACTTACGCGCATAACGGCCAGCTAAAGGGCTATCGCCAGCTGGAGACCGGGCATTTCCGTCCGGTAGGCGAAACCGACAGCGAAAAAGCGTTTTGCTGGATTCTGCATAAGCTGGCTGAGCGCTATCCGCGCACGCCGGGCAACTGGCCGGCGGTGTTTCGCTATGTGGCGGAACTGGCGACAGAGCTGCGCCAGAAGGGCGTGTTCAATATGCTGCTGTCTGACGGACGCTATCTGATGGCCTTCTGCTCAACCAATCTGTACTGGATTACGCGCCGCGCGCCGTTTGGCAAAGCGAAGCTGCTCGATCAGGATGTGGAGATTGACTTTCTGCAGCAGACCACGCCGAAAGACGTGGTGACGGTGATTGCGACGCAGCCGCTGACCGGTAATGAAACCTGGCACCGCATCGTGCCAGGTGAGTGGGCATTATTTTACCTGGGTGAGCGCCAGGAATGATTTCGACGCCGCTTCCGGCGTGGTCATGACCGGCGTGTTGTTCACCGCATACTGACCGGTTGCCGTCACGTTGACCGTTGGCGGCACGTGGTATTTGGCGAAGTAAGCATAGCCCGGCTGCAGTTCACGCCAGAAGCTGATGTAAGTCGAGTAACGATGACGCTGCATGTTGCTGTCGGTCATGCGGAACGGGAAGATGTTGACCTGCACATCCTGCTGACCGTTACGCAGCGCGGCGTTCACGTAAGTGAAGATCTCATCCATCGATGCGTTGGTCATGGCATAGCAGCCCACGGACACGCAATCGCCGTGAATCATCAGATAGTTACCGTTATAGCCTTTGGCGCGATCGTACTGATTCGGAAATCCGGTATTGATGGCGCGATAAAAACGGCTGTCCGGCTTAAGCTGATTCATCTTCACGTTATAAAAGCCTTCCGGACTTTTAAAATCGCCCTGACGACGTTTCGGCCCGAGGCCGCCGGAGAAGTTACAGATGCGATAGCTGTCCAGCAGACGATATTCATTACCGATTTTGCCGTACAGTTCCAGCGTACGCTCTTCCTTGAAGATCTGAATAAATACCGGTGTACCCAGTAATTGTTTCTTTAACTCTTTGCTCACCGGAGCCAGCGGCTGCATTGGCTCAGGCGTCATTGCCCAGCTCAGGAGCGGCATAAGAATCATCGCAAACAATAATGCGATTCTGCCCATTCTGTGTGTACCTTGAAGTGAAGAGGAACGCTGACGCAGTGCGTCACTGTATTGCATTATCGGAAATATCCGCTACCGCAGCGCAACATTATCATTGTCTGGCGTTTAATCAAGCCGGAGTCCGAGAAAATGGTGCAATCCTAAAGGGAATACGACCACAAATTTGTAAACTTTAATCGCACGCGCCACAAATATTGCCGTTGTTTTTCTCTGCTGTATACTTATCCAGTATCCGGAGGGGCGTATGCGCAAAATCATTCATGTCGATATGGACTGCTTTTTCGCGGCAGTGGAAATGCGCGACGATCCTTCATTACGTGATATCCCGATTGCCATCGGCGGCAGCCGCGTGCAGCGCGGCGTAATCAGCACCGCCAACTATCCGGCGCGGAAATACGGTGTGCGCAGCGCGATGCCGACCGCCACGGCGCTGCGCCTCTGTCCCCATCTGAAACTGCTGCCCGGCCGCTTTGACGCCTATAAAGAAGCCTCGCAGCAGATTCGCGCCATCTTTACCCGCTATACGCCACTGATTGAGCCATTGTCGCTGGATGAAGCCTACCTGGACGTCACCGACAGTGAACACTGCCAGGGATCGGCCACGCTGATGGCGCAGGCGATTCGCGCCGATATCCTGCGCGAAACCGGCCTGACCGCGTCCGCCGGCATTGCGCCGATCAAGTTCCTCGCCAAAATCGCCTCAGACATGAACAAGCCAGACGGCCAGTATGTGATCACGCCGCAGGCGATGCCGGACTTTCTGCTGACGCTGCCGCTGAGCAAGATTCCCGGCGTTGGCAAAGTGGCCACCAAAAAGCTCGAAGAGATGGGGCTGCGCACCTGCGCTGACGTACAGCAGGCCGATCTGGCGCAGCTGCTGAAGCGCTTTGGAAAATTTGGCCGCGTGCTGTGGGAGCGCAGCAACGGCATCGACGATCGCGACGTGGTGGTGGAGCGCGAGCGCAAATCGCTGGGCGTCGAGCGTACGCTGGGCGAGGACATCCATCACTGGGAGCAGTGCCTGGAGATTATTGATTTTCTCTACGCCGAGCTCGATCGCCGTCTCAGCGCGATCCGCCCGGATAAGCAGATTGCACGCCAGGGCGTAAAGCTGAAGTTCAACGATTTCCAGCTCACCACCCAGGAGCATGTCTGGCCGGTGCTGAATAAAGACGACATGATCGCCGTGGCGCGTCAGGCCTGGGATGAACGCCGCGCCGGACGCGGTGTGCGGCTGGTGGGGCTGCACGTCACGCTGGTAAATCCGCAGCTGGAGCGCCAGCTGGTGCTGGGGTTGTAATGGCTGAGCTGCCGCTGGACGAGAGCTACAGCGCGGTCGCCTGACGCGGCACCGTTACCGTAAATAAAAAATCCTGCCCGGAGGCAGGATTTTTTTTATCGCAACGGCGTTACGCTTTTTCCGGCACCACGTTCAGCAGCGCGGTCAGCAGTTTCCAGTACAGACCGACGCTGTCGATGTGCACCTGCTCGTCCGGCGAGTGTGGACCGGTGATGGTAGGCCCAATCGACACCATGTCCATGTCTGGATACGGTTTTTTGAACAGACCGCACTCCAGACCGGCGTGAATCACCTGAATGTTTGGCGTCTTACCAAACAGCGCTTCATAGGTTTTACGCGTCAGCGCCATGATGGGCGAGTCGGCATCCGGCTGCCAGCCCGGGTAACCGCCTTTCGGCGCGGTTTTCGCCCCGGCCAGCGCACCCAGCGAAGTCAGGGTTTCGACCACCCAATCTTTACCGGTGTCGATCAGGGAGCGAATCAGGCAGATGATCTCGGCGCTGTCCTGCTCCATGGTGACCACGCCGACGTTAAGCGAGGTTTCCACCACGCCTTTCGCCACGTCCGAGTTGCGAATCACACCGTTTGGCGTGCTGTTCAGCAGGTTGATGAAGCGATCGCGGCTGTCTGCGGTCAGCGCCTGGCCCTGATGCGCCAGCGGCTCGCTCAGCACGGCGACGTTCTTCTCTTTACTGCCCAGCTCATTCTGCAGCGTAGCCTGGAAGTGGGCGGCAGCAGACTTCAGCGCATCCACTTTATGGCTGTCGATGGCCAGCGTAGCGAACGCCTCGCGCGGAATCGCATTGCGCAGCGTACCGCCGGTGAACTCAATCAGACGGATATCCAGCTCAGCAGCGTGCACGGCAAGGAAGCGCGCCAGCAGCTTGTTGGCGTTGCCGAGACCGAGGTGAATGTCCGCGCCGGAGTGGCCACCTTTCAAACCTTTCAGCGTCAGCTTAAGGGTTTCAAAACCGGCAGGCACGGCCTCGCGGTTCAGCGGCAGGGTAGTGATAAAGTCGATACCACCGGCGCAGCCCATGTAGATCTCACCTTCCTCTTCCGAGTCGGTGTTGATCAGGATGTCCGCCTGCAGCCAGTTTGGCTGCAGACCAAAGGCGCCGTCCATGCCCGACTCTTCGGTCATGGTCAGCAGCACTTCCAGCGGACCGTGAGTCAGGCTGTTGTCAGCCAGCACCGCCAGCGCAGAGGCCATACCGATACCGTTATCCGCACCCAGCGTGGTGCCGCGCGCTTTCACCCACTCGCCATCAACGTACGGCTGAATCGGGTCTTTGGTGAAGTCGTGTACCGTGTCATTGTTCTTCTGCGGCACCATATCGAGGTGCGCCTGCAGCGCCACCGGAGTACGGTTTTCCATGCCTGCGGTAGCAGGTTTACGAATCAGGATATTGCCGACCTGATCGCGTTCAACCCAGAAACCTTGTTCTTTAGCCCAGCCAACAACGTATTCGGCCAGCGCTTCTTCATGGTAAGAAGGGTGCGGAATAGAGCAGATTTTTGCGAAGATATCCCACAGCGGCTGCGGGGAAAGTTGAGACAATTCAGACACAACGCGTCTCCTGTGTCAGCGCGGCGGACATACCGCTCGCACGCGGGTTTCCAGTGAAAGATCGCCGTCAGCACATCTGACGTGATGGGCCAGAGAATATCACTGTTTCCTGCCGGGTGCGCCATCGGGCGCGCTAAAAACCTGCAACCGATGTGACGGGTGCTGGTTTTTAACGCGTCAGATCCTTATAATCTCGCGCAACCTTTTCCCCCTTGCATATTTTTAAGCCAATCTCATTGGCCGGGATTCCTTTTATGAGCGAAAAATACGTCGTTACCTGGGACATGCTGCAGATTCATGCCCGTAAACTGGCCCAGCGCCTGCTTCCTGTGGAACAGTGGAAAGGCATCATCGCGGTCAGCCGCGGTGGTCTGGTTCCGGCATCGCTGCTGGCGCGTGAACTGGGGATTCGCTACGTCGATACCGTGTGCATCTCCAGCTACGATCACGATCACCAGCGTGAAATGAAAGTGCTGAAGCGCGCAGAAGGCGACGGTGAAGGTTTTGTGGTCATCGACGATCTGGTGGATACCGGCGGTACCGCGCAGGCGATTCGTGATATGTATCCAAAAGCGCGTTTCTGCACCATCTTCGCTAAGCCGGCCGGCCGCGCGCTGGTGGACGACTACATTGTCGATATTCCGCAGAACACCTGGATCGAGCAGCCGTGGGACATGGGCGTGGTGTACATTCCGCCGATTGTAAAAAGCTGATTGATGCAACGCAAACAACGCCCGGTTATGCCGGGCGTTGTGCTTTCTGCGCCTCGCGCCCGTGCGGCGGGTGCAGTACACTCTTAGCCATCTATGCGACTGCCGCAGGAGAAGCTTAAGATGGCCGAGAAAAATCTCAGCGAAGAACTGTTCAAACCCCGCTTCAAACACCCGGAAACCTCCTCGCTGGTGCATCGCCAGCACCACCCGACGGCGCAGGTGCACAATGCCCTGGAAGGCGATACCCAGCGCGGCTGGTATCGCATGCTGAATAAGCTGCTGTGGACGTGGCGCGGCCTGGCGCCGCAGGAGATCAGCGAAGTGCTGGCGCGCATTGCCGTCAGTAAATTTGAACACACCGACGAAACGCTGCTGGACACGGTGATTGGCTATCGCGGCGGCAACTGGAACTATGAGTGGTCGAAGCAGGCGGCGCTGTGGCAGCAGCGCGCAATGCAGAACGCCGATCACGATGAGGCCGGCCAGCAGTGGCTGCATGCCGCCAGTCTGTACAGCCTGGCCGCGTATCCCTACATTAAAGGCGATGAGCTGGCGGATCAGGCGCAGGTGCTGGCGAATCGCGCTTATGAAGAAGCCACCCAGCGCCTGCCCGGCGAGCTGAAATCCCTGACCTTTCCCATCAGCGGCGGCAGTCCGGTCACCGGCTTCCTGCATATGCCGGCGCAGGCCAGCGCGCCGTATCCCACCGTGCTGCTGTGCGGCGGTCTCGACTCGCTGCAGAGCGACCATTACCGGCTGTTTCATGATTATCTGGCACCGCGCGGCATCGCCATGCTGACGCTGGATATGCCGTCGGTGGGTTTCAGCAGCAAATGGACGCTCAATCAGGACACCAGCCAGTTGCATCAGCAGGTGCTGCGCGAGCTGAGCAACGTGCCGTGGATTGATCACACGCGCGTGGCGCTGTTTGGTTACCGCTTCGGCGCCAACGTGGCGACGCGGCTGGCTTACCTTGAGGTGCCGCGTCTGCGCGCGGTGGCGTCGCTCGGGCCGATGGTGCATCACGTGTTTGTCGATGCGCAGCGCCAGCAGCAGCTGCCGGATATGTATATGGACATGCTGGCCAGCCGGCTGGGCATGTCGTCGACCTCCGACAGCAATCTGCGCATCGAGCTCAACCGCTATTCGCTCAAAGTGCAGGGCCTGCTGGGTCGCCGGACGCCGGTGCCGATGCTGGCCGCTTACTGGCCCAACGATCTGTTCAGCCCGGAAGAGGAGGCGCAGCTGATCGTCAACTCCTCGGCGCAGGGCAAGGCGCTGGCGATTCCCGCTACGCCAGTGTTTGCCAGCTTTGACAAGGCGCTCAATCAAATTTGCGACTGGCTGGCAAAACAGTTGCAGCGCTAACTGGCGAAATACGCAGACTCTGCTACAACTTATCTTCGGGAAAATACGTGCGGTGGCGTTTTGCCGCCGCGCTGCGTTTTATACGGTTTATTTGAGGGAGAGAGTTAGCATGACGTTACCGAGTGGTCACCCCCGTAGTCGCCTGCTTAAGCGCTTCACCGAATTGGGGCCGTACATCCGTGAAGGACAGTGTGAAGAGACGCGTTTCTTCTTTGATTGCCTGGCGGCGTGCGTCAACGTCAAACCGGCGCCGGAAAGCCGCGAGTTCTGGGGCTGGTGGATGACGCTGAACGCCTATGAAGATCACTTCACCTACGAATACCACTTCGGCCTGTTTGATAAAGACGGCGACTGGAGCGTGGCCGCGATCAAGGGCAAAGAGAACAATGAGAAAGTGGAGAGCACGCTGCGTAATTTCCACGAGCGCCTGAAAGCCACGCTGCATGAGTTTAAGCTTGATCTCAGGCCCGCGGCGGGGTTCAAAGAAGAGCCGGTTAAACTCAGCGCCTGAACCTGAGTCAGACCTGAATAAGAAAGAGCCGGTGATGAGCCGGCTCTTTTTTTGCAGACACAGACAGGGTAATGCTGACGCTTAGAACTGGTAGGTCAGACCGACCGCCACCACGTCATCGCTGTTGATGCCCAGCGGGTTGTTGTCATCCAGCTGGTTGATTTTGTAGTCAACCATGGCCGACATGTTTTTGTTGAAGTAGTACGTCATCGCCACGTCGACATATTTCACGATGTCCGCATCGCCAATGCCTTCAATGTCTTTGCCTTTGCTCTGCACGTAGCCCAGCGATGGACGCAGACCGAAGTCGAACTGATACTGCGCAACCACTTCAAAGTTCTGCGTTTTATTCGCCACGCCGCCTGTGATTGGCGTCATGTTACGGGTTTCAGAGTAGGTCGATGCCAGGTAAATGCTGTTCGCGTCATATTTGATGCCCGCGCCCCAGGCTTCCGCTTTGTCACCACGGCCCAGACGGGTCGCCACGTCCTGCGAGTTGGTACGGTCAGCAGAGGAGATCGCACTCATCAGGCTGACACCGCTATCGCCGAGGGTGTAACCCAGTGACGCACCGTAACCGTCGCCGTTCTGCTTAGGAATCTCTGAACGGCCGTTGGCGCTGGTGGAATCGTTCTTGCCCTGATACTGCACCGCGAAACGCAGGCCATCAACCAGACCGAAGAAATTGCTGTTGCGGTAAGTGGCGACGCCAGAAGTACGGCCCAGCATGTAGGTGTCGGTGTAGGCGCTGTCGCCACCGAATTCTGGCAGCACGTCGGTCCATGCCAGCACATCGTAAACCACGCCGTAGTTACGACCGTAATCAACAGAGCCGTAGTTACCAAACTTCAGACCGGCAAAGCCCAGACGGGTTTTGTTACCGATGTTAGCGTCGGTGTTGGTTTCTGCGCGGTTACCCTGGAACTGATATTCCCACTGACCGTAGCCGGTCATCAGGTCGTTAATCTGCGTCTGCCCTTTGAAGCCCAGACGGATGTAAGTTTTGTCGCCGTCAGCGGCTGCGTTGTCGCTGAAGTAGTGCATGCCTTTCACACGACCGTACAGATCCAGTTTGTTACCGTCTTTGTTATAAACTTCTGCGGCTTGTGCGGTTGAGGCCAGAGCCAGCGCGGAAACGATGAGTGCCAGTGTGCTTTTCTTCATTTTGCTATCAATCCCAATGAGTAAAATTTGTTGTACCCGTGAAAAGGTTTGTAAAACACGGGACGTTTTACCGACTGGCAATGAAGGATTTATGACATTTTTTCTGATTTCTTGTTAATCGCGAACTTTTGGTCTACCCGCTTGTCAGGCGTTTTTTGTGCTTTTCCCCTTGCCGCTGTTGGCTTCCTTGCTGACTCCTGTTAAAACGTCCCTTCGCAGATTTTTTTCTTACATGGCAGGAAAAACATGAGTGGCAGTCAGACCCTGGTGGTCAAATTGGGTACCAGCGTCCTCACCGGCGGATCGCGCCGGCTGAACCGGGCGCATATGGTGGAGCTGGTTCGGCAGTGTGCACAACTGCACGCCGCCGGTCATCGCATTATCATCGTCACCTCAGGCGCGATTGCCGCTGGTCGCGAACACCTTGGTTACCCGGAACTGCCACCGACCATCGCCTCAAAGCAGCTGCTGGCTGCGGTGGGGCAGAGCCGTTTAATCCAGCTTTGGGAGCAGCTGTTCTCCATCTACGGTATCCATATCGGGCAGATGCTGCTGACGCGCGCCGACATGGAAGATCGTGAACGCTTCCTCTACGCGCGCGATATGCTGCGCGCGCTGCTCGACAACCATATCGTGCCGGTGATTAACGAGAACGACGCGGTGGCAACTGCGGAAATCAAGGTTGGCGACAATGACAACCTGTCCGCGCTGGCGGCAATGCTCGGCGGTGCCGATAAACTGCTGCTGCTGACCGATCAGCCGGGCCTGTTTACCGCCGATCCGCGCACCAATCCCGAAGCAGAGTTGATCAGCGATGTGCATCAGATTGATGATGCGCTGCGCACGCTGGCTGGCGGCAGCGTCTCCGGTCTGGGCACCGGCGGCATGGCCACCAAACTGCAGGCGGCGGATGTCGCCTGCCGCGCCGGCATTGACGTCATCATTGCGGCCGGCAGCCGCCCTGATGTCATCGGGGATGTGCTGCACGGTAAACCGGTCGGGACGCGTTTCCACGCGCAGCAGTCGCCGCTGGAAAACCGCAAGCGCTGGATCTTCGGCGCGCCACCGGCGGGCGAGATCACTATTGACGACGGCGCGCTGGCGGCGGTGCTGGAGCGCGGCAGCTCGCTGTTGCCGAAAGGCGTCCGCGAGGTGCAGGGCAATTTCTCACGCGGCGAAGTGATCCGCATTCGTAACCTGCAGGGGCGCGACATCGCCCACGGCGTCACGCGCTATAACAGCGATGCGATGCGCATGATCGCCGGTCATCACAGTCAGGAGATTGGTGAGATCCTCGGTTACGAATATGGCCCGGTTGCGGTGCACCGCGACGATATGATCGTCAGTTAAGGAGCGGATGATGTTAGAACAGATGGGTAAAGCGGCGCGTGAGGCGTCGTACAAACTGGCGGAGCTCTCCACCGAACAAAAAAATCAGGTACTGCTGACCATCGCCGATCGGCTGGAAGCGGAAAGTGCCGACATTCTGGCGGCCAACCAGCAGGATCTGGCCGATGCGCGCGATAACGGCATGAGCGCGGCGCTGCTCGATCGTCTGACGCTCAATCCGCAGCGTCTGAAAGGCATTGCGGACGACGTGCGTCAGGTGTGCCGTCTGGCCGATCCGGTTGGTCAGCTGATTGACGGTGGACAGCTCGACAGCGGTCTGCGCATTGAGCGACGCCGCGTGCCGCTCGGCGTGATCGGCGTGATCTACGAAGCGCGCCCTAACGTCACGGTCGATGTGGCGTCACTGTGCCTGAAAACCGGCAACGCGGCGATTCTGCGCGGCGGCAAAGAGACTTACCGCACCAACGCTGCCACGGTGCGGGTGATCCAGAACGCGCTCATCGAGCATGGTTTACCGGCAGCAGCGGTGCAGGCGATTGAGAACCCGGATCGCGAACTGGTGAATCAGCTGCTGAAGCTCGATCGCTACGTTGACATGCTGATCCCGCGTGGCGGTGCCGGGCTGCACAAGCTGTGTCGCGAAAATTCCACCATTCCGGTGATCACCGGCGGTATCGGCGTGTGCCATCTCTATCTCGACGAAACCATGGAGACGGACGCCGCGCTGGAGGTGATTGTTAACGCCAAGAAACAGCGTCCCAGCGCCTGTAACTCGCTGGAAACCCTGCTGATTCATCGCGATCAGGCCGAACGCTTCATTCCGGCGTTTCTGCAGCGTATGGCGCAGGAGAACATTGCGCTGCACGCCGACGAAAACGCGCTGGCGCTGCTGCAGCAGGGCCCGGCCAGCGTGGTGGCGGTGCAGATGCACCAATTCGACGATGAGTGGCTGTCGAACGATCTGAACGTCAAGCTGGTGGCGGACCTCGATGAAGCGGTCGCGCACATCCGCGCGCACGGCACCCAGCACTCCGACGGTATTCTGACGCGCAGTATTGGCAACGCCAATCGCTTCGTGAATCAGGTCGACTCATCGGCGGTGTACGTCAACGCCAGCACCCGCTTTACCGACGGCGGCCAGTTCGGTCTCGGCGCTGAAGTGGCGGTCAGTACGCAGAAACTGCATGCGCGCGGTCCGATGGGCCTCGAAGCGCTCACCACCTACAAATGGATTGGCTGGGGCGACGATACCCTGCGCCGTTAGTTTTCTCTCCGGCATCATAATGGGCACCTGACGCGGTGCCCTTTTTGATCGCTTTCGATCCAGTTATTTCCAGAGCTTTTCGTTTTATTCCTGTCATCTGTGGCGCGCCTGCGGCTTTTCGCCCATTTTTTGCTGTGGGTGCTGGTCTCAGCGTTACAGAACAATCCTGAAAACCCCTGTCAGAACAAGCTGTCAGAGATTCATTACTGGTTTCCATCAGGGCGAAGAGGATAATGATCGTCCAGCTTTATTGATAAAAGCAGTTGGGTAGTAAACTAGCGGTAATATAAAATGAACTGGTAGCAAAAATGAAAATAACATTCAGTCTTTTACTGATGGCAGACTATTAACTGATGGTTAAAAAAGAGAGTACGAGACAAGCTTTTACTGCCAGGCTGATTGCCGCATGCGAGAGCGCGGGAATTGTCGGACATGGACGGAACAAACAGGTCGCTCAGGCACTGCAACAACGGGGATGCAGGATCTCAACTCCAGGGGTCTGGAAATGGTTTAACGCGCAATCCATTCCGGATGACAGTAATCTGCTGGCGCTCAGCCAGCTGTTAGGCGTGCGCGTGGAGTGGCTACAGTTCGGCATGGAAAAACCGGATGTGGCGCTTGCCCGTCAGCGCCTGATCGATCCGCAGCACATGTTCCGCGTCGAAAGTCTGGATATCGGGCAACGCAGCGCACAGGGTATTGTCGCGCGCGACGAACTGGTCGAGACCATTCAGGCAATTGAATACGGTCTGGATGAGGCGCGCGTGCTGTTTAACGGCCGCCCGGCCGAAAATATCCGGCTGATTGCCCTGAACAGTGACTCCATGGCCGGGACTTTTGCTCCGCGCGATCAGCTGTTCGTCGATATCAGCGTGCACCGCTTCGACGGTGACGGCATCTATCTGTTCAATCTCGACAACCAGCTCTACCTCAAGCGGCTGCAGTTACAGCACAAGAAGGTGGCGGTGATCTCCGACAATAAGCGCTACGAGACCTGGTATCTGACGCTGGACGAAGCGGCGTCGCTGCAGGTGATTGCCCGCGTCATCATGAGCCAAGCGCGTGACTATCAGATTCTGGGCTGAGCAGCAGTGTGCTAACCGGCAAAAAAAATAATCCGGCTGAAATCAAAAATTTAACTGTCGGTAAATAAAAAATTAACTGTCAGTGTTTGCCAATGCATTAGAACCTGTTAATAATTTGACCATAGATGGACGACATCTCTGCTCCCGGATGAGCCCGCTCTTAAACAATTGAGGCGCTGCACAAGCGCGAGACAACCCACCCAAAGTCAGTGAATTTTGGGATGGGGTGGATACGCACTTAGCAGCGTCGTCAGTTGTCCTCTGCTTTCACTCTCCTCTGCTTACGCCTGGCCGTTTTTTACGGCCGGGCAAGCCAGTTGCGGGTGATTGCAGAGGGGCCACGGACGTCCCGGTCTGTGCCGAATCGCCGTGCTCACCACCCCATCGCCAAAGACTCATTCACAGGAGGAGTTATGGCGATTATTCAATATGGCAAATCAGTCTTTAGCGGAAACGCGCGCACCCGTCGCCACCGGCGGCGTCAGCCGCTCAGCCGCCTGAAGCGCAGCATCGACAGTGCCCTGGGCCTGGAGTGTGATGAGATCACCCTGCGCACCGCCGAGCGCATCTGCCAGCGGGAAATCCGCTCCCGGGTAGACCGCGCAGTACTGGCGCCCACGCGGCCCTGCAACGACAACCCCAGCTTTGATAACTGCTGTTTGCCCCACGTTCATCTGTACGCCGTGCGTTAATTCTCTGCTGTTTTCCCAGTTCTGAACGGAACGTTTCACCTTTCCTCACTGTTTAGTTGCGCTTGAGCGTTGCGCTTAACGGCTGCCTGTCGCCCGGCGCAACCGATCAGCGAGATTTATGTGTTGTGGTTATTTGCGCAGCTTTTCATGCCGTTGCGCCCGTCAAAGAGGAACCGTTATGAGCCAAATCATTGCCATTTTGAATTTCGAAGAGGGATACCGCGAAGCGCCTTACCTCGACACGCAGGGGTTTCCCACCGTTGCGGGCGGTATTCGCATCGGGCCGAAAGGCGCGTCGCTCAGCCACTATATCTTCCGCGTGCCGCGCCGCGTTGGCGACGTGTGGAAGCAGTGCATCGTTGAGGGCAAGGTGCAGGAGATGCAGCAGCGCGCGCTGGTGCAGCAGGCACTGAGTCAATGCAACGAGGCGCGCAGCGATGTGCTGATCAGCATGGCCTATCAGATGGGCGTCGACGGTCTGGCGCTGTTTCGCGGCATGCTCACCGCGGTGACGCAACGCGATTTCGACGCGGCGGCGAACGCCATGCTCGATAGCCTGTGGGCACGGCAAACTGCGGGGCGCGCCCGGCGTCATGCCGAAGTGATGCGCACGGGCACCTACGACATTTATCGGGGGCTGTTATGAACATGCGCTGGCTGTTGTTCGTTATCGCCGTGCTGGCGGCCATCATCCTGCTGCTGTTGCTGCAGCGCTTCACCACGCTGGAGTTTGTTAAACACGCGCGCCTGCTGTTTAAAACCTGGTCGGTGTGGCTGGCGTCGCTGGGTTCGATGCTCAGCGCCTGGGTGCAGTCGTTTCCCTCGTCAGCGCTGGATGCATGGAACGCGCTGCCGGCGGATATCAAAGAGATTCTGCCGCACAACTATCTCGGCCTGATCGGTGCCTTCATGGTGGCGATGGGCGTACTGGCGCAGTTCGTGCGTCAGAAGAACCTGGTGGAGCAGAGAAAAACGCTGGAGGACAAACCATGAGCTTTCTTCTTTCTCAGCTTGCCGGCAGCTGGCACTGGCTGGCGGCGATTGGCGGCGTGATTGCCGCGCTGATTGCCAGCTACGCCGGCGGCAAAAAAATCGGCAAGGTGCAGCAGCAGGCGAAAGCTGATGTTGCGCAGGCCGAAAAGACCGCCGCGCAGGCGGTTGAAGTTAATCAGCAGCAGCAACAGCTGCGTGAGGAGGCCAGACGTGTGGAAACCCGCAACGGTAATCTTGATGACGCTGCTGCTCGTGACAAGCTGCAGCAGTCGAAATACCACCAACCCTGAGGCGCCCGTCGTTATCGACTCCGCCTGTTCGTTATTTTCCCCGATTTACACCCACGGCAATGACGCCGAACGCATGGACATTCGCACCGTGCGCGCCATCAACAACCACAACGATCTCTGGGACCAGCACTGCCGCCCGGCGGCGCACTGACGCTGTTCTCTCGCTTTGTATTGCAAACCTGAAATGCCGAGGAGGCTAAGATGATCGAAGTTAATTCTTTTGCTGAACTGCGTACCACTGTGCCGGCCAAAAACGGCGACCTGGCGTTCCTGCGCCGCTACAACCCGGACTCTACCTTCCGTGGCGGCGGTGATTTCACCGGCTTTATCGGCACCACCACGGCCGCCGATGACGGCGGTACGCTGGCGGTCGGCAATGGCTTTTACTGGAAACGCGTGATCAACGATCCGGCTGACGTCAACGTCTACCACTTTGGCGCGAAAGGGGACGGTTACGCCAACGATACCGACGCCTTTAACCGCATGCTGGCATGGACGCAGGGTTACAGCGGTAATATCCGTGACCTGCCGGTGCGTTTCCCGGGCGGTAAATTCCTGATCAACCCGATCGACATCAGCGCCACCGAGATCGCCTTTTTTGGCCTGCAGGGGGATGACGTGGAGCTGGGTTCGCTGCCGCGCACCACCATCATCTCCGACAAAAGTGCCAACACGGTGTTCAAAGTGAAGGCACGGCGGACCGCGATCAAAGGCATCACCTGGCACGGTCAGGCATCGGCCGACGTCACCACCAACAAAGGTACCATTACCGCCGAGATGTGTACCAACGTGCAGCCGTTCTTCGAAAACACCTGCATCGAAGGCACCACGTTAAATATTTACTGTTTCCGCGCGCAAAACAGCGGCGGCACGGTGATTAAAGCGCTGGATACGCTCGACAGTAAATTTGACCAGATCTACACGCTGTGGACCTATGGCCGGGTGTTTGACATTGGCTGGTCGAACTCGCCAAACGGCAAGTGGGACCACTCAACGGCTATCGAGATCTGCAACTGTAACTTCCAGACCGGCTATGGCGACGCCACGCTGTACATGCCGCGCGTGACGCAGGGCATCATGCGTAACGTGTGGATTGAGCACACGCGTAATCCGGGCGATCTGTCGGACGGTGCCTGGAGCATTGATACGCTGAACATTGAGGATTGCGGCACGCCGTTCAATCTCAATAATGCGCGCGTCATCATGCGCCAGATTGGCCTGCAGTCCGGGGCGAAAATCTCGAACGATATGGCCGGCACGCGCTGGCTGTCGACTTTTGACTACGGCTATCGCCGTGAAGAGCATCACGGCACGCTGATCACCGGCTCATTCCGCGCGGGCTACTACAGCGGCCACAAAGTCACCAACAATACCGACACCGATAACTGGTATCGCCTCGGCCAGCTGTTCTTTCCGACGGCGAATCAGCAGTGGGTGATGGAGCTGATTGGTAAAGCCGACGCCACCCAGCCAACCGGAACGGCCGCCTCGCCGGTCAATCTGGCGGGCACCGGGAAAACGTGGATTAACCTGCAGCGGCTGGAAACGGTATGGGCTGACGCCTGCCATATGGGGCAGCCGGCGGTGCTGGATATTCGCTACAGCCGCGTCGGCACCACGTATGCCGTGGTATGGGTGAAGCTGCGCGCCAACAGCGGCGACACGCTGATTAACCTGAAGACCACCGGTCCGACGCGTTTTGAAGCTGGCTCCTGCTCGCTGTTCCAGCCTGACTTCTCGGTGGTGACGGATACCACCAAAATGGGCACCCTCAAACCGGCGGCGCGCTTTGGCCTGCACAATGGCGTCGCGGGTATTGGGGCTAACGAGAAAGGCGTGCTTACCGTCGCGACGGCAGCAGGTACGCCGACCAATAAAACTACGCCGACGGGCTTTGTGCTGGTCAATATCAACGGTGTCGATCGTAAGCTTCCTTATTACGATTGAGGCCAGCACCTTTTGGCGAGGCTGCGGCCTCGCCTTTTTTTGTGCCTGGCGCGAGAGGGCAGTGTTCGCGGCGGTTTTTCCGCGTCAAAATCGTAAGGCCAGCCCGGGTGATGCTGAAAAACGCAGCACTTAACCGGCACCATCTTGACTCATCCCCCCGATTTTTCTATGTTTACTCCCCTTAGTTCCCGCCTTAATGCCGGTATAGCTCAGTTGGTAGAGCAGCGCATTCGTAATGCGAAGGTCGCAGGTTCGACTCCTGTTTCCGGCACCAGTTTAACTTCCTCAAATGTCCGGGTTAATCGATAAAGTCACTGTTTTACAATGAATTAACTACTTTTTTATTCCGTATTAATCCACAACCTTCCAGTAGAATCCGGTACTAAATATGTATAGGATTGTGTATATTTTCTTGTTCGATTTTGAAATCCTTTACACATGCCTTTAAACGATATGCAAATTCGACGCGCTAAGCCTGAAGATAAACCCTATACGCTTGGGGGATGGTCAAGGCTTGTCATTGCTTATAGAACCTAATGGGAGCAAGAGCTGGCGGTTTCGTTATCGCTATGCCGGTAAACCCAAAATGATCTCGCTTAGTGTTTACCCAACGATCACCTTGCCGATGCTCGTACCCGTCGTGATGAAACTCGAAAACTTGTGGCAGAAGGAAAGAACCCAAGTGAGGTTCGAAAAGAGCAAAAGCTAGCTCTGCAAACAAAGTCAGAGAACGCCTTCGAAAAAATAGCCAGAGAGTGGCATCAGCTTAAATCTGCTAAATGGTCAGCGGGATATGCATCAGACATCATAGAAGCGTTTAAGAGCGACATTTTCCCTTATGTCGGAACAAGGCCAGTGGGAAAGATTAAACCGCTAGAGTTGCTGAACGTTCTGCGTAAAATTGAGAAACGTGGTGCGTTGGAGAAAATGCGCAAAGTGCGGCAGCGTTGCTCCGAAGTGTTTCGCTACGCAATTGCAACGGGTAAGGCGGAGTAAAATCCTGCGGCTGATCTCTCCAGCGCTCTCGAAGTACACCAATCCAATCATTTCCCATTCCTAAAAGCTGATGAGATAACTGATTTTCTGCGTGCCTTAGAGGGGTACTTCGGGAGTAAGCTTGTCCAGATTGCAAAGAAATTACTGATGATTACGGGCGTGAGAACCATCGAATTACGTGCGGCCTTATGGTCAGAATTTGATCTGGATAACGCAATTTGGGAAATTCCCGCTGAAAGGATGAAAATGCGCAGGTCACACCTTGTGCCATTATCGACTCAAGCGTTAGATTTACTCAGTGAACTAAAAGTCATGACAGGGAGCTATCGTTATGTTTTTCCAGGACGTAATAATCCTAACAAACCGATGAGTGAAGCGAGTATAAATCAGGTTATCAAGCGTATTGGTTATAACGGGAGAGTTACAGGGCATGGGTTTAGACACACTTTATCCACGATTTTACATGAAAAAGGCTTTTCCTCAGAGTGGGTTGGGATGCAGTTAGCGTATACAGATAAGAACAAGATTCATGGCACTTATAATCATGCTCAATATCTAGAGGACCGTAGACATATGATGCAGTCTTATGCTAGTAGCATGATTCCTAAGGGGTAAAGGTTAAATAAATCATTATAAATGAGAGGTGCTTTTTGTGATAACTGTAAAAGATATTGGTTTTGGTGCCTCAGGCGATTTTAAATGCTCGCTGAGTATTCGTAGGATTAAACGTGTTAATAAAAATATTAACGATAAAAAGATATTTGTTGTAGACGCTGTTATTGCAACATTATTTTTAGAGGACTATTTGAATTATTATCTTGATGACGACATGAAAGTTCCTCTCAGGATGCTTTTGATTGGTGAAATAAATAAAGAGAATGAGATTTCAAATCTACTTGAAAGCAGTGGTGGGATGTCGTTATTTAGAATTAAAAAAGAATTCAAAATTGATTATGTAACCCAAGTTTCTGAGGATGCATATAGATATATAAATAAAAATATGAATAGTGAGGATGCTTTGTTGCTTTTAAAAGCCTTAAACGACTTGGGGACTCATCTTAATATATATAAATCACGCTCATTCGCAAATAAATATGTAAACGATAACATTATCAGTTTGCTTCTTGATAATACATTCAGTACATATGCATTTCAAAATGGATATAAACATATTATCAACAATGAGGGGGTTGTATATGAAATAATGCGACCCAAAAACCTTGCATATTTGGATGAATATTTTTATAAGGTTGGTTTCCCACTGACTAATAGCGTTGATATTAATATTCCGTTTCATGTCCTCATTGGTAAGAATGGAAGTGGAAAAACTCATATTTTATGTAATCTAATAAAAGACAAGGTCTTTGGGCGATCTATTCGTGGCGACGATGAAACTGTTTATAGTAGATTGGTTGTTGTTTCGAATACAATAAATGATAAATGTTATAGGCCATCGGCTATTACGCGAGACAAAAGTCGGCTTAATAATTATCACTTTATTTCATTAACTTCCGAGAAATATTTTAATAAATTCTTCCCTCGTGGAAGTAAATTAACATTGCTATCTTTAGTTGAGAGGGTTGTCAAAAGAGATGTTACTAAAGAAGGTTTTTTTAAACAGAGTGAGTTACTAGATTCTGTAATAAAAAAAATAATACCAGATTTTACATTCTCCATAAAAACCAACCTTCACAAATATTACTATAACAGTTTTTCGGAAATGATAAGACGTGAGGGTTTAGCGGGTTTTTCAGCAAATATAGATCTTGTAACTGGAGTTGAGGTTGAGTATTATTTGCCTGATGAGGAGATTGTTTTTTACAAAGACGATTTTCCTTTTAGCTTTAGTTCAGGTCAGTTGTCATTTTTAATTGGTATGTTTTCGATTATATCAACAATTGAAAATAATAGCCTTGTTATCATAGAAGAGCCGGAAAATTATTTGCACCCAAGTCTTCTCACTCATTTTATTAATTCTGTTACACATGTTCTCAGGGACACTAATTCAATTGCTTTAATTTCAACACACTCTCCTCTTGTGCTAAGAGAGACTCCTTCAGAACAAATTACCATATTGCATAGAGGTAATGGTAAAACATACTATAAAAAGACAAACATTGAAACTTTCGGTGCTGATACACATCAAATTATGATAGATGTATTTGGTGATTTATACTCGAATGCAATTTTTCGAGAGGAAGTTAAACGGATGGCAGATAGTTATTCTATTCCACAAATAATCAAGAAATTCTCTAATTTTTCTTCTGACACTCTGAACAAAATTTTAATGGAGAAAAAGAGCAAGTGAGAATTTTAACAAAGCCTAAAGATATTGACTCTATTCTTAGTAATATTGATATATCTTCAGCTGTCCGCGCATTTCTTTCATTTGATGAACCAGAAGGAATTTCATCTTTACGTAAAGATGAAGCCAGTCTCATGGCCGAACTAATAAAGTATGATTTCGAGATGAAGCAAAATGGTTACTTAAACCATGACGCTATAAGGAACCTTATCAAACATAAGGCTGCTTTGGAATGGATTTATTCCAATCCAAGCATGAAGAGAAAGACAGCTTTTATTGATGCCATTCGAGATGCTTATGTTGATGAGGAAATTTTATGCCCATATTGCGGTGTGTCACCTTGCCGAACGCTGGACCATTACTACAGTAAAGCACTATTGCCACAGTTTTCTTTTTTGCCAGAAAATTTAATTCCATGTTGTGGTGATTGCAATAGAGATAAGGGTTCAAAAAAAGCTTTTAGTAAATGGAGAAGATTTTTCAACCCCTTTTATGATGATTATTCTGTTTTTGAAGTCGATGAGCCTTTGTTGATTGTCATATTTAAAGAGAATCCTTATCCAAATGTAGATATGAATTATGTAATAACAGCTAATCATAGCCTTCCATATTTAATAAAAAAACATATTAACTATCATATCAGTGCCGCGTGTATAGCAAATGGGCATGGCGAATCAATATCTAACTCATTCTGGAGAGTAGCGCAGGATTTGATAAACTATCGAAAGCTGTTGAATGCTGGGGATATTTCTCAGCAAGTTTACCACTCTCTTTTGAATATGCATATAAAAAAGAATGAAAGCTTATCATATGATTGGGAATTTATAGTTAGATATTCTTTAGTGAAGATACACATTAACTCATGGATTTATAGAAGTAATTCACCAAAGCTTGATTTGACATAGTTAAATATATCCTACATTAAAGGCGCGCAATGCCCCCACTGCCACGCCTGATCGCCTCATGGGGCGGTTTGCATGCAGGTGCATGGCGAGGCTCAGGCTGCCTCAAGGCTCGCCATGCTGTTTAACCTCTCCACCCTACCTATCGACATTCCCACGACCCTGCGCAGAGCAGTGACGCGCTCAGGCCGCGAAATTAAATATTATTAAATAAATACTCTACCGCTGGCTGGCGCGCAGTGCTCTCCCCGCCCCGCCTGCCTGTTTAAGGGGGCGCTTTTAATGCAGGCGCATGACCGGCCTCAGGGCGCGCCGGTGCTGGCGCTGGCGGGGGATTCAGTGTCGGTAAAAGGCATGCAAAACCATGCACCTTATGAATGCATGGCTTTTATACATAAAAATGGAGGGATTTTTAAGCGGACTACTGCACGGCCAGTTCTGCACGACAGCGGGTATAATTCAGGTTCTGTGCAGGTGTGAATTTTTCACGACTATCATCGCGCGAAGCCGCGTTAGGCCTGAATCCGATGGCCGTTAAAATGTCATTATCCTGCTCCGAATAATTAATTTTTTCACCGGCGACCAGCCAGAGCTGTAGCGCCTCCCTCAGATAGTCGAGTGAGTGCTGCATGGCGCAGCGCTGAACGGCGGGATATTGCCCGGAATCACCGGTTTTCTAAGGAACTATAGGCAGTGCTTCCAGGCGTCTAGTTCTGGCGTTCTTGGGTTGGGGTTTGCGAATGGCTTCTACAGGGTTAAGTAGGCTTTCCATACTCCTTTCTTTGCGCGAAACATTGAATACGTGAGAAAGTAACGCCAAACGCCTTAAAACGGTCGCAGGTTCGACTGCTGTTTCCGGCACCAGTTAAATCGATCCCTTATCAAAAATTGTTACCGTCCCGGCTCAGCTTGGATGACAGATTTGTGCCCTAAATACCCATAAACATGGCGATTTTTGCGTGCGCAGAAAGGTGATGGGCGTCAGGATAATCACAATCTAAAAGAGGCGCATTGCTCTGGCATTACACCCTGCGCCGCAGTGCTATTCACTGCAGCGCTCACCTCATCCTCAACCAGCAATCAGCGCCCTTGGTTCCAGAAACGCGCTGATACCCGCCTGACCCATTTCCCGGCCGATGCCGGAGTGGCGGAAACCGCCGAACGGCGCGCGCGGTTCGTGAGCCAGCGTGTTGATCATCACGCGGCCAGCGATCAGCTGTTCTCCCACGTTGCGCGCATGCTGTTCATCCGCCCCGATCACCAGTGCCGACAGGCCGTAATCGCTGTCGTTGGCCATGGCGATGGCTTCGGCTTCATCGCGGTAGGTCAGGATGCTCAGCACCGGGCCAAAAATCTCTTCGCGCGCCAGCGGCATTTCATTGGTGACATCGCTGAACAGCGTCGGGCGGATATACCAGCCGTGGTGCAGTCCGTCCGGGCGGCCGCTGCCGCCGGTCAGCAGGCGCGCGCCCTGTTGTTCGCCAAGCGCAATATAGTGCTGCACGCGCTGCCACTGTTTCTCGTTGACCATCGGCCCGATGGTGGTGCGCGCGTCAGCCGGATCGCCGGAGACCTCCGCAGCGACTGCCGCCGTCAGCGCCTGTTCGAACTCGGCCTTGCGCTGCTCCGGCACCAGAATGCGCGTGCCGGCAATACAGGCCTGGCCGCTGTTGATAAAGCCAGCCTGAACCGCCAGCTGGGCTGCCTGGGCGGCATCGGCATCCGGCAAAATCAGCGTCGGTGATTTACCGCCCAGCTCCAGCGTGACGCGTTTAAAGGTGTCGGCGGCGCTGCGCAAAATCGCTTTGCCGGTGGCGGTCGAGCCGGTGAAGGAGATTTTCGCCACCTGCGGACTGCGGCTCAGGGCTTCACCGACGCTGGCACCGCGCCCGGTGACGATATTAAACACTCCCGCAGGCAAACCGGCGGTGTGCAGCGCCCTGGTGATCACCTGAGTCTGCAACAGGCTGAACTCGCTGGGTTTGATCACGGCGGTACAGCCTGCGGCAATCGCGGTCGCCAGTTTATGGCAGATAAAGCCGGCGTTGCTGTTCCATGGTGTGATCAGGCCGGCAACGCCGAGCGGCAGCATCTGCACCTGCGCGCGGCCTGCCTGTTGTACAAACGGGTAGCGTTTCAGCTCTTCAATGACCTGCAGAATCACGTCAGCCGGATAGCGGCTCATCCACTCGGAGCGTGCGGTGGGCGCGCCGTACTCCTCAAGGATCGCCGCGCGCAGCTCGCTTTCGGCTCCGTTAACCGCATGGTACATCTGTTCCAGCAGGGTGATGCGCTGCGCCACCGTGGTTGCGGCGAAGGCGGGAAACGCCGCCGCTGCCGCCGCAATCGCGCGTTCAGCATCCTGCGCATTGGCCAGACGCGCTTTACCGATTACGCTGCCGTCGGCAGGTTTGATAATATCCAGCCATTCATCGCCGTCAGGAGTGACAAACTGGCCGTTGATATAGATGTGTTCAATCATGTGCATGGCTATGCTCCTTTGCATGTTGCGTGGCGGCAAAGTAGCACGCACCACCGGCGGCGATAATCCGCCTCCGCCTGCAAAGGGTATTGCGCGAAACGGAATAATAGATGAACCGGACAGGTCTGACTGAACTGGAAATTGTGCTGGCGGTCGCGCGGCGCGGCACCTTTAAAGCGGCGGCCAGCGAGCTGGAGATGTCGCCTTCGGCGGTGACCAATGCGGTTGCCGCGCTGGAGAAACGGCTGGGCGTGCGGCTCTTCAACCGCACCACGCGCAGCGTCGCGCTGACCGATGCCGGACGGCGTTTCAGCGAGAAAATTGTGCCAGCGCTGGCGATGATCCGCAGCGCGGCTGAGGAAGCCGGCAGCGATCCGGGCGATCCGGCCGGCATGCTGCGTCTCAACGTGCCGCCCGAGAGCAGTGCGCTGTGGTACGCATCGATATTGCTGCCGTTCCTGCAGCGCTATCCACGCATTCGCGTCGATATTTACAGCCAGAAAGAGCGGGTGGATATCGTGGCCGACGGCTTCGATGCCGGTATTCGGCTGGCAGAGGACGTGCCGGGCGATATGATTGCCGTCAGGCTGACGCCGGAAATGCGCATGATTGTGGTGGCCGCGCCAGCCTACCTCGCACACGCGGGCACACCGCAGACGCCAGAGGCGCTCGGGCAGCATCAAACCCTGTGTATGCGCATGGCGGACGGCAGCGTTTACCGCTGGGAGCTGAGCCAGCAGCAGCAGCGTTATCGGCTGCAGGGCGAGCCGCGTATGGCGGCCAGCGACATGAGCGCCATCCACCAGGCGGCGCTGGCGGGTCTGGGCATTGCCTGCATGACGGAACAGCAGGTCGCGGCGGATGTGCAGGCGGGCCGACTGGTGCACCTGCTGCCCGGCTGGCAGGTGCCTCTCGGTGCGCTGTGCCTCTACTATCCGGGACACCGGCTGGTGCCGCCGGCGCTGCGGGCGCTCAGCGAATTTGTGCGTGAGCAGCGTGATGCTTCTGCCTCATCTGAAGCCGGATGACGTCCTTTATCAGGCGTTCAGTAACTTCAGCACCTGCTGCGGCAGCTGATTAGCCTGCGCCAGCAGGGCGCTGCTGGCCTGCTGCAGAATTTGCTGACGCGACAGGCTGGAGACTTCCGTAGCGTAATCCGCATCCTCAATACGGGAGCGCGATGCCGCAATCGCGGCGGTGGCGTTGCCCTGCAGCGTTTGCGCCGAGAGCAACCGGTTAGCAACGGCGCCCAGGCGGGTACGCTGACTGTCGATTTGCCCGATGGCGCGATCCAGCGTGGCGAGCGGATCGTCCGGATGCTTCAGGCGGATCTCTGAACCGGTCTCGGCCACGCGCAGCGTCGTAAAGTTGGTGGAGGCATCCGTCACTGACGACAAAGCCGCCTGGAAGTAAATCTGCACGTCACCCACGCCCTGCAGGGTTTTCAGCATCAGGTTGCCGCTGCTGTCACTGCGGACGAAGGTGGCGGTTTTATCCAGATTGCCGTTCGGCACATCCATGTAGTAATTGCCGTCGGCGTCGAGTTTCAGCACATCATTACTGCTGTTGCCATCGACATCGGTATAGCGCACATCCACATTGGCCGGATCGAGCGTGATGTAAGAGGTGCCGGTCACGCTGTTTACCGCACTGAAGCTATTAATGCTGCTGGCGCTGGTCGCGACGATGCTCAGGGCATTACTGGTGCCATCCGAGGTCGCGCTGACGGCGGCGTTATAATACTGGTAGTTACCACCGCCGTTATCCACTTCCATTACATACTGCCCGCCGCTGGTGCGCAGCAGACGGCCATTGCTCACCGCGTTGCCGCTGGCATCGCTGAAGCTAAGGCTGGCGGTGCTGGTGTCGATCGCCGGCGTGTCGGTCACCGTGGTCGGCAGGGTCGCGAAATCACTGTCGGTTTTGGCGGCACCGCCGGTCATGCGTGCCGTTACCGCGCCGCTGCTGCCAAAGCTGAGCGTGGCCGGATACCAGCTGTTGTTCTGCTCAATATAATACTGGCCATTATCCTGCGTTAACGTGGCTGCGGGCGTGGTGCTCAGCGCGCTGCCGCTGCTGTCCTGAAAATTAACCGCCGGGATGGTGCGCGACGCAATGCTGCTGACGTTGCTGTACAGCGGCGCCGGATTGCTGCGGCTAATCGAGACGTTACCGGCAGCCGTGGCGGTGTCCCAGCGCGCACTGACGGCGGCCAGATAATAGACCGGCTTGCCGTCGGCGTCGCTGCTCTGCACGTACTGGCGGTTATCACCACTGCTGCGCACCAGCTGCGGTGAGCCGCTGGCGGGCACATAATTCACGGTAATCGCCGGGTTGCTGAACGCCATATTGGTGGCGAGGCCGGTGAGGGTGGTGACATTGGTCACTTTGCCGCTGATGCCGCTGATCACCAAATCCTTAAGTCCCAGCGCCTCCACGCTGAAGCCGGGTGCCGACAGGTCGAGACTGATTTTCTCGTTGTCATTAGCGCCCACCTGGAATCCCAGCTTACCGGCGCTGCCATCCAGCAGCCTGATGCCGTTAAAGCTGCTGCTGGTGTTGAGCCGGTCAATCTCTTTCAGATTGAGGTTAATCTCCGCCTGAATGGCGTCTGAGTCGCTCTGCGAATTGGTGCTGTTTAATCCCTGAACCGCCAGCTGGCGAATCCGCTGCAGGCGGTTATTGATCTCATCCAGCGCGCTTTCCGCGGTTTCGACCAGTGACAGGCCGTCACCGGTATTACGCTGCGCCACCGCCAGGCCGTTCTGCTGGCTGCTAAAACGGTTACCAATCGCCTGACCTGCCGCATCGTCACGCGCGCTGGTGATGCGCATACCCGACGATAAATGGCGGATCGCATCGCCCAGCGCCGCGCCACTTCTGGCAGATTGCTTGCTGGCGTTGAGGGCGGACAGATTGGTTTGCAGGCTGATCATTTCCGGGCTCACTGATAAATACACTGATAGCGTTATCGGCATTTACCGGCTTTCTTTATAAAAATATTTGGCCTAAGTCACGTCAGCGAAGCGCTGATTGTTAAAATAAGCAGCATGAAATCGCGCTAAGTTGAGTTTGTGCTGCGGTAAGGATCTGTATTTTTTCGCACGGCGCTAATTTATAGAGGCAGCGCTTGACGACTACTAAAAATAGCAGGTCAGCAGAATGAATAAAGATTATTACTGCTTAAGCGGGACGGCGAGGGCGTAACCCATTGCGATAACAACCGCTTAGGATGCTACTGGACTTATCCGCCGGTTTCCCTGCTCTTATTCCTGGTCAGCAGCGCGCGCCGCCCTTATCAATCGCCGCGGTTGCGCTTTATCCATGCTAATCAGTCAGCTCGAAATAAGGTGGCGGGGCGGGTGAGTAAATTCCGTTTTGGTCTGGAAGGCATTGACCTTATAACTGCGCCTGGTAAGAATGCGGTAAAAGTTTTGAATCAGATCGCAATTTTTGGCCTTGTGCCATTTGCAGTCCGGCTGCGATAGCCGGACTGAATTAACGCCACTTGTACCTCGCGCCGCGCAACACACATCGCGGTGTAATAAAAGTGCAGGGCATACAGCAAATATCGTTAATGTCGTGACGCTCGTTGGGAAGGCCCGTCGAAAGATGCACCTTTTCAACCACGGTCGGCAGTTCCCATTCTCCTGATGCGGCAAAAAATAGCTGGAGAGGTAGCGCCGATCAGGATAACGAATAAAACCTCTATCTGATAAATGTTTTACCCGGCAGCAACGCAATAAATACGTTGCTGTGCAGGAAGCGTTGGGGCTAACTGGCTGATAAATCACTGAACTCTGCGGAGTGCAGCGCCCCTTCTTTACGCCTGAAAATGCACCAAAGAGAATTTCAGCACGCTGGTCGCTGTAAGCCAGGGGCGGTAGCCTGCGGTTTTTACCCTTTAAATCGCCAGATAAACCTGACCTGAATATATAGCGAAATTCTTATCTGGCGCCAGCAAAAAAAAGACGTATTCCGGCGGTCATATTTTGCTGAGGAAACTCTGAAAACAGCGGCGTATTAATGTTAAGCCGCATGAAAGCATGGGCCGTTAAACGTTAAGTATTAACGGTTCAGTATCGATTTTTATTTTGTCACGGCGGGTTCAACCCCCAATAAATTATGTTTTGAGGTCATATGCAAACTCCCGTTAACGACGTGCTGATTAGCGTCATTGTGCCGGTGTATAACGCCGCAGCTTATCTGGAAAGATGCATCGACAGCCTGTTGCAACAGGATGAGGTTCGCTTTGAGGCCATTTTTATTAATGACGGCTCCAGCGATGACTCGCTGGCGATCCTGCAGCGTTACGCCGGTTATCCGCAGTTTCACCTTATCAGCCAGGCCAACGCGGGCGTCTCGGCGGCGCGCAACCGGGGCATTCGCGCCTCGCGCGGCCGGCTGCTGTGTTTTTTAGACGCCGATGACTTTCTGCCGCCCCAGGCCTTCTCGACGTATGTGCGGCTGATGAGTGATGAAACGGCGATGGTGGTGGGCGAGTCACAACACTTCAACCCGGACGGCGCACCGCTGGATTTTCCCGCCAACCGTGAACAGGCGCACGCGCTGCCGGTGTCGGCGGCGATTAACGATCTGCTCTATTACCATCCGCGCCACGGTATCTGCGACAAGGTGTTTCGCGGTGATGTCATTCGTCAGCACCGGCTGCGGTTCAACGAAGAGATTGCCAATTTCGAAGACCTGCTGTTTGTCATGAATTACCTGCATCTGCAGCAGGATCGCCAGGTAGTGATGACGCAGCGGGTGGTTTATCACTATGTCAAATCCACGCACTCCGCCACGCGTTCGGCGCTGCGGGAAAAACATTTCTCTTTTGCCCGCTCGTTCAGCGGCATGAAAGCATTTTTATCGAGCCAGCATTATCGCTGTTATTACCACCTTTATTTAAAAGTCACGGCGTCTTACATCCACAAAGGGCTGCACAGCGACAGCCTGAGCCGTGCCTTTATTGATGAATACATCACGCTCTATCGCCGCAGTTTCCGCAGCTGGTGCTCTGCCGGACCGCTACTTAATCCGTGGAGCCTGTATTTTGCGCTGTTTTTCATTAGCCCGCGCCTGGTTTCACGGCTGCGCCGGCTGGCAGAGAAATAATCGCACCGGAGGCGTTGTGAAAGACAAATTAAAAAACTCCATGTGGATGATTGCCGAAAAGCTGATTGCGGTATTCGGCCTGATCTTTGTCACCTCCTACGTGGCGAAATACGTCGGGCCCACCACCTTCGGCATTATCTCCATCGCCATGCTGGTATTTCAGTTTATTCAGACCATCGCACTGATGGGCAGCGATGTGATTTTGCTAAAACGCATCGCGCAGAATCATCACTCCGGCCTGCGCCTGATGATGGCGACCTTCCTGCTGGTGCTGGTGCTGTATTGCGTGCTGTCGATTGTCGGCATGGCGATTATGGAAGAGGAGTGGAGCGCCGACGCGCTGGTCTTTATCTGCGCGGCAGCCATTGCCTGCCTGTTCTCATCCATTGACCTGGTCAATATTTACAACGAAGCGAGGCTCAACGCGCGTCTCAATGTAATTGCCAACGTCATTGGCCTGACGATCAGCCTGACGGTGCGCTTTCTGATCTCCTATTACCAGCTGGAACCGGCCTGGCTGGCGATTCCGATTGTGCTCGCCACCTTTATTCCTTTCACCATCAAGTTAACGCTGTTTCTGCTGTATGAGCGGCGTGCACCGCTTCCGGCGCTGCGCCACGTGAAAAAGTATTCGCGCTACATGCTGGTGTCCGGCATGTCGCTGATCTTCTCTGCGATTGCCGTTGCGCTCTATACCCGCGTGAATCAAATCAGCGTCTCTTATTTTCTCGGCGTGAAAGAGGCGGGCATTTTTTCCGTGGCGCTGACGTTGTCGACCGCCTGGGTATTTTTACCCAGCGCGCTGCTGGCGTCGTTTTATCCGGCATTTTTTGCCGAGCGGAATGACCAGCAGGCGATCGTCAAAGCGCAGAAACTGCATCTGCTGGTGATTGGCGTTTCCGCTGCGGTAATTGTGGCGATCTGGCTGCTGTCGGGCTGGTTTATTCGTGACTTCTACGGTGAGCAATATCTTGATGCGGTCGCGCCGACGTTATTACTCAGCCTCGGTGCGATGTGCGCGGTGCTGAGCAGCGTCATGGATCGTTTCATCATTAAATATAACGGCTATCGCTATCTGGTGAAAAAAACCTTCGCGGTATTAGTGATTTGCGTGCTGTCGTCGCTGCTGCTGGTGCCACATTTCGGTTTAACCGGTGCCGCCATGAGCGTGGTATTAACCGAGTTTTTATCCTTCTCCCTGCTGAATTACTTTTTCCCGGCACAGCCGGTCATGCGTATTCATCTGATCTTTTTCAACCCCAGGAAACTATGGCAGCTCTTTAGCACTATCAAAACCTCAGACAGTAAAGAGAGTTTATCATGAATGAAAAAACGCTATTTAGTATTATCATTCCCGTTTATAACGCGCAAAACACTATCCGGCGTACGCTGCAAAGCGTATTAAATCAAACCTTCAGTAGCTATGAAATAATTGTTGTCAACGATGGCAGTCGCGATAACAGTGCCCGGATTTTGCAGGAGTTTGCTCACTATCCGCAGGTTACGGTGCTTAATCAAATTAACGCAGGCGTCAGTGCGGCACGCAATAGCGGGCTGCAGCAGGCCAGCGGGGAATATGTCCTGTTTCTCGATGCGGATGACTGGGTTGACGATAACTTCCTGATGAGTTTCAAACTCAATCTCAATGCCTGGCCGGCCGAATCGGTGGACTTAATGGTTGGCAATCTCAACGACAACCGTATCGGCAAAGTCTCGCAGGCGGGATTCTTCAGCCAGCAGGATATTCCTTACGTGCTGGGCGAGCTGGAGATGAGTGACAACATTGGCTATCTGCATAATAAATGTTATCGCCGCCAGATTATTGACGATCTTCATCTGCGCTTCATGGAAGGCGTCTCGATGAGTGAGGACCTGCTGTTTAACCTGAAGTTTTTCAGCTGCGTCAGTAATTTTCTCATTACCCCAGGCGCGGCTTATCATTATGAGGATGTGGCGGGATCGCTGTCGAAACGTAAAGTGCAGTACAGCGAACTGAAAGTGCGTAAACAGTCGCTTACCGATTTGTACGATTCGATTGTGGAAAAGTACGCGTCGGGTAATCTCGACCATTTTTTAAAAGCAATCTCGAAACGCGTGCTGGCACTGGATATGCAGATTGTCACCGCTATGTATCACGCCTCGTTTTCACCTGCCGATATTGCGCAGGAAATTAATCAAATCAAGCGCGGAAAATATTCTAAAGGTATTTTTACGCTGCTGAATAAAAATGAAAAACTGAAGTACATGATTATGAATTTGAATACTATCACAGCGTACTATTTCCTTTATGCCCTCTACAGAATGCGGGCATTCTGATTTTCAATTCTCCCGGCGTTATCCTCTGGCGAAGTACAGCATTGCCCGAGGCTAGCTGCCGGGGGAGTTTCCTCCTGAGCGCTCTGCTGCTGGCAACATCCCCGCACTTCATTCTCCCGCTCACGTCCACTTCGCGCTGTGTCTTGCACTCCTGACGCTTCTCAGGTCAAATAGCGCCCCAGGCAATCGATTGCGTGCGTGTTTCGTGCGTTATTGTTGCTTTTATCGCCATTTCGCGCATTTTTACCGCCTTTGTGATGCATGTCTTGCGTTGCTGCAATCCACGCCGGGCAAAAACGGGTAGCATAGGCGCGTTTTGTGAAGCGACCGCACGCTGCAGGCCGCCGCGAATTTTTAGCCGTCGTTCCGGCTGCATTTGAGACAATTTTGGAGAGACAGATGGATAACTCACAAACCGGTACCCTCGGTACGGTGGAGGCGGCAGCAACCGGCTGGCGCAAGAGTGATACGGTGTGGATGCTGGGCCTGTACGGCACCGCGATTGGCGCAGGGGTGCTGTTTCTGCCGATTAACGCCGGCGCGGGTGGGCTGATTCCGTTACTCATCATGGCGATTCTCGCCTTCCCGATGACCTTCTTTGCGCACCGTGCGCTGACGCGCTTTGTGCTCTCCGGCAAAAATCCCGGTGCGGATATCACGGACGTAGTGGAAGAGCATTTCGGTGTCGGCGCCGGTAAGATCATCACGCTGCTCTACTTCTTTGCCATCTACCCGATCCTGCTGATGTATAGCGTGGCAATCACCAATACCGTGGACAGCTTTATTGTGCACCAGCTCGGGCTGGTATCGCCGCCGCGTGCGCTGCTGTCGCTGATTTTGATTGCTGGCATGATGACGGTGGTGCGCTTCGGCGAGCAGATGATTGTCAAAGCGATGAGCGTGCTGGTGTTTCCGTTTGTGGCGGTGCTGATGCTGCTGGCTGCGTATCTGGTGCCGCACTGGCACGGCGCGGCGCTGGAGACCTTATCGTTTGCGCAAAGCGGCAGCGACAGCAGTATCTGGATGACGCTGTGGCTGGCGATTCCGGTGATGGTGTTCTCCTTCAACCATTCGCCGATTATCTCGTCTTTTGCCGTGGCGAAACGCGCCGAGTACGGCGCCGGCGCGGAGAAAAAGTGTTCACGCATTCTGGCCAGCGCCCATCTGATGATGGTGGTGACCGTGATGTTCTTTGTGTTCAGCTGCGTGCTGAGCCTGTCGCCCGCCGATTTACAGGCAGCAAAGGCGCAGAACATCACCATTCTGTCCTATCTGGCGAACCACTTTAACGTGCCGATGATTGCCTGGATGGGGCCGATTGTCGCCATCGTGGCGATCACCAAATCGTTCCTCGGCCACTATCTGGGCGCGCGTGAAGGCTTTAACGGCATGGTAGCGAAGTCGCTGCGCAGCCGCGGTAAAACCATCACGCCGCAGAAAATGAATCGCCTGACCACGCTGTTTATGCTGCTGACCACCTGGCTGGTTGCCACTCTGAACCCGAGCATTCTCGGCATGATTGAGACGCTGGGCGGGCCGGTGATTGCGATGATTCTGTTCCTGATGCCGATGTACGCTATTCATAAAGTCCCGGCGATGCGCCAGTACAGCGGCAAAATCAGTAACCTGTTTGTGGTGCTGGTGGGGATTCTGGCGATTTCATCCATCGCTTATTCGCTGATGAATTAACAGCAGGACGCGGTGCGCCGGACCCGATGCGCACCGCCAAGACAACGCCTGCGACACTGAACGGCCCCGTCTGACGCATGCAGATCGGGGCTGTTTGTTTTAAACCGCAGCGGTTTTAAACACGCTCATCGACTGCGCCAGACGATCGGCCTGCTCCTGCAGCGCCTGAGACGCAGCGGACGCTTCCTGCACCAGCGCGGCGTTCTGCTGCGTCACCGCTTCCATCTGCGTAATGGCCTGATTGATTTCACTGATGCCGCTGCTCTGTTCGCTGCTGGCGATGGTGATTTCGCTCATGATCTCCGCCACGCTGCTTACGCTATTGACGACCTCACCAATGGTCGAACCGGCGTGCGTCACCAGACGGCTGCCTTCATCCACCTTCGCCACTGAGTCTTCAATCAGCACTTTGATCTCTTTCGCCGCGGAGGCAGAACGCTGCGCCAGGTTACGCACTTCGGTGGCGACGACGGCAAATCCGCGACCCTGTTCACCGGCGCGCGCCGCTTCGACCGCCGCGTTGAGCGACAGGATGTTGGTCTGGAAGGCGATAGAGTCGATCACGCTGATGATGTCGACAATCTTCTTCGAGGAGAGGGCAATCGCCTCCATCTTCACAATCACCTGCTCCATCACTTCACCGCCTTCTTTGGCGACGCCGGAGGTTTTCGCCACCAGCGAGTTGGCTTCGCGCGCATTGTCGGCGTTGTGCTTCACGGTAGCGGTCATCTGCTCCATCGCGGAGGCCGTCTCTTCCAGCGAGCTGGCCTGCTGTTCAGTGCGTGAAGAGAGATCGATGTTGCCGCTGGAGATCTGGTTGGACGCCACGGCGATGGTGTCGGATCCGGCGCGTACGTCGGAAACAATGGTCAGCAGGTTATCGTTCATCGCCTGCAGAGCCTGCATCAGCGCGCCCGTTTCATCTTTGCTGCGTATTTCAATGCGCGAGCTGAGATCGCCGGCAGCCACTTTGCTGGCGATGGTCACCGCTTCATTCAGTGGATGCACAATCGAACGGGTCAGCAGCCAGCCCATCACCACGGCAGCGAGAATGGCGAGCGCGGAGAACACCAGCGTGACTTCAATCGCCGTGGTGCCATCGTCGATAATGCCGGCACCTTCCTGCTGGAGCTGCGAGGACTGGGAATCAGCAAACGCCACCGCCAGGTCGAGGTAGGCATTCTGCACGGCGGTAATTTTTTTCAGCACGTAGTAGCTGGCGTCATCGGCTTTACCGGCCCGCACCAGATCCAGCACCTCATTTTTCTGCTGTTCAAACTGCTGACTGGCAGCCTGCAGGCTGGCAATTTTCTTCTTGCCCACGGCGGTAATCTGAATCGCTTCGATCTTCTTCATCGCCGCGTTGGTGCGGGCGGTGGCGTCTGCCAGTTGCTGAAAGCGCTGCACGTTGAACTGTGGTCGGGTGGTATCGATGACGATGCCGCGCAGGTATTTGATCTGATCGTTGACGCCATCGCGCACGTCAAAGCCGAGGCGCACTTTTACATAGCGATCTTCCACAATCGAGGTAATGCCGCTCTTGATGTTGTTAATCTTCATGATTGAGGTAATACCAATCACCACCAGTAGTGCCACCACTAAACCAAAGGCGATGCCCAGGCGGACGCCGACCTTCATATTCTTTAAGCTCAACATTGGATCTCCCCGCAATGCCAGAATGCTGTTGTATTAAAACGGAAACGCAGACGACGGGTCTGCAATATGTCGGTGATGTATAAAGGAAAGATTTTTTGCCATTGCGACGAGACGGGTCTGGCGCCACCAGCGCAGGCGCTAAAGTTATCGGTTGCTAATGTTTTAACTTTAATTTTTTAGGGATTTGTCACAAAACGGTTAAGAGGGCTTAAGGTTGATTAATCACTGGTCGTAATTAGGTGGCATCACGGCCTATGTCGGTGCGCAAAATTGCGCACCCTACAAAAACGCGCAGAGGCGGCAGGGTCACCATTGATGGTGACCTGAGACGCGCAACTGAAAGGCATCGCGCAATAAATTGCGCCGCTACCACCCGTGCGGTTATCAGCGGCATCACATGGAAGGAATATCAGTTACCCGTGCGGTTATCAGCGGCATCTTATGAAAGGAATATCTGCATGATAAGTCGCGCCATCATGATTCATTGCGGATGGGATATCTGCATTATCCCGTCGCACAAACCGTAGCGGCGCGATTCATCGCGCATTTCATTTAACGCACCGTGGCGGAATGCGCAATAAACTGCCCTCTGCAAAAAAACACGCAGAGACCCTGTAGGGTCACCATTCATGGTGACCTCAGACGATTAATAGATCAGTAAGACAGGATAAATACGCCGTTACGGTAATGCTGCTGAAGGCAGGCGAGCGGGCACAAAAAAGGCGCGAACATCGCGCCTGAGGGGATAATCGGGGCAAGCGCTTAGCGCTTCTTCTCCAGCACGCGATAAATCACGCTGGAAAGCTCGTTGATTTCAAACTTAGCGACGTAACCGTCAGCGCCCACTTTGCGCACGTGATCTTCGTTGGCGCTGCCGGAAAGCGAAGAGTGAATCACCACCGGAATCTGCCGCAGCGCGTCGTCGCGCTTGATGTTGCGCGTCAGGGTAAAGCCGTCCATCTCCGGCATTTCGAGGTCGGTCAGCACCAGCGCGATTTTGTCGTGAATCGACTCACCGTTAGCCTGCGCTTCTTTCTGCATCTCGCTGATTTTAATCCACGCTTCAAGCCCGGTATTGTGCATGATGGCCGGAATGCCCATGCTTTTCAGCCCCTGTTCCAGCAGCTGACGCGCCACTTTGGAGTCTTCAGCAACAATCGCTACCTGGCCGGGTTTAAGGTTGAAATTCTTCGCCGTCTCTTCGCTCGGCTCAACACCACGCACCGACGGAATGATGTCATACAGAATCTGCTCGACGTCGAGCACCAATGCCAGATTGTTGCTCTGACCGTCGGTGTCCAGACAGGCGATGCTGGTGATGTTACGGCTGCCGATGCCCGCTTCCGCCGTGTGCACCTGATTCCAGTCGAGACGCACAATGTTCTCCACCGATTCCACAGCAAATGCCTGGGTGCTGCGCGCGTATTCGGTCACCAGCAGCAGGTTGAGGCCGGTTTCCGGTTTGCAGCCAGTTACTGCCGGCAGGTCGATCACCGGAATAAACTGGCCGCGAATACTGGCCATGCCGAGCAGCGGTGAATTCATGCCGGCGGCGCGGGTAATCGTCGGCATCGGCACAATTTCACGCAGTTTAAATACGTTGATGCCGTACAGCTCAGACTTGCCTTTCAGCCGATCGGAACCCAGCCGGAACAGCAGCAGTTCGAACTTGTTAGAAAGCGCAAGGTTAGCGCGTTCATCGATCTCTTTCTGAAAATTATCCATTGTGGCCTCGGGGCAGAATCTGGGCGGAGTAAAGGGCAGGGCAATAGCGCCATGATTAACTTATCGGCAGCGGGGGAAAAAAATGAAGGGAAGGGCGATGAAAATTTAGCGTAAGGGCGATCGCCCTCACGCTCACGACAGTTACTTCAGCAGAATCGCGCGCACGCTTTTGCCTTTGATCTTGCCCTCTTTCAGCTTGATCAGCGCTTTCTTCGCCTGCGCGGCGTCGATGGCGACATACGCATGGGTCGGGGTGAGATCGATTTTACCGATCTGATCGCCGCTGAAACCGGCTTCACCGGTCAGGGCACCCAGAATATCGCCGGGACGCATCTTGGCTTTGCGCCCACCGTCAATGCAAAGCGTCATCATTGCCGCCGGCAGCGGCTGTGCGCCTTTGCCTTTCAGCGTGCTGGCCGGCTGCCAGTTGAGCTTCTGCTGCAGGTAATCTTCCAGCGCATGAGCGCGCACCATTTCGTCGGCCGCCACAAAGCTGACCGCCAGCCCCTGTTCGCCGGCGCGGCCGGTACGGCCAATACGGTGGATGTGCACTTCCGGATCCCACGCCAGCTGGAAGTTAACCACCAGCGCCAGCGATTTAATGTCGAGGCCGCGCGCGGCGACGTCGGTGGCGATCAGCACGCGGATGCTGCCGTTGGCAAAGCGAATCAGCACGCGTTCGCGATCGCGCTGTTCCAGATCGCCGTGCAGCGCCAGCGCGCTGATCTGGCGATCGTTGAGCGCGGCCGCAATCTCATCGCATTCCCGTTTGGTGTTACAGAACACCACGCAGGAAGCCGGTTGCTGCTGGCTGAGCAGGGCGCTGAGCAGGTTGATACGCTCGCTGGCGCTGGTTTCAATAAACTGCTGCTCAATCGCCGGCAGTTCCGACTTCGCTTCGGTCGCTACCGCCAGCGCATCGCGCTGGAAGCGCTGACTCAGGCTGGCAATGGTATCGGGCCAGGTGGCGGAGAACAGCAGCGTCTGACGCGAATCCGGCGTAAAGCCAATGATGGCTTCCATATCGTCGCGGAAACCCATCTCCAGCATGCGATCGGCTTCGTCCAGCACCAGGCTCTGCAACTGACTTAAATCGAGATTGTCACGCTTGAGATGATCGAGGATGCGCCCCGGCGTGCCGACCACAATATGCGGCGCATGCACCAGCGAATCGCGCTGCGCGCTCATTGGCTGGCCGCCGCACAGCGTCAGGATCTTGATGTTGCGGGTGAAGCGCGCCAGCTGACGCAGCACGTTGCTGACCTGGTCGGCCAGTTCACGCGTCGGGCACAGCACCAGCGCCTGGGTATGAAAACGCCCGCTGTCGATGCGGTTCAGCACGCCAATACCGAAGGCGGCGGTTTTGCCGCTGCCGGTTTGCGCCTGCGCCCGCACATCGCGTCCGCTAAGGATGGCCGGCAGGGAAGCGGCCTGAATCGGCGTCATGGCGTCGAAGCCCATCTCGCGCAGGTTGTCGAGCTGGCTGGCAGGCAGTTGCGTCAGGGTAGAAAAAGCAGTCACAGGAGCATCTCAGGTAGTAGCAGGAATAGCGGCGGCCAGTCTGGCAGAAAGGCGGCCTATCGGCAACGGCAATTGCGGTAATAATAACGTTGTGAAATTAGTCAGTCGTTGCGCTTTGTCAGGTCAATGATGAGGTGCAACTATCGCAAAGTTTTAATGAATGTTCCGAATTTCACACCAGGCAGCACGAACGGTAAAAACGCTTTTTCGAGGGAAAAAATGATATTAGCGGCAGGTAAGCGGCAATATCGCCGCATGTTACGGCTATTTTCAGTAAGATTTCGCTTATATGTTACCTGTTACGCGGAAAATCTGAGTAAAAATCCTAACCGCTTTGCTTTATATTTAGCGCGCCATTTGGCAATTAATAATTACTTCAGAGGTCACCTCATTGAGTCACTATGTCCAGGGACAAAACGAAGACGTTCTGAAAATCGTCGGCCGCGCCGTGCTAACGCTGCATCTGCATGGAGAGACGTTATCCTCCGATAAAGTCAGCTCCATGATTGCCTGTTATGCGGAAGAAGAGCCTGTTAATGACGATGAGCACCAGCGCCTGTATGCGCTGGCGATTCAGATGTTGTCTTAAATCCAGCATTATCATCGGGCTTGCCGCGCCGGTGTCACCTTCCAAAGCCTCCTGCGGGAGGCTTTTTTCTGGCCGGGTCTGGCGTGCTGGTGCTGGCTGCGATGCGCCTTCAGGCGCTGAATACCGGCGTGCCGCGCTGGAACGTAGCGCGCACCGGCGCAATGCGCGCCACGGCTTCCGCCGAGCAGCTGGCGTCGACCAGCATCATACTGGCTTCATCCTGCAGCTGTGGCCACTGGCGCGCACCGCTGTTGGCAAGCGGCAGAATGCCGCCGGTGGCGATATGCAGCGCGCGGCTCAGGCCAAACTCATCCGATCCGCGATACAGCTGGGCATACAGATTGGCTTTCTCCAGCATGCTGCCGGTACCGAACGGCGACCAGTGATCGATCACGCTGTCGGTGCCGGTCATCACTGTCACGCCCGCTGCCTGCAGCTGCGGCAATGGCATCGTCAGCTTGCCAATCGGAATCGTTGACGCCACGCTCATCTGCTGTTCGGCCATGCCGGCGATAATCTCATCCAGCGCCTTACCTTCCAGCGTGGCGAGCGCGAAACCGTGGCTCAGCGTCACTTTGCCTTTCAGCTGTGGATTACGGGCGATGGTGGCGATCATGTACTGAATGGCTGCCACGCCGGCGGCGCTGGTCTCATGCAGATGAATGTCCACGCCGCGATCGTAATCGAGCGCGATGCGGAACATCGCATCAAGTGAAGCCTGCATGGCACCATCCACGTTAGTGGGATCCAGCCCACCGACATACTGCACGCCGAGCTGCATCGCCTCGCGCATCAGACCATCGACCTGAGAATGCAGCAAACCATGCTGCGGAAAGGCGACGATCTCACAGCGAAACGCCGGATGGTTGGCCAGCGCCAGCTGCAGATGTTCGAGACTTTTCAGGCCACTGACTGGATCGATGTTGCAGTGGCTGCGCGCTTCGGTGCTGCCTTTACTTTGCAGCAGGCCAATCAGCGCTTCGGCGCGCGCCTGCGAGGTTGGCAGCAGCTGGGGAATCAGCACCTGCTCGCGCGCAATCATATCCATGATGGTCTTGCCCTGCCGCGGGCGCGGTGCCTGCCACGGTCCGCCGTAGAAGGTTTTATCCAGATGGATGTGCATGTCCCGCGTGCGCGGTAACAGCAGCGCACCGCCGGCATCCCACTGCGGCAGGGCAGGCTGGCGCGCCTGGCCGGCGGCGCTAATGGCGCTGAACTTGCCTTCTTTAATGGTGATGTCGTACAGCGCAGTGCGGGTGGCGACTATCTCCGCGCCGTCGCGCTCAAATCCCTCTTCGAGGCGCACATTCAGCAGCTGATAGTGCGCCACGGCAGGCGGCGGGGTGGACGAGACCGGTGGTGTGTCGGGACGGGCGGCGCTGCTCATGCCAGCCATCATCAGGCTGCCTGCGGCAGTAAGGCGCACGCCGTGGCTGAGGAAATCACGGCGGCTGGAAGCGGTCAGAGGCATCGGAAACTCCAGGCAAAAGGAAAAAACCTAATCTGGCAAAACCGACGCCGCCGCGCTGCGATATTTCCCACTGCCAGGCAGTGGAAAAATCACTGCCACTGTAGCTGGCAGAATTGCACCAGCGCAGCGGCCAGCGCCTGTTGCAGCGCATCCTGCGGCTTACGGCAGAACAGCGCCAGCTCAAAATGGCTGATCACCGGTAAACCCTCAGCGCTGCCCAGCACGCGGTGACCGGGCAGGCGGCAGCTGGCGGGCAGCAGCGTCAGGCCGAGACCAGCGGCGCTGGCGCTGGCGAGGGCCACGAGACTGGCGCTGCTGTAGCTGATGCGCCAGCTGCGGCCGAGCGCATCCAGTGTCTGACACATATCTTCGCGATACAGCCCCTGCTGCGGAAACACCACCAGCGGCAGCGGCGTCTGGTCAAAGCAGGGATGTTCAGCACTGTCCAGCCACAGCAGCGGCTCGGGCCGGGCGGCCAGCGGGCGATCGCCGCCCGGCTGCTTGATCAGCATCAGATCCAGCTCTTCGCGCTGCCATGCGCGATGCAGATCGACGTACATGCCGCTCATCACGTCAAGACGCAGCTGTGGATGCTGTCGGCTGAATCCGGCCAGCAGGCTGGCGGTCGGGGCGGCAAAATCCTCCGGCACGCCAATGCGCACAATGCCGTCGCGCCACTTATCGCTCAGCACATCGTGCGCTTCGCCGTTAAGGGCGATGATGCGCCGCGCGTAGCCGAGCAATTTTTCTCCCTCTTCGGTCAGCGCCACCTGATGTGAGGTGCGCTGTAACAGCGCTTTACCCACCATCTCTTCCAGCCGCCGCACCTGCTGACTGACCGTCGACTGCGACAGGTGCACACGCTCGGCAGCGCGGGTAAAGCTGGCGGTCTCGCACACCGCCACAAAGCTTAATAGCTGCTGCGGCGTAAACATTGGCTGACGATTCATTTATCCACTGCCCATCATGGTGTTATTTCATTTCCAAATAGTACTGTCTGCTGCGATGCTGACAACCTTTTCACAGCAGGATGGGTTATGAACCGACATGCCAATACGTTAACGCTGGCTGCGCTGGTGCTGGCCGGGCTGAACATGCGCCCGCTGCTGACCTCGGTCAGTCCGCTGCTGGGCCAGCTGCGCCACAGCCTGCATCTGTCAGGGCTGGCCGCCTCGCTGCTGCCGGCGGTGCCGATGGTGATGATGGGCGCGGTGGCGCTGTTCAGCGCCAGGCTGATGCAGCGCGTGGCCTTAAAGCCCTTACTGCTGGCCGGGTTGACGCTATTGCTGCTGGCACTGGCGGCGCGCGGCGTGATCGACAGCGGCAGCGGGCTGGTGCTCAGCGCGCTGTTTGCCGGCATCGGCGTCGGCGTGGTGCAGATGGCGATGCCGGGACTGATTCGACAGCGTTTTAGCCGGCGCAGCGCGGCGGTCACCGGGCTGTGGGCGGGCGCGCTGATGGGCGGCGGTGGACTGGGCGCGGCGCTGTCGCCGTGGCTCAGCGCGCAGCTTGGCGTACCGCTGGCGCTCAGCGGCTGGGTGCTGCCAGTGCTGCTGGCTATCCTGCTGTGGCTACGGGTGCGCGTGCCTGCCGCGCCGGATGCCGCGCAGGTAACGCTGCCGCCGCTGTGGCGTAAGCCGCGCGCCTGGTCGCTGGCGCTGAGCTTTGGCCTGGTCAACGGCGGCTATGCCACCTGTGTTGCCTGGCTGCCGGATGCGTATCACCGGCTGGGCTGGTCGGCGCAGGCCGGCGGCTCGCTGCTGGGCGTGATGATTCTGAGCCAGGTTGCCGGCGCGCTGCTGATGCCGCTGCTGGCGCGCGGTGCCGATCGCCGTCCGCAGCTGATTGTCAGTCTGCTGTGTCAGCTGGCCGGAATGAGCGGGTTTCTTTTTGCGCCGCTGCTGGCGCCGTGGCTGTGGGCCGCTATCGCCGGCTTCGGTCTCGGTGCCGCGTTCCCGCTGGCGATGGTGCTGGCGCTCGATCATCTGCCGCAGCCGCAGGCAGGCGCGCGGCTGGTGGCCTTCATGCAGGGCGCAGGATTCATCATCGCCGGCTGCATGCCGTTTATTGCCGGTCAGTTGCAGGTGCTCACCCACAGCTTTGCCAGCGTCTGGCTGATGCAGGGCATCGTGACGCTGGGGTTGATCGGACTCAATCTGCGTTTTCATCCGCGCAGCTATGCGCGCGCCTTTGGTGCGGCAGCGCGCTGATTGGTCCTACCAATGTTATATAAATGTAGCCACATGGTCACATAACACGAAAAATCACGCCTGCCGCGTTGCTTTGGGTTAACAATGCATTAACTATCTGGAGCCAGAAAGCCCGTCAGCCGCAATGTGGTCCTACCAATTGTGGTGCGGAACCGGGCAACAATCTGCGGCGCACGCCTGCTTTTGCCGATGCGCCGCATCCCTCTGGTGACCTCTGGAGAAACGGCATGCAGGTGTGGCAACAAAACTACGATCCGCTCAACAATTTGTGGCTATCCAGCCTGGTGGCGGTGATCCCGATTGTTTTTTTCTTCTTCGCGCTGATTAAGCTCAAGCTGAAGGGCTATCAGGCCGGTACGATCACCGTGGTGCTGGCGCTGCTGGTGGCGCTGCTGCTGTACGGCATGCCGGTGCCCCAGGCGCTGGCGTCGGTGGCGTATGGTTTTTTATACGGCCTGTGGCCGATTGCCTGCATCATCGTGGCGGCGGTGTTTGTCTACAAGATCTCGGTGAAAACCGGCCAGTTCGATATCATTCGCGCCTCGATTCTCTCCATCACGCCAGACCAGCGTTTGCAGATGCTGATCGTCGGCTTCTCGTTTGGCGCGTTTTTAGAGGGCGCGGCAGGCTTTGGGGCACCGGTGGCGATCACCGCCGCACTGCTGGTCGGGCTGGGCTTTAATCCGCTCTATGCCGCCGGCCTGTGCCTGATCGTCAATACCGCGCCGGTGGCATTCGGCGCGATGGGGATTCCGATCATCGTCGCCGGTCAGGTCACCGGGCTGGACAGCTTCCAGATTGGCCAGATGGCGGGACGCCAGCTGCCGTTTCTCACCCTCATCGTGCTGTTCTGGATCATGGCGATCATGGATGGCTGGCGCGGCATCAAAGAGACCTGGCCGGCGGTGATGGTGGCCGGCGGCTCGTTTGCCATCGCCCAGTACCTCAGCTCTAACTTCCTTGGCCCGGAGCTGCCGGACATCATTTCGTCGCTGGCTTCGCTGATCTGCCTGACGCTGTTTCTGCGCCGCTGGCAGCCGGTGCGCATCTTCCGCTTTAAAGAGCCCGCGCCAGAGGCTGCGCCCTCAGGGACGCAACGCTACACGCTGGGGCAGATTGTGCGTGCCTGGATGCCGTTCCTGTTCCTTACCGCGACCGTAACGCTGTGGAGTATTCCGCCGTTTAAAGCGCTGTTCGCTAAAGGCGGCGCGCTGTATGACTGGGTGTTTAGCGTGCCAGTGCCGCTGCTGCACGAGCTGGTGGCACGCATGCCGCCGGTAGTGAGCGCAGCAACGCCGTATGCGGCGCTGTTCAAATTTGACGTGGTCTCCGCCACCGGCACTGCGATTCTGCTGGCGGCGGTGATTTCGGTGATTTTCCTGCGTATGAAGCCGGCGGCGGCGCTGCGCACCTTTGGCGAAACCCTGAAGGAACTGGCGCTGCCGATCTATTCCATCGGCATGGTGCTGGCCTTTGCGTTCATCTCAAACTACTCCGGGCTGTCGGCCACGCTGGCCCTGGCGCTGGCGCACACCGGCCAGGCCTTCACCTTCTTCTCGCCGTTCCTCGGCTGGCTGGGCGTCTTTCTGACCGGCTCCGATACCTCTTCCAACGCGCTGTTCGCCGCGCTGCAGGCGACCACCGCACAGCAGATTGGAGTGTCGGATGTGCTGCTGGTGGCCGCCAATACCACCGGTGGCGTCACCGGTAAAATGATTTCGCCGCAGTCGATCGCCATCGCCTGCGCCGCCGTGGGGCTGGTGGGGCGCGAGTCCGATCTGTTCCGGTTTACCGTTAAACACAGCCTGATTTTTACCTGTATGGTCGGCGTGATCACCACGCTGCAGGCGTATGTCTTTACCTGGATGATTCCATGACTGAACCCACACCGCGGCTGGCGGATACGCTGCGCGCGCGTCTTGGCGCCTGGATTGAAGAGCATCAGCTGAAACCCGGCATGCGTTTACCCTCGGAGCGTGCGCTGGCCGCCCGCTTCGGCGCGTCGCGCTCGTCGGTGCGTGAGGCCATCCAGCAGCTGATCAGCAGCGGTGTGCTGATCAGTAAACGCGGCGGCGGCACCTGGCTGTGCGAGCCGCAGGAGCCGTGGTCAGAACAGCGCATCGTCGAGCCGATTCGTCAGTTGCTGGCCGCCGATCCTGACTACCGCTGGGATATTCTTGAGGCGCGCCACGCGATTGAGGCCAGCACCGCCTGGCACGCCGCGCAGCGCGCCACCGAGGCGGATAAAGAGCGGCTGCGCTATGCCTTTGACGCGCTGATACAAATGAACGACTGCGACGATCCCGAACTGGCCGCGCAGGCGGATCTGCGCTTCCACCTCGCCATTGCCGAAGCCTCGCATAATCTGGTGCTGCTGCAGACCATGCGCGGATTTTTCGATCTGCTGCAATCCTCCGTGCTGCACAGCCGCCAGCGTATGTACACCCAGCCGGTGATTTTCAACCAGCTCAACGCCCAGCATCAGGCTATGTTCGACGCGGTGATGGCGGGCGACGCCGACGCGGCGCGCCAGGCGGCGATGGATCACCTCGGCTTTGTTCACACCACCATGAAAACGCTGCATGAAGACGAAGCGCGCCAGGCCCGCATCACGCGGCTACCGGGCGCCACGCAGGCTACCCGTAAGGAAGACAATTGATGATTATTTCTGCTGCCAGTGACTATCGCGCCGCGGCGCAACGTATCCTGCCGCCATTCCTGTTTCACTATCTGGACGGCGGGGCCTACGCAGAACATACCCTGAAGCGCAACGTGGCCGATCTCTCTGACGTGGCGCTGCGTCAGCGCGTGCTGAAAAACATGGCTGAGCTGAGCCTGGAAACGCGGCTGTTCAATGAAACGCTGTCGATGCCGGTGGCGCTGGCGCCGGTCGGCCTGTGCGGCATGTACGCGCGACGCGGTGAAGTGCAGGCGGCGCGCGCAGCAGCGAATCGCGGTATTCCATTTACCCTGTCGACGGTGTCGCTGTGCCCGATAGAAGAGGTGGCACCGGCGATTAACCGTCCGATGTGGTTTCAGCTGTATGTGCTGCGCGATCGCGGCTTTATGCGCAACGCGCTGGAGCGGGCCAAAGCGGCAGGCTGCTCGACGCTGGTGTTCACCGTCGATATGCCGACGCCGGGCGCGCGCTACCGCGATGCGCACTCCGGCATGAGCGGCCCGCATGCCTCGCTGCGCCGTTACTGGCAGGCGGTCACCCATCCGCAGTGGGCATGGGACGTCGGGCTGCACGGGCGTCCGCACGATCTCGGCAATATCTCAACGTACCTCGGTAATCCTACCGGACTGGAAGATTATATCGGCTGGCTGGCCAACAATTTCGACCCGTCGATCTCGTGGCAGGATCTGGAGTGGATTCGCGAATTCTGGGAAGGGCCGATGGTGATCAAAGGCATTCTCGACCCGGAAGATGCGCGCGATGCGGTGCGATTTGGCGCCGATGGCATCGTAGTCTCCAACCACGGCGGACGTCAGCTGGATGGCGTGCTGTCGTCGGCGCGCGCGCTGCCGGCCATCGCCGACGCGGTAAAGGGCGACATCACCATTCTGGCCGACAGCGGTATTCGTAACGGGCTGGATGTGGTGCGCATGATCGCGCTGGGGGCTGACAGCGTGCTGCTGGGACGCGCGTTCATCTATGCGCTGGCGACGCACGGCCAGCGCGGCGTGGAGAATCTGCTGAGTCTGGTTGAGAAAGAGATGAGGGTGGCGATGACGCTGACCGGCGCGAAAACCATTGCGGACATCACCCAGGATTCGCTGGTGCAGGCGAATGCGCTGCTGAGCGAAGCCGGACTCAGCCCGGCGCGCCCGCACGCGGTGCGCTAAGCCAGGCAAAGCGCCGGCTCTTGTCTATACTGAATAGCTGTCTGACTAACAGGAGGAATGACATGACCATTCATAAGAAAGGATCGGCCCATTGGGAAGGCGACATCAAAGGCAAAGGTACGGTTAGCACTGAAAGCGGCGTGCTCAGCAACCAGCCATACGGTTTTAATACCCGTTTTGAAGGCGAGAAGGGCACCAATCCGGAAGAGCTGATTGGCGCGGCACACGCCGCCTGCTTCTCCATGGCGCTGTCGCTGATGCTGGGCCAGGCCGGTCATCCACCGAAAAGCATCGACACCACCGCCGATGTTTCACTGGACAAAAAGGGCGACGGCTTCGCCATCACCAAAATTGCCCTCAACAGCACCATTGCGCTGCCGGGCATCGATGATGCCAAATTTGATGAAATCATTCAGAAAGCCAAAGCCGGCTGCCCGGTGTCTCAGGTGCTGAATGCCGAAATCACCCTCGACTATACGCTGAATAATTAATCGCCCTCACGGGTGACCAGCGGTAGACTATGCGATGCGCCTGCGGGCGCATCGTTGCTTTCTGCTGTCTGGAGGAAACGTGGCAAAAAAACTGGCTGCGACAAAACACTGGAAGATGATTGTGGTGTTGCTGTGCATCTGCGGCGCGCTGATGCTGATTCGCTGGGCGGCGATGATATGGGGCTAAAGGATTGGGTATGCCGCCACAAGCTCGGGGTGCTGGTGATGATTATTCTGGTGCTGGAACTGGTGCACTACCTGCTGACAGCCTCGTGGCTGCCGTGGCAGTTCTGACGCCTCAGGCATATTCGCCGTCATGCTCATGCTGGCGCAGATTGCGCACGCTGCTGCGCGCAATGCGGTAGGCCTTGCGCGGATCGCCCGCGACAAATTCAAAGGTGGGCGAATAGTAAAACGGCAGCCAGCCGCCGAAGCCGCTCTCCCACTCCCAGCGCACCGGACAGGGCCAGAGAATGCCGTCATACAAAATGTAATAAACCCAGCGTCCGTTGGGACGACGGGGGCGAGTTTTTTTCATGGGATTCACAACTGTAATAGTGTAAAGCAGCTTATATTTTGAACGCTGCGGGCCCAGGTTGCAATGCCGTCTGGCTGTTTTTTATGCAATTGATGACGCACTGGCACCGAATTAACGGTGCACTTCCCCACAAAGCAGCACCACGTTCGGCCGGACTTTATGGATGCGATCGGCCATCTGTTCGCAGGCCACTTTCGTGGGGTAAATCCGCTCCGACACCGGCAGGGCATCACAGGCATCGTGGCCGCAGGCGCTCACTAACAAGACAAAACCAATCAACATAACCGCCTCCTTCTGCACCATTCCCGTGGTACGGAATGCGTGGCTGTGTGTTCCTTTTTTTGATCCAGTATAGCTAAACGCCTCAGGCGTCAATGAACAGCCTGAGCGGCTTTTTTGTCCGAACAGAATGATGATAACCAGCGCCGCGCCCATTAGCAGCACAATCTGGGCTAAACTGTGCGGCACTGACAACAATAAGGAGTGATATCTGATGTCTCATGAAATTGCCCATCCGGCCAGCAGCCCAAAACAGGCCGCCCTGCAACTGGTCATCGAACTGGTGCGCGCCGGTAAACTGAGCCCGCTGCACGGCGATGCCTCCAATATGATCTCCATCTACGAACAGTTCAAGGCACACTTCGAAGCCGACAAGCAAAAAGATTCCGCCATCTCCTGACGTTCTGCCCCGGTGGCGCGCTGTGTCTGGCCGCGCCACCGTTCCCCGACTTTCACATAATCTCTTCCGTTTATTATTGCATCCCGATTAAATTTGCAGCGCGCTTTTTGATATTTCTCACAGATCCGTAACGCAAATCTGAAACCGGTTGCAGAAAATCTTTAGCGCGGGTATTCGTTAATTAAACCCCACACTGAGGATTGAATGATGCCAAAGATTCTACTCTGCTGCGCCGCCGGGATGTCCACCAGCATGGTGGTGCAGAAAATGGAGAAGGCCGCCAAAGAGAAGGGCGTCGAGGTTGAGATAAAAGCCGTTGGCATTGAAGAGTTTAACGATCAGATCGCGAACTTTGACTGTTGCCTGCTCGGGCCGCAGATTAAATACAAACTGGCGGACTTCCAGCCGCTGGCGCAGCAGCTAAATAAGCCTATCACTGTGATTAATAGCATGGATTACGGCATGATGAATGGCGCGAAAATATTAGATGATTCGCTAAAGCTGATTCACGCCTGACGATTGTTCCGAAAATAAAATAATTGTTTACGCCTGTGCGCCAATGCACAGGCTTATTCTGTTGTTGCCTGATGCAAGGAGCTCGCCGATGAGCAGCATAAGCGAATCGTTATTTGGTGTGATTGAAAACCGCATCAGCCCGCTGGCCGGACGCCTCTCCAGCCAGCGCCATGTGATCGCCATCCGCGATGGATTTATCGCCTCGATGCCGTTTCTGATTGTGGGCTCATTTATGCTGCTGTTTGCCCATCCGCCGTTCTCAGCTGACAGCTCATGGGCGTTTGCCCAGTGGTGGCTCGGTATGGTGCGCGCGCATGAAGCGCAAATCATGATGCCGTATAACATGACCATGGGCATCATGGCGCTGTATATCGCCAGCGCCATCGCCTATAACCTGGCGAACAGCTACAAAATGAACGGCTTTATGGCGGCCAGCCTGGCGCTGATGGCGTTTCTGGTGGTGGCCGCCCCCCAGAGCAACGGCACGCTGCCGGTTGGCTCACTCGGCGGCGAGGGCATTTTCACCGCGATTCTGGTGGCGCTGTTCGCCACTGAGCTGATGCACTTCCTGCAAAAGCACAACATCGGCTTTAAGCTGCCGGAGCAGGTGCCGCCCAAAATTCGTCAGTCGTTCGATCTGCTGATCCCGATCATCGCCATCTTCATCACGCTGTTTCCGCTCAGCCTGTGGGTGCAGGCGCAGTTTGGCCTGCTGCTGCCGCAGGCGATCATGGCGCTGTTCGCACCGATTATCTCCGCCTCGGATTCGTTACCGGCGGTGCTGGTGGCGGTGCTGCTGTGCCACATGCTGTGGTTCGCTGGCATTCACGGTGCGGTGATTGTCGGCGGCATTCTGCAGGCGTTCTGGCTGACTAACCTTGGCCTCAACCAGCAGGCGCTCAACGCCGGTGAGCCGATCACGCACGTGTTTATCGAGCCGTTCTGGCAGTTTTTCATCGTTATTGGCGGCTCCGGTTCCACCATGGGACTGGTGCTGCTCTACCTGCGCAGCCGCTCGGCGCATCTGCGCTCGATTGGCAAGCTGAGCATTGTGCCCAGCATGTTCAACATCAACGAGCCGGTCATCTTCGGTTCGCCGGTGGTGATGAATCCGATTCTGTTCATTCCGTTTATCTGCGCGCCGTTAGTCAACGCCACGCTCGCCTGGACAGCCACCAAAACCCACCTGATTAACCACGTGGTGTCGCTGGCCCCCTGGACCACGCCGGCACCGATCGGGGCGGCCTGGTCGACCGGCTGGGACTGGCGCGTCATCGTGCTGATTGCCGTGCTGGTAACCATCGCCACGCTGATTTACTACCCGTTTTTCAAAATTTATGAGCGGCAATTGCTGCAGCAGGAGCTTGAGCAGGCCGCCGCAGCGCAACCGGTTAAGGAGGCATGATGGAAATTGATGAGAGCACGGTCATGGAACTGATTATTCAGGCGGGAGAAGCGCGCTCCTGCTCGATGGAGGCGCTGCGCGCTGCGCGGCGCAAAGAGTGGCCACGCGCCGATGCGTTGCTGAGCGAAGCCAGCGAGGCGGCCAGAGCCGCGCACCGTATCCAGACCGAATTGATCGGTGCCGACGAAGGCTGCGGCAAAATTCCGGTCAATCTGATCATGGTGCATGCGCAGGATCATCTGATGAACGCCATGCTGTGCCGTGAACTGGCGGAAGAGATCATCCAGCTGCGGCGCGAGCTGGCTGCGGACTAACAAGGAGGCAGTATGCAACATCCTAACCCCGGTGCGTTTCCGCACGGCTTTCTGTGGGGCGCTTCAACCTCGGCGTATCAGGTTGAGGGCGCCTGGAACGAAGACGGCAAAGGGCCGTCGGTGATCGATAAAGGCCATTTTCCTGAGGGGATGACGGATTTCACCGTCACCAGCGATCACTATCATCGCTTCCGGGAAGATATCGCGCTGCTGGCGGAGCTTGGCCTGAAAACCTATCGCTTCTCCATCGCCTGGAGCCGCATCTATCCGCAGGGTGACGGCGAGCTGAATCCGGCGGGCGTTGCGTTTTATCAGCAGCTGATTGATGAAATTTGCCGCCACGGCATTGAGCCGCTGGTCACGCTCTATCACTTTGACCTGCCATGGGCGCTGCAGCAGGATGGCGGCTGGTCAAACCGGCGCACCGTGGCCGCTTTTGAGCGCTTCGCCATCACCTGTTTCGAGCACTATGGCGACCGGGTGAAATACTGGCTGACCATCAATGAACAGAACATGATGATCCTCAAAGGTGAGGTGATTGGCACGCTGCCGGCCGGCACGGTGGATGCGCAGAAGACGCTGTATCAGCAGAACCACCATATGATGCTGGCGCAGGCCAAAGCGATGATTGCCTGTCACCAGCGCTTGCCGCAGGCCAAAATTGGCCCGGCACCGAACATCTCCTGTATCTATGCCGCCAGCGCCAGACCGGAAGATGTGCTGGCCGCCGATAACTTTTCAGCGATCCGCAACTGGCTCTACCTCGACCTGGCGGTGCACGGCCATTACAACAACGTGGTGTGGGCGTTTCTGCAGCAGCGCGGCTGGCTGCCGCACATTGAGGCGGAGGATATGGCGACCATCGCCGCCGGCCAGCCGGACTTTATCGCCTTCAACTATTATGCATCGGCCACCGTCAGTGCTGACATACCTGAGGTCGCGCGCGGTGAGCTGAACAGCAAGCAGCAGGCCGACCAGCAGATGGCCGGCATCGACAAATCGGTGTACGTCGGCTGCAACAATCCGCATCTGCAGCAGAATCAGTTTGGCTGGTATATCGATCCGGTCGGTTTCCGCATTACCGCGCGCGAGATCTACGCACGCTATCGCCTGCCGCTGATTGTGACAGAAAACGGTCTCGGTGCGTTCGACACGCTGGAGGCGGGCAACAAAGTGTATGACGACTATCGCATCGCCTATCTGCGTGAGCATATCGCCCAGCTGCGGCTGGCAATTGCCGATGGCGTCGAGCTGTTTGGCTACTGTCCGTGGTCGGCCATCGATCTGGTCAGCACCCATCAGGGCATCAGCAAACGTTACGGCTTTATCTACGTTAACCGCGATGAACACGATCTGCGCGATCTGGCGCGCTATCGCAAGAAGAGCTTTTTCTGGTATCAGCAGTTGATCCGCAATAACGGCGCACAGCCTGATGCGGAGGTGGAATACTAACGCGCGGTGCGGCGGCATCCCGGCTGGGTCGCCGCCGCTCCAGCCGCGTGATTAGCGGTGTTGTCCCGCCATCAGCACATATTTTACCTGCACATACTCTTCAATACCGTAATGGCCGCCCTCGCGGCCGTAGCCGGAGTGCTTGATACCGCCAAACGGCACTGACGCCGTACCGACCGAGCCGGAATTGAGGATCACCATGCCGGCTTCCAGTTTTTTCGACAGGCGAAAAGCGCGGCCAACGTCACGCGTCCACGCATAGGCCACCAGACCATATTCGGTGTCGTTAGCGCAGCGAATCACCTGCTCTTCATCACTGAAACGGTACAGGGCAAATACCGGTCCGAAAATCTCGGTGTTGTGCACGGCAAACGAGGCGTCCAGATCGCACAGGATGGTGGGCTCATAGAACAGCCCGCCTTTCGCGTGTGGCTTACCGCCGAGGCGCAGCGTCGCCCCCTGTGCTACCGCATCATCCACCAGCGCGGTGACTTTATCGAGCGCCATGCGGTTAATCAGCGGACCAACCACAAATTCCTGCTGCATACCCTGATCGACGCGGATCTCACTGACTGTTTTCACCAGTTGCTGCACAAAGGCATCGTAAATCGCGTCATGCACAAAGATGCGGTTAGGCGAAATACACACCTGGCCGGAGTTGCGCAGTTTGGCGCTGACCAGCCCGGCCACGCTCTCTTCCAGCGGGCTGTCGGCGAACACGATAAACGGCGCGTTGCCGCCCAGCTCCATGGTCATCTTTTTCAGCGTGGCCCCGCACTGCTGCGCCAGCAGTTTGCCGACGCGGGTTGATCCGGTGAAGGAGATTTTGTGGATGCGCGTATCGCTGGTAAAAGCTTCACCGATGGCTTGCGGATCGCCGGTCACCATCTCAAACACGCCAGCGGGAATACCGGCCTGACGTGCATACTCCAGCAGTTTATACGCAGTAAGCGGCGTTTCTTCTGCCGGTTTGATGATCATGGTGCAGCCCGCGGCCAGCGCGGTAGCAATTTTGCGGGTGATCATCATAAACGGGAAGTTCCACGGCGTGATGGCCGCGGTCGGGCCGACCGGCTCTTTTACCACCAGCACGGAGGCGTTAGCATCGTGCGACGGCAGGGTATCACCGTTGACGCGTTTGGCCTCTTCCGCATACCACTCAATGAAGCCGAGACCGTACTCGATTTCGCCCAGCGCTTCGCTCAGGCATTTGCCGTTCTCCCTGACCATCAGTTCAGCAAACAGGTGCTTATCGGCGCGTACCAGATCGTACCAGCCACGCAGCAGGTCGCTGCGCTGTTTCGCGCTTTTTGCCGCCCATGCCGGAAACGCGGCACAGGTGCGATCGATAGCGGCCGCGACCTCGTCGTGGCGCATGAACGGTGCTTCGCCGACGAGGCTGCCGTCGGCAGGATTGGTGACTTTAATCATTCCAGTGTGCTCCAGTGTCAGAATCAATGTGACAACCTGGCAGTCAGCATTATCGGGCTGGCTGCCGCTGTGCAGAAATGATGCGCGTCTGGCCTTTTCGCCACAATCGATTAAAATTGCTCCATCATTGAGAAAAACTGAACGGTTAACTGATGCGTGATTTGCCACCCCTGAATGCCTTGCTGGCGTTTGAATATGTCGCCCGTAGCGGCAGTGTGCGGGCAGCGGCTGATGGCCTGTCGGTGACGCCAGGCGCGGTGAGTCGTCAGATTCGTCTGCTGGAAGAGTACTTTGGCACGGCGCTGTTTCAGCGTCAGGGGCGCGGGCTGGTACTGACGCTGCCCGGCAATGCCTATTTTCTGCAAATCAGCCAGCACCTCGACGGTATTCGCCAGGCGAGCGCCACGCTGCAGCGCAATGCCGGCCGCACGGTCATCCGGCTGCACTCCTTCACCACGTTCGCCACCCGCTGGCTGATTCCGCGGCTGGCACAGTTTCAGCTGGCGCATCCGGCGATTGACGTGCGCCTGACGACCGCGTCGGAATGGGACGATACGGTGGATTGCGACGCGGCGATTCGGCTTGGTGACGGTACATGGCTGCAGCAGCACGCCACGCCGCTGGTGAAAAACGTGCTGGTGCCGGTGTGCCGTCCGACGGCTGACCGGCGCGCCAGCATGCATCTGGCCGGGCTGGCGCAGCATACCCTGCTGCTGGTGCGCGGACGTCCTGATGACTGGCAGCGCTGGTGCGAAGCATTTGGCGTGGAAATGGACGCGCTGCCGCACCGGCGGCAGATGGAAAGTTCGGCGCTGGCCTATCAGGCCGCCATTGAAGGGCAGGGGATTGCGCTGGCGCAGCGCGTGCTGGTGGAAGCGGAGCTGAAGGCGGGCACGCTGATCGCCATGGAGGATTACCAGCTGGACTGTGGCCGGCACACCTATTACCTGGTGCGCCCGCAGGAGAGTGTTAAGGCTGCTACGCTACAGCAGCTGGAGCAGTGGCTGGTCACGCAGGATGACGGCGATCAGGCGTTATGAGCGGCGAAATGGTCCATCTGCCACGGAGGCGCGCTCAATCAGCCGTCCGCTGAACGGCGGCAGGGGCGCAATCGCTTCGCCCTCGAGCATCGCCACCAGCTGTGCCAGCGTGTGCTGAATCATCTCCGCCACCGGCACGTGAACCGTCGTGAGAGGCGGCAGGAAAAATTCGGCCATGCGAATATCATCAAAGCCCATCAGCGATACATCCTGCGGCAGCCGTTTGCCCGCCGCATTCAGCGCCAGCGCGGCACCAATCGCCATATCGTCATTGCTGGCCATCAGCGCACTGAAGGGTACGCCGGCACTCAGTAGCTGGCGTGCCGCCGCCTGACCACTCTCCGGTGTCCACGCGCCCGGCAGTACGCGCGCCGCTTCATACGGCAACTGATGATCGGCCAGCGCCTGCTGATAGCCAGCCAGACGCGCGTCGGCGGTGGGCGATCCCGCCAGTCCGGTGATAAACGCGATGTCATGGTGACCGCGCGCAATCAGGTAATTCACCGCATCACGGGTATTTTGCTGGTGCGAAGCCCACACGCAGTTCGCCGCGTGCTGCGTCAGACGGCGGTTAACCACCATGATCGGGATATCGTGCTGGTCGATGATCGCTTCCAGCGCGGCGGTGTCGAGAAAACGCGGGTAGATAATGATGGCGTCGCAGCGCAGATCGAGCAGAAACTCAATTGCCGCGCGCTCATCGTCAGCGCTGGTTTTGCCATCGGCGAGGATCAGCTGGCGGCCATAGTTATTGGTCAGCGTGGCCGTCTGGTACAGCAGCTCGCTGAAATAGGGGCCGTTAAACAGCGAATGGGTGACGATCAGGCCGATATTCTGCGATTTTTGCGTCGCCAGACTGCGCGCCAGCAGATTCGGGCGGTAGCCGGTTTCTTCAATCGCCTGAAACACTTTCTGCTGCGTGGATTTGCTGACATAGCGGTTGCCCGCCAGCACGCGCGACACGGTGGCTTTAGAAACGCCCGCTTTGCGGGCCACATCCAGCATAGTAATCATCAGCGCTTCGACCATCATTCCTGCAGGCTAAAAAGCGATAGTACCTGAAAATGCAGGGAAATTAATGGCATCGTTAGCAAACAGTGAGGGGGATCAGGCGTAGAACCAGGCGGGCAGGATGGCGATCAGGTTATTCAGGGTATGCAGAAAAATCGGCAGCGCCAGGCTGTTGCTGCGCAGACGCGCGTAGCACAGCAGCAGCGAGAACAGCGTCAGCGCAACGATGGTTTCCCAGTGCACGTACTGCGTGTGCAACGCGGCGAACAGCAGCGATGTGAGCAACATGCAGGCAAAACGGCTTTTGGGCGCCCACAGCAAAAACGCCTGCAGCAGGAAGCCGCGGAACAGCACCTCTTCAAACACCGGCGCCAGCAGCACGGCGGTGAGCAGCAGAATCAGCATTGAGCTGCGTCCCTGCTGGCTCTGTTCAATCAGCCAGCCTTCCGGCTGCAGGAACTGCGTCTGCGCCACCATCAGCACAAACAGCGCGCCGATGAACAGCAGTGCCTGGCCGGGACGCAGAAAGCCCAGAGGAATGTCGCTGCGGCGCTGGCAGTAAAAACGGTACAGGGGATAGATCACGGCAAATTCAAACAGGCACAGCACTGGCACCAGCAAGCCGTTATTGCGCAGCGTCCCGTAATTGGGAAACAGCGTAATCAGCATGGTCACGAGGTAATAAACCACAAAGCTACCGACGTAAAACAGGGTCAACGTAACTTTGTCGGATTGGGTGTCCATAGGCGACTCAGCGGGCAGAGGAAGACGCATAGTAGCAATGGCGATCGGTGCTGTCGAGGTGCGTTTGCGGAGATTTTCGCCGGTTCAGATACGCCACAATCGCGGCGCTAACCGACCGCCTCATCACAGGCGATACGCGGCATGACGGCTTGCGCTTTCATCACTGAGCAGCAGGCGGAGAAGGAATCGAATGACCTGTCTGGCGCGGAGGATGCCGCTGGCACCGTCTGGTGCACAACGGCAGAGAGAAAATTAACGAGGCTTAACGCACCCGGACGGCCACGAAGGTCATCACGATGGCGAAGCCGATAAAAATAGCCAGTTCCATCATTATCTCCTCAGAAAAGTCTTAGATAATTGTAGCGTCTGCCCGGGTGATTTTTAGACACAGCGTGCGATTAATCCGAAAATGTGAGCAGAAAATCGCGCCTTTTGTCACGCAATGCGACCAGTCTGCTGGAAAAATTTTCGCATCGGCGGCACGCTTTGTTACTCTCAGGAACCCGCTTGTTCATTATCCAGGAGGAGAAAATTGTGAACCATTATGGAAAAGCGCTGCTGCTGACGGCGATGCTCGCCTTAACGGCCTGTCAGTCAGCCAGTAAAACTGACAGCAGTCACGCCGTCAGCCACGATCCGGAAACCGACCAGTGCGGTGCCTCGCAGTATCAGAATTACCTCGGTCAGCCGCTGAGCGCGCTTGATACCCAGCGCTTTGCCGTACCGGTGCGCGCGATTCCGTGGAACGGTGCCGCCACCATGGACTTCAATCTGCGCCGCCTGAATTTCCTCGGCGATCAGAACGGGAAAATTTCCCGGGTTTACTGCGGGTAACACCAAACGGACACGGCATTGTCATCGGGCTGTCACGGCGGCGGGCGAGGATAGCTGCGCATTACGGAGATTTCCTCGTCACTCTCGAATATGCAATGCTCGTCTTGTTTCTTCCCGCTACGGCGGGAATTTTTTTCGCTATAACCTGCCTGCTGCGCCATATTGCCTCCGCCATAGCGCGCGATGAATCGCGGCTCTGCGGCGCCTGGCGTACAGGCAGCAATAACAGACTGACCTTACAGGAGTGACGATGAAATACCTGACCCGAACGCTGTGTTTGACGCTGCTGCTCAGCCCGCTGGCGCAGGCCTCAAGCGAGGCGGCATGGCAGCAACACGATAAAAACCTGCAGCAGGCGTGTGTGCAGGCCAGCGGTCTGAAAGCGGTGAAAGTGGTGGGTAAGCCGATCATGTACGACGACAGCGTTGGCTACGATGCGCTGTTGCTCGAAGGCCGCTATCCGCAAAAGCACATGAAAAATCAGCTGGGGCGGGAACTGTGCCTGTATCAGCGTCAGAGCGGTAAAGCAGTGGTCAGCGAAGCCGACCAGCTGCGGGTGGTGAAATAATCTCCGGGCCGCTATTTTTGCGGCCCTGCTTCTAACAGCTGCGCCAGCAGATTGCGGTAACTCTGCAGGCGCTGTTCATCGCCTTCCACTTCCAGCCGGGTAATCACGCGGGCAATCACCGCTTTATTGGTGGCGGGCTGGCCATCATCCATCAGCTCGCGCATGATGGCGGCCAGCAAATCGCTCTCGTGCGGCGCGTGCCAGGCGGGGCTGTTGAAATAGTCGGTAATCGCCCGACTGGCGCTGTCATGGTGCGTTCTCATAGCCGACCTCCGCAGAGACAACGAAGCCTGCCACCCACGACGGGCAGCAACTGAAAACCTGAATTAAGCATGCGGACTGTCCAGGACGGGCAGCGCCTCGCCAGTGATGACTGGTGATTTTTTAAACATAGATGCGGTGTGGAATATTGTCAGTAACGAATCGTCATATTTTTTCACGTTTGCCGTCTCTCGCGATGCGCTTATCGGGCCTTATGCCAGGTAACCGCACATAAAGACACTACAAAAGTGAGGCATTGCCCTATTTGCTGTGAGCAGAATCACGCCCGGCAGCGAAAAACTGCGTTTTCATCCTCATGCCATGTTTTGCCGTCCGGCAATGTTACGAGGTTGTTAGACTGAACCCTCGTTTCATTTTTTCCGACATCTGCGCTCATGTTACGCTCCATCGAATCCTGGAAGATCAATCTGATATCCGTCTGGTTTGGCTGCTTTTTTACCGGCCTGGCCATCAGTCAGATCATTCCTTTCCTGCCGCTTTACGTGGAAGAGCTGGGTATCCGTGGCGGCAACGCGCTCAGTATCTGGTCAGGCCTGACCTTCAGTGTCACCTTTATTGTTTCTGCCGCCGTGGCGCCGCTATGGGGCAGCCTTGCCGATCGCAAAGGGCGCAAACTGATGCTGCTGCGCGCTTCGTTTGGCATGGGCGCGGTGATTCTGCTGCAGGCGTTTGTCACTCAGGCGTGGCAGCTGTTGCTGCTGCGCGCGCTGATGGGACTGACGTCCGGTTATATTCCCAACGCCATGGCGCTGGTGGCCGCGCAGGTGCCGCGTGAGCGCAGCGGCTGGGCGCTGAGCTGCGTGTCGACCGGACAAATTGGCGGCGTGATCCTCGGCCCGATGATAGGCGGTCTGCTGGCCGACTGGCTGGGCCTGCGCATGGTATTTATCGTTACCGCGGTGCTGCTGATGGTCAGCTTTCTGGTGACGCTGTTTCTGATTAAGGAGACCGGCTACACGCCGGTGAGCAAGCAGGACAAACTGAGCGGGCGTGAGGTGATGCGCAGCCTCGATAATCCACGCCTGATGTTCTGCCTGTTCGTCACCACCATGGTGATTCAGATGTGTAACGGCTCGGTGAATCCTATCCTGACGCTGTTCGTGCGTGAGCTGGCGCCGGATGCGCAGAATATCGCGTTTCTCAGTGGTGTGATTGCCGCGCTGCCCGGCGTGTCGGCACTCATCGCCGCACCGCGTCTCGGCAAACTCGGGGATCGCATCGGTACCCAGCGTATTTTGCTGGCGACCATGATCGCCTCGCTGCTGCTGCTGATTGCCATGTCGTTTGTCACCAGCGCCACGCAGCTGGGCGTCCTGCGCTTTCTGCTCGGCTTTGCCGATGGCGCGATGATGCCGGCAGTGCAAACCCTGCTGGTGCGTCACTCACGCGATAACGTCACTGGCCGTATTTTTGGTTATAACCAGTCGTTCATGTACCTCGGTAACGTCGCCGGACCGCTGCTGGGTGCAGCGGTCTCAGCCGCCACCGGTTACCGCTGGGTATTCTTCGCTACCGCGGTCGTCGTCCTGCTCAACGTGCTGTTGCTGCAGCGCTTCTATCGCCGGCCAAAAACCGAGCTGAAACCCCTTAGCCCGGCGGCCGCCGCTAAACCGGCTGACGCAGCGTCAGCGCATAGTGCCAGCGCCGCTGAGAAAGCAAAAACTCCGGGCTGACGCTCGGGCTCCACGAATCGTCGCCGCCGACGCCCATATGGAAGCCGTCGAGATGCAGCCAGCAGCCGGGTTCGTCCTGCAGCAAATGGCGGTGCGAGGTGGCGCGCAGCTGCTCAAGGCTATGGCGGCTAAGCGAGAAGGCAAAGTCGCCGCTGATCTGCCAGCTGCCGCTATCCAGCTGGCGCGTGCCGCAGCGCAAGCCATTCTCACCCGGAAAGACGTAGCCGGTGCTGAGCGCCGCCAGCGGCAGCTGCCAGCGTGAAAACTGCGCCGCCAGCTGGCGATCCGGATAGTTTTCATGAGGCCCCAGTCCCAGCCAGCTCACCTGGTGCGGGACCTGAGCCAGCTGGCAGCGCAGGCCGATGCGCGCGGGCGGCGGCAGACCAGCGGCCTGTTGTACATCGACGCTGATAGTCAGTTCGCCATCGCCGCTGATGCCATAACGCTTATGGCTGGTAAACAGGTGCTGACCCTCACCCAGTACGCGATGCCAGGTTTCAATCTGCACGCCGTGCTGCAGGCTGTCGACCTGCATCGCCAGCAGCTCTGTTTGCAGCCGATCATAGCCCGCGCGTTTCCAGCGCTCGACCCAGGCGTTAGGGTCGATATTGGCAGCTTCGCTGGTGCCGATATCATTATCGATCGGTGCGCGAATAAAGCACTCCTCCAGCGGTGTCAGCATGGTTTCACGATCGTTCACCCACCACTGCAGCAGCGCGCCGCTGCGGCGACAGAAGTGCCAGCGCTGCGTGGGCAGCACCACCGCCACCAGATTGTGATTGGTTTCCAGCTGGGGCGCGCAGGCGCTGAGCGGCGGCAACGTAACCGGCAGCGCGGCCGGCAGCGCCCACTGATCCCAGGCCACGCGATGATCCGCCTCAGACCAGGGCGTGGCGGCGATCTGATGCACCGCGAGGTTGAGCCACGCTTCACCCTGCAGCGCTTCAGGCGCGGGCACGGTAAAGGTGTGGCTGCCTTCAGCATCGAGATCCAGCACCCATTCACCGCGCGCGAGGGTTACACCGTCCTGCTCAATCCACCAGCGCAGCCGTTCGTTGTCGCTGCGGCGGAATAAATATTCGCTGGTGACGGTTACGCGATACGCATCGCCGGGATCGCGCGTAAACTGGAAAAACTGCTGGGCGCGCTGTGCTTCAAACAGCGCCGGATGCGGCGTGCGATCGGCAAACACCAGCCCGTTCATGCAGAACTGGCGATCGTTGGGCGTGTCACCGAAATCGCCGCCGTACGCCTGCCACGGCTGGCCATGTTCGTCATAGCGCGTCAGGCTTTGATCGACCCAGTCCCAGACGAAGCCACCCTGCAGCCGCGGAAACTGGCGAAATGCCTGCCAGTATTTGGCAAAGCCACCAAAGCTGTTTCCCATCGCATGGGCGTATTCACACAGGATCAGCGGACGCGCTTCATCCGGCAGGCTGATCCATTTTTTCAGTGACCACTTCGGCACCGCCGGGAAGGGCTGGTCCTGATCGACGCGCGCATACATCGGGCACAGAATATCGGTGGCCGCCGTGTTGGCACCGCCGCCCTCATACTGTACCGGGCGCGTGCTATCGCTGCTTTTCACCCAGCGGTACAGCGCATCGTGCGTGCCGCCGTGGCCGGACTCATTGCCCAGCGACCAGATGATGATGCAGGCATGATTACGATCGCGCTGCACCATGCGCGTTACGCGTTCGCTATAGGCGGCAAACCAGCGCGGGTCGTCGGAGAGGCGGTTCATCGGCTGCATGCCGTGCGTTTCGATATTGGCTTCGTCAACCACGTACAGGCCGTACTCATCGCACAGCCGATACCACAGCGGATGATTAGGATAGTGAGCGCAGCGCACCGCGTTAAAGTTGTGGCGCTTCATCAGTTCAATGTCCTGACGCATGCTGGCTTCATCCACTACCTGACCGCGCTCGGGATGGTGCTCATGACGATTAACGCCGCGTATCAGCAGCGGCTTGCCGTTGAGGCACAGCTGGCCGTGCTCAATGCTGATGCGACGGAAACCCACATCATAAGCTTCGGCTTCAATCACCTCGCCGGCATCATCAAGCAGCGTGACGACCGCGCGGTAGAGATGAGGCGTTTCGGCGCTCCACAACAGCGGTTGCAGCACCGGCAACACCAGCAGGGTGCGTTCCGGATAGTGGCCACGTTCATCAATGATGGCGCTGCCCGGCGGCTGTTCGTGCTGCGCAATACAGTCGCCGTTGCGCCATAGCGTGACGCGTACCCGACACTGACTGAGCGGGCGCGTGCCGGCATGGATTTTGACACTCACCCGTAAATCGCCGCGCAGATATTCCGGGCTGAGCGCGGTTTCGATCTGCACATCGCTCAGGCGGGTGTCCGGTTTGTGCAGCAGCGTCACGTCGCGGAAAATGCCGCTCATGCGCCACATATCCTGATCTTCCAGATAGCTGCCGTCGCTCCAGCGCAGCACCATGACCGCCAGACGGTTGTTTCCCGGCTGCAGCGCGTGGCTGAGATCAAATTCGGCGGGTAAGCGGCTATCCTGCGAATAGCCCATCCACTGTCCGTTGCACCACAAATAAAAGGCCGAGCTGACACCATCGAAGATGATGCGCCTCTGCCCCTGGCTTAACCAGCCGTCATCAACTTTAAATGTGAGCGAGTAACAACCGGTGGGGTTCTCGCGTGGCACCAAAGGGGGATTGACCGGAATGGGATACTGCACGTTGGTATAAATGGGCGCGTCGTAGCCGTGCAACTGCCAGTTGGCAGGCACCAGCAGCGTTGCGGCGTCCGGTAAGTCCTGTAGCAGCCAGTTGTGCGGCACCGCTTCCGGCGCGGTAAAATAGCTGAAGGCCCACTGACCACTCAGCCGCTGCTGCGCAGGTGAGGGATGGCCATCGCGCGCGCTGACTTCATCGCGCCAGCTGGCAAACGGTGGATGCGCGTCCAGGCGATGCAGGCTGGTGATAACCGGGTTTTCCCAGTCACGGCGCGCCAGCACTTCACTCAGAGAAACAGCCGCTAAGGTCATAGTGAGATCTCATTAATTGTATTGCGCTCACATTGCGTGAAATAGCGATAGCTGTAAAGACGCAGCGCGCAATTTTGTTACTGCGCGCACAGCGAGCAGCACTGACGTTTGCGGCACAGCGTTCGCTGTAACTTAAGCTGGCGTATTGAGCGGTCTGTGAGGCTTTTTTAGCGGTTTCTTGCCACTAAAACGTTAAGCGTGGTGAGCAGGCATGAATAGCGCCGGGTTGCGGAGCATTCTGTATTGTCGTGTTAACCGCCGCTTTATACACTCAGCGCAATTTCAGCAACCTGAGGTCAATATGATCCGTATCGTTAAGCTCGCTGCCGTTGTGGCGCTGGTGTCCGCGTTAAGCGGTTGTCTTTTTCCGCCGCCGGGCGGCGGCGGAGGTTGGGGTGGTCCTGGCGGTGGCGGTCCCGGCCATGGATATCAGGGACCGCGTTAATTTAGCGCCAGTGCATAATTAATGCAGCGATGCGAAACGTTTTATCTGCGGCGTATTTTGTCAGTGAAACGTTTCGCCGTTATATATTGAATTTCAGCCACTTTTTTTACGCTTCGGCTAACCATTATTTTTCCTCTGGCCGGCAAAAATTCTTGTTGTTTTAATCCTGCCAATGCTAATTTTTGTTTTCCCATTCTGACTGAGTCCATCGCATGAAAAACCTGATTGCGGAACTCCTGCTCAAGCTGGCAGAAAAAGAAGAAGAGTCTAAAGAATTAGTGGTCCAGGTTGAGGCGCTGGAAATCGTGCTCACCGCCATGCTGCGCAGACTGGATGCCGCCCAGGTTAGCGACATCGCGGCGGGTATTGATCGCGCGATGCCGCCCGCCGCTTCCGTGCAGGAAAATCCGGACGCGCTGATGCTGCGCAATTACGTCGAAAAGTTGCTCAACCACCCGCGCGAATAATCCCGCCGTACGCGCATAGATTTTTTTCCGCTTTGCTTATTCCGTGCCATGCTTAACAGGCAATAATCACACGGAGAAACCGGCAATGAAATCGTGTCTTGTGGCAATAATGGCAGCAGGCCTGCTGCTGGCTGGCGGTGCGGGCGCGGCGGAGAAAACCGCGCAGCAGGAAAAAATGACGCTGTGTAATCAGCATGCTGGCGCGCAAAATCTGAAAGGCGATGCGCGTAAAAGCTTTATGAGCGAATGCCTGAAGAAAGACAGCAAAATGGGCAATATGACGCCGCAGCAGATGAAAATGAAAAGCTGTAATAGCGAAGCAGGAGAGAAAAAACTCAGCGGCGATGCGCGTAAAACCTTTATGAGCAGCTGTCTGAAGAAGAGTGCTTAAACCTCTGGCGGCCTGCGGGCCGCTTTTTTGTGTCCGCACTCGCAGGGTTGATGCGCGACGTATTTTTTCTGTCATAAACGGCACGCGTTGCCAAAACTTTACAAAATCCTTACATAAAATTCCATTTCTCCCCATCCAGTCTCTCTGACGCTTAACCGTGGCCAGAGCGGCTTTACGTGCAACATAAGGAACCTGTTGTATGGTCGCTGCGATCATTATTGGTGTATTTATTATTAGTGTGCTTTACGCCCACTCACGCGGCGTGGAAAAGCAAAAGTTTTCCCGTCAGTTATTTGATCACTCCACTTTTATGGCGCCGATCAATATGTTTATGACCGGGCTGTCGCGACTGCCGGCTAAACAGCCCTATTTTCCGGTTGAGGATTTTCCTGAGCTGCGTCAGCTGACCGATAACTGGCAGGTGATTCGCGATGAAGCTATTCGCCTGCAGGATCACATTAAAGCGGCGCAGACGCATAACGATGCCGGATTTAATACCTTCTTCAAGCGTGGCTGGAAGCGTTTCTATTTAAAATGGTATAGCGATGCACATCCGTCAGCGCGCGAACTCTGTCCGGTAACCACCGAACTGGTGAGCAACATTCCCGGCGTTAAAGCGGCCATGTTTGCTGAACTGCCGCCGGGCAGCCATCTGGGCAAACACCGCGATCCTTATGCCGGTTCGGTGCGCTATCACCTCGGGCTGCAAACGCCCAACGACGATCGCTGCTTTATTGAAGTGGATCGTCAGCGCCACAGCTGGCGCGACGGTCAGGCGGTGATCTTCGACGAAACTTACGTGCACTGGGCGCAGAATGAAAGCGAGCAGACGCGTATCATCCTGTTTTGCGATATCGAGCGGCCAATGAAATGGCGCTGGGCGCAGGCGGTCAATCACTGGGTGGGCTCGACGTTAATGTCAGCAGCGGCGTCGCCCAACGACGAAAACGATCGTACCGGCTTCCTCAACCGCATCTTCAAATACGTTTATGCGCTGCGCGATGCCGGTCAGAACCTGAAGAAACGTAATCGCCGGTTGTATTACTGGGTCAAACATGGACTGATTGTGGCGATTTTCGCGCTGATCATCGTGCCCAGCGTGTTCTTCTGATCCTTTCGTGTCGCTTAAAACGGCGGTTTAACAGTCAGTTAACCGCCGTTTCGCTTTGTTTCTCCTGCTAAATCCTCACGCTTTGCCACACTTACTCTTTGTAAGGAATTGTCGTATCAGACGAATAACCCCGAAGGAGGCGAACCGTGAGCTATCAATCTGTCGTGGAACTCAAGGCGCTGGCGCAGCGTAAACCCACTAAAGTGACCGTCGGTGAAACGGATATGGTGCTGATTCGCGACGGCGACCGCGTGCAGGCGCTGCAGGCAAAATGTCCGCACGCGGGCGCCCCGCTGGAGCAGGGCGCAGTGTGCGGCGACAAACTGGTGTGTCCGTGGCATAAGGCGGTGTTTGAGCTGCGCGATGGCAAAATGTGCGAGCCGCTGGCGCTGGCCAATCTCAAACGTTATCCGGTGCGCATTGAACAGGGGCAGGTGCTGATCAATCCGCAGGCGATGTCGCCGGCCAGTGCGCCGGTAGCTCAGGGTGAAGCGCCGGTGTGCGTGATTCTCGGCTCTGGCGCGGCGGGCAGTGCTGCGATCTGGACGCTGCGCGATGAAGGCTTTAGCGGTCGTATTGTGCGTATCGAGCGTGAAAGCGACGCACCTTACGATCGCACCACGCTGAGTAAATTTGTCCCCTCCGGCAAGATGGCCATCGACGAGGTACCAAAGCTGCTGAAACAGGATGTGCTGGGCCCGGTGGTGTGGCTGCAGGGGGAGGTGGTGCAGCTGAAGGCGCAGGAGCAGACGCTGGTGCTGAAAGACGGGCAGCAGGTGAAGTTTGACCAGTTGCTGATCGCGACCGGCGGCGTGCCGCAGCCGCTTGATATCCCGGGCAAGGATCTGGATGGCGTGCACCTGCTGCGTTCACTGCGCCAGGCCGACACGCTGATTTCGCAGGTGGATGAGGCGCAGCAGCTGGTGATTATCGGCAACAGTTTTATCGGTATGGAAGTGGCCGGTGCGCTGCGTAACCGCGACATAGATGTCACGGTGGTGGCGCGTCATCCGCTGCCATTTGCCAGCCAGTTCGGCGAAGAGATTGGCCGTCATTTTTATGAGCTGCACCGCAGCAACGGCGTGAAGTTTGTCGAGGGTGAACCGGAAGCGCTGACCGGTGAAGGTGCAGTGAGTGGCGTGCGGCTCAAAGGTGGCAAAACCGTGCCAGCCAGCCAGGTGCTGTTTGCCACCGGCATTGTGCCGGCCACCCATTTTATTCACGACCTGCCTTTACAGAAGGATGGCAGCCTGCTGGCCGACAGTCAGCTGCGGGTCAGTGAAAACATCTGGGTCGCGGGGGATATTGCCAGCTATCTCACGCCGCGCGGCGTGCAGCGTATTGAGCACTATCGCGTGGCGCATCAGCAGGGGCGCATTGCCGCGCTGAATATGCTGGGCAAACGCATCATGTACGATCGCGTGCCGTTCTTCTGGACTGCGCATTACGGCACCCGCTATGAGTATCTGGGACATGCAGAGGAGTGGGACGATTATCGCCTGCTGGGATCGCTGCAGGACAAACGCTTTATCGCTTTTTACTGCCAGCAGGGCATGATTGCGGCAGTGTGTTCAGCCGGCATGTATACGCTCACCGCCGCGCTGGTGCATGAGATGCAGCAGCCAATGACGCTGGAACAAGGCCTGGCGCTGTTTGAAGCGTATCAGGGTTAAGGTTCAATTCCGCAACCAACAGTTCCCTCTCCCGCAAGCGGGAGAGGGTTAGGGTGAGGGGAAACCCGCACCATCACTGCTTACTCAGCGCCTCGGACTTCGCCATGCACTGCTGCATCGCGCCCATCACCGCAGCGCGGAAGCCTTTCTCTTCCAGCACCTTCACCGCTTCAATGGTGGTGCCGCCCGGTGAGCACACCATATCTTTCAGTTCGCCAGGATGTTTGCCGGTCTCCAGCACCATCTGGGCGGAACCTTTTACCGCCTGCGCCGCAAACTGATAAGCCTGTGCCCGCGGCATGCCGCCCAGCACGGCGGCATCAGCCATCGCCTCGATAAACATAAACACGTAAGCCGGTGCCGAGCCGCTGACGCCCACCACGGCATGAATCAGATACTCGTTCACCACCGCCGCTTTGCCGAAACTCTCAAAAATGGTCACCACCTCGTCCACTTCCTGCGGTTCCACCAGCACGTTCGGCGTAATAGAGGTCATGCCTTCGTTGACCAGCGACGGCGTATTCGGCATCACGCGGATGATTTTACGGTCATGACCGAGTACCGCCGCCAGCGAATCCAGCGTCACACCTGCAGCAATCGACACCACCAGCGCATCTTTCTTCAGCTGGCCGGCCAGATCCTTGAGCACTTTGAGAATCACGTTGGGTTTCACCGCGCCAAACAGAATGTCCACTTCACGTGCCAGACTCTCGACGCTTTCCGCCGCCGTCACGCCATACTGCTGCGCCATCGCCTGGTTGGTGTCGGGTTTTCGATCGTGCACCCAGATATTGGCCGGGGCGATCTGCCCGCTGTTCACCAGGCCGCTGATGATGGCTTTCGCCATATTGCCGCAGCCGACAAACCCGATTTTCTTCTCCAGCATCGCTTTATCCTTTACGTGGTTCGGTTTTCTCAGTGGGTTAGCTTACGTCAGCGGCGGTGAATAACAAGTCGCGCACAAATAACATTTGCCATTCGCGGCCAGCGCGGCAAGATCGCAGGCATTGCCCGTTAATAAGGATTAAACATGTCGATTTGGGTGGATGCCGATGCGTGTCCCAATGTCATCAAAGAGGTGCTGTATCGCGCCGCTGAGCGCACCAAAGTCACCGTGACCTTCGTCGCTAACCAGCCGCTGCGCGTACCGCCGTCGCCGTTTCTGAAAACGCTGCAGGTGGCTGCCGGCTTTGACGTGGCCGATAACGAGATTGTGAAACGCGTGCAGCCGGGCGAGCTGGTGATTACCGGCGATATCCCGCTGGCAGCAGAAGTGCTGGAGAAAGGGGCGGCAGCGCTGAATCCGCGCGGGGAGCGCTACAGCAGCGATACCATTCGTCAGCGCCTGACCATGCGCGATTTTATGGAAACGATGCGCGCCAGCGGCATTCAGAGCGGCGGCCCGTCGGCATTAAGCCCACGTGACCGCCAGCAGTTTGCCAACGAACTGGATAAATGGTTACGTCAGCGTTAATCAGACGAAGCTGTCGTCGTCGTCAAAATCACCGCCGCTGCCGAAATCGTTGAAATCATTGTTATCGGCAAAGCTGTTGTTGTCCCAGCCTGAATTGTCATTCAGGAAGGCATTGTTGCTGTCATTGCCGTTGAAGGTGTCCAGATTATCATCCACCTGCGGCAGCGCCGGTTCGTTGATGATATTGACGATCTCTTCCGGCTGCGAATGGTGGAACAGGCTGGTGAGCATGTCCGCCATCACCACACCGCCGGCCACGCCGACAGCCGTTTGCAGTGCGCCACCCAGGAAACCGGTACCGCGCGCCGGTGCAGCATACTGCTGCTGAGGCGGTGCGGCATATTGTGGCTGTTGCGGTGCGCTGTTCCATGCCGGCTGTTGCGGCTGCGCCGGGCGTGAACCGCCGCCAAACAGGCTCGACAGGAAACCGCCGCTGCTTTGCTGCGGGGCCTGCTGCTGCGCCTGCGCCAGACGACTCTCCAGCTCCGATACCTGCGCGTTGAGCTTTTTCATCGCCGCTTCCTGAATCAGGATCGCCTGCGCCATGTAGTAGGGCGCACCGGGCTGGCTCTGTAAATGCTGATTGATTAACTGTTCGGCACCGGCATCACGCGGGCCGCTCTGGCTTTCTGCCTGTTTCAGACGGCTGAACAGGCTTTCAATAAGTTGTTGTTCCTGGCTCTGCATGGTGAACCTCCGGTTAGGCATAGCGTGTTGTTCTTCAGGCGACCAACAGGACGTCCGTTGCCTGAACTATAAAGCGTATATGCGGGCTGCGTGACAGAAAGTAAATCAGCGGCCTGGTAAGCAAATGTTGCCCCGCGCTTACAAATCGCCTGATGCACGAAATGCGCATCGTTTTCCCTTTAAAAATCAAAATAATGGCATTAGCTATCGCTGAAATACGCGTAATTCGTGCTTCGCGGCTGGCTGATAAAATAAAATCCAGGTATCATGCGACGCATTATTGACCTGATGACGTTGCCCGCGCGGCAGACTACGGCGGAGGATGAGCCCGGATGTCATTACCCATCTATCTGATCGGCGCACGCGGTTGCGGTAAAACCACCATTGGCCAGGCGCTGTCGCAAGCGCTGGGCTATGCCTTTCGTGACACCGACCACCACCTGCAGCTCACCACACAGCGCAGCGTGGCAGAGATTGTGGCGACGGAAGGCTGGGACAGCTTTCGCGCGCGTGAAAGTGAATCGCTGCGAGCGGTTACCGCACCTGCCAGCGTAATCGCCACCGGCGGCGGCATGGTGCTGGCTGATGTCAATCGCCACTTCATGCGCGAGCATGGTCAGGTCATCTGGCTCAACGCGCCCTCTGGCGTGCTGGCCGATCGGCTGGAGCGTCAGCCAGAAGCGGCACAGCGTCCGACCCTGACCGGCCGGCCCATCGCGGAAGAGATGGAAGATATCCTGCGCGAACGCGCGCAGCTCTATCGTCAGGCCGCGCACCATGAAGTCAACGCGATGCAGGCACCGGAGCAGGTGGTGGAACATATTCTGCAATCGCTGTCTCTCGCCCGCGCCAGCTAACTGCCTAAGAATTCTCCCTCTTTTTTACAGCGATCCTCGATTGTCTATACTCAATAGCAGGCAGAGGATCACCGCTGTCTGTGTGGAAACCTGACATAAGAGGGAAAACGATGCCAACCAGACCACCCTATCCGCGAGAAGCGCGCATTGTTGCCGTTGAAAAAGGGCAGGCGGGCAATACCGTCACCTGGTATGAATTACGGGCCGATCATCCACGTCCGGATACCTTAATTAGCGAACATAAATCGGAAGCGGAAGCGCAGGATGCCAAAGACCGCTATGAAGATGTGGAAAAAGAATAATCCCGGCGGGCAGGGATGCCCGCTTTAGCGTAATTACGTCCGGTCGCTAAATAGATTTTTTATTTTCCCTGATGCGCTAATTACGGCGATAAAAGCTGCCGTCTTTTCTGTTTAATCGCTCTCCTGCCTGATAACGTCTTTTTATTTTGCCTTTAGCCCTTATTTTCTGCTGCCTTAAATAGCCTGCGTTTTGTCCGGTGCAAAATTTGCGCTTGACCGATAAACCGTCGCGTTTTACTTTCGGGTTATCGATACAGGAACTCAGTTCCATATAGTGAAACCAGCGCCATGACCACACTCGAAAATGCCGCCGCCGTGCTTAAGCTGTTTCAGCGCTTTGGCGTGGCGCAGGGCCATCCCGGCCTGACCTTTACCGAGGTGGTGGAGGCGCTGGGGCTGCCGAAAAGTACCGTGTCGCGCCTGCTGGCGACCATGGAAAGCGAAGGTTTACTGGAGCGCGATCCCGACAGCCGCTGTTTTCAGATTGGCCGCGTGCTGTTGTCCGTTGCCGGGCACTATCTTTCGACACCGCTGATTGACAGCGCATCGGCGCCGATGGCGCGCCTGGCGGCCAGCAGCGGCTGCATGGGCTATATCTCGGTGCTGGACGGGGACGATGTGCTGGTGATGCGCATGTACCACGGTCGCTTCTTTACCCAGCTGGTGACGCCGCCTGGTACACGGGTATCGGTTACCGGCACGTCGACCGGCCGCGTGCTGTTAGCGCAGCTGAGCGATGACGAGGTGCGCGCGCGCTTCAGCGATAACTGGCAAACCGCGTCGATCAATTCACCGCTGAACATCGATGCACTGTGCAAAGAGCTGGCATTGATTCGTCAGCAGGGCTGGGCACTGGCCCGCAATGAAACGCTGCCTGGCATTAGTTCGCTTGCCGTAGCGGTAACCAATAAACACCGCGGTGAAAGTGCCGCACTTTGTCTCTCATTTCTTTCGCAGGAAGCGGCCCCGGGTTATCCGGAAGCGCTGCTCAGCGAATTGCGCGCAACGGCTGCACTGATGGCCGAAAAATACGGCGCAGCGTCCTGAATAAAACAGGACAACCCTAATTTGATTTCAAGGCGTAATACTTCGCGCCACACCGGGGAAATAGCAGGTCTTCGGACCTGCTTATTTCAATAATCAGGGAACGATGAATAAAACGTTGAGGTTCCGCGTGTCGGGCACAATGTCATTGCGCGTTTTCTACAGGGTGAAAATACGGGGATAATATGCGTCTGGATAATCCAATAAAAAATATTGGCGTGGGCCTGATGCTGGTTCTGCTGTCAGTTGCAGGGGCCATCATTGGGGTACAGCTGATCACAACTATTGGGGTAACGCCCAATACTTCTATTATCGGCGCGCTATTTGCCATGCTGCTGGCGCGCATTCCACTGCAGTGGTTTCGCCGCTACCGTTCGGTTGAAGTGCAAAACCTTGCACAGACCGCCATCTCTTCCGCCACCTTCGGCGCTGCCAACAGCCTGCTGATGCCGATTGCCGTGCCGTGGGCGCTGGGTGAGCCGCAGCTGGTGCTGCCGCTGTTTGTCGGCGTCAGCGCGGCAATGCTGCTGGATGCGTGGCTGCTGTATCGTCTGTTCGACACGCGCGTGTTTCCGGCCAGCAATGCATGGCCACCGGGCGTGGCAGCGGCAGAAGCGATCAAAGCCGGTGATAAGGGCGGTCGCCAGGCGTGGCTGCTGGTGGCTGGAATCGTGGGTGGCGTCGCGGGCTCAATGCTGAAAATCCCGATGTCCGCTTTTGGTACGGCATTCATTGGCAATATCTGGGCGCTGACCATGCTCGGCATCGGCTTCCTGCTGCGTGCCTATGCGCAACCGGTTGCCGGTATCGATATTAACGCGCTGTACATTCCGCACGGCGTAATGGTCGGAGCCGGTCTGGTGGCGCTGATTCAGGTGGTGCAGGTGATTCGCAGCCGCCGTCACGACAACCTCAACGTTAGCCGCAGCGACAGCGAAGTCAAACGCGCGCTCGGCCTGGGGACTGTCGGCTATATCGTGATCTCGGCACTGCTGGCGCTGGGCGGCGGCCTGTGGAGCGAAATGGGCCTGCCGATGCTGCTGCTGTTTATTATCTACGCGGCCTTTGCCGCCTTTGTGCATGAGCTGATTGTCGGCATCGCCGCCATGCACTCGGGCTGGTTCCCGGCCTTCGCGGTAGCGCTGATCACCCTGATCCTCGGCATTCTGCTCGGCTTCCCGCCGCTGGCGTTGTGCCTGCTGTGCGGCTTCACCGCGGCCACCGGTCCGGCCTTCGCTGATATGGGCTATGACCTGAAGGCCGGCTTTATTCTGCGCGGCAACGGGGCCGATGTGCAGCAGGAGCTGTGGGGCCGCCGCATCCAGCTGATCGCCGCGATGATCGCTTTCGTCATCGCAATTCCGGTGGTGTGGTATGCGCATAACCTGTTCTTTGTCGACAATCTGCTGCCGCCGGTGGCGCGCGTTTACGCCAAAACCATTCAGGCCGGCGCGGAGCCGGGCATTGCCGGTAGCCTGCTGATGTGGGCGATTCCGGGGGCGATTATTCAGCTGATCGGCGGGCCTAAGCGCCAGCTCGGCGTGCTGTTAGCCACCGGTCTGTTAATCAACAACGCCGCCGCAGGCTGGGCGGTGCTGGTCGGGATTGCGTTACGTGTCCTGATCCTGCGCGTGTGGGGCGAGCGTGGACGTTCACCGATGGAGGTGATGGCCGCTGGATTCATTGCGGGCGACGCGCTGTACAGCTTCTTCCACTCACTTTTTGCCAGTAGCAGTAAGAAATAATCCAGGGATTTAGCGATGAGTTTACAGCAGACACTACAGGTTTTTGAGTTACTCGACAGCGCCTACGTGGATGGCCAGCAGGTGGTCGATCTGTTCGCCGCCTATCCTGGCGTGCAAGCCAGCTTTAAGCGCGTCAGTGGGCCAAAAGGGCGCACCGATTTTGTGCGCATCGACATTCCTGGCGCCCAGGGCAAAAGCCGGGGCGGCAGCGCGCCGACGCTGGGGATCATTGGCCGTCTCGGCGGCATCGGTGCGCGCCCGACGCGCATCGGCATGGTGTCCGACGCCGACGGTGCGGTTGCTGCGGTGAGCAGCGCGCTGAAGCTGGCACAGATGCAGACCAAAGGCGACGTGCTGGCCGGCGACGTGATCGTAACCACGCATATCTGTCCGGATGCGCCGACCCGGCCGCACGAGCCGGTGGACTTCATGGATTCGCCCTGCGACGACATCACCATGAATGACAACGAAGTGGTTGCGGGCGTCGACGCGATTCTCTCTATCGATACCACTAAAGGAAACCGCATCCTCAACCATAAGGGCTATGCGCTGTCTCCCACAGTGAAAGAGGGCTACATCCTGCGCGTGTCGGAAGATCTGCTACGCATCATGGAGATGACCAGCGGTCAGCCTGCGGTGACGTTCCCGATCACTACGCAGGACATCACCCCTTACGGCAACGGCGTGTATCACCTTAACAGCATTCTGCAACCGTCCACCGCCACCGATGTGCCGGTGGTGGGCGTCGCGATTTGTGCGCAATCCGTGGTGCCTGGCTGCGGCACCGGCGCCAGCCATGAAGTGGACATCGCGGCGACCGTGCGCTTTGCGGTGGAAGTGGCCAAAGAGTTTGGCCGTGAGACCTGCCAGTTTTATGACCCGCAGGAGTACGCGCTGCTGCTATCTTTGTATGGTAGCCTCAGCCACCTGCGCAGCCGGAAAGCCTGATGATGAAACCGTCGCTAGTAACCTTAACCATTGGCCAGTCACCGCGTAGCGATATTTTGCCGCTGCTGCAGGAGCATTTGCCCGCCGACGCCGTCGCGCATGCCGGTCTGCTGGATGGCCTGACGCTGGCCGAAGTGGAGCAGTTATACGCTCCCGCGCCGGGCGATAAAGTGCTGGTTTCGCGCATGAGCAGCGGCGAACAGGTACGGCTGGCGGCGGCCACCGTCGAACAGGGACTGCAGCGTAAAATTACCGCGCTGGAGCAGCAGGGTTACGACACCATTCTGCTGCTGTGTACCGGTGAGTTCGGCACGCTAAAAACCACGTCGGCGCTGCTGCTGGAGCCGGATCGCATCATTCCGCCGCTGGTCAGCGCCATCGTACAGGCGCACAAAATCGGCATCGTGGTGCCGGTTGAGGAGCAGATCGCTGAGCAGGCCAGCAAATGGCGTAACCTGCAAAGCACGCCCTGTTTTGCCGTCGCCAGCCCATACCTGGCGCAGCAGAGCGAACTGATGGAAGCCGGACTGACTCTGCAGGAGCAGGGCGCTGATGTGGTGGTGCTCGACTGTATCGGTTATCACCAGAAACACCGCGATTTCCTGCAGAACATGCTGGGCATTCCGGTGCTGCTGTCGAATGTGCTGGTGGCGAAACTGGCGGCTGAACTGATCGTCTGATCGAGGCCGATCACAACTTGCGACGGGCGGCGCTAATTCGCGTGACAGATCAGCGAGTTCCCTTGTAATCTGCCGGTAACCCTAATGTGCTGTGAGGAAGTAACATGCTCAACGTAAGTGAGTATTTCGACGGAAAAGTGAAATCCATTGGTTTCGACAGCGTGACCATTGGCCGGGCCAGCGTTGGCGTGATGGCGGAAGGCGAATACACCTTTGGTACCGGCCAGCCGGAAGAGATGACGGTAGTGAGCGGCGCGCTGAAAGTGCTGCTGCCGGGCGAAGCCGAGTGGAAATGGTACGAAGCCGGATCGGTATTTAACGTGCCGGGCCACAGCGAATTCCACCTGCAGGTGGCAGAGCCAACTTCTTACCTGTGCCGCTATCTTTAAGCGTTAAAGCAGCCTCCATTATCAACCGGTAAAGCCTGTGCGGCGTTACCGGTTTTTTTATGCGCCAGCATGGGGTGTGGCCTGCGGTCAGCATAAATGCTGACCCTACAGGTATGAATCAGCATATTTGCCGGGGCGCCATTCATGGCGACCGTTAAACACACCCGTACTATCCTTCCAGCCGGCGATGCCCGCTTAACGCTGCGCTTCGCCGCCTAACGCTTCCACCAGATTGCTGATCAATGCCGCCAGCTCGCTGGTCATCAGAATGAAATCGGCATCAAAACGCTGGGCGAAATCATCGCGATCGATATCGTCATTCTGCTCGCGCAGCGTGTCGCTAAACTTCAGACGCTTCACCGACGCATCATCGGCGATCACCAGCTGAATACGCTCCTGCCAGTCGAGCGCCAGTTTGGTGACCACTTTACCGGCTTCGATGTGGGTGGCGATCTCGTCGGAAACCAGATCCTGCTTTTTACAGCGGATCACGCCGCCATCTTCCAGTATCGCCTTCAGCTCAGCCTCGTCCATCAGGGTGAAACCTGCCGGCAATTCACCGGAGCGCACCCATTCGGTCAGCGTCAGCTCGATCGGATTTTCCAGCGTCAGCGGCACTACCGGCAGCGAGCCGAGGCTCTTACGCAGCAGCGCCAGCGTATCTTCCGCTTTCTTCGCGCTGGCGCAGTCGACGATGATCAGATTATTGACCGTGTCGATCCACATAAAGGTCTGACTGAAACGGCTGAAGGCGCGCGGCAGCAGGCTGTGCAGCACTTCATCTTTCAGCGAATCCTTTTCGGTCTTTTTCAGCTTGCGGCTCTGTTCCGCTTCCAGCTTCTCAATTTTGGCTTCCAGCGCCTGCTTCACCACCGGCGACGGCAGAATTTTCTGCTCGGTGCGGGCGCAGATCACTATCTGACCGTTAATCACATGCGTCAGCGCTTCGCTGCGGTTGCCCATCGGCGAGACCCAGCCGGTTTTGGCCATGTCCTGGCTGCCGCACGGCGTGAAGGTGAAGGCGTCGAGCTGTTTTTCCAGATCGTCTGCGGACAGCGGGATGTCCCGATTCAGACGATAAACCATCATATTTTTAAACCACAACATCAGGATTCCTTACCGTGGGTGCGATCGGGCGCACAAGTCTAAAACAGTCAGCGCGCATGATAGCGAAACATCGGAGTGGTTTCATTGCCTTTCCCGATTCAGCCTTCTACTGTATCTGTCACCTGAACGAATAATGAGGAATAAATCGTGCGTATTGGTATTGATTTAGGCGGCACCAAGATTGAAGTGATTGCGCTGTCTGACCAGGGCGAGGAGCTGTTTCGCCACCGCGTGAATACCCCGCGTGACGACTACGCGGCCACGGTGCAGGCGATTGTCGATTTAGTCCTGCTGGCGGAAGCGCAGACCGGGCAGCAGGGAACGGTCGGCATCGGCATTCCCGGCACGATTTCTCCTTATACCCAGCGGGTAAAAAATGCTAACTCGACGTGGCTCAACGGCCAGCCGCTGGACAAAGATTTGGCGCGTGCGCTGAATCGTGACGTGCGCATCGCCAACGACGCGAATTGCCTGGCGGTTTCCGAAGCGGTCGATGGCGCAGGCGCAGGCCAGCCGCTGGTGTTTGCGGTGATCATTGGCACCGGTTCCGGCGCAGGTGTGGCCATCAACGGTGAATCACGCATTGGCGGTAACGGTAACGCAGGCGAGTGGGGGCACAATCCGCTGCCGTGGATGGATGAAGACGAACTGCGTTATCGCGCGGAAGTGCCGTGCTACTGCGGACTGCAGGGCTGTATTGAGACGTTTGTCTCCGGCACCGGCTTCGCCATTGATTATCAGCGTCTCAGCGGACAGGCGCTGAAGGGCGCGGAGATCATCCGGCTGATCGAGCAGCAGGATCCGGTAGCCGAGCTGGCGATGAGCCGTTATGAAACGCGGCTGGCCAAATCGCTGGCGCAGGTGGTTAACCTGCTCGATCCGGATGTGATCGTGCTCGGCGGCGGCATGAGCAACAACGATCGGCTGTACCAGACGGTGCCGACGCTGATGAAACAATGGGTGTTCGGCCGCGAGTGCGAAACGCCGGTGCTGAAAGCGGTGCACGGTGACTCCAGCGGCGTACGCGGCGCCGCCTGGCTGTGGCCGGTGAAAGGGTAGCGTAACGACGCTTTATGCGTGCTTAACCCCTCTTCCAGCGGAAGAGGGGGCCGAAGCGGGTCAGTTTTGGCTTAACTGACCGGCGTGACACACGATATTGTGCGCATGCAGCACGGCTGGCCGGTTTTCATTCAGTCGGATGGCGGCATAAATATCGATATGCAGATTTTGCGCTTCATCGTCAGCCAGTGCGCGATAACACAACCCTTCCTGATGAAAGGTACATTTCGACTGTGGCATCAGGGCAAAGCCTTTTCCTCTGGCAATGTGTGTCAGCATAACCAGTGAATCATCGGGCTCTTTAACTCTTTTAAGCGGGGTGTGGAGCTGTGAAAACAAGCGTTCACATTTATCGTAGAACGACGGATTGGCGCTTCTGGCAAACCAGAACAGCGGTAAATCACCGATCGCTTCCAGCGAGACTTTTTCTTTCAGGCTGGCCGGATGTCTGGCCGGCATTGCTACCAGCAAAGGCTCACGACCGATCCACTGGTACTGAACGGTATCTTCGTGGCCGGTTGCCCTTTCGCCCGTCAGTACCAGGTCCAGGCGGTTTTTTGCCAGACACTGCAGCAACTGCGCAGACGTCAGATCGGGCGTTTCCACATCGTCGGCGGCGTCCAGTTTCAGCAGTTGCTGGTGAATGGGCGCAATCAGTGCAAAATTCAGCGTGCGAGTGAGGCCGATACGCAGGCGCTTTTCTGAAGAAAGCGAGCCAGGCTTGAGTTCATTCAGCGCCTGAAGGATCTTCTCCGCTTTGATTACCAGCGCCCGGCCAGCGTCCGTCAGACTGACGTCATGGGTGCTGCGGCTAAACAACGGCTGCTCCAGCACGGCTTCAAGGCGCTTAATCTGTCGGGTTAGCGGAGGCTGAGTCATTCTGAGCCGTTCGGCGGCCCGGCGAAAGTTCAGCTCGTGCGCAACCGCAAGAAAGCATTGAAGCTGTTTCACGCTGGGGAGATGGTTGCTGATAAGGTGCTCTGCCGTCGCCATAGAGTCCATCCGGGTAATCAAAGACGTTATTCTACCCCGCTAAAGATCAGCAGGATATGGGGGTAATCGGTCTGGCCGGCACTACGTCAGACATCCTGACCCGGCGTTACCCGGCCAGGGCTTCAGGCATTAATGCTTTTCATCCCTTCTTCAGAATAGCGCTCGCCCCTGATCTCAATATGCTGGTGGATAGCGTTCAGTAAGGCGATATCTGCCTGTTCCAGCACGATATCGGCGGCCTGCGCATTTTCCGCCAGATAGCGGGTCTGTTTCGTTCCCGGAATGGGGATCAGCTTGTCGTACTGCGCCAGCAGCCAGGCCAGCGCAATCTGCCCTGGCGTGCAGCTGTACTTTTCAGCAAGCGGGTGCACCGCGTCAAGAAGCTGGGCGTTATGGTCGAGGCTGGATTGACTAAAGCGTGCATTATTTTTACGGAAATCACCCTCCGCAAAATCGCTGTTATGACGATACTTTCCGGTCAGAAACCCTCTGCCCAGCGGAGAGTAGGGAACTAAACCTATACCCAGCTCTTTCACCACCGGCAGAATCTCAGCTTCGATATCGCGCGTCCACAGTGAATATTCGGTTTGCAGGGCGGCGATCGGATAGACGGCATGGGCCCGGCGCAGGGTTGAAGCAGAAACTTCACACAGGCCAATGTGGTTGATCTTACCCGCTTTAACGAGGCGGCTCAGGCATTCCATGCTCTCTTCAATCGGCGTAACCTGGCTCACGCGGTGAAGATAGAACAGATCGATGCGCTCAACGCCAAGCCTTTTAAGCGATTCATTACAGCAGCGGGTGATGTAGTCAGGTTGGTTGTTAATCGTCCGGGCATAAGCCTGGTCCGCAGGGCGATCGATTCCGCACTTGGTGGCAATTTTAAACTGCTCACGCGTGGTGTTATCCAGACCGGCAAGAAAGTGGCCAATCAGCCGCTCATTATGGCCTCGCCCGTACATATCCGCGGTATCGATAAACGTGATATTCAGGTCGATAAGCGTGTGTAACAGCTGCATTGAAGCGTGGTCGTCTGTCTGGCCATAAAATTCGCTCAGTCCCATGGCACCATAGCCGATCGAACTGACAGTCAGGGTTTGCGATAAATGTCGGGTGTGCATAGTGGCTCCTTTTGCGGGTTTTTTTGATTGTTGCACCCCGATTACGCGTAATGAATTGTCATTTTCGTCATGCAAAAAAGGTATCACAGCAGCAAGACCGGAGCGGTGCTGTGGTGGGATGGATTTATCACGTGGGGCAGAAAGAGGCGGGTACACAAAAAGCTCTGTGTACCCGTCTCCGTTGCCTGAAGGGCAGGGGCAATGCGTTGCTTACTCGCCAACCAGCATGGAGTCCTGCGGTGCGCGCTCGCGCTGGGCTTTGGTGGCGAGGAAGTAAAGGTAGCCGAGCACCATGATCGCCACAAACAATCCGCCGATTACCGGGTTAAACCACAGCATCGCCACCAGACACACCAGCGACAGCACCAGTGCGATGCCCGGAACCAGCGGATAGCCCGGCGCACGGAAGCTGCGCTCCAGATCCGGTGCGCTGCGGCGCAGCTTAAACAGGCTCAGCATACTCATCAGGTACATCACGATCGCGCCGAACACTGCCATGGTGATCATCGCCGCCGTCAGCGTCATGCCCTGCAGATTGATCAGTCCGTCGCTGTAAATGGCGGCGATACCGATGACACCGCCGGCGATGATGGCACGGTGCGGCGTCTGGAAGCGCGACAGCTTCGCCAGGCTGGGCGGCAGATAGCCCGCGCGCGCCAGGGCAAAGAACTGACGCGAGTAGCCAAGGATAATGCCGTGGAAACTGGCGACCAGGCCAAACAGGCCGATCCACACCAGCATATGCATCCAGTTAGAGTGCTCCCCGACGATCATCTTCATCGCCTGCGGCAGCGGATCGTTGATGTCCGACAGCTTGCGCCAGTCGCCCGCGCCGCCGGCCAGTAGCATCACGCCAATCGCCAGCACCACCAGGGTAAGAATGCCGCTGATGTAGGCTTTTGGGATGGTGCGCTTCGGATCTTTGGCTTCTTCGGCCGCCATGGCCGCGCCTTCAATGGCGAGGAAAAACCAGATAGCGAACGGGATGGCGGCAAAGATGCCGGACAGCGCTGGCATGCCAAAATGGTCGCTGCCGGCCCAGCCGTTGGCGGCGAAGTTAGCGACGCTGAAACCCGGCGATACCACGCCCATGAACACCAGCAGCTCCAGCACTGCCAGCACCGTCACCACCAGTTCGAACATCGCGGCCAGCTTCACGCCGAGAATATTCAGTGCCATAAACAACAGATAAGCCCCGACCGCCGCCGTTTTGGGGTTGAGATCGGGATACTGCACGTTGAGGTAGGCGCCAATCGCCATGGCGATGGCCGGCGGGGCGAACACGAATTCAATCAGCGTCGCCAGACCGGCAATCAGACCACCGGTTTCGCCAAATGCCCGACGGCTGTAAGCGAACGGCCCGCCAGCGTGCGGAATCGCCGTGGTCAGTTCGGTAAAGCTAAAAATAAAGCAGGTATAAAGCGTGGCGATCAGCGCGGTGGTGATCAGGAATCCCAGCGTCCCGGCCACGCCCCAGCCATAGCTCCAGCCGAAATACTCACCGGAAATCACCAGTCCAACCGCAATACCCCATAAATGCAGGGTGCCCAGCGTGGGTTTTAGTTTGCCTGTCATCTTCATCTCCCCGTCATGCTTGTTGTGCGGCGTTGGCACCGCGCTATTGTGGGTTTGCGCTACAGTGAAGGGATAATGCCGCTGCCCGGGACGGGAAAACTTGACGCCGGCGCAGTGAGTTTTGTCCTCTGCGGTCAACTCGCTGCCAGAAAAAGCGCTGGCTGTACGCTGCGGTCAACTTTTGCTGTTCTGCGGTCAGGCAGTCAGGACGACCTCATCCCATGCTGATAACACTGGTTTAAAGAGACTGATGCTGGAGAGTGATGAATGAGCGCCAAACAAGCCGAATCCCTGACCGATGCCGAGATCACCCTGCTGGCGCAACGTGCGCTGGCCTGCTATCCCGCCGCGCTGCACGGTGAGCTGCAATTACTGTGCCGTTCGGAGAACGCCACCTTTTTGCTGCGTGCCGGCGGCAAACGCTACGCGCTGCGCCTGCACCGGCCGGATTACCACAGCAAAGCGGATATTCTCAGTGAACTGATGTGGCTCGATGCGCTGCGCGAGACCGGCATCATGGTGCCGCAGGCCATCCCGGCGTGCGACGGTGAAAGCGTGCTGACGCTGACGCTGGCGGACGGCAGCACGCGTCATGCGGTGCTGTTCCACTGGATTGACGGCGAGATGCCGACCACCGACGTCGATCCCAAAGCCTTTCAGCAGCTCGGTACCATCACCGCGCGCCTGCATCAGCACAGCCGCAGCTGGCAGAAACCCGAAGGTTTTCAGCGCATTATCTGGGATCATCACACCATGGTCAGCGAGCACAGCCACTGGGGGCGCTGGCAGGATGCGCCGCATCTCGATCCGGCCGATCACGGCATTATCGCAGCGGCGGTAGAGCGCGCCGGGCAGGCGCTGGCGGAATTTGGTAAAGAGCGCGATCGCTACGGCCTGATCCACGCCGATCTGCGTCTGACCAATCTGCTGCTGCACAAAGGCGAGACCCGGGTGATCGACTTCGACGACTGCGGCATGGGCTGGTATCTGCACGATCTGGCGGCCGCGATCAGCTTCGTCGAGCACCATCCGCGTGCGGCGGAGTGGGTGGATAACTGGATCCTCGGCTATGAACGCGTGGCGCACATCAGCGATGCTGAGATGGCGCTGGTGCCGACGCTGCTGATCCAGCGTCGTATCCAGATGACGGCGTGGATGGGCACGCACGCCGATACCGAGATGGCGCTCAGCCTCGGGCCGCACTGGGCCAGCCATTCGGTGCGGCTGTGCCGTCGCTATCTTGAGAGCAGCGAACTGCCGGTAGGCGCGTGACCTGCACCAGCAGAGGGCAGCGGCGCGCGCTGATGGCGTAATCTGGTGCCTGCGCATCAAGCGCGCCGGCCGTCACAGGCGCGCTGACAGGAACGCAGATCGCCGCCGGGAGCGCGCCAGCGGCGGCCAGGCGGTGCACTGCCTTGCACCGCGTGCCGCCGGGTGACGCTGGTATGAAAATTGCTGGATCCCTTCATTCTGTTATCCGCGCGATCCCTGAGAGGTTCCCATGCAATCACTCATCTCTGCTGCTGATGCCTTCAGCGCGTTTGCCACACCCGCCAGCAACCGTGGCGTTCTGGCGGCGGCGGCGACCGGTCTGAGCGCCTTTATTACGGATAAAGGCGGCGATGTCGATCGCATCTTTGGCATCAGCGGTATCGATTCCGAACTGCTGGCCAGCCCGACACTGAGTCTGGGGCTGGTGAACTATTGCCGCGTGATGGAAGAAGCGGCGCGCCACTCCGGCTTTGATAACTTCGGTTTGCATTACGGCAGGCAGTTCAAACCGCAGTCATTAGGGTTAATTGGCTACATCGGACTGTGCTCGCCGACGCTGGAGCAGGCGCTGCACAATGTGGTGAACGCGTTTCCCTGGCACCAGCACGATACGCTGACGCGGCTGGTGGACAAGGGCGACTGCTGGCGGCTCGATTATCAGGTGCGCCACGGGGCGATCCTGGCGCGCCGTCAGGATGCGGAGCTGACGCTCGGCATGTTCCTCAACCTGATTCGCCACGTAGCGGGCAAAAACTGGGCACCGCGCGAGGTGCACTTTGAACATCCGCGTCCGGAGCAGTGGCACGAGCACTGCAAAGTGTTTGATGCGCCGGTCTGGTTCGATCAGCCGTTTAACTCACTGCTGATCGCGAAACGCGACCTGCAGCGCGCCATGCCGGAGCAGGATGCGATGCTGCTGATGGTGATGCAGGATGCCATTCGCCGCCTCAACAGCAGCGCCAGCGTGCAGAGCGTGGTCGAACAGGCGCGTTCGCAGGTCAGCCTGACGCTCATTCAGGGCGAACCGGCACTGGAGGAGATCGCCGGCAAAATGGGGTTGTCGAGCTGGTCGCTACAGCGACGCCTGCGCGAAGAGGGCATCAGCTTTAGCGCGCTGGTGGATAAGGTGCGCTGCGAAATGGCCACGCACTATCTGCAGCAAAGACAGCTGCCCATCTCGGAGATGGCGCTGCTGCTCGGCTATTCCGAGGTCAGCGCGTTTTCCCGCGCCTTCCGCCGCTGGTTCGGCATCAGCCCGCGCCAGTGGCGCCAGGATGGGCTGGTAAGTCAGGCCGGTGTGGCGCAAAGCCAAACCACGCTGGCTGGTCGCGCTGCGGCGGAGGCGGTAAGCCGCGCGACTGACCAATAAGCTGCCACGCGCGCAAACACAGCGCTTCGTCGCCCTGGGTTTGCGTCACCGCGTAGCGCCCACTGTTCTGCCACTCCAGGCGCACCCAGCACTGCTGTCCGGCATAGCGCGCCGCATCGTGAAACTTTTTATTGAGCTGCTGCTGCAGTGCTTCACTCCAGTGGCAGGCGGCGCTGTCAGCATCGCCCTGCGGCTGGCACTGATTGGCCAGGCTGGGGGCTGGCGCGGACACCTGCTGGCAGGCGCTAAGCCCCACCATCATCACTAACCCACCTGATAGTCTCGCTAATCGATTAATTAAATTCATTAATAAGCCTGCATTTTCGCTAAAGATTCCTGGCGCTGCTGCCGACAGTCTACAGACCGCAGCAGGGAATGCTATGGCATTACTCTGACTGTCGGCATAACCAGAATTTGCCGCCTGGTGGCGGTGTTATCCCTTCCTTTATTCATGGACCAGAAATGCAGAAGAAATATGCCTTTGCGGCACTCTCCTTGTTAAGCGCCGCGCTGCTCAGTGGCTGTGCCACCGAGTCGTCACGCGCTATCGACGCGCCTCAGGTTCGCGCCGCAAGCCAGCCGGCTTATCAGGGCGTGCGCAGCCCAATCGCGGTGGGACAGTTTGATAACCGTTCGTCATACATGAATGGGATTTTCTCCGACGGCGTTGATCGTCTGGGCAACCAATCCAAAACCATTCTGATTACGCATCTGCAGCAGACCAATCGCTTCAACGTGCTGGATCGCAGCAACCTGAAAGAGCTGCAGCAGGAAGCCGACTTCAAACACAGCCAGCAGAACATCAAGGGCGCTAACTACATCATCACCGGTGACATCACCGAGTTCGGGCGCAAAGAAGTGGGCGACCAGCAGCTGTGGGGCATCCTCGGCCGCGGTAAAAGCCAGATCGCTTACGCCAAAGTGAACCTGAATGTGGTGGATGTGACCACTTCAGAAGTGGTTTACAGCGTGCAGGGCGCGGGTGAATACCAGCTGTCAGCGCGTGAGGTGATCGGCTTTGGCGGTACCGCCAGCTATGACTCTACCCTGAACGGCAAAGTGATGGATCTGGCGATCCGTGAAGCGGTCGACCACCTGGTGGATGGCATCAATAACGGCGCATGGCGCCCGGTGAAATAAGGATATTGACGATGAAATTACTGCAACTGAGCGCCGCGCTGATCGCGGCAGGCGTGCTGGCCGGCTGTGCGCCAAAAGGACCGGAGCCGATCTACTACTGGGGTGACTACCAGCAGCAGGTCTACAGCTATTACCAGAAAGACAGCGATCCACAGAAGCAGATTGATGCGCTGAATCTGGATATCGAAAAGGCCAAAGCGGTGAACAAGCCGGTAGCACCGGGTCTGCACGCCCAGCTGGGCCTGCTGTACGCCAAAAACGGCAATACGGATAAAGCTTTCAGCCAGTTCGCCCTTGAGAAGCAGCTGTTTCCGGAATCGGCCCCGTACATGGACTTTCTGATGAAGAAAAAAGGAGTGAACCAATGAAAAAACTGATTGCCGTGTGCAGCGTATTCGCGGCGCTGCTGCTGACCGGCTGTGCCCAGAATAAGAAACCGTATGATTACAGCGCCTTCCGTGCCAGTAAGCCGGCGTCAATTCTGGTGCTGCCTGCCGATAACCGTGCGCCGGATATCAACGCGTCGCACAGCTTCACCTCGCTGGTGACCCAGCCGCTGGCGGAAGCGGGTTACTACGTGTTCCCGGTGGCGGTGGTGGAAGAGACCTTCCAGCAAAACGGCCTGAGCAACGGGCATGAAATTCAGGCGGTGAGCACGAAGCGCTTGCATGACATCTTCAACGCAGACAGCGCACTGTACATTTCGATTACCGATTATGGCAGCAGCTATCTGGTGGTTGATTCGGTGACCACGGTCTCGGCCACTGCCCGTCTGGTTGATCTGCGCAGCGGTAAAGAGCTGTGGCAGGGCATGGCCACCGCCAATGATTCTGAGAACAGCAACAACAGCAACGGCGGCATCATTGGCATGCTGGTGTCGGCGGCGATCAAACAGATCGCCAGCAACGCGGGTGACAAAGCGCACACCATTGCTGGTGTCACTAGCGCACGTCTGTTAGCGCAGAACGAGCAGGGTGGTCTGCTGGCCGGTCCGCGCTACAAAGCGCCGGTTACGCGTTAATCTACCTGGCGCGGCGATCAGCTGATCGCCGCGCCACTTCACGCATCACTCGCCCGGCAGCTCCAGTTTACTGTAGCCGAGTCCGTTCATTTTACGCACCCGGATCTGCACCGGGATGCGCTCTTTCATCGCTTCCACATGACTGATCACGCCGATGGTTTTCCCGCTGGCGTTAAGCGCATCGAGCGCATCCAGCGCGGTGTCCAGCGTTTCGGCATCCAGCGTGCCGAAGCCTTCGTCGAGAAACAGTGATTCAATGCGCGTTTTATGGCTGACCAAATCGGACAGCGCCAGCGCCAGCGCAAGGCTGACGAGGAAGCTCTCGCCGCCGGACAGCGTACGCGTGTCGCGCGTGGCATCGGCCTGCCAGGTATCGACCACTTCCAGCTCCAGCTCATCGCTGACGCGGCGCTGCAATAAATAGCGGCCGTGCAGGCGATCGAGCTGGCGGTTTGCCAGCCACACCAGATGATCGAGGGTTAAGCCCTGAGCAAAGCGGCGGAACTTGTCGCCTTTGGCCGACCCGATCAGATCGTTGAGGCGGCTCAGCTGTGCCAGTTCCGCTTCGTCAGCGGCGATCTGCGCCAGCAGCGTTTGCTGCTGCTGACGCTGTTGGGTATCGCTGTACAGCTGCTGCTGCGCTTCGCCCTGCTGGCGTGCGTTGTCACGCAGCGCCACGCGTAGCTGCTCGAGCCGGGCGGCGATGGAGCCAGCATCGGCATCGCTGAGCGCGGCCGGGCGCTGCTGCTGATGATCGCTCAGCCGCTGCGCCAGTCTGGCATGCAGCGCGGTGTGCTGCTGATGCTGCTGCTCCAGCGTTTGCAGCCGCTGGCGCAGCGTCTGCACCTCATCTTCCGCCAGCAGCGCGGCGCGCAGGGCGCTTTCGTCAGCGAAATCACTGAGCAGCAATGCCTGCCGGAAGGCGCTTTCGGCGTCCGCTGCGCGCTGCGCCAGCGTCTGCTGCTGGCTGACAATCTGTTCATACTGACCTTTCAGGCCGTGCAGTTCGCTTTGCGCCTGCTGCCAGCGCTGCAGCTGTTGCGCCAGCGCCTGGTCATGCTGTTGCAGCGTGGCGTGCTGCTGCTGACGCGCGTCCGCCACGCGCCGGTCGCCAAACAGCTGCTGGCGCTGCTGCTGCTGGGCCTGCTGCTGCTGTTGCAGGTTGTTAAGGGCTTGCTGCAGGCTGGCGACCTGCTGCTGTTCACGCGCCAGAGCGTGCTGCAGGCTGCTGCCTTCCGTTTCGCTTTTCGCCAGCTGCGGCTGTAGCTCAGCAAGTAACCGCTCACTTTCCTGCCACTGCTGCCAGCGCTGCTGCAGCGTTTGCAGCCAGCCGGCGCGCTCGGGCGCTGCAGGCAGGCTAAGTTGATGGGCAGCCAGCTGCTGTTCCAGCTGCTGCTGTTGCTGCTGCCATGCCTGCCGTTCACCGCTGACGCGCTGATCGATCTCATCCCGCTGCTGCCGGGCGCTGGCCAGCTGCTGCTGTGCCAGCTGTTGCTGCTGCTGATGTTGCTGCCAGCGCTGCTGCTGGTGCAGATGCGCGTCTTTGGCCTGCTGCAACGTGACGGCCGCCTGTTCACGCGCCTGCAACTGCTGCTGCTGGCGGGCTTCGAGCGCGTCCTGCTGCTGCTGCCAGGCGCTGAATTCTGCGTGCTGTTCAGCGCTGAAGGTAAGCGCCAGCTCACCGCACAGCGCCTGCCAGCGCTCGCGGGTGGCGGCGATCTGCTGGTCGAGATCGGCGATTTCCTGTTGCAGCGCCTGCTGTTGCTGCTGCGACAGTTTAAGCTGCTCGCCCCGCGCGGTGCCGGCTTCCCTGAGCTGCGCCACGTGCGTTTCCAGCGCCGCCTGCCGCTGCTGATTTTCATCTGGCTGCAACTGCTGGTAGCGGTCGATGGCCGGATGCTGGCAGGAGCCGCACAGCGGGCAGGGCTGTTCCGGCTGCAGCCTGGCCCGCTCGTCGGCCAGCTGAATAATGGTGCGCTCCAGCTCGCACAGGCGACGCACATCCAGCAGCGTCTGATGCTCGCGCTTGTACTCCTCGCGCAGCTGCTGCAACGCCAGCGCTTCCTGCTCAGCATGCTGCTGTAACTGCTGCAGTTTAAGCTGACGCTGCTGGCGCTGCGGCTGGATCGTTTGCCACTGTGCCGCCAGCAGGCTGAGCTGCTGACGTACGCCGCGCTGCTGCTGATGCTGCGCCAGCGCCGTCCGCAACGCCGGGCTGGCGATCTCCGCTTCCAGCGAAGTAAGCACCTGCTCCGCCTGCTGGCGCTGCTGCTGTGCCGCGGCTTCTGCCTGTTGCAGCGGCTGTGCCGCCTGTTCGCGCGCCTGCAGCGCCTGCTGCTGTTGTTCGAGCTGGCTTTGCAGTTGTTGCTGCTGCGCGCTGAGCTGCGTCAGCGTTTGCTCACGCTCTTCAAGCCGGGCGAGTTCGGCCTGCCAGCGCGCCAGTTCGCCGCCCCAGCGGGCGACAGCGGCTTCACTCAGGCGAAACGCCTGCTGCTGCGCCAGCTGCTGTTGTAAGCGTTCACTTGCCTGCTGATGCTGATCCAGCGCCTGCTGGCTGAGTAACAGCGTTTTTTGCTGTTCGCTCAGCAGCGCCTGCTGCTCAAGCTGCTGTGCACGGCTGGCGATCTGCTGATCGAGCGGGATCACCTGTTCGCTCAGCAGCGTCTCCAGCTGTTGCTGTTCGGCCAGCGCGCGTTCACGTGCCTGCTGTGCGGCCTGATAGTGGCTTTCACCCTGCTGCAGCGCCGCTTGCGCCTGTTGCTGTTGCTGCTGTAACTGCTGCGCCTGCTGGTTCAGTGTCTGCTGGTCGCGCTGCAGCTGTTCGCGCTGCTGCAGTTTGTCGCGCAGCTTCTCCGCCGGTTCAGCACGCGCCAGCCGCTGGCGATCGCCTTCCGCCTGCTGCCAGGCCGTGGCGGCAGCCTGCAACGCCTGCTGCGCCTGCTGTTGCTCCGCGTTGAGCTGCTGCTGCTGCGTCAGCCACTGCTGCTGCTGCTGGGCCTGCGCCAGCTGCTCGCTCAGATCCTGTTCGGTGCGGGTCAACTGCTCCAGCTGCTGCGCCAGTTCGGCGCGGCGGGCGTCGTCGAGCAACTGCACCGCACCGGCGCGGGCGCGCAGCGTGTCGAGTGCCGCGCGCGCCGTGCGCCAGCGCTCGTAGATCTGCATCGAGATGTGGCCGTAGATTTCGGTGCCGGTCAGCTCCTCCAGCAGCTCGGCGCGCTCGCCGGGTTTGGCATTGAGGAAGGCGGCAAACTGCCCCTGCGACAGCATCATCGAACGGGTGAAGCGGGCAAAATCGAGACCGGACAAGGTTTCGATGGCTTTGAGCTTGTCACCGACTTTATCGGCGACGATCTGGTTGTCCGCCACGCGCGCCAGTTCGACGCGCGGCGCCTGCAGTTTACCTTCCGCCAGCCCGCGCGCGCGGTTCTGGCTCCAGAAGGCTCGCCAGGCTTCACCTTTGATCTCAAACTCCACTTCGGCGAGGCACTCAGCGGTGTCACGCGTCATCAGCTGATTTTCGCTCTGCGACAGGCCACCAAGGCGCGGCGTCTGGTGATAGAGCGCCAGACAGATGGCATCCAGCAGCGTGGTTTTACCCGCGCCGGTGGCGCCGGTGATGGCGAACAGCCCGTTGCTGGCAAACGGCTCGCGGCGGAAATCGATAAACCACTCGCCGCGCAGCGCGTTGAGGTTTTTAAAACGCAGCGTCAGAATTTTCATGCGCCCGGATCCTCCAGCGTTGCCAGCGTGCTGCGAAACAGCTGCGTTAACTGCGCGCGCTGTTCATCCTCCAGCTGTTCCTCCAGCGCCAGCCGGCGGGCAAATACCTCTTCAACTTTCAGTTCGCTCAGGGTTTCATTCTCCAGCCGCGCCAGGCTGCGCTGACGCTGATCGCGACTGCGGCGCACCAGCAGCACCTCAACCGGCAGCGCGTCGGTAAGCTGTTCGATGCGGCGCTGCAGATCGCTCAGGTACTCCTGAGTAGTGATTTCGATATCCAGCCACACCGGCAGATCGCCTTCATAGGTGTGAAACGCGGTCAGTTGCTGTTCGATCTCCGCCATGGCGCCTTTTAACATCTGCATCGGCTGGAATGACGGAATAACCAGCGGTGTGACGGACTCCAGCCGGGTGCTAAATTCCAGCAGGAATACGCTTTTCTCACGCCCCAGCTCATCAAAACTGAGCGCAATCGGCGAACCGCTGTAGCGGATGTGATCGCTGTCGGCGATGCGCTGCGCACGATGGATGTGGCCCAGCGCAATGTAGTCGGCAGGCGGGAAGGCCTGCGCCGGAAAGGCGTCCAGCGTGCCGATGTAGATATCACGCACCGAATCGCTCTTGCTGACGCCCACGGTGGTGAGATGCCCGGTGGCGATGATCGGCAGCGCGCTGTCCATGGCTTCGCGCTGCGCCACGGCGGCGGCATAACAGTGCTGATAGTGCTGCTCAATCGCCTGCAGCAGCGACAGTTGCTTATCGCGACCGGACTGACCCGCCTGGCTGCGCAGGATGTCGCGCGGACGCAGATAGGGAATGGCGCACAGCAGCGCGCCCGGCGTGCCGTCGTGCTGTTGCAGCGTCAGCACCTGCTGCTCGCCGCCGGGCGTGGCGCTGGTAATGACGCGGGTATTGAGGCAGGCCAGCAGCTCGCGCGATTCATTCAGCGTGGCGACCGAATCATGGTTGCCGGCCAGCACAATCAGCTGGCAGCCGCTGGGCTGCAGCGCCACCACGAAACGGTTAAACAGTTCGCGCGCATAGCTGGGCGGCGAACCGGTATCAAACAGGTCGCCAGCGACGATCAGTGCATCCACCTGATGCTGCACAATCGCGGCCAGCAGCCAGTCGAGGAATTGCTGGTGCTCGGCGGCGCGGCTTTTGCTGTAAAAGAACTGACCGAGATGCCAGTCAGCGGTGTGAATAATGCGCATGAATGCTCCGTGCCTGCTATCGCAAAGCGGCAGTATAACCGCTTAACAACGCAATGAAAAAAAAGCGAAACCGGTTGTCAAAATTGCGCTTTTTATCTGATTATCATGAGGTGGGTTTTTCATAAAAGTGTCACAAAACTGACGCATAATGGCGCCGCAAACCCCCGTGACATGCCGTCACAATCGCAGGAGTAATAATGGCTAAGCGCATTTTGGTTGTGGAAGACGAAGCTCCCATCCGTGAAATGTTATGTTTCGTGCTGGAACAAAACGATTACCAGCCGATTGAGGCTGAGGACTATGACAGCGCGATTGGCAAGCTGATCGAACCCTGGCCCGATCTGATTCTGCTGGACTGGATGTTACCCGGCGGCAGCGGCATTCAGTTCATCAAACATTTAAAGCGTGAAGCCATGACGCGTGATATTCCGGTGATGATGCTGACGGCGCGCGGTGAAGAGGAAGATCGCGTGCGCGGGCTGGAAGTGGGCGCCGATGATTACATCACCAAGCCGTTCTCGCCCAAAGAGCTGATGGCGCGCATTAAAGCCGTGATGCGCCGCATCTCACCGATGGCGGTGGAAGAGGTGATTGAGATGCAGGGGCTGAGCCTCGATCCCTCCTCGCATCGCGTGATGTCCGAAACCACGCCGCTGGAAATGGGACCGACCGAATACAAACTGCTGCACTTCTTTATGACGCATCCGGAGCGCGTATACAGCCGCGAACAGCTGCTGAATCACGTGTGGGGCACTAACGTGTATGTGGAAGACCGCACCGTGGATGTGCATATCCGTCGTTTACGTAAAGCACTGGAAGTTTCCGGCCACGATCGCATGGTACAAACCGTTCGCGGAACAGGGTATCGTTTCTCTGCCCGCTACTAAACGGAGTCTTTTACCGTGCTGGAACGACTCTCCTGGAAGAGATTACTGACCGAGCTGGCGCTGGTGTGTCTGCCTGCGCTGGTGCTGGGTCTGCTGGTTGGCTATCTGCCGTGGTGGCTGTTACTGGCCGTGTGCGGCGTGCTGTTCTGGCACTTCAAAAATCTGATGCGGCTGTCGCACTGGCTGTGGATTGATCGTTCAATGACGCCGCCCACCGGGCGCGGCAGCTGGGAACCGCTGTTTTACGGCCTGTATCAAATGCAGTTGCGCAATCGCCGCCGCCGGCGCGAGCTGGGCAATCTGATCAAACGCTTTCGCAGCGGGGCCGAGTCGCTGCCGGACGCGGTGGTACTCACCACCGAAGAGGGCACCATTTTCTGGTGTAACGGTCTGGCTCAGCAGCATCTCGGGCTGCGCTGGCCGGAAGATAACGGCCAGAATATCCTCAACCTGCTGCGCTACCCTGAATTCTCCCGCTATATCCGCCAGCGCGACTTCAACAAGCCGCTGACGCTGGTGCTCAATAATCAGCATCACATGGAGTTCCGCGTCATGCCTTACAGCGAAGGTCAGTGGCTGATGGTGGCGCGTGACGTCACCCAGATGCACCAGCTGGAAGGGGCGCGGCGTAACTTCTTCGCCAACGTCAGCCATGAACTGCGTACCCCGCTGACGGTGCTGCAGGGCTATCTGGAGATGATGGACGATGCCGGGATGAACGAGCGCACCCGCAGCAAGGCGCTCAGTACCATGCAGGAGCAGACGCGACGCATGGACAGCCTGGTGAAGCAGCTGCTGACGCTGTCACGCATCGAAGCGGCCCCCGCCATTGATCTGAAAGAGACGGTGGATGTGCCGACCATGCTGCTGCTGTTACAGCGCGAGGCGGAAACCCTCAGCCAGGGCCGTCACAGCATCCATTTCCACACCGACCCGCATCTGAAGGTGTTCGGCAATGATGAACAGCTGCGCAGCGCGATTTCCAATCTGGTGTATAACGCGGTGAACCACACGCCGGATGGCACGCGCATCGACATCAGCTGGCTGCGCACCAAACAGGGCGCCGAATTTAAAGTGTGCGACAACGGGCCCGGCATCAGCGAGGAGCATCTGCCGCGCCTGACCGAACGCTTCTACCGCGTGGATAAAGCGCGCTCGCGCGCCACCGGCGGCAGCGGGCTGGGGCTGGCCATTGTTAAGCACGCGCTCGGCCACCACACCACGCGGCTGGAGATCAGCAGCGTGCCGCATCAGGAAACCTGCTTCCGCTTCGTGCTGCCACCGCGCTTGATTGTGGCGAACGGAATCCGCGAGAATGTGGCGCAGTAAACGCCACCGGACTCTGTGATGAAATCGCTGCTGCTCTCTCTTTTATTACTGTGCCCGCTGCTGGCGACGGCTCAGCAAAGCATGCTGACCGGCAACCTGAGCAGCGTCGGCTCGGACACGCTGGGCTATCTGATGACGCTATGGGGCGAAGATTTCAGCCGTCAGTCGCCGGGTGTCAACGTGCAGGTGCAGGCGGCGGGATCGTCGACGGCGCCGACCGCGCTGGCCGCCGGGGCCGCTCAGCTTGGCGCCATGAGCCGGCCGATGCAGGTGGATGAGCGTCAGCTGTTTATCTCGCGCTATGGCTATGCACCGCTGGCGGTGCCGGTAGCGATGGATGCGCTGGTGGTGGTGGTCAATCAGGACAATCCGCTGCCGTCCATCAGTCAGCCGCAGCTGGATGCGCTGTTCTCCGTGACCCGGCTATGCGGCGCACGGCAGGTGCCACAGCGCTGGGGCGATGTTGGCCTGCATACGGCGAACTGGGCAACGCGCAGTATTCAGCGCTTTGGCCGTAACTCCGCTTCCGGCACCTGGGGCTTTTTCAAGCAGCAGGCGCTGTGTCGCGGCGATTTCCGCGCTGACGTCGCGGAGTTTCCCGGCTCGGCGGCGGTGGTGCAGGCGGTCGCCAGCACGCCGAACAGCATCGGCTACGCCAGCTTTGGCTTTCACCTGAGCGGCGTGAAAACCCTGCCAATCGTCACCGCCAGCGGCGACAGCGTTATGCCGGATGCCGAATCGATCCGCAGCGGCCGCTATCCGTGGTCGCGCCCGCTGTATATCTACGTTAACAAGGCGCCCGGCAAACCGCTGCCGCCGCTGGTCGCCGCCTTTCTGCAGCAGGTGCTCTCTGCGCAGGGCCAGCGCCGCGTAACGGAGGCTGGCTACCTGCCGCTGTCCGACAGCCAGATCGCGCAGGCGCGCGCGGCGATTGCGCAAAACTAATTCACGCTGACCGATCATGAATTTTTTTCACGTCCCCTGAATTTTCTTCTATTGCCGCCGGCAGGGCGGCATGTCACTCTTATGGACATATAGCCATCCAGATGGCCAAAAATAACCGTACGCAATTATACCCTGACGCAATTATGCGCCAGTGCAGGAGTGAATATGCAACGCAACACCGCCCCGTTCCGCGCCGATACCGTCGGCAGTTTTCTGCGTCCCGCTGCCATTAAGCAGGCACGCGAGCAGTTCGCCAGTGGCACCCTCAGCGCCGACCAGCTGCGTCAGGTAGAAGACGATGCAATTCGCCAGGTGGTGGAGCAGCAGCGCGCCAACGGTCTGCAGGTGGTGACCGACGGTGAATTCCGCCGCGCCTGGTGGCACTTTGATTTCTTTGGCCATCTGCACGGCGTTGAGCTGTTTGAGGCCGATCAGGGCATTCAGTTCAACGGCGTGCAGACCAAAGCGCACGGCGTGAAGGTCACCGGTAAAGTCGCTTTTAACCCACAGCATCCGATGCTGGACCATTTCCGCTTCCTGCAAAGCGTGGCCGGCGATGCGGTGGCAAAAATGACCATTCCCAGCCCGAGCGTGCTGCACTTCCGCGGCGGCCGCAAAGTGATTGATGCCACAGTGTATCCGGATCTGGAGCAGTACTTCGCCGATCTGGCACAGACTTACAAAGAGGCGATCAAGGCGTTTTACGACGCTGGCTGCCGCTATCTGCAGCTGGATGACACCGTCTGGGCGTACCTGTGTTCAGGCGATCAGCAGCAGCAAATTCGCGAGCGCGGTGAAGATCCGCAACAGCTGGCGCACATTTATGCGCAGGTGCTGAATCGCGCGCTGGAAGATAAACCGGCGGATCTCACCGTCGGCCTGCACGTGTGCCGCGGTAACTTCCGCTCGACCTGGATCTCGGAAGGCGGCTACGAGCCGGTGGCGGAAATTCTGTTTGGCAGCGTGAACATCGACGCGTTTTTCCTCGAGTACGATAATGAGCGCTCCGGTGGCTTTGAGCCGCTGCGTTTCATCAAACCCGGTCATCAGCAGGTGGTATTAGGGCTGATTACCACCAAAACTGGCGAGCTGGAAGACGCTGCACAGGTGAAGGCGCGCCTGCAGGAAGCGGCGCAGTTTGTCAGCCTCGACCAGATTTGCCTCAGCCCGCAGTGTGGCTTTGCGTCAACGGAAGAGGGCAACAGCCTGACCGAAGCGCAGCAGTGGCAGAAGATTCGTCTGGTTGTCGACATCGCACAACAGGTGTGGTGATGCTGTAAAGTTGTGCAAACAGGCGCGTAAAGCGCGCCTTTTGTGCATCCCTGCGGCGGTTTCTGCAAGGAGATCGCCCGCTTTGCAGAAACTTTAAGCAAATCATCTCAGGTGTTTTCCGACTATTTCCTGCTTATCCACTGCGTTCTGACGCTTTCCTGTTATATCCTTCTGGTTTTCCGATCCTGTATTGCCTTTCTTCGCTATAAACGTTTTAATTTGCGCCGTTGTCGATTCATCCCTCTGTGAACAGAAGAAAAGCAGTTTAAATCACCTGCGCTGTACCGATTCGGCCCGCATAACGCACTGGTCAAGCCAGTTAAGCCATTGTTTTCGCGCATCCAGGGGACAACACAAACCCAACTTCCACCGCAACATCAGCTACAGGCAGTACAGAAGTTTATGACACATCGTTTAACCTCCAGGGATATCCTGGCGCTGGGCTTCATGACCTTTGCCCTGTTCGTTGGCGCAGGAAACATCATTTTCCCGCCTATGGTCGGTATTCAGTCTGGTGAACATGTCTGGATTGCCGCCTTCGGTTTCCTGATCACCGCGGTTGGTTTGCCGGTGATGACCGTGATCGCGCTGGCGCGCGTTGGCGGCGGTATTGATGCGCTCAGCTCACCGATTGGTAAAGCGGCCGGTCTGCTGCTCGCCACCGTGTGCTATCTCGCCGTCGGCCCGCTGTTTGCCACGCCGCGCACCGCGACCGTTTCATTTGAAGTCGGGATTGCGCCGCTGACCGGCGACGGCCCGCTGCCGCTGTTTATCTATAGCCTGGTGTACTTCGCGCTGGTGATTGGCATTTCGCTCTATCCGGGCAAGCTGCTGGACACCGTCGGTCACTTCCTCGCACCGCTGAAAATTGTCGCGCTGACCATTCTGGGCGTCGCGGCGCTGCTGTGGCCGGCTGGCGGCATTTCGCCGGCCACCGCCGACTACCAGCGTGCGGCCTTCTCCAGCGGTTTCGTGAACGGCTATCTGACCATGGATACGCTCGGCGCGCTGGTGTTCGGTATCGTCATCGTTAATGCGGCGCGTTCGCGTGGCGTGGAAGACAGCAAACTGCTGACGCGCTATACCATGCTGGCTGGCGTGATCGCCGGTGTTGGCCTGACGCTGGTGTACCTCAGCCTGTTCAAGCTGGGCTCCGGCAGCGGCGCGATTGTCGATCAGAACGCTAACGGCGCGGCGATTCTGCATGCTTACGTGCAGCAGACCTTCGGCGGCATGGGCAGCGTCTTCCTCGCCGCGCTGATTTTCGTCGCCTGTATGGTTACGGCGGTGGGCCTGACCTGCGCCTGCGCAGAATTCTTTGCGCAATACCTGCCGCTGTCGTATAAAGCGCTGGTGTTTATTCTCGGCCTGTTTGCCATGCTGGTGTCGAACCTCGGTCTCAGCCACCTGATTCAGATTTCGATTCCGGTGCTGACGGCTATCTACCCGCCGTGCATCGTACTGGTGGTGCTGAGCTTTACCCTGAGCTGGTGGAATCGCAGCACGCGCATCATTGCGCCAACCATGCTGATCAGCCTGTTGTTTGGTATCGTCGACGCCATCAAAACCACCAGCTTTAAAGATGCGCTGCCGCTGTTTAGCCAGCATCTGCCGCTGGCCGATCAGGGTCTCTCCTGGCTGCCGCCGTCGCTGGCGATGCTGGTGATTGCTGCGGTGGTTGACCGGGTGAAAGGGCGTGAGCAGGTTGCCGTTCACCAGTAAGCGACATCGCTGTTAATTCCGACCACGGGCTTGCCCGTGGTTTTTTCATTTCCACAGGTACTGTTTGTTATGCAAGAAACCAATAAGCTCAAACGCGGACTGAGCACGCGCCACATCCGTTTTATGGCGCTGGGATCGGCGATCGGCACCGGGCTGTTTTACGGCTCGGCAGATGCCATCAAAATGGCAGGCCCCAGCGTACTGCTGGCCTACATCATCGGCGGCGCCGTGGCGTATATCATCATGCGCGCGCTGGGCGAGATGTCGGTTAACAATCCGCAGGCCAGCTCGTTTTCACGCTACGCGCAGGATTACCTCGGACCGCTGGCGGGCTATATCACCGGCTGGACGTACTGCTTTGAAATCCTGATTGTGGCAATCGCCGACGTGACGGCTTTTGGTATCTACATGGGCGTGTGGTTCCCGGAGGTGCCGCACTGGATTTGGGTGCTGTCGGTGGTGCTGATCATCGGCGCCATCAACCTGATGAGCGTCAAGGTGTTTGGCGAAGTGGAGTTCTGGTTCTCCTTCTTCAAAGTCGCCACCATCATCATCATGATCGTGGCCGGTTTCGGCATGATTTTCTGGGGCATCGGCAACGGCGGTCAGCCGACCGGCATCCATAACCTGTGGACCAACGGCGGCTTCTTTGCTCACGGTATCGTCGGCATGCTGCTGTCGCTGCAGATGGTGATGTTCGCCTACGGCGGCATTGAGATCATTGGTATCACCGCCGGCGAAGCTAAAGATCCGGCGAAATCGATCCCGCGTGCCATCAACTCCGTACCGCTGCGTATTCTGGTGTTCTATGTCGGCACGCTGTTTGTGATCATGTCGATCTATCCCTGGAACCAGGTCGGTACCGCAGGCAGCCCGTTCGTGCTGACTTTCCAGCACCTCGGCATCGCCGCCGCCGCCTCCATTCTGAACTTTGTGGTGCTGACTGCCTCGCTGTCGGCAATTAACAGCGATGTGTTTGGCGTCGGCCGCATGCTGCACGGTATGGCGCAGCAGGGACATGCGCCGAAGATGTTTATGAAGGTGTCGAATCGCGGCATTCCGTGGGTCACGGTGCTGGTGATGATGCTTGCCATGCTGGTGGCGGTGTACCTCAACTATCTGATGCCGGAAAAAGTGTTCCTTGTGATTGCCTCGCTGGCGACGTTTGCCACCGTGTGGGTGTGGATTATGATTCTGCTGTCGCAGATCGCGTTCCGCCACAAAATCGGCAAAGAGCAGGCCGGTAAGCTGCAGTTTGCTCTGCCGGGCGGCAGCGCTACGGCGTGGGTGGGGGTGCTGTTCCTTGCCTTTATCATCGCGCTGATTGGCTACTTCCCGGATACGCGTATCTCGCTGTACGTCGGGTTTGCGTGGATTGTTCTGCTGCTGCTGGCGTGGCCGCTGGCGAAGAAACGTAAAGCGTAAGAAGCTTTACCGCGGGCGAAGCGAGACTTCGCCCGTGGTGCATTACCAGTTTTTCCCCAGCGCCATCTCTCCGCCGAACGGATTCAGGTGATTGTTGTCGTACCAGAGCGGCATGCCCTGATGAGTGACCAGACACCCCTGCGCATTACACAACGTCTCCTGTAGTGACAACACGCGTACGCCATACTGCTGATAATCCTTTAACAGATTTGCTACCGATGCGTTTGGCATCTGCATCTGCTGCGTGCGTTCCGCCGCCAGCGCCGCGGCATCCTGCGCGCTGAGCCAGCTATTCAGGCTGCGGCGCAGCGGCATATTGCGGTTATGGCTGTAGCGCAGCGGATCGAGCGTGATGGTCGGCACATCGTCTATGAGGGTGATCTTTTTCCCCGCCGCCAGCAGCTGCGCCACCACGGTATCCAGCCCGCTTTTCAGCGCCTGCAGATTGTCCTGCGCCGGATCGCGGAGACTGCGGAATCCGCTGCCCGGCTGCGCACTGAGGCCCGCCGCCCAGAACGCGCTAATCACCACTTCGTCTATTTTATCGCTCAGGATGATCGGCAAAACCCGCTGATTAAAATCGAGGCACTGCTGTGCATGCTGCGGTTTTTGCGGCATCGCGCGCGTGGCGTCAAGCAGGAAAGGGCAGGAGGCTTTGGTCAGCTGAAACAGCGGTTTCTGCTGCCGCCGGGCGTAATCGGCGACGTTGGCCGCCAGTGCGGCGGCATGGCTGTCGCCAATCAGCGCTATTGCCGGTGTGTCACTCTGCGGCTGGCACTGCGCATCGCGGGCGGGCCGCGTGGCGCCGTAATCCAGCAGGCAGGGATCGCGCTGGGCGGCGACTTTCCATTCGTCGCCGAGCATCACTGCTTCACTGACGCGCGATTTCAGGCCACCGCTCTGCCACAGCAGCACCATGGCACCGGCTGCCAGCAGCGACGAGGCGCAGTAGCCGGGGATCAGCCAGCGCGTACCGCTGCGCGCCCGACGGAATGGCTGTTCGATGAAGCGCCAGGAGAGCCAGGCGATGAGCAGCGCCACGGCACAGATGCTCAGCGCCTGCCAGATGCTGAGCGGCCGATCGCTGCAGATGCGCGCCAGACTGAGCAGCGGCCAGTGCCACAGATACCACGAGTAGGAAATTTTACCGATGAAGCGCATCGGCGCGTTCTCCAGCAGCCGTTGATTGAGCGGGCTGCGCGCACCGATCATCAGACAGGCCGCCAGCACCGGCAGCAGCGCCAGCCAGCCAGGGAAGCGATCGCTATGGCTGAGTAACAGCGTGGCACCGATGATCAGCAGCCAGCCAGCAAGATGACAGAGGCTGGCCAGCCGGCCGGTGACGGGGCGGGGTTGCCACAGCGCCAGCAGCACGCCGGCACCCAGTTCCCAGGCGCGGGTTGGCAGCAGATAAAACGCCTGAGTGCTGGAGAGGGGCGTTAACCACAGGCAGCCGGCCAGCGACAGCAGGCTGAGCAGTAGCACCACGCCGGTCATTGTGCGCCGCAGCCGCACGGCCAGCAGCAGAATAAACGGCAGCACGATATAGAACTGCTCCTCAATGCCCAGCGACCAGGTCATCAGCAGCGGATTGAGATCGGCATCCGCACTGAAATAGTCGCCACTCTTCAGTAACAGCATATTGGGCACCGAGAGAAACACCGCCATGCTGTATTTTGCCAGCTGGCTTAATTCCAGCGGTGATAACAGCAGATAACCGAGTAGCAGCAATACCATCAGCATAAAAAACAGGGCGGGCGCAATACGCCGGATGCGGCGTAAATAAAACTGATAAAACGAGAAGGTGCCGGCGGTAATTTCTTTACTGATAATACCGCCAATTAAAAAGCCGGAAATAACGAAAAATATATCGACGCCAATAAAGCCACCCGGCACGGCGCTGACGCCGCAGTGGAACAGCACAACCAATATAATGGCGACAGCGCGCAGACCATCGATATCCGGACGATAGCGCAGCGAAACAGGTACAGACATAACAGGATCCCAGTTATTCAATGTTAATTTGCGATTTTATTACTGCGGGTAAAAATAGCTCGGCGCATCCTGTCGCCGAAAAATGTAAAAAGAGAAAGGTATTACTAAGGGATGATTGACCCGTGCAGCATATCGCAGTTTTTCAGCATTAACGCTTTTAAGGGAAAAAAAAGAAAAGTCTCAGATAACCGTGCCCACCAGCTTGCAGTTTATTGCTGTAATTTCGCTGCAGGAATAAGCCGGCGTAATCTGTCTGGCTTAACCCGGCGGCTGGCGTCAGGGATAGTTCACGGGGATTACCGCGCGCTGATCAATGGCGGTGCGCCAGTGCTCAAGCGTCGATTGATAAGGACACAGCGTGCCCACTGCCGTCTGGCGACAGTTTTGCTGATGCCACTCCTGGCGCAGCAGCGGGTGCTGCCGATCGATCGGCGTTAGCTGGCGCAGCGCATCCAGACTTTGCGCCTGAAAATAGACGCGCAGCAGCAGCGTCTGCGTCTGGTTATCGCGCCAGCGCTCAAACACCAGGCTGCTGCCGGGCGGAATATTACCGCGCGCGTAGCCGGGCAGTTGCCAGCTGAAGCCGATCAGCGTGCGCAGCATGGCGATATTGGTGTCGTGTGCCACCAGCAGCAGCCAGCGGGTGGAGGGCGTCGCCGCATCGTCCTGCAGGTTGCGCACCACCGCGTCGAGCAGAATCGACGCACGCTTTTGCGCGATATATGGCACATCATTACTCAGATCGTAATTGGCGGTCAGTAACGGCAGCAGGGCGCTGATCTGCTGCGCCCGGGTGATGTTGCCCCACGCCAGCTGGCTGAGCGGCAGATTTTCGCTCCAGCCGAGCCGTAAGGTTTCGGCCATGCTGGCCAGCACGCTGAGACCCTGCACGTAGGTATGGCCGCTTTTACTCTGCTTCAGCTGCCAGGGGCGATCGAAGAACGGGCAATCTGCCGCGCACACCGCCTGCCTGAGCTGCTGCACGGCGGGCTGTAAACGCTGCTGCAGTGCGGCGAGATCGCCGGCGCGCGCCGCGACCGCTGCCCGCTCCGTGGCAGCATCCGTTTGGCCAAACGGCAGTTTTTCGCTCTGAAACAGCGGATCGACCGCCCCCGCGACGTGATGAACTGCCACATCGCAGCCAGGAAAGGCGCCCTGCAGCAGCGCCTGCGCCGTAGCGCGGGTGCGCTGCAGCGGACTGGCGCGCACGTAGATTTGCCCGGCATCGGGACAGCCGGCGCGCAGCAGGCCGAGCTGGCGATAGTGTTCACCCTGCCAGCGACCTTTATTCACGACCGCTGCATAACCGTGTGCGGTGAGTTCGCCGTCGGCGCTGCGCCAGCGCGGCCAGGCGCGCTGGGTGGCGGCTTCGATTTCCGTGCGGTTACCTGCGGTGGGAGGACGCACGCCGTGACGGCTGATCTCTACCACTTTTTCCAGCTGGTAGCGCGTCTGCGCCTGCGCGGTGAGCGCCAGTAAAGCCAGCAGCGCGCTCAGCAGCAGACGTGTCATAGCGTTGGCTGTGCCGGCAGCAGCGCTTTGAGCTGCGGATAGAGCACCGCGTTGGCCAGCAGCACCGGATTACCCTGTTGCAGGCCATGGTGGCTGAGATAATCGTTGGTGACGCCGCCCGCTTCGCGCATCAGCACAATGCCGGGCAGGCCATCCCACGGATTCATATGCGCTTCGTAATAGCCAATCAGCCGGCCGGCGGCCGCCCAGGCGCTCATCAGCGCACCGGAACCGTTGCGGATAAACATGCCGCCCTGCGCCAGCAACTGGCTGATAAAGGTGGTCAGCGGTTCAATCGGCTGGCTGTTCGAGCTGCTGAGGCCCAGCAGCCCCTGATCGAGCCGCTGCGCGCTGTGTGCCTGAATGCGCTTGTCATTCACCCAGGCACCTTTGCCGCGGCAGGCGTGGAAGGTTTCCTGATGATTAGGATCGCTGACTACGCCAATCACCGGCTGATTGTCACAGACAATCGCCAGCGAGACGCACCAGTTGTGCAGGCCGTTAAGAAAGCTGCTGGTGCCGTCAATCGGATCGATGACCCAGATAAAGCGCGCGCCGCTGACATCACCGCCGCTCTCTTCACCCAGCACCGCATCGTCAGGAAAACGCTCATGAATCAGGTGTTTTACCAGCAGCTCAACGTTGCGATCCGCCTCGCTGACCACATCCTGCAAATCCTTCTTGTGCTCCACCACCAGCTGATGGCGCTGCTGATACCACGCCAGCGCGCGGCTGGCGGCGGTTTTCGCCACCTCACAGGCATAGTGATAACGGGCATCTAATTCGGTTAGCGTAGCTGATGACATTTTTCCCTCTTATCATTCACTGGCAATCGACGTGGCGAACCACGCCGGATAAAGCGCCATGGCTGTGTGACTGGCTTAACAAAAGTTAAGCAAGGCTTCATTAAGCCGCAGATGGCTGCGGCTGGCAAGGGGAGGCAATGCGGGGCAGCGGCAAATTGTGCTTCACAGCTGCCGGGCGCGCGCGGCGGCCATCAGGCGTGGATAGAACTGGAAAAACAGCGGTTCGAGCTGGGTGTAGTGGTCGACAAAATCCTGATAGGAGTCGCGCAGCGCCGCCAGCCGTGGCCGGCGATGCGCCATGCCGCTTAGCACGCGCGCCAGCCGCGCCGGGTCAGCATAGTGTTCAAACCAGCGTTCGCGCCACATTACCGCGTTGAGCTCGATAAAATCGCCCGGCGTGCCGGGCAGCTGCGGCACAATGTCGCGCTCGGCGGCGGCGCTAAAAGCAGACAGCGACTGCGCCGGATGCAGCTGATCCCAGTGGCGCGCCAGGAAGTGGTCCCAGATCACGTCGAGGGTAATCGGCGCAACGCGGCGCGTTTCGGCGCGGAACAGCTGACGCGCGCTGCGCACTTCCGGCAGGTTATCGGTCAGCACATCAATGCGCCGGTGCAGGGCAATACCGGCCACCACCGGCTGCGGCCACTGCGCCTCAACGTTGCCGCGCACGAAGTCGGCCAGCAGATTACCCAGCAGTGAGCTGTCGGCCAGGGTTGCAAGGTGAAGGTGAGCAAGAAAGTTCATGGCGCATTATAGGCAGAATCACACCGGCGCAGCCAGTTGTTCAGAATTGCCCACTTTTCCGCTAAACTATGCCGCCTGTTTTTTGAGTCCTGAAGAAGTGATGCATGCGTGTAGCCGATTTTGCCTTTGAATTACCGGAATCTTTGATCGCCCACTATCCGCAGGCGCAGCGCAGCGGATGTCGTCTGCTGTCGCTGGATGGCCCGAGCGGGGCGCTGAACCATGGCGTGTTTACTGATGTGCTGGATAAGCTCAATCCGGGCGATCTGCTGGTGTTCAATAATACCCGGGTGATTCCGGCGCGCGTCTATGGCCGTAAAGCCAGCGGCGGCAAAATTGAGATGCTGGTTGAGCGCATGCTGGATGACAAACGCGTGCTGGCGCACGTGCGCGCCTCCAAAGCGCCGAAGCCGGGTGCCGAATTACTGCTGGGCGACGACGAAAGCGTCAAAGCCACCATGGTGGCGCGCCACGATGCGCTGTTCGAAATCGAGTTTGCGGACGATCGCGCGGTGCTGGATATCCTGAACAGCGTCGGCCATATGCCGCTGCCGCCGTACATCGATCGTCCGGATGAGGAAGCTGACCGCGAGCTGTACCAGACGGTGTACAGCGCGCGCCCCGGCGCGGTGGCAGCGCCGACCGCCGGTCTGCACTTCGATGAGCCGCTGCTGGCGGCGCTGAAGGCGAAAGGCGTGGAGATGGCGTTTGTGACGCTGCACGTCGGCGCTGGCACCTTCCAGCCGGTGCGCGTAGAGAACATCAACGATCACATCATGCACTCTGAATATGCCGAAGTGCCGCAGGACGTGGTGGACGCGGTGCTGGCGTGCAAAGCGCGCGGTAACAAAGTGGTGGCGGTGGGCACCACCTCGGTGCGATCGCTGGAGAGCGCAGCGCAGGCCTGCCAGGATGGGCTGATCGCGCCGTTTTTCGATGACACGCAGATCTTTATCTATCCGGGCTATCACTATCAGGTGATTGATGCGCTAATCACCAACTTCCACCTGCCGGAATCGACGCTGATTATGCTGGTTTCGGCGTTTGCCGGTTATCAACACACCATGGCGGCTTATCAAAGCGCGGTGGCGGAGCAGTACCGTTTCTTTAGCTACGGGGATGCGATGTACATCACCCGTAATCCACAGGCTCCCGACGAAATCGTTGGTGGCTGAGTAATCAGACTGTTTCTCTGATTATCGAAAGAGGTCAATGTGAAATTTGAATTAGATACCACCGACGGGCGCGCGCGCCGTGGCCGTCTGGTCTTTGATCGCGGCGTCGTGGAAACCCCGGCGTTTATGCCGGTCGGCACCTACGGCACGGTCAAAGGCATGACGCCGGAAGAAGTGAAAGAGACCGGCGCGCAGATCCTGCTGGGCAACACTTTCCACCTGTGGCTACGCCCGGGGCAGGAGATCATGAAACTGCACGGCGACCTGCACGATTTCATGCACTGGCAGGGACCGATCCTGACCGACTCCGGCGGCTTCCAGGTGTTCAGCCTCGGTGATATCCGTAAGATCACTGAAGCCGGCGTGCATTTCCGCAACCCCATCAACGGCGACCCGATTTTCCTCGACCCGGAAAAATCGATGGAGATTCAGTACGATCTCGGCTCCGATATTGTGATGATTTTCGACGAATGTACGCCGTATCCGGCGGACTGGGATTACGCTAAACGCTCGATGGAGATGTCACTGCGCTGGGCGCAGCGCAGCCGCGACCGCTTTGACGCGCTCGGTAACAAAAATGCGCTGTTTGGCATTATTCAGGGCGGGGTTTACGAAGATTTACGTGATGTCTCGGTTAAAGGTCTGGTAGAGATTGGCTTTGATGGGTACGCTGTGGGCGGCCTGGCGGTGGGTGAACCAAAAGAGGACATGCACCGCATCCTGGAACACGTCTGTCCGCAAATTCCGCAAGACAAACCGCGTTATTTGATGGGCGTCGGCAAACCGGAAGATCTGGTGGAAGGCGTTCGCCGCGGTATCGATATGTTTGACTGTGTTATGCCAACGCGTAACGCGCGCAATGGCCATCTGTTCGTCACCGATGGCGTGGTGAAAATCCGCAATGCGAAATACAAAGATGACACCGCGCCGCTGGATGCGGAGTGTGATTGTTACACCTGTCGCAATTACACGCGTGCCTACTTGCATCATCTTGATCGCTGTAACGAAATACTGGGCGCACGTCTGAACACCATCCACAATCTGCGCTATTACCAGCGTCTGATGGCGGGTTTACGCCAGGCCATCGAAGAGGGTAAATTAGAGCACTTTGTTAGCGAGTTCTACCAACGGACGGGCAAAGCGGTTCCACCGTTAAACGTCTGATAATTCTATCAATGAGGGAAATTTAATGAGCTTTTTCATTTCTGACGCCGTGGCCGCAGCTGGCGCTCCGTCTCAGGGAAGTCCGTATTCTCTGGTGATCATGCTGGTGGTTTTTGGTCTGATTTTCTACTTCATGATCCTGCGTCCACAGCAGAAGCGCGCCAAAGATCACAAAAAGCTGATGGATTCCATCTCCAAAGGTGATGAAGTGCTGACCAACGGTGGCCTGGTGGGACGCGTAACGAAAGTGGCTGAAACCGGCTACATCGCTATCGCCCTGAACGACACCACTGAAGTAGTGATTAAACGTGATTTCGTGGCCGCCGTTCTGCCGAAAGGTACAATGAAGGCGCTGTAATTTATTCTTCCCGAAGGGAACTGCCGTGTTAAACCGTTATCCTTTGTGGAAGTACATCATGCTGGTCGTCGTGATTCTCGTCGGCCTGCTGTATGCGCTTCCTAACCTTTATGGTGAGGATCCGGCCGTTCAGATCACTGGTGCGCGCGGTGGCGCCGCCAGTGAGCAAACGTTGGATCAGATCCAGACCGTATTAAAACAAGACAATATCCAGAGCAAATCCCTCGCGCTGGAAAATGGTGCCATTCTGGCCCGTTTCGCTAACACGGATATTCAGCTGCGCGCGCGTGAAGCCATCACCAATGCGCTGGGCGAAGATTTCGTCGTGGCGCTCAACCTGGCCCCTGCCACACCGCGCTGGCTGACCATGCTGGCCGCTGAACCGATGAAACTCGGCCTCGATCTGCGCGGCGGCGTGCACTTCCTGATGGAAGTCGACATGGATACTGCCCTCGGCAAGCTGCAGGAGCAGAATGCTGATGGCCTGCGCAGCGATCTGCGCGAAAAAAATATCCCTTACACCAACGTTAGCAAAATCGCTAACTACGGCACCGAAATACGCTTCCGCGACGGCGCCAGCCGTGATGCGGCCATCAGCTATCTGACGCCGCGCCATCGCGACCTGGTGATCACCAGCGCTGGCAGCGACACGCTGCGTGCGGTGATGACCGATGCGCGTCTGAGTGAAGCGCGCGAATATGCGGTGCAGCAGAACATTAACATCCTGCGTAACCGTGTGAACCAGCTGGGTGTAGCTGAGCCGCTGGTACAGCGTCAGGGTGCTGACCGCATCGTGGTTGAGCTGCCGGGTATCCAGGATACCGCGCGTGCCAAAGAGATTCTGGGTGCTACCGCAACGCTGGAGTTCCGCCTGGTCAACACCTCGGTGGATCCGAGCGCTGCCGCCAGCGGCCGCGTGCCGGGTGACTCGGAAGTGAAAAAGACGCGTGAAGGTCAGCCGGTGGTGCTGTACAAGCGCGTGATTCTCACCGGTGACCACATCACCGACTCGACGTCCAGCATGGATGAGTACAACCAGCCGCAGGTGAATATCTCGCTTGATGGCGCCGGCGGTAACATCATGTCCAACTTCACCAAGGACAACATCGGCAAGCCGATGGCGACCCTGTTTGTGGAGTATAAGGACAGCGGTAAGAAAGATGCGAACGGTCGTGCGATTCTGGTGAAGCAGGAAGAAGTGATTAACGTGGCGAACATTCAGTCGCGCCTCGGCAACAGCTTCCGAATTACCGGTATCAGCAATCCGAACGAAGCGCGTCAGCTGTCGCTGCTGCTGCGTGCCGGTGCGCTGATTGCGCCAATCCAGATTGTGGAAGAGCGGACCATCGGTCCAACCATGGGCCAGCAGAACATCACGCAGGGTCTCGAAGCCTGTCTGTGGGGTCTGATCGCCTCCATCATCTTTATGGTGGTGTTCTACAAGAAGTTTGGTCTGATTGCGACCAGCGCACTGCTGTGCAACCTGGTGCTGATTGTCGGCATCATGTCACTGTTACCGGGCGCCACGCTCACCATGCCGGGCATTGCCGGTATCGTGCTGACGCTGGCGGTGGCGGTGGATGCTAACGTGTTGATTAACGAACGTATTAAAGAAGAACTGCGTAACGGACGCTCGGTACAGCAGGCGATTCATGAAGGCTATAAAGGCGCCTTCTCCAGTATCGTCGACGCCAACGTCACCACGCTGATTAAAGTAATCATTCTTTATGCGGTCGGTACCGGCTCGATCAAAGGGTTTGCGATCACCACGGCTATCGGTATCGCGACTTCCATGTTCACCGCTATCGTCGGCACCCGTGCCATCGTTAACCTGGTGTACGGCGGCAAACGCATCAATAAGCTGTCTATCTGAGGAGTGCGTTGTGGCACAGGAATATAGTATTGAACAGCTGAACCATGGGCGTAAAGTCGTCGACTTTATGCGCTGGGACACGCTGGCCTTTATCATCTCCGGCCTGCTGATTGTGGCGTCCATCGCCATTATCGGTGTGCGCGGCTTTAACTGGGGGCTCGATTTCACCGGCGGGACGGTGATTGAGATCAACCTCGAGAAGCCGGCGGATCTGGATGCGCTACGTGACGGGCTGGTGAAGGCAGGCTTTGAGGAGCCGCTGGTACAGAACTTTGGCAGCAGCCGTGATGTGATGGTGCGTATGCCACCGACCACCGGCAATGCAGGCCAGGAGCTGGGCAACAAAGTGGTCGCCTCGATCAACCAGACGACGCAGCAGAACGCGACCGTGAAGCGGATTGAGTTCGTGGGCCCGAGCGTGGGCAGCGATTTGGCGCAGGCCGGGGCGATGGCGCTGCTGTCGGCGCTGATTGCGATTCTGATCTACATCGGCTTTCGCTTTGAGTGGCGTCTGGCGCTGGGCACCGTGCTGGCGCTGGCGCACGACGTGATCATCACCTGCGGCATTCTGTCGCTGTTCCACATTGAGATCGATCTGACGATTGTGGCGTCGCTGATGTCGGTGATTGGTTACTCGCTCAACGATAAGATCGTGGTTTCCGACCGTATTCGTGAGAACTTCCGCAAAATCCGTCGCGGTTCTTCTTACGACATCACTAACGTGTCGCTGACCCAGACGCTGAGCCGTACGTTGATCACCTCGATCACCACGCTGGCGATGATCCTGATCCTGTTCATCTTTGGTGGCGCGCTGCTGAAAGGCTTCTCGCTGACCATGCTGATCGGTGTCACCATCGGTACCATTTCGTCGATCTACGTGTCGTCCGCGCTGGCGCTGAAGCTGGGCATGAAGCGTGAACACATGCTGGTGCAGAAAGTGGAGAAAGAGGGCGCCGATCAGCCTTCGATTCTGCCGTAATTGTGCCGGAGAAATGAAACGGGCTGCCTGAGTGCAGCCCGTTTTTTTTATGCCTGACGCCAGAGTTACTGGCCTGCAACGACCGTGCTGGCATCCGTCACCGCCTGCACATCATGCACGCGCACGTAGCCGAGCTGACCCGGTGCCAGCCCGCTGAGTCGCAGCGGTACGCTGACCGAACTGCGCGGCATCAGACTGGCGGGCACGGTAATGGTCTGGCTCAGGCTGTCGGCGTTCAGCGGCTTGCCGCTGGCGGGATCCATTTCGCCCCATACCACGCGGGCGCTGAGTGCCGGCACCGGCTTATCATCGGTTGAACGGATATTCAGGTTAGCGCGGCTGCCGCTGGCTTCCCCCTCAACGTGCGACAGCGACAGGCGCAGCTTACCCAGCTGCGTCTGCAGCTCTACCGGCGTATTCGCCTGCGGGAGTAACCATGCGCCCTGCGTCGACTGGCTGTTGAGCTGCCCCTGAATCTCCAGCGCGCTGGCCTGACTGGTCAGTTTGCGCATCTGCTGGTTGAGCTGGCTCACTTCCTGATGCAGCGCTTTGACCTGAGGTGAAGCGGGGGTGGAGCTGCAACCACTGAGCACCAGCGCAGCAAGCGCTGCCGGCACCCAAATCATCCTGAACGTCATGCAATGTCCTTCCGGTTATTTAGGGATACGTAAAACCTGGCCGGGATAGATCTTATCAGGATGCGTCAGCATTGGCTTGTTCGCCTCAAAGATCTTGTTGTATTCGTTCGGCGTGCCGTACACCTGCTTCGAGATAGCGCTCAGGGTATCGCCTTTTTTCACCGTGTAGAATTCGGCCTGCGCGGCGCTGTCACTGGTGGTGACGTTATCTTCCACTTTGATGATGCCGGCCACGTTACCCGCCGCCACCAGAATCTTCTCTTTCAGCTCCTGCGAGATACCGTCACCGCTGACCTTCACGGTATCGCCCTGGACATCGACTTTCACTTTATCGCTGTCGGGCAGGCCGAGTTGATTAATGTGCTCCTGCAGCTTTTTGCTCTGGTCATCGCCGCCTGACACCGCATCCCACAGTTTTTCACCCGCTTCTTTGACGAAATTGAATAAACCCATACATCCTCCTGTCATTAAGCCGGATTGGCTCTCTAAGCTTAGTAACTTTTCACGGTTTGCTGTAACCGTCAGGCGTCGCTGTGAGCCAGGTGGCGATTCTGCGCCCTGTATTTTGTTGCAACCGGGAACGCGCTACACTATCTGCCCCCAATTCTCGCGACAGGAAACGTCATGCATTGCCCATTCTGCTCCGCTGTGGACACCAAAGTGATTGATTCACGTCTGGTTAGTGAGGGCTCCTCAGTGCGCCGCCGCCGCCAGTGCCTGGTGTGCCATGAGCGTTTTACCACCTTTGAAGTGGCCGAGCTGGTAATGCCGCGCGTGGTGAAAAGCAACGACGTGCGCGAACCCTTTAACGAAGATAAGCTGGCCAGCGGCATGATGAAGGCGCTGGAGAAGCGTCCGGTGAGCGCGGATGCCGTCGACAACGCGGTCAATCACATCAAAACCCAGCTGCGCGCCACCGGCGAACGTGAAATTCCCAGCAAGCTGATTGGTAACCTGGTGATGGAAGAGCTGAAGAAGCTGGATAAAGTTGCTTATATTCGCTTCGCATCGGTGTACCGCAGTTTTGAAGATATTCGTGACTTTGGCGAAGAGATCGCCCGCTTACAGGATTAATCCATGACCGATGCGCACTACATGGCGCGCGCGCTGGAACTGGCGCGGCGCGGACAATATACCACCACTCCGAATCCTAACGTCGGCTGCGTTATCGTGCGCGACGGCGAGATCGTGGGCGAAGGCTGGCATCAGCGCGCCGGTGAACCGCACGCGGAAGTGCACGCGCTGCGCATGGCCGGTGACCACGCACGCGGTGCGACCGCCTATGTCACGCTGGAACCCTGCAGCCATCACGGTCGGACGCCGCCGTGCTGCGATGCGCTGATTGCCGCCGGCGTCAGCCGGGTGGTCGCGGCGATGCAGGATCCTAATCCGCAGGTGGCCGGGCGCGGCTTGTATCGTTTACAGCAGGCCGGCATCGACGTGAGTCACGGCCTGATGATGAACGAAGCGGAAGCACTCAATCGCGGTTTTCTCAAACGCATGCGTACCGGTTTTCCGTGGATTCAGCTCAAACTGGGTGCCTCGCTGGATGGCCGTACCGCCATGGCCAGCGGCGAAAGCCAGTGGATCACTTCCGCAGCGGCAAGGCGCGATGTGCAACGTTTACGTGCCCGCAGTTCAGCTATTCTTACCACCAGTGCCACCGTGCTGGCGGACAATCCGTCGCTGACGGTGCGCTGGGATGAACTGAGCGAGACCGTGCGCCAGCAGCTGGATGAGAGCCAGCTGCGTCAGCCGGTGCGGGTGGTGATCGACAGCCAGCAGCGCGTGACGCCGCAGCACCGTTTGATCGCCCAGCCCGGCGAAACCTGGCTGATGCGCACGGAGGCTGATGCACAAAGCTGGCCGCCGGGCGTGAGTCAGATTGAGGTGCCGCCGCGCGGTGAGCAGCTCGATCTGGTGGCGATGATGATGCTGCTCGGTCAGCGTCAGATCAACAGCGTGTGGGTCGAGGCCGGTGCCGGTCTGGCCGGTGCGCTGCTACAGGCCGGCCTGGTGGATGAACTGATCGTTTATCTGGCGCCGAAACTGCTGGGTAACGCCGCGCGCGGCCTGTGTGCGCTGCCGGGACTGGAAACGCTGGCCGATGCGCCAGCGCTGAATTTTAGCGACGTGCGCCAGGTTGGCGACGATTTACGGCTGACCCTGACACCACGCTGAGCATGCACGGAAAAGCCTGAGCGCGTTGCCGAAGAGTATGATAGAATCCGCCCCCTTCTGCGGGGCCATAAAACAAACACCCAAAGGATATGTATGAAAGTTATCGAAGCTGCTGTTGCCACGCCTGATGCCAAGATTGCCATCGTAATCGCGCGTTTTAACAATTTCATCAATGACAGCCTGCTGGACGGTGCAGTTGACGCGCTGAAGCGTATTGGCCAGGTCAAAGCGGAAAACATCACCGTGGTCTGGGTACCGGGCGCTTACGAGCTGCCGCTGGCGGCACGCGCCCTGGCGAAAACCGGCAAGCACGACGCGATCGTTGCACTGGGCACGGTGATCCGTGGCGGTACCGCACACTTCGAATACGTGGCGGGTGAAGCCAGCTCCGGCATCGCTCACGTAGCGATGAACAGCGAAATTCCGGTGACCTTCGGCGTCCTGACCACCGAGAACATCGAGCAGGCGATTGAACGCGCCGGCACCAAAGCGGGTAACAAAGGCGCCGAAGCGGCCCTGACCGCACTTGAAATGATTAACGTATTGAAAGCCATCAAAGCCTGATTTTTGTAAGGGGAATTTTGTGAAACCTGCTGCTCGTCGTCGCGCCCGTGAGTGCGCTGTCCAGGCGCTTTACTCCTGGCAGTTGTCTAACAACGACATTGCCGATGTGGAATACCAGTTTCTGGCGGAACAAGACGTCAAAGACGTCGATATTAGCTATTTCCGCGAACTGCTGGCCGGTGTGGCGACCAACAGCGCGTTCCTGGACGGCCTGATGAAGCCTTACCTGTCGCGCCAGCTGGAAGAGCTGGGCCAGGTAGAAAAAGCCATCCTGCGCATTTCGCTCTATGAACTGAGCAAGCGTGACGATGTGCCGTACAAAGTGGCGATCAACGAAGGTATCGAACTGGCTAAAGTGTTTGGTGCTGAAGACAGCCATAAATTTGTTAACGGCGTGCTGGATAAAGCCGCTCCGCAAATTCGACCGAACAAAAAATAAGTGCAAAAGGCCGGCTCACCGGCCTTTTTTCATTGAGACCTGACTTATGTCCTGTGGTGAATTCGAACTGATCGCACGTTATTTTAACCGCGTCACCAGCTCCCGCCGCGATGTGGAGAAGGGAATTGGTGACGACTGCGCGTTGCTTAACGTGCCGGAAAAACAGACGCTGGCCATCAGCACCGATACGCTGGTGGCGGGCGTGCATTTCTTACGTGATATCCATCCGGCCGATCTCGGTTACAAAGCGCTGGCGGTTAACCTGAGCGACCTGGCGGCGATGGGCGCCGATCCGGCATGGTTAACGCTGGCGTTAACCCTGCCCGAAGTGGATGAGCCGTGGCTGGCGGCGTTCAGCGACAGCCTGTTTGAGCTGCTGGATTATTACGATATGCAGCTGATCGGCGGCGATACCACGCGCGGGCCGCTCAGCCTGACGCTGGGCATTCATGGCCTGGTGCCGGCCGGCCGTGCGCTGAAGCGCGCCGGGGCCAAACCGGGTGACTGGATTTTTGTCACCGGCACGCTGGGCGACAGCGCTGCTGGTCTGTCGCTGCTGCAGCACCATCATCGCCTCAACGATCCGGCGGTGCATGAAGTGCTGATCAAGCGCCATCTGCGCCCGATGCCGCGTGTGCTGCAGGGCCAGGCGCTGCGCAATCTGGCGACATCAGCCATCGATCTGTCCGATGGCCTGATCTCCGATCTCGGCCACATTCTCACCGCCAGCCGCGTCGGTGCCCGCATCAATCTGGATGCGCTGCCGCTGTCGGCTGCGTTGCGCGATCACTTTGAGCCTGAGCAGGTGCTGCGCTGGGCGCTGAGCGGGGGTGAAGATTATGAGCTGTGCTTTACCGTGCCGGAAGTCAATCGTGGTGCACTGGATGTGGCGCTGGGCCATCTTGGCGTGGCGTATACCTGCATCGGCCAGATCGCGCCGGAAGCAGAAGGGCTGACGCTGCTGGAGAACGGCAAGCCGCGCAGTTTCCATCACAAGGGATTTGATCACTTTGACGCTAAATAAAGATGTGGCTAAAAGCCGTCTGCGCATGGCCAATCCGTGGCACCTGCTGGCGACCGGTTTTGGCAGCGGCCTGAGCCCGATTATGCCCGGCACCGCCGGTTCAATTGCCGCCATTCCCTTCTGGTGGCTGATGACGCTGCTGCCGCTGCAGCTGTATTCGCTGCTGGTGCTGATTGGCATTAGCGTGGGTGTCTACCTGTGTCACCGCACCGCGCGTGATATGGGCGTGCACGACCATGGCAGCATCGTGTGGGATGAGTTCATCGGCATGTGGATTACGCTGATGGCGATACCGGCGATGAGCTGGCAATGGGTGCTGGCCGGCTTTGTGATTTTCCGTATTTTCGACATGTGGAAGCCGTGGCCGATTCGCTGGTTCGACCGTAACGTGCACGGCGGCATGGGCATTATGGTCGATGACATTATCGCCGGGGTCATTTCAGCGGCGATTTTGTATGGGTTAGGGCTGGTGCTTTAATGCGCCAGGTGCGCATGAATGCGCACCCTACAGAAAGCGTTGCCAGGAATGCCTAGCCCACAGCAGGTCGCCATGCATGCATTGCCTGTGACATCAGGTCGCCCTGAAGGCGACCTGACTGGACCGTTACTCGAATCCCACCACCGGATGCGGTTGATAGACGCTCTCCAGCTCGGCGATATCGGTTGAACTCAGCTCCACGTCGACGGCTTTCACCAGCTCGGCAAACTGCTGCTCGCGCGAGGCACCAATAATCGGCGCGGTAACCACCGGCTTATGCAGCAGCCACGCCAGCGCCACCTGCGCGCGCGTCACGCCTTTGTCCGCAGCCACCGTTGCCAGCCGTTGCGCAATGGCCGCGTCATTCTCTTCGGTGCCGGTATAGAGTTTTTCCATTACGTTATCCGACACCGAACGCGCAGTGGTTTCTCCCCACGGACGCGTCAGCTTACCGCGCGCCAGCGGGCTCCACGGCAGCACCGCGATGCCTTCGCGCTGGCACAGCGGATGCATCTCCTTCTCTTCTTCGCGCTGAATCAGGTTGTACTGATCCTGCATACTGACAAAACGCGCCCAGCCATGCTGCTGCTGTAACTGCAGCGCCTGCGCAAACTGGGTGGCATGCATCGAGGAAGCCCCGATGTAACGCGCTTTGCCTGACCGCACTACCTGATCGAGCGCTTCCAGCGTCTCTTCAATCGGCGTGGCGTAATCCCAGCGATGAATCTGCAGCAGATCGACATACTCCATACCAAGCCGCGTCAGGCTGTCATCAATCGACTGCAGAATATTGGTGCGCGACAGCCCCTGCGACAGGTTGCTCAGCGGAAAGTAGACTTTGGTCGCCACCACCACCCGATCGCGCTGCGCATAATCTTTGAGCGCGCGGCCGAGGATCTCCTCACTGCTGCCATCGGAGTAGCTGTTAGCGGTGTCGAAGAAGTTGATGCCCGCGTCCAGCGCCTGCTTAATCAGCGGTCGGCTGCTCTCTTCCGGCAGCGTCCAGGCGTGATTACCGCGCAGCGGATCGCCATAGGTCATACAGCCTAAACAGAGACGTGAAACCTGCAGATCGGTCTGGCCTAAACGAACGGTTTTCATGAAGGGCTCCTGCTCTTATGCGTGGGGTTTTACCCTCAAGCATAGCAGCAGGAGCGGGGAAGGGCGGTTACTGCGCCAGCCAGGCGGCGATTTGCTGCTGGATGCCTGCGGCGTCCAGCTGATAATCCTGACGCACTTCTTCCTGCGTTCCCTGCGGAATGAACTCATCCGGCAGGCCGAGGTTAAGCACCGGCACGCGCAGGCGTTTCGCCATCACGTATTCGTTGACGCCGCTGCCGGCACCGCCTTTGATCGCGCCTTCTTCCAGCGTAATCAGCGCGTCGTGGCTGGCCGCCAGTTCGCTAATCAGGGCTTCATCCAGCGGCTTAACAAAGCGCATGTCGACCAGCGTGGCGTTGAGCGCGTCGGCGGCGGCCTGCGCTTCCGGCAGCAGAGTACCAAAGTTGAGGATGGCCAGCTGCTCGCCGCGACGCCGGATGACCCCTTTGCCAAGCGGCAGGCTGGCCAGCGGTTCCAGCGTGGCGCCGGTACCGGTGCCGCGCGGATAGCGCACCGCGCTCGGGCCATCCTGATAGTGGTAGCCGGTGTAAAGCATCTGGCGGCACTCGTTTTCATCGCTTGGCGTCATGATCACCATGCCCGGCACGCAGCGCAGATAGGCGATATCAAACGCCCCCTGGTGCGTCTGGCCGTCGGCACCCACGATACCGCCGCGATCGATAGCAAACAGTACCGGCAATTGCTGAATTGCCACGTCGTGAATCACCTGGTCGTAGGCGCGCTGCAGGAAGGTGGAGTAAATCGCCACCACCGGCTTATAACCGCCGATGGCCATGCCCGCGGCGAACGTCACCGCATGCTGCTCGGCGATCGCCACGTCAAAATACTGCTGCGGATAATCACGCGAGTAGCTCACCATGCCGGAGCCTTCGCGCATGGCCGGCGTCACCGCCATCAGCCGCGCATCGTCGGCGGCCATCTCGCTCAGCCAGTTACCAAAAATTTTCGAGTAGCTCGGCAGGCCCGGCGCGCTTTTCGGCAGCGAGCCGCTGGCCGGATCGAATTTTGGCACCGCGTGCCAGGTAATCGGATCTTCTTCCGCCGGCGCGTAGCCCTTGCCCTTTTTGGTCATGATGTGCAGGAACTGCGGCCCTTTCAGATCGCGCATATTCTTCAGCGTGCTGACCAGCGTCAGCACATCGTGACCGTCGACCGGACCGATATAGTTAAAGCCCAGCTCCTCAAACAGCGTGCCCGGCACCACCATGCCTTTCAGGTGCTCTTCAGTGCGCTTCACCAGCTCTTTGATCGGCGGCAGGCCGCCCAGCACGCGTTTGCCGCCTTCGCGCAGGCGTGAATAGGTTTTTCCCGAGAGAATCTGCGCCAGGCGATTGTTCAGCGCACCCACGTTCTCAGAGATCGACATCTCGTTGTCGTTGAGGATCACCAGCATGTCCGGCTTGATATCACCGGCGTGGTTCATGGCTTCAAACGCCATGCCCGCGGTAATCGCGCCGTCGCCAATGATACAGGCGGTACGGCGACCTTTGCCTTCGCGTTCGGCGGCCACGGCCATGCCGAGACCGGCACTGATGGACGTCGACGAGTGGCCCACGCTCAGCACGTCATATTCGCTTTCGCCGCGCCACGGGAACGGGTGCAGGCCATTTTTCTGGCGGATAGTGCCGATACGGTCGCGGCGGCCGGTCAGAATCTTGTGCGGATAGGCCTGATGGCCGACGTCCCACACCAGATGGTCAAACGGGGTGTTGTACACATAATGCAACGCGACGGTCAGCTCGACGACGCCCAGACCCGAAGCAAAGTGGCCGGACGAGCGGCTCACGCTGTCCAGCAGATACTGACGCAGCTCGTCACACAGGTCCGGAAGTTTTTCTTTAGGCAGTAAACGTAATTCCTGAACCGTGCCTGCTAACGCCAGTGTCGGGTATTTTGCAATATCAAAACTCATCAGAGACTCATTATATAAGTTATTTATCGCGTTCAATTATAAAGCTGGCCAGCGCCTGCAGAGCGGACGTGTCATACGACTGTGCCGCCAGCACCTCCAGCGCGCCCAGTGCTTCGCGATAGAGATCCTGCGCTTTGGCCCGCGCGTTATCCAGTCCCAGCAGCGCCGGGTAAGTGCTTTTCCCCAGCGCCTGATCGGCTCCCTGGGTTTTGCCCAGAACGGCGGTATCGCCGACCACATCGAGGATGTCATCCTGCACCTGAAACGCCAGTCCGATGGCGTTGGCGTAGATATCCAGCTGCGGCAGCGCATCGCGGCCCGCTGCACCCGCAGTGAGGGCGCCGAGACGCACGGCGGCGCGGATCAGCGCGCCGGTTTTGTGGCGATGGATCTGCTCCAGCTGGTTCAGGTCCACGGATTGGCCTTCGGCGGCTAAATCCAGCGCCTGGCCACCGCACATGCCGGCCACGCCGCTGGCCTGCGCCAGTTCGGAAATCATGGCAATGCGATCCTGCGGGCTTACGCCGGGCATCGGCTGGTCCGCAAGAATGGTAAACGCCAGGGTTTGCAGGGCATCGCCGGCCAGAATCGCCGTGTCTTCGCCATATTTGATATGGCAGGTTGGCTGCCCGCGACGTAACGCATCGTCGTCCATCGCCGGCAGGTCATCATGAATCAATGAGTAAGCGTGAATGCACTCCACCGCTGCGGCGGGGGCATCCAGGCTGGCCGCCTCGGCGCGCAGCATCTCGCCAGTGGCATACACCAGAAACGGGCGCAGGCGCTTACCGCCCAATAGTGCCCCATATTGCATGGCGTTCACCAGAGGAGAACTCTGAAAAGGAAGTGGATCTATTAAGCGCGTCAACGCCTGGTTCACGCGCTCATGGTAGGCACGCTGCAGTTGCACGAAATCCATTACTCATTTTCCGGCGTGAAAGGGGCGAGCGGGGCGTCTTTGTCGTCGCTCAGCAGAATCTGCACGCGCTGTTCCGCCGCCTGCAGGGTTTGCTGGCCGCTGCGTGCCAGCTGTACGCCGCGCTCGAATTCATTCAGCGCCTCTTCCAGCGGCAGTTCGCCACTCTCCAGACGGCTGACAATCTGTTCCAGCTGCTGCAGTGCGTTTTCAAAACTCACGGGCGCTTCGGCTTTTTTCGGCATAATCAGTGTCGACTCACAGGTTGGGACATTATGTTGCAATCGGTCATGGTAGCCGACGGGCATTGATTAGCAAAATAATCAATGCGGCGAAGGTTGCTTACAGCAGTCACCCGACAAAGGTGATATACTTGCGCGCCTCGGATGCGGTGGCTGATGCCAACCCGCAATTATATGATTTTACCAGCTAAGTGTTGATGATTTTAGCACTTATTTGCCCAACGAAGCTGTGTCGCCATGAAGTTTATCATCAAGCTCTTCCCTGAAATCACCATCAAAAGTCAGTCGGTGCGCCTGCGCTTTATCAAAATTCTGACCGGTAACATCCGTAATACCCTGCGCACCCTCGACGAAGAGATCGCCGTGGTGCGCCACTGGGATCACATCGAAGTGCGCGCGAAGAAGGAAGCGCTGCGTGCCACCGTCACGGAAGAGCTGACGCGCATTCCCGGTATCCACCATGTGCTGGCGGTCGAAGACCGCGCCTATACCGACATGCACGATATCTTCGAGCAGACGCTGGCGCTCAACCGCGAGCGGCTGGAAGGCAAGAGCTTCTGCGTGCGCGTAAAGCGTCGCGGCAAGCACAGCTTTAGCTCGCAGGATGTGGAGCGCTACGTCGGCGGCGGTCTCAATCAGCACATTGAAAGCGCGCGCGTGCAGCTGAATCACCCGGATGTGACGGTGAATCTGGAGATTGAAGACGATCGTCTGCTGCTGATTACCGGCCGCTATGAAGGCCTGGGCGGCTTCCCGATCGGCACCCAGGAAGATGTGCTGTCGCTGATTTCCGGCGGCTTTGACTCCGGCGTCTCCAGCTATATGCTGATGCGCCGCGGCTGTCGTGTGCACTACTGCTTCTTTAACCTCGGCGGCGCGGCGCATGAAATCGGCGTGCGTCAGGTGGCGCACTATCTGTGGCAGCGTTTTGGCCGTTCACATCGCGTGCGTTTTGTCGCCATCAATTTTGAGCCGGTGGTGGGCGAGATTCTGGAAAAAGTTGATGACGGCCAGATGGGCGTGGTGCTGAAGCGCATGATGGTGCGTGCGGCGTCAATGGTGGCTGAGCGTTACGGCGTGCAGGCGCTGGTGACCGGTGAGGCGCTGGGCCAGGTCTCCAGCCAGACGCTGACTAACCTGCGTTTGATTGATAACGCGTCCGACACGCTGATTCTGCGCCCGCTGATCTCGCACGATAAAGAGCACATCATCAATATTGCGCGTCAGATCGGCACCGAAGACTTTGCCCGCACCATGCCGGAGTACTGCGGCGTGATTTCGAAAAGCCCCACGGTGAAAGCGGTGAAGGCGAAGATCGAAGCCGAAGAGCAGAACTTCGATTTCGACATTCTGCAGCGCGTGGTGCAGGAAGCCAGCAACGTCGATATCCGTGAAATCGCGGAGCAGACGAAAGAAGAAGTGGTGGAAGTGGAAACCGTGGCGTCATTCAGCGGCAACGATGTGGTGCTGGATATCCGTTCGATTGATGAACAGGACGACAAGCCGCTGGCGCTGACCGGCGTGGAAGTGAAATCGCTGCCATTCTATAAGCTGAGCTCTCAGTTCGGCGATCTCGATCAGAGCAGAACCTGGTTGCTGTACTGCGATCGCGGCGTGATGAGCCGGTTGCAGGCGTTGTATCTGCATGAGCAGGGCTTTAAGAACGTGAAGGTGTACCGTCCGTAACCGCGGCGGGAGTTAAGCCTGGCGCGCCTGATTTCGGGTGTACGGGCAAAAACCGGTGCGCAGGAATGCGCCCCCTGTAATCACCGCGACGAATAAAACTGTGCGCTGATCTCGTGGGGTCGCCATTGATGGCGACCTTTTTTACGCGCGCTCTTCAAATTCCTGATAATTATAAATCCCTGCCGCCAGCACCAGCTGTGACGCGACTTCACGCGCTTGCTCTTTATCCACCAGCAGATCAATCAGCTTCAGGGCAAAATCGATCGCCGTGCCCGGCCCCTGGCTGGTCAGCAGATTAACGCGCGGATCCCACACCACGCGGCGCTCCATCCATTTTTCTTCCGGAATGGTGTGCTTCAGGCCGGGAAAACCGGTCATATTGCCCACGGGAAACAGGTCATGCGGCACCAGTACCGTGCCCGGCGCGGCACAGATCGCCGCGACAATTTTGCCTGACAGATGACACTGGCGTACCGTCTCCACCAGCAGCGGGCTGTCGCGGAAGGTTTCAGCGCCTTTGAGGCCGCCCGGCAGGACGATGGCGGCAAAATCGTTATCCGCCACTTCAACCAGCGGTGCGTCAGCCAGCAGGCGTACGCCGCGGGAGCAGACAATCTCGCGCGTGCCGTCGCTCTCCACGCTGGCGGTGGTCACCTTCAGGCCGGCGCGGACCAGCAGGTCGATAGTGGTGACCGCTTCGGTCTCTTCACTGCCATGGGCCAGGCAAACCAGCACTGATGCGTTCGCGCTCATATTGGGACTCCTTGCGTTTAATCAGGTCGTACAGGCGGGTATTTTCCGGCAGCGCGATCCCCTGCGCACGGGCGCGGCGCAGCAGGTAGCCGGTAATGTAATCAATTTCAGTCTGACGCTGCGCACGCACATCCTGCAGCATCGAGGAGACGTTGGCGGCGGTGCTGTCGATGACGTCGTAAATAATGTCGCGCAGGTTATCCAGCGCAATGTGCTGGCCCTCGCGCTCCATCACCCAGGCCAGCTCCTCGCACAGCCGGTTAATCTGTTCCGGCCAGGCGCGCAGCGCACCGTTCTGGCAGTCGTGCTCAACCGTCAGTGTGTTGATCACGCAGTTAACTGCCAGCTTGCGCCAGCTGGCAGACGCGATGTTATCGTGCCACGCCACGTCCGGCAGTGCCTGATGCAGAATATCGGCGATATCGCTCAGCGCCGCGCTTTCGCGGCTGGCAGGCCCGATGTGGGTGATGCCCTGCGCGACATGCTTAATCACCGTGCCGTCGCGCATCGCCGCGTGCGTGGTGATGCCGCGCAGCAGCGGCTGCTGCACTTCTTTGAGCTCTTCGATGGTACCCATGCCGTTGTGCAGCAGCAGGATCGGCGCGTGGCGCGGTAGCACGCTTTGCAGGTTTTTCACCGCAGGGGAAACCTGTGGCGCTTTCAGGGTCACCAGTAGCAGCTGGCTTTCAGCCAGAAACAGCGGATCGTTAGCGATGAAGGTGTGATTGCTGACGTGGCCCTGCGGATCGACCACGTTGACCGAACAGTACGGCTGCGGTACGCGCAGCCAGCCCTGAACGTCATGTCCCTGGCGTGCAAGGGCCGCGAGCCAGATTTGCCCCAGGGCGCCGCAACCCAACACGGTAATTTTCATTATGCCTCCCGCTGGCGGGTGGGTGAATGGGTGTCACACCCTTAATTATAGCTTTCCGCGTCGCGTGTTTTATTAGCGCGACAAGACGCGTATTATGCATGTCACTTTAGTATCAGGAGAAGAAAAGATGCCATCTTTCGATATCGTTTCCGAAGTCGAACTGCCGGAAGTGCGTAATGCGGTGGAGAATGCCAACCGTGAGATCTCAACCCGTTTCGATTTCCGCAACGTGAGCGCCAGCTTTGAGCTCAACGAAAAGAATGAGACCATCAAAGTCACCAGCGAATCGGATTTTCAGGTGAAGCAGCTGGTGGATATTCTGCGTGAAAAGCTGCTGAAGCGCGGCATTGAAGGCGCAGCGATTGAAGTACCGGAAGAGATTGTGCACAGCGGTAAAAGCTGGAGCGTTGAAGCGAAGCTGAAAAAAGGCATCGAAAGCGATGTCGCGAAGAAAATCGTTAAGCTGATCAAAGACAGCAAACTGAAAGTGCAGACACAGATTCAGGGTGAAGAGCTGCGCGTCACCGGTAAATCCCGCGACGATCTGCAGGGTGCGATGGCGCTGGTGCGCGGTGGCAACCTGGGTCAGCCGTTCCAGTTCAAAAACTTCCGCGATTAATCCCCTCTGTCGCGTGCCGCACGACGATACAGCGTGCTGCGCGCGACCCCCAGCGCCTGCGCCGCTTTACTGATATTGCCGTCATAGCGCAGCAGCGTTTCACTGATCAGCTGTTCATCGTGGCGTTCGCGCAGCGGCGGTGCCGGCGGGCGGCGATACTCTGCCGGCAGGTGACTTTCCGTCAGCGTTTCGCCCTCATCGGCGAGCGCCAGCAGCACGCGCAGCAGACTGCGTAGCTGGCGCACATTGCCCGGCCATGACTGCTGCGCCAGCGCTGTCAGCAGCGCCGGAGACAGCTGTACGCCACGCTGCGCGGCCCCCAGCTCCTGCCATAAATCGCGGATAAACCCGGCGACGTTCGGCCAGGCGCGCAGTGGCGGAAGGGTCAGGGCGAACTCCTGCAGACGATAGAGCAAATCCTCACGAAATTCGCCAGCGGCCACGCGCTGGGCCAGATCGCGATGCGTGGCGCAAATCACGGCAAAATTCACCGGCCAGCTGCGACTGGAGCCGAGTGGCGCCACCTCTTTTTCCTGCAGCACGCGCAGCAAACGGGTCTGCAGCGTCAGCGGCATATCACCGATTTCATCCAGAAACAGCACGCCGCCATCTGCTTCGCGAATTTTGCCGATGTAGCCATTTTTACTGGCGCCGGTAAATGCGCCGGACTGGTAGCCAAACAGTTCGGATTCAATCAGTGCTTCGGGGATGGCGGCACAGTTGATGGCGACAAACTTGCCCGTGCGCCAGCGGCTTTGCTGGTGCAGCGCGCGGCTGACATACTCCTTGCCGCTGCCGGTTTCACCATAAATGCACAGCGAAACGCCGGCATCCAGCAAGCGCAGCATTTTTGCGCCGTCAGCTCCCAGCACGCGCGGCAGGTCATGCGTGCGACTGTCCGGCACGCTGACGTGGCTGCGCTGCGGCGCGCGCAGGCGGAACCAGTAGCGCTGCGTGCCAATGTCGACCGCGGCGGGAACGCTGTTGGCCTGCTGCTGCAGTTGCGGAAACAGCTGCTGAAACGTCAGGCTGGCAAAGCGGTCGGCGCTGAGAGCCAGTTCGCGCATCGCCAGCCGGTTGGCTGCGGTCAGCACATTGTCAGAGAATACCAGCAGCAGTTCATCACTGGTGTCGATGCCCTGCGGCTGCGGATGCAGACTGAGCAGCCACTGCTGCGGATGCAGGCTCTGCTTCACCCACAGGTACTCGATCTGCTTTGCCGCTGCTTTCACCCGGTTCAGGGTATGCGGATGCGGAAAGTGTGCCGGACCCGAGATATCCAGCACGCCGGCTATCTGGCCGTTGGGCATCTGCAACGGCATTGCGGCGCAGTACAGACCCTGGTTGCGCGTCAGGAAATGCTGCTGACCATCAATTTCACAGCCGTCATCAATCGCCAGCGCGGTGCCAATCGCATTGGTGCCGCGTCCGCATTCACTCCACAGATTACCGGGTGCCAGGGCAAAGCGCTGGGCTTTCTCCAGCGCCTGCATATCGCCAAAGGTGTTCAGCACCAGCCCGCTGGCATCGGACAGGATCACCACCGACTGCGTCTCCGCCATCTGCTGCGCCAGCTGGCGGATGACCGGCTGCGCAAACTGCTGCAGCCCGGCGTTGCTGGCCAGCACATCGGCCAGCTCGCCCTGACGCACGCGCGGGAAATCGTCGGCGCTGCGCTCTAATCCATACAGCTGGCTGCGGAACCAGGAGTCGCTTAACAGCGGGTTAGCGTGCACGGCAGACGCGGCTGAATTTCCCTGCATGAGTGACCTCAGAACGGCGTGTAAGTGTTGCAACATTGTAGCGTTAGGGTTTCCGCACTGTTGCGATACGCAACACAGATACCGCGTTTGTCCTAGAGGGCTGACAGGTTTGCTGGCCGGGCATGATTTTATTTGATTGATAAATAATGCATTTATTGCTTTTGCGCCTGATGAGAAAAAACTGGCACGCGTGCTGCAATCACCAACACAGGCAGTTGCGCTGCCTGTTCAGACCCTCTGACCTGATAATAAGGAGTTTGCGATGCGTTATGCACATCCCGGCACGTCCGGCGCGCTGGTCTCTTTCCAGGCGACCTACGGCAACTATATCGCCGGCAACTTCACCGAGCCGCTGAGCGGCCAGTACTTTATGAACACCTCGCCGGTAGACGGCAGCGATATCGCTCAGTTCCCGCGCTCCGACGCGCGCGACATTGATCTGGCGCTGGATGCCGCGCATCAGGCCGCCGATGCGTGGGGCAAAACCAGCGTACAGCAGCGCGCCAACCTGCTGCTGCAGGTGGCCGATCGCATGGAAGCCAGTCTCGAGAAGCTGGCGGTAGCGGAGAGCTGGGATAACGGCAAACCGATTCGCGAGACGCTCAACGCCGATCTGCCGCTGGCGGTCGACCATTTTCGCTACTTTGCCGGCTGCCTGCGCGCGCAGGAGGGCAGCACCGCCGAGATCGACGAAACCACGGTGGCCTATCACTTCCACGAGCCGCTGGGCGTAGTCGGACAGATCATCCCGTGGAATTTCCCGCTGCTCATGGCGGCGTGGAAGCTGGCACCGGCGCTGGCCGCCGGTAACTGCGTGGTGCTGAAACCGGCTGAGCAGACGCCGCTTGGTATTACGCTGCTGATGGAGCTGATTGGCGATCTGTTCCCACCGGGCGTACTGAATGTGGTGCAGGGCTTTGGCCGCGAAGCCGGCGAAGCGCTGGCCACCAGCAAGCGCATCGCTAAAATTGCCTTTACCGGATCCACGCCGGTCGGGCGGCATATCATGGCCTGTGCGGCGGAGAACATCATTCCCTGCACCGTCGAGCTGGGCGGCAAATCACCTAACATCTACTTCGCGGATGTGATGTCGGGCGAAGAGGCGTTCATCGAGAAAGCGGTCGAGGGGCTGGTGCTGGGCTTCTTTAATCAGGGCGAAGTTTGTACCTGTCCATCGCGCGCGTTGATTCATGAATCGATCTACCAGCCCTTCATGGAGCGGGTGCTGGCGAAGGTTGCCACCATTCGCCGTGGCGATCCGCTCGATACCGACACCATGATCGGTGCTCAGGCTTCCCGCCAGCAATTCGACAAAATCCTGTCCTATATCAACATCGCCCGTGAAGAAGGCGGTCAGATTCTGACAGGGGGCGAGCGTGCGCATATCGCCGCGGAGCTGGATAACGGATTCTATATCCAGCCCACCCTGATCAAGGGCAGCAACCAGATGCGCTGTTTCCAGGAGGAGATTTTTGGGCCAGTGATTGGCGTCACCACATTCCACGATGAGGCAGAGGCGCTCGCGATCGCCAATGAAACCCAGTTTGGCCTGGGCGCGGGCGTGTGGACGCGCGATACCAATCTGGCGTATCGCATGGGCCGCGGCATTAAAGCCGGTCGCGTCTGGACCAACTGCTATCACATCTATCCCGCCCATGCGGCATTCGGTGGCTACAAGCAGTCGGGCGTCGGGCGTGAGACCCACAAAATGGCGCTCAGCGCCTATCAGCAAACCAAAAATCTGCTGGTCAGCTATGGCACAGCGCCACTGGGGCTGTTCTGAGTCTGCATCCGTTCAAATGGAGAGTGAAAGATGAATATGCAAATCAAAACCACCATGAAAGCCGCGATTGTGAAGGCGTTTGGTGAACCGCTGGTGATTGAGCAGGTGCCGGTGCCGTCCGTTGGGCCAGGACAGATTCTGGTGAAAATCGCCGCCACCGGCGTGTGCCACACCGACCTGCACGCCGCCGAAGGCGACTGGCCGATCAAGCCCAATCCGCCGTTTATTCCCGGCCATGAAGGCGTCGGGCAGGTGGTGGCCATTGGCGAAGGGGTGAAACATCTCAAACTGGGCGATCGCGTCGGGGTACCGTGGCTCTACTCGGCGTGTGGTCACTGCGAGCACTGCCTCGACAGCTGGGAAACGCTGTGTCTGTCGCAGCAGAATGCCGGCTATTCGGTCAACGGCAGCTTTGCCGAGTACTGCCTGGCGGATGCCAACTACGTCGGCATCATTCCGGATAACGTTGAGTTTAATGAAGTGGCACCGATTCTGTGTGCTGGCGTAACCGTCTATAAAGGCCTGAAGATGACCGATACCAAACCGGGTGACTGGGTGGTGGTTTCCGGCATCGGCGGCCTGGGGCACATGGCTATTCAGTATGCGGTGGCGATGGGGCTCAACGTGGCGGCGGTCGACATCGACGACGATAAGCTGGCATTTGCCAAACGGCTCGGTGCCAGCGTGGTTGCCAATGCGAAGCAGGTCGATCCGGCGAAAGTGTTCCAGGAGAGTTTTGGCGGTGCGCACGGCGTGCTGGTGACGGCGGTTTCGCCAAAAGCGTTTGAACAGGCGATCGGCACGCTGCGTCGCGGCGGCACCATGGTGCTTAACGGCCTGCCGCCGGGGAAATTCGATCTCTCGATCTTCGACATGGTGCTGGATGGCATTACGGTGCGCGGCTCAATTGTCGGCACGCGTAAAGATCTGCAGGAGGCGCTGGATTTTGCCGGTCGCCATAAGGTGAAAGCGAATGTCGCGGTTGAGCCGCTGACTAACATCAACGATATCTTTGCGCGCATGCACGCCGGCAAAATTGAAGGGCGTATTGTGGTGGATATGTCGCTGTAACGTCGCTGAGCGGACCGCGTGGAGCCAGATCATCGCGGTCCGCTGAGGCTAAATCATTAACTGCTGGCGAGCAGCGCCTCCAGCTCCACGCGGCTCGTCACTTTGCTGTCAATTTTAATGTAGGCGCTTTTCTCTTCCGGCACGATAAACACTGACGCCACGCCGGGCTGCGCGCGCAGCCGCTTCTCCAGATTCGGTACTGCCAGCACCGCATCACTCAGCACCAGGCGCAGGCTGCTGACGTACGGCGGCTCCTGCATCGACATGGCGACAAACAGCCACGCCGCAGCCACTATCGCGCCGACCAGAAACACCGTTTGCGCATCGAAGTGGCCGAAAATCCAGCCGCCCAGGCTGCCGCCAATCGCGACGCCAATAAACTGGCTGGTGGAATAAATTCCCATGGCCGTACCTTTGTAGCCCGCCGGCGACTCTTTGCTGATCAGCGACGGCAGAATCGCTTCCATCAGGTTAAAGGCGAGGAAAAACAGCTGCACGCCAATCACCAGCGTCCAGAAATGGCCCGCGGCGCCCCACAGTACAATTTCCGCGATGATGATCAGCGCCACGCAGCCGACAAACACCCGCTTCATGCGGCGCTTTACCTCGGCATAGATAATAAACGGCACCACGGCGACAAACGCCACCAGCATGGTCACCAGATACACTTTCCAGTGTTCAGCCGCCGGGAAGCCCGCCTGTTCAAACTGGCCCGGCAGCGCGACGAAGCTCGACATCAGCAAAATGTGCAGACAGAGAATGCCGATATTCAGCTTCAGCAATTTGGGATTGGCCAGCACTGCGCGAATGCTGCCTTTGACCATGCCGGATTCGCGGTTCAGCACGTGGCCCGGCGCATTGGGCACTACCAGCAGGGTGATCACGATACCCAGGCTGGCGAGCAGGGCAATCATCCAGAACAGCGCGTGCAGACCCAGCGCGTGCGTGACAATCGGGCCGACCACCATGGCAATCGCAAAGGTAACGCCGAAGCTGATGCCGATAAACGCCATCGCTTTGGTGCGGTTCTGTTCACGGGTCAGGTCTGACAGCAGCGCCATCACCGCCGCGGCAATGGCACCGGATCCTTGCAGCGCGCGACCAAGGATAATGCCCCAGATGGAGGTGCTGGTGGCGGCAATAAGGCTACCAAGCACAAACAGCAGCAGGCCACCGACAATCAGCGGCTTGCGGCCGATACGGTCGGACAGCAGACCAAAGGGGATCTGAAACACGGCCTGCGCCAGACCATAAATACCAATTGCCAGACCGATTAACGTTTCGCTGGCGCCCTGTAAAGCCATACCGTAAGTGGTCAGTACCGGCAGGACCATAAACATTCCCAGCATGCGCAGGGAAAAAACTGTGCCTAAACCCCATGTTGCCCGAAGCTCAACTGGTGTCATTCTATTATCGTTCATTCCAACCTCTGTAAGTTTATGCCCCTGGGACTTCAGGTTGCAGCGGCACAGGTTGCGCGCCCTTATCTGCGACCCGGCTCACCGGGACATGCAGCGCTTATTTTAGAAAGCAGGGCAGGGCGGGTAAAACAATTGTTTTTAAGCAGTGGTAACAAAAAGAAAGGGCGCGAAATTCGCGCCCTTGTCCGGAGTAACGGTCTGACTTACCAGACGTAAGTCAGCAGGTCCTTAGAGGCCGGGGCCATAAAGTCCACCGACATCATCACGCTCAGCGCAGTGATGGCGACAATGGAGAACACGAACAGTTTACGAGCCCAAACTTTATCGTTTGAGGTTTTGTAACCTGACAGTGCCATACCCAGCCACCACACGCTGACGGCGGCAGCCACCACCAGGTATTTATAGCCAGCATAACCGCCCAGCGACAGCATCAGCGTGGCAATCATGAACGCCAGGATGTACAGCGTAATATGATTTTTCGCCACGGAGATGCCTTTCACCACCGGCAGAACCGGAATATTGGCGGCCTGATAATCTTTGAAGCGGAAGATGGCAATCGCGTAGGAGTGCGGCATCTGCCACAGGCTAAAGATAGCCAGTAAGATTAACGCGCCAGCATCAAACTGGTTGGTCACCGCGCAGTAGCCAATTACTGGCGGCGCGGCGCCAGAGAGGCTGCCAATCAGCGTGCCATAGACCGAATGACGCTTCATGTAGAGGCTGTAAATGCCGACATAGACGACGAAGCCCATCACCGCCAGCCACATGGCCAGCGGGTTAGCGCCAAAATACAGCAACGCAAAGCCAGCAATACCCAATGCGGTTGCATAAACCAGGCTTACTTTCGCCGAGATCAGGCCTTTGACCAGAACACGGTTCCGCGTTCTCTCCATTTTGATGTCGATGTCGCGGTCAATCACATTGTTGAATACACAACCGGATGCGACCACCAGCGAAACGCCCACCAAAGCGACGAGAAACAGGGGGTAATCAATGCTGCCTTTTGAAGCCAGCAGGAATCCACCGATCACAGAAATTAAATTGCCGAAAATAATTCCTGGTTTTGTTACTTGCAGGTATTGCTTAATCATTACGCGTGACTCTTTAGTGGGCCATCATGTTGTAGTTGAGGTTCCACATAATCCACAGTGAGCCAATCACCACAATCAGGATAATGACTGCGGAGAAGACAATGGCCACCATGTTCCAGCCACCCTCGGATTTGCTGTCCAGATGCAGGAAGTAGACCAGGTGCACCAGCACCTGAACCACTGCACACACCAGAACCACACCCAGAATGGTACCGTGAGAAGCACTGCCATCCATCACCATCCAGAACGGGATCGCCGTCAGGATGATCGAGAGGATGAAGCCGATCATGTAGGACTTCACGCTACCGTGAGATGCACCATGTTCGTTTACAGAATGACTCATTACATGGCCCCCATCAGATAGACAACGGTGAATACGCAGATCCACACCACATCCAGGAAGTGCCAGAACAGGCTCAGACACATGATACGGGTGCGGTTGGTGGCGCTCAGACCGCGTTTAGCGATCTGGAACATCAGCACGGCCATCCAGATCAGACCAGAGGTCACGTGCAGACCGTGCGTACCGACCAGAGTAAAGAAGCCAGACAGGAAGCCGCTGCGGTCAGGACCGAAACCTTCCTTGATCAGGTGATGGAATTCATAGATTTCCATCCCGATAAATCCGGCACCGAACAGGAAGGTCAACGCCAGCCAGCTGATGACCGAACCTTTGTTCTGGTTGTTCATCGCAATCACTGCCATACCATACGTGATGGAGCTCAGCAGCAGCAGCGCGGTTTCAACCAGCACAAACGGCAGTTCGAAGATATCTTTACCTGCCGGGCCACCGGCAGTGTTGTTAACCATGACCGCATAGGTCGCAAACAGGGTTGCGAAGATAATGCAGTCACTCATCAGGTAGATCCAGAAGCCAAAGACTTTATTGGCTCCCGCATCGTGATGCCCATGCTCCGCATGGGCGTCGTGGTGGTGTTTAACGGTTTCAGTTGACATTATTTCAGACCTGCTTTGCTGATGTCATCAAAGTGCTTCTTCTCGATCTGCTCGATTTCAGCAACCGGTACGTAGTAATCCACGTCTTCATCGAAGCTCTTCACAATCCAGGTCACGATGGTGCCAAGGAAAGTAAGACCTGCCAGCCACCAGATGTGCCAGATCAGGGCAAAACCGAAGACTGTCATGAAGGCAGCGATAACAATGGCCGCGCCGCTGTTTTTCGGCATATGAATTTCTTCATATTTTTCTGGCTGCTTGTACGCTTCGCCTTTCTCTTTCATTTCCCAGAACGCATCACGCTCGTGGATATGCGGGATCACAGCAAAGTTGTAGAACGGCGGAGGTGAAGAGGTTGCCCACTCCAGCGTACGGCCGCCCCACGGGTCACCGGTCAGATCGCGGTTCTGCTCACGGTCACGCACCGATACCCAGAACTGGATAAGCTGGCACAGAATACCGCAGGCGATCAGCGCCGCACCGCCTGCTGCAACCACCAGCAGAGAGTGGAACTGCGGATCGATGTCCTGGCTCAGACGACGGGTCATCCCCATGAAGCCCAGCGCGTACAGCGGCATAAAGGCAACAAAGAAGCCGATGATCCAGAACCAGAAAGCACGTTTGCCCCAGGTTTCGTTCAGGGTGAAGCCGAAGGCTTTCGGGAACCAGTAGGTCACGCCAGCCATACAACCGAACACTACACCACCGATGATAACGTTGTGGAAGTGTGCAATCAGGAACAGGCTGTTGTGCAGCACGAAGTCTGCGCCTGGCACCGCCAGCAGTACGCCGGTCATCCCACCAACGGAGAAGGTGACCAGGAAGCCGATGGTCCACAGCATCGCCGAGTTGAACTCGATACGACCCTGATACATGGTGAACAGCCAGTTAAAGATTTTCACCCCGGTCGGAATCGCGATGATCATCGTCATGATACCGAAGAAGGCGTTAACGTTCGCACCAGCACCCATGGTGAAGAAGTGGTGCAGCCAAACGATGAACGACAGAACGGTAATGGCGATGGTTGCCCACACCAGCGAGGTGTAACCAAACAGACGCTTTTTCGAGAAGGTGGCCGTGACTTCAGAGAAGACACCAAACACCGGCAGAACGAGGATGTACACCTCCGGGTGACCCCAGACCCAGATCAGGTTGACGTACATCATCATGTTACCGCCCATATCATTGGTAAAGAAATGGAAGTCGAGGTAACGATCAAGCGTCAACAGTGCCAGCGTCACGGTCAGAACCGGGAACGCAGCGATAATCAGGACGTTAGTACACAGTGCTGCCCAGGTGAATACCGGCATCTTGAACAGGTCCATGCCCGGTGCACGCATCTTCAGAATGGTCACGAAGAAGTTGATACCGGTCAGCGTGGTACCAATACCGGAGAGCTGGAGACTCCAGATCCAGTAATCGACCCCGACGCCAGGACTGTATTCTGCCCCCGAGAGCGGTGGATAAGCCAGCCAGCCGGTCTGTGCGAATTCGCCCACACCCAGTGACAGGTTAACCAGGATCACACCGATAGCGGTGAACCAGAAGCTCAGGTTGTTCAGGAACGGGAAGGCAACGTCACGCGCACCGATTTGCAGCGGAACCGCGATGTTCATCAGACCCACCACGAAAGGCATCGCTACGAAGAAGATCATGATCACGCCGTGAGCGGTGAAGATCTGGTCGTAGTGGTGCGGTGGCAGTATGCCTGCTTCCCCGGCGGAAGCCATCACCTGTTGGGTACGCATCATTACCGCATCGGCAAAGCCGCGCAGCAGCATGACAAAGGCCATGATGATGTACATGATACCCAGTTTTTTGTGGTCGATTGAGGTTAACCATTCAGACCACAGATACTGCCATTTACCGAAATAGGTAATAGCAGCGATCAGCGCCAGACCACCAATGATGATACCGGCGACCGTAACCATGATAATGGGTTCATGGTAGGGCACTGCATCCAGTGTTAATTTTCCGAACATCGTATTATTCCTCGGCTCCCGCAGCTGCGGCGTGATTCATGTCCATGCCTTCGTGCGACATGTCCATTTTCCCGTGGCTCATCATGAACTTATCAATAACCTGCTTGAACAGTTCCGGATTCGCAGTTGAGAAATATTCCACCGGGTGATTTTCGCTTGGCGCAGCCAGTTTTTCGAAATCATCCATGGTGGTCAGCGTGTTAGGTGCCGCTTTAACTTTGGCAACCCACTGCTGGAATTCCGCATCGTCTTTGGTGGCAATGGCTTTGAACTTCATACCAGAGAAACCGCGACCGCTGAAGTTAGCAGAGATACCGTCGAACGTACCTGGCTCGTTGGCGATCAGGTGCAGTTTGGTCTGCATACCCGCCATGGCGTAGATCTGGCTGCCGAGCGTAGGAATAAAGAAGGAGTTCATGACGGAGTTCGAGGTGATCTTGAAGTTCACCGGAGTATTTGCCGGGAAGGCAATCTGGTTGACGGTTGCAATACCCTGTTCCGGGTAGATGAACAGCCATTTCCAGTCCAGTGCCACTACGTCGATCTCAACCGGTTTCACGTCAGAGGCCAGCGGTTTGCTCGGCTCCAGCGCGTGGGTTGATTTCCAGGTCAGCACGCCGAGGAAGAGAATGATCAGGATCGGAATGGTCCAGACCACGGCTTCCACTTTGTTAGAGTGTGACCAGTTAGGGCTATACTTCGCGTTGGTATTGGTTGCCCGATATTTCCAGGCGAACACAACAGCCATTAAGACTGCCGGAATAACGACGATCATCATCAAGCCGAAAGCTGTCAGAATCAGTGAACGTTGCTCCAGTGCAATCTGTCCCTTGGGATTTAACAACGCACTATCGCAGCCGCTGAGTAATACAGCGCCTGCAATTAATGACAAAATCCCCAAACTTTTATTGTATTTCCTGAGTCTCATTTAACGACCTCAATGACAAAGGGCTCTATTGTCGTTTAAGTGTGCGCGCATTTTACGGGAAGGTTTATGCAGTGTAAACCAGCTTAAGGATGTGTCAGAAGGCTGTTGACACCTTTTGCTAAGGGTGTCACAGATGTTGCGCAGGGTGACAAATTATTAACTGCGACAAGCAGTTGGCGGCAATATAACAAAAACCAATGACATTAACCGCAGAGAAAACAGGGAAAGCATAAACCGGAGTTTTAATACTCATTTATTTAACAATTCTGCATCATTTTGGCGATGAAATTTCTACAAATTAATTGCTCACCGGATTTAAATATTACGCGGGTTTGTTAATTTAATGTTTCTATTTCGCGTTGAAAAAAATGCTATCGCTTAAAATTCGCCGGGGGCTATTTTTAAGCGATTTATCCCGGTCTGGCAAATAGCGCAGCGTTAATGTGCACGATTTGACGCTGTTTTTCTTAATGCCAGCCAGTCCAGCATCACGCCGAGCAGCACCGCCAGCAGCGCCAGCGCCATCCCTGCCTCAAACAGATGGGTTGGCAGCGTCGCGCTGTGCCAGATATCCGCCGCACGCAGTGCCAGCGTCAGCAGCCAGAGCGCCAGCAGCGTACAGCCGGCCGCGAACAGGCGTACCGTCCAGCGATAACCCTGTGGCCACAGGCTGCGCTTAATGAATTCACCGCTGTGCTGCATTGCCTGCAGCGTGCCGCGACACGCCCACAGCAACAGCAGGCCCGGTACGGCGGCCACCACGGTAAAGGCGTAAAATACCGGCCAGCCCCACAATTCAACCAGCCAGCCAGCCGCCGGACCGACATACACGCGTCCAACCGCTGACAGCGCTGACAGCAGCGCGAACTGCGTGGCCGAGAACGATTTGTTGCACAACGTCATCAGCAACGCCACAAAGGCGGCGGTGCCCATGCCGCCGCACAGGTTTTCGATAAATACCGCGCTGGCCATGCTCCACAGATGCGGTGGCGTTACCGCCAGCAGCCAGTAAGCGAAATTAGATACTGCCTGCAGCACGCCGAAGATCATCAGCGCGCGGAACAGGCTCAGGCGCTGCATCAGCACGCCGCCGTACAGCGCACCGATAATGGTCGCCAGCAGGCCGAGCGTTTTATTCACCAGACCGACATCACCGGCGCTGAAGCCCACGCCGCGAATCAGGAAGGTGGTGGTGAGCGAAGCGGCGAACGCGTCGCCCAGCTTGTAGAGAATGATTAAGGTGATCAGCAGCCAGGCGTTGTTGCGCTGAAAGAAATCCTTCAGCGGAAACGCGACGGCCTGACGCAGCGAGTGCGGCTCGCGCACCGGCGCCTCAGGTTCACGCGCCAGCAGCGTGGCGATCAGTCCGGGCACCATCAGCAGCGCCATCAGCCAGTAGGTGGCCTGCCAGCCGAGATAGCGATCCGCCAGCCACAGCGCCAGGCCGCCGGAAATCAGCATCGCCAGCCGGTAACCGAGCACGGTTATCGCCGCGCCGCTGCCGCGCTCTTCCGGCGGCAGCACATCGGTTTTCCACGCATCAAACACAATATCCTGCGAGGCTGAGCAGAAAGCCACCAGCACCGCCAGCGCCGCCAGCAGGGTAAGGTCGCGTGACGGCTGCATAAAGCCCATCGCCACAATGCCGGCAATCAGCGCTAACTGCGTGACCAGCAGCCAGCCGCGCCGCCGGCCAAGAAAGGGCGGGGTATAGCGATCCATCATCGGCGACCACAGGAACTTAAACACGTAAGCCTGACCGACGAGGGAGAAGAAACCAATGGTTTTCAGGTCGACATTCTCTACCGTCATCCACGCCTGGAGCGTACCGGCGGTCAGCGCCAGCGGCAGACCGGAAGCGAAACCGAGCAGCAGCAGGACCGCAGCGTTACGTTGGGTAAAAATACGCAGATAGTGAGATGTCATAGCCAGCCTGAAATGAAGCCCGGTCAGCGGGGACCGGGCAGGTTACTGCGGAAAATTAACGCGCGTTTTGCTTGATGAAGTTATTGACGCTGGTGTCCTGCGCCATATCGGCAATCACGTCGCTCAGGGTAGAGTTAACCGCGTTGGTGATCTTGTCGTTAGTAGCGCTGAAGGCACCCTCTACGCTGTAAGTCTGACGGTAGTTTTTCACCTGCTTGTTGCCGTTTTTCGCGGTAGCGATAATAGAGATATCCGCTTTGGTGGTGATGCTGTAACGCACGTTGCCCTGCGTGACATCGGCGTACAGACCATTAACCACGATCTGCAGATCCACCGCGCCGTTCGGGCCAATCATGTAGCCGCGCGAGGTCATCTGCTTCTCCAGCACTTCCTGCAGCAGGAAACGCAGGTCGCGTGACGGGGTCAGGGTGATCAGCTGGCCGTCGCGGTTCACTTTGGCCAGCGCCTGATCGCTGCGCTGATCGGCACCGTTAACGCTGACGGTAACGCCCATCAGGCTCGGATCCTGCTGTGGCAGCTGGATTTTTGGCTGGATGTTCAGCGTGGTGTTATTGCTGGCGCAGCCGGCCAAAATAAAGGCAGCCAGCAGAGGGAATAACAGTTTTTTCAACATACTCATTCTCGTTAGCATATGGGTTGGTTTGCAAAACTGCGGTCATCATAGCATTGCGGCACGGCGAAAAAAGCCCCGCACCAGGGGAAATTGATTGTAAAGGATTTTTTCGGACAGCCGGACGCGGTAACCGATTGACCGCCAGCCTCAGCAGGCTAAGATGCGCAGCGCAGCAGGATTTATTTCCTGCCAGACTGCGGGAAAGGTAAAAAACCTACTAATATTTAAACAGATGGGGCACAGCGCTCGCCGTAGAGGAGTGTTAACAATGATTCGCGAACAAATAGAAGAAAAGCTGCGTAACGCTTTTGAGCCTGCACATCTCGAAGTGCATGACGAAAGCTATCGTCATAACGTGCCTGCCGGTTCTGAAAGTCACTTCAAAGTGGTGATCGTCAGCGACCTTTTCACCGGACAGCGCTTCCTGCAGCGTCACCGCGCCATTTATGGCGAGCTGGCGACCGAGCTGGCAGGCAGCGTCCATGCGCTGGCGCTGCATACCTACACGCGCAAAGAGTGGGATGGACTGCAGGATACCGTACTCGCCTCACCGAACTGTCGCGGTGCCGGTACGCTGGCCTGAGTTTTCCTCTCCAGCTTCCTCCAAAACGGCCTGCGGGCCGTTTTTTCTTACCTCAATGATGCACAAACGCGATCTGCGGCGCAAAAAAGCAGCAAAACCGTTAAAAAGTGGTGAGTTTGCAGCCTCGACTCATTCCTGGGATGCCGCTATAATGCGGCGTCTATTTTTCCGGAATGTCTTCGGGACGCTTCTGGTGACAGGGATTAGGTTCTGCCTGCAGAGGCCGTCCCGGTTGTTGGATACGGCGCATTAATTGTGTGGTGTCTGAAGTTGACCGAGCACGTGATTTTTTGAGGTAACAAGATGACAGTTTCAGTAGAAACCACTCAGGGTCTGGGCCGTCGCATTTCGATTACTGTTCCTAAGGACAGCATCGAAAGCGCAGTGAAGAAAGAACTGGTGGAAGTAGCTAAGAAAGTCCGTATCGACGGTTTCCGTAAAGGCAAAGTGCCGGCTACCATCATTAATCAGCGCTACGGTGCCTCTGTTCGTCAGGACGTCCTGAGCGAGCTGATGACGCGTAACTTCGTTGACGCCATCATCAAAGAGAAGATCAACCCAGCTGGCGCACCGAACTACGTGCCGGGTGAGTATAAAGAAGGTGAAGATTTCACCTACGCGGTTGAGTTCGAAGTGTATCCGGAAGTTGAGCTGAAAGGCCTGGATGCAATCGAAGTCGAAAAACCGGTGGTTGAAGTGACCGACGCTGACGTCGACACCATGCTGGAAACCCTGCAGAAGCAGCAGGCGACCTGGAAAGAGACCGATGCAGCAGCGTCAGCAGAAGATCGCGCGACCATCGATTTCACCGGCTCTGTAGACGGCGAAGAGTTCGAAGGCGGCAAAGCGTCTGACTTCGTGCTGGCGATGGGTCAGGGTCGTATGATCCCAGGCTTCGAAGAAGGCATCACTGGCAAGAAAGCCGGCGACACCTTCACCATCGACGTGAAATTCCCGGATGACTACCACGCGGAAAACCTGAAAGGCAAAGATGCGAAGTTCGACATCGTGCTGAAGAAAGTGGAAACCCGCGAACTGCCGGAGCTGACCGCTGAATTCATCAAGCGTTTCGGCGTGGAAGATGGCTCCATTGAAGGTCTGCGCGCTGAAGTGCGTAAGAACATGGAGCGCGAACTGAAAGGCGCTATCCGTAACCGCGTGAAGACGCAGGCGATTGACGGTCTGGTTAACGCGAACGAAATCGACGTGCCAGTGGCACTGATCGACAGCGAAATCGACGTTCTGCGTCGTCAGGCTGCACAGCGTTTCGGCGGCAACGAGAAGCAGGCGCTGGAACTGCCACGTGAACTGTTCGAAGAGCAGGCAAAACGTCGCGTTGTGGTCGGTCTGCTGCTGGGCGAAGTAATTCGCATCAACGAGCTGAAAGCCGATGAAGATCGCGTTAAAGCGCTGATCGAAGAGATGGCTTCTGCGTACGAAGATCCGCAGGAAGTGATCGAGTTCTACAGCAAAAACAGCGAGCTGATGAACAACATGCGCAACGTTGCGCTGGAAGAGCAGGCGGTTGAAGCGGTACTGGCGAAAGCCAAAGTGACTGACAAAGCCACTAACTTCCAGGAGCTGATGAACCAGACCTCTGCGGCCTGATTCGTGAGTTAACCCTGAGTGCTAAAGCCCGCGACCGCTGTGTCGCGGGCTTTTTCGTTTCTGGCGGAAACCAACCACATTTGTGCGCTATTTGACTAATTAATCGGCAAATTCTTCGCTAAGCTGTTTTTCCGTGTTAGCGAATGGGGAAAAGGTTGTTATGCTTGAAACAACTGGGCTGCATCCCCAGATACAGGGAGAATGCGTGAAAACAGTAAGACTGGCTGATTAACCGTCCTGTTATGTCGGAACGAGACCGCTGCGCATAGTTTTCGCCGCGCGCCTCGCGTAAAATCGGTACAGAATGTTGCCAATGAAATTTATCAGGAGACGGTAATGTCATACAGTGGCGATCGTGAATTTACTGCACCAACCAATGCGCTGGTGCCAATGGTGGTCGAACAAACCTCGCGCGGCGAGCGTTCTTACGACATCTACTCCCGCCTGCTTAAAGAGCGCGTGATCTTCCTGACCGGTCAGGTTGAGGATCACATGGCGAACCTGATTGTGGCGCAGATGCTGTTTCTGGAAGCTGAGAATCCTGAAAAAGACATTTACCTCTACATTAACTCGCCAGGTGGTGTGATTACCGCCGGTATGTCGATTTATGACACAATGAAGTTCATCAAGCCGGACGTGAGCACCATCTGTATGGGCCAGGCCTGTTCGATGGGCGCATTCCTGCTGACGGCGGGGACCAAAGGCAAGCGCTTCTGTCTGCCAAACTCACGCGTGATGATTCACCAGCCGCTGGGCGGCTATCAGGGCCAGGCGACGGACATTGAGATCCACGCGCGTGAAATCCTGAAAGTGAAGCAGCGTATGAATGAGCTGATGGCGGAACATACCGGCAAATCGCTGGAGCAGATTGAACGCGACACCGAGCGCGATCGTTTCCTCTCTGCCAGCGAAGCGGTAGAGTATGGCCTGGTCGACTCCATCCTGACGCATCGCCAATAAGACACATCTGTCTGCCCCTTACGCTATAGTTAACGGGTGCAGACAGGTGAGTTGCATGCATATCGGCCGTTGCTGTGCGGCCATTGCCGTACACCAATTAGGTCTGAGAACGAAAAGAGGTTAGCTGATGACAGATAAGCGCAAAGACGGTTCAGGTAAGTTGCTGTACTGCTCTTTCTGCGGCAAAAGCCAGCATGAAGTCCGTAAGCTGATTGCCGGGCCGTCAGTGTATATTTGCGACGAGTGTGTCGATCTGTGTAACGACATCATTCGCGAAGAGATTAAAGAAGTGGCCCCGCACCGCGAGCGCAGCGCGCTCCCGACGCCGCATGAGATCCGCCATCACCTTGACGATTATGTTATCGGTCAGGAGAAGGCGAAAAAAGTGCTGGCGGTGGCGGTGTACAACCACTACAAACGTCTGCGTAATGGCGACACCAGCAACGGGATTGAACTGGGCAAAAGTAACATTCTGCTGATCGGTCCAACCGGTAGCGGTAAGACCCTGCTGGCGGAAACGCTGGCGCGCCTGCTGGATGTGCCTTTCACTATGGCGGATGCCACCACGCTGACCGAAGCCGGTTATGTGGGTGAGGATGTGGAAAACATCATCCAGAAACTGCTGCAGAAGTGCGACTACGACGTACAGAAAGCGCAGCGCGGCATCGTGTACATCGATGAAATCGATAAGATTTCCCGTAAATCAGACAACCCGTCTATCACCCGTGATGTGTCAGGTGAAGGCGTGCAGCAGGCACTGCTGAAACTGATTGAAGGCACGGTGGCTGCCGTGCCGCCGCAGGGTGGACGTAAGCATCCGCAGCAGGAGTTTCTGCAGGTCGACACCTCGAAAATCCTGTTTATCTGTGGCGGTGCGTTTGCCGGCCTCGATAAAGTGATTTCACAGCGTGTTGAAACCGGCTCCGGTATTGGCTTTGGCGCGACCGTTAAAGGTAAATCGCAGAAAGCCAGCGAAGGCGAGTTGCTGTCGCAGGTTGAGCCGGAAGATCTGATCAAATTTGGTCTGATTCCGGAGTTCATTGGTCGTCTGCCAGTGGTGGCGACGCTCAACGAGTTGAGCGAAGAAGCACTGATCCAGATCCTGCGTGAACCGAAAAACGCCCTGACCAAGCAGTATCAGGCGCTGTTTAACCTGGAAGGCGTGGAGCTGGAGTTCCGTGACGAAGCGCTGACGGCGATTGCGAAAAAAGCCAACTCGCGTAAAACCGGGGCACGTGGTCTGCGTTCTATCGTAGAAGCGGCGCTGCTCGAAACCATGTACGACCTGCCATCAATGGAAGGCGTAGAGAAAGTGGTGATCGATGAGTCAGTAATCGAGGGGCAATCTGACCCGATGCTGATTTACGGTAAGCATGAAGCCCAGGCTTCTGGCGAATAAATAATCAATTACACCGCGTTGTTATCTTAAAAAAGGGGAAAATGTTTCCCCTTTTATTTTTCTCACCTCTGTGACATTGAATGTCGTGCAAGCATCCCCATATACTCATAATCCTGTGGGTCTAACTGCATACAGCCTGTATCACGCGGTTCCCATCACCTGGCGGACATTAAACTAAGAGAGAGCTCTATGAATCCTGAGCGTTCTGAACGCATTGAAATCCCCGTGTTGCCGTTGCGCGACGTGGTGGTTTATCCGCACATGGTAATTCCGTTGTTTGTTGGTCGGGAAAAATCGATTCGTTGCCTCGAAGCGGCGATGGATCATGACAAGAAGATCATGCTGGTTGCCCAGAAAGAGGCTTCAACGGATGAACCTGGTATTAACGATCTCTTCGCGGTAGGGACCGTTGCTTCCGTACTGCAGATGCTGAAACTGCCAGACGGCACCGTTAAGGTGCTGGTGGAAGGTCTTCAGCGCGCACACATCACCACTTTAGCGGACAATGGCGACCACTTTGTTGCCCAGGCCGAATACCTGATCTCGCCGGAAATTGAAGAGCGCGAGCAGGAAGTGCTGGTGCGTACCGCCATCAATCAGTTTGAAGGCTATATCAAGCTGAACAAAAAAATCCCGCCGGAGGTGCTGACTTCACTCAACAGCATCGACGACGCGGCGCGTCTCGCCGACACCGTCGCGGCGCATATGCCGCTTAAGCTGGCTGATAAACAGTCAGTGCTGGAGATGTCCGACATCAATGAGCGTCTGGAATATCTCATGGCGATGATGGAATCGGAAATCGATCTGCTGCAGGTTGAGAAGCGTATTCGCAACCGCGTTAAAAAGCAGATGGAGAAAAGCCAGCGCGAGTACTATCTGAATGAGCAAATGAAAGCGATTCAGAAAGAGCTGGGCGAGATGGATGATGCGCCGGATGAATACGAAGCGCTGAAACGCAAAATCGACGCGGCGAAAATGCCGGCTGAGGCGCGCGAGAAGGCCGAAGCTGAACTGCAGAAGCTGAAGATGATGTCACCGATGTCAGCGGAAGCCACCGTGGTGCGCGGCTACATCGACTGGATGGTGCAGGTACCGTGGAACGCGCGCAGCAAGGTGAAAAAAGACCTGCGGAAAGCGCAGGAGACGCTGGATACCGACCATTACGGTCTGGAGCGCGTGAAAGACCGCATCCTTGAGTATCTTGCGGTGCAGAGTCGCGTCAGCAAAATTAAAGGGCCGATTCTGTGTCTGGTCGGACCGCCGGGCGTGGGTAAAACCTCGCTGGGACAGTCAATCGCCAAAGCCACTGGCCGTAAATATGTGCGTATGGCGCTCGGCGGCGTGCGTGACGAAGCGGAAATCCGCGGCCACCGTCGTACCTATATCGGGTCGATGCCGGGCAAACTGATCCAGAAAATGGCCAAAGTCGGCGTGAAAAACCCGCTGTTCCTGCTGGATGAGATCGACAAAATGTCATCCGACATGCGCGGCGATCCGGCTTCAGCGCTGCTGGAGGTACTGGATCCGGAGCAGAACATTGCGTTCAACGATCACTATCTGGAAGTGGATTACGATCTGTCAGATGTGATGTTTGTTGCAACCTCCAACTCCATGAACATTCCGGCTCCGCTGCTGGATCGTATGGAAGTGATTCGTCTCTCCGGCTACACCGAAGATGAGAAGCTCAACATCGCTAAACAGCACCTGCTGCCGAAGCAGATCGAGCGTAATGCGCTGAAAGAGAAAGAGATCAGCGTTGACGACAGCGCCATTATCGGCATTATCCGCTATTACACCCGTGAAGCGGGCGTGCGTAGCCTGGAGCGCGAACTCTCCAAGCTGTGCCGTAAAGCGGTAAAAGCGCTGCTGATGGACAAAGCGAAAAAGAGCATCAAAATCACCGGCGAAAACCTCAAGGATTTCCTGGGCGTGCAGCGCTTTGACTACGGCCGTGCCGACAGCGAAAACCGTGTTGGTCAGGTCACCGGCCTGGCGTGGACCGAAGTGGGCGGCGATCTGCTCACCATCGAAACCGCCTGCGTGCCGGGCAAAGGCAAGCTGACCTACACCGGTTCACTCGGTGAGGTGATGCAGGAGTCCATCCAGGCGGCGCTGACAGTAGTCCGCGCCCGTGCGGAGAAACTCGGCATCAACGGCGACTTCTATGAGAAGCGTGACATCCACGTGCACGTACCGGAAGGAGCGACGCCGAAAGATGGTCCGAGCGCCGGTATCGCGATGTGTACCGCGCTGGTCTCCTGTCTGACCGGTAACCCGGTGCGTTCGGACGTGGCGATGACCGGCGAGATCACGCTGCGCGGTCAGGTACTGCCGATTGGTGGCCTGAAAGAGAAACTGCTGGCGGCGCATCGCGGCGGCATCAAAACCGTGCTGATCCCGGACGAAAACAAGCGCGATCTGGAAGAGATTCCACAGAACGTGATTGCCGATCTGTCGATCCATCCGGTGAAGCGTATTGAAGAAGTGCTGAGCCTGGCGCTGGAAAATGCCCCGTACGGGATGCAGGTTGCCACGGCAAAATAGTGATTAGCGACAAAAAGCGCTAAAAAGCGAAGCTGGCAGGCCAAATCGGGCTTGCCAGCTTTTTTTTGTGCCGCTAATTTAGGGGGCTGCTGGATCAACGATTAAGATGAATACCGTTGTTTCAGCTCCACAGGCTTGATATAACTGGCTGCGCGTTCGCACCGGGCGGGAAGCGCGGGTGCGAGTGAATAATAAAAGAGGGGATGAAGAGAGTGAATAAGTCACAGTTGATCGACAAAATTGCTGCAGACGCTGACATTTCTAAAGCGGCAGCGGGACGTGTGTTAGATGCATTCATGGGCTCCGTTTCTGACGCGCTGAAAGGCGGTGACGAAGTGGCACTGGTCGGTTTCGGTACCTTCTCTGTACGCGAGCGTGCTGCCCGCACCGGCCGTAACCCACAAACCGGTAAAGAAATCACCATCCCGGCTGGTAAAGTACCGGGCTTCCGTGCAGGTAAAGCACTGAAAGACGCCGTCAATTAATGACCGCTGACCTGTCCATCGAAGCATTTTCTTCCATGGATTGAGGACGAAAAAGGCGTTCTCATGTAACATACGGGCACATCATTTTTGATGTGCCTTTTTTTATCTTGATGCGCGACTTTAGCCGCTGGCTTCAGTCTCCGCATGGTTGCCAGCTGCCAGCCTGAACCGCAGCTGCACGATGATGACATCGTGTCAGAGCTTTACATCCACACTACAGCGGAGTGTTGTCATACCATGATGGACAATTTACGCGCGGCGTCGAACCATGTCGTGCTCAAGATCATTCTGGGATTGATCATCCTGTCATTCGTACTGACCGGGGTGGGCAACTACCTGATTGGCGGTAATAGCGATTACGCTGCCAAAGTGAACGGCCATGAAATTAGCCGCGGTGAGCTAGAACAGGCGTTTAACAACGAGCGCAACCGTCAGCAGCAGATGCTGGGCGACCAGTTCTCGCAGCTGGCCAGCAACGACGGCTACATGCAGCAGATGCGCCAGCAGGCGCTGTCACAGTTGATCGATCAGGCGCTGCTCGATCAGTACATCAAAGATCTGCACATTGGCATCAGCGACGATCAGGTGAAGCAGGCTATTTTCAATCAGCAGGCTTTTCAGACCAACGGTAAGTTCGACAACGCGAAATACAACGGCCTGATCGCCAGCATGGGCTTCAGTGCCGATCAGTACGCCGAAGCGCTGCGCAAGCAGCTGGCGACGCAGCAGTTGATCAACGCCATCGCCAATACCGACTTCATGCTGAAGGGTGAAACCAGCAAGCTGGTGGATCTGGTCTCGCAGCAGCGCGAGATTCGTCAGGCGGTGATTGACGTTAATGCGCTGGCCGCGAAACAAACCGCCAGCGACGACGAAATCAATCAGTATTACCAGCAGCATCAGAGCAGCTTTATGGCACCTGAGCAGTTCCGCGTCAGCTATATCAAAATGGATGCGGCCAGCCTGCAGGAGAACGCCAGCGAAGCGGATATTCAGAGCTGGTACGATCAGCACAAAGCCGACTATTCACAGCCGCAGCGCAACCGTTACAGCATCATTCAGACCAAAACCGAAGCCGATGCCAACGCGGTGCTGGATGCGCTGAAAAAGGGCGAGGATTTCGCCACGCTGGCGAAGAGCAAATCCATTGACCCAATCTCTGCGCGTAAAGGCGGCGACATGGGCTGGCTGGAGCCGAACACCACGCCGGATGAACTGAAAAACGCCAACCTGACGCAGAAAGGTCAGCTGTCTGGCGTGATCAAGTCCTCAGTAGGTTTCCTGGTGGTGCGTCTGGACGATATCCAGCCAGAGCAGGTTAAACCGCTGGCGGACGTGCACGATGCGGTGGCGGATAAAGTGAAGCAGGAAAAAGCCGTCGACGCCTTCTATAAGATGCAGCAGAAGGTGAGCGAAGCCGCCAGCAACGACAACGAATCCCTGGCGGGCGCCGCACAGGCATCTGGCCTGAAAGTGGTGGAAACGGGCTGGATCACCCGCGATAACGTGCCGGCCGATCTCGATTTCGATGCGGTTAAACAGGCGATCTTCAACGGTGGCCTGACCGGTCAGAACGGCGCGCCGGGCAACAATTCTGACATCATCAGCGTCGATGGCGATCGGGCGTTTGTGTTGCGCATCAGCGAGCACAAACCGGAAGCGGTTAAACCGCTGGATCAGGTCAAAGCGCAGATTGCTGACAGCCTGAAGCATGACAAAGCGACGCAGCAGGCCAAAGCGCAGGCAGACAAACTGCTGACCGAGCTGAAAGCGGGCAAACAGGACGCGCTGCAGGCGGCTGGCCTGACGCTGAGCGCCAGCAAAACCGTCGATCGCAACGCCCAGGATCCGGTGGCACAGGCCGCATTCAACCTGCCACATCCAGCGGATAACCAGCCGTCGTGGGGTGTCAGCGAAGATATGCAGGGCAACGTGGTGCTGGTCGCGCTGGATAAGGTCAGCGCGGGCAACATGCCGCAGGCGCAGATCGACGAAATGGTGAAAGGCGTGACGCAAAACAACGCGCAGATTGCCTTTGAAGCGCTGCTGGAAAACCTGCGTAAAGAGGCGAAGATTAAGTACGGCGCCGCCGCACAAAACCAGTAAGCCTCACAAAAAAAGGTAAACTGCTGCAATACCGAAAGGCCGCTTCTGCGGCCTTTTCCATTTCTGATCATCGCCTTTTGAGTGGGTTTCTCGCTTGTGCCACCCTGCAGTGGCTGTCAAACACAAGGAGAAACACAGCATGGTTAAATCAACATTTCGTGCCTTTTGCATCACGCTGGCGCTGGGCGGCGCGCTCTGGACCAGCGGACTGGCGGCGGCGGAAAGCCCCAGTGAAACGCAGGCGACGCAGGTGTCCACGCCGCAGCCGGAACAGGTCAGCATCAATCAGGCCACGGCCGAGCAGCTGGCCGCCGCCATGAACGGTATTGGACTGAAAAAAGCGCAGGCGATTGTCAGCTATCGTGAGCAGTACGGGCCCTTCAGCGCCATCGAGCAGCTGAAAGAAGTACCGGGTATTGGCAGTGCGCTGGTGGAGCGGAACAGCGCGCGGCTGAAATTGTGAAGCGGCTCGCGACTCTGAAGGATTGCTAAAGCGGCCCATCAGGCTGTGCTATGCTCAACAGGTCCAACCAGTTGTCATTCACAGCCTGAACAGGAGCAATCATGCAAACCACCATCAAAGTGCGCGGCTATCATCTTGACGTCTATCAGCATGTGAACAATGCGCGCTACCTGGAGTTTCTGGAAGAGGCGCGCTGGCAGTGGCTGGAAGATGCCGATGCCTTTCACTGGCTGCTGGAGCAGCAGCTGGCGTTTGTGGTGGTGAATATCAACATTAACTATCGTCGTCCGGCGGTGCTGGGCGACGTGCTGCACATTGAGAGCGAGGTCTCGCAGCTCAACGGCAAAAGCGGCATTATTTTACAGCGGGTGGTGCTGGCGGGTGATAACACGCTGGTGGCGGATGCGGCGCTGACCTTCGTCTGCATCGATTTGCGCACGCAAAAAACCGTGCCGCTGGAAGGGGAGTTACGTGAACGCCTGGCGGTATTGATGACCGCGCCTTCCTGAGCTGGCATGCCCAGAAAGCACGCCAGCCCGCAGCGCGGCCGCAATCAGCGCAGGCCGCTTTTCTGTTTCATCGCCGCCATCACGCTGGCCGCATTGGCCTGGTAATCGGCCAGACCGCGCGCGCGCAGGTGGCAGGCCGCGCACTCACCACAGCCGTCGCCTTTAACGCCGTTGTAGCAGGTTAGCGTCTCCGAACGGACCAGCGGCAGCTGCTGCCAGTAGTCCGCCAGCGCCCAGGTTTCCGCTTTATTCAGCCACATCAGCGGCGTTTCAAAACGCACTTCGCGCGCCATGCCGAGAGTGACAGCGTTGTTTAGCGCTTTGACAAACTCGTCGCGGCAATCCGGGTAGCCGGAAAAATCGGTTTCACATACGCCGGTGATCACCGCTTCGGCTTCCACCTGATAGGCATAAATTGAGGCCAGCGTCAGAAACAGGATGTTACGTCCCGGGACAAAGGTGCTGGGCAGGCCGCTGGCCTGTGGATTGTAGGCCGGCACCGGAATGTTATCGCGCGTCAGGCTGCTGACCGCCAGTTCATTGAGCAGCGTTACGTCCAGCACTTTGTGCGCCCGCGCGCCCAGCTGGTGCGCCAGCTCTGCGGCGACGCTGATCTCTTCGCGATGGCGCTGACCATAATCAAAGGTCACGCAGTGCACTTCATCATACTGCTGCAGCGCCTGAATCAGACAGGTGGTGGAGTCTTGTCCGCCACTGAATACGACAACGGCTCGTTTCATGTTTTCTTCCCCATAAATCAGTGCGCCTATGGTACTGGCTCCGGCGCGGGCTGAACAGCACCGCCTGCGGCAGGCGGCGGGATCCAGGCGCGGGTGAAATCGAACCAGCCCATGCTGTTAAGCTGAATACCTTCGACGCCTGGCGGAGCAAACACCTGGTAGCGATAGTTAAACAGCGGCAGCAGATGGCCGTCGCGCATCAACTGCTGAAACAGCTGATGAATCGCGGCGCTGCGCAGTGCCGGACTGGCCTGACGGGCGATAGCGTGCAGCGGTGCCTGCAGTACCGCCGGACGCAGCGGTTGCCAGGCCGCATCATTTTCCAGCCAGTTCACGAGGGTAAACTGTGGCGCATCACCAATCAGACGGTCGCCCATGATGATGTCGGCGTCACTCAGATCGATGTCGTCGCGCCAGCTTTTGACGTCGTGAAATACGCAGGTGAGGGTACAGCCCTGTGCCGCCAGCAGCGGCACCAGCGCCTGGGCCATGACGTGCAGTTCGATGGGCAGGTGATAATGCAGCGTCAGCGTTGCGGGCAGTGTGCCCTCCGGGCGGTGCGGGGCGGGCAGCGGCCAGCCGGGCAGCAGCTCTGCGGTTGGTGTAATTAAGCCTTCATCCAGCGGCAGCTGCTGAATGACGCCGCTGTGCTGAATCAGCGCGAGCAGCGTTTTGGCCTGCGCCTGGTTGAAGCGAGCCGAGAAACGCGGCGCCAGGTAACAGAAACCGAGACTGATGCTGCGATCCACCGGCCGCAGCGTGTCCAGCTCGTCGGGATCGCCAATGGCGATCTGCACCGGATGGCGACAGCTGGTGCCCAGCCCGCGATCGAACAGCTGCGGCGTAATCCAGTATTCCACCACCTGAATCAGCGGACGCTGATGGTGCCAGCGCGCATGGCTCTCCAGCCGCACCAGCTCGCGGGTAAAGTGCGTCAGGCGCCACGGTCCGCTGCCGGTATCGGCATGCTCCGGATGCGGCAGCAGGCAAAACTGATGCGCCAGCCGCTGCGGCAGCCAGTAATCGCTGGTGCGCAGCCGGATACGCAGCGCCAGCGGATGTGGCGCATCGATGTGTTCCACCGCCGCCAGCAGACGGCCGCCCTGCGGCGTCTGCATGATACGTTGCAACTGCTGGACCAGCTGTGCCGCCTGCACCGGTTCGTCGTTGTGCCAGCTGAGCAGTGGCCGCAGCCAGAAATATCATTCGCGGCCCTGCGCATCGTACTGCCAGTGATGTGCCAGATCGCCCTCGACATCATCCGCGTTAAAGCGCGTCAGGCCGGAAAAAATCTGGCGTACCAGATGCTGCTCGGCGCGTCCGGTGAGCTGCAGCGGATCCAGCGCCTCCATCGCGCGATAATAGGGAATGCGCAGCACCGGCGCCTGATTCTGCCACTGGCCGCCCATCAGTGGGCGCAGCATTTTCACCAGCCGTTCAGGCGCGACATCCAGCACCTGCAGCGCCTGTACCGCTTCACCGGCTGCCAGCTGCTGGCTGAGCAATTGCTGACGCAGCTGTTCGGGAGAGAGCAGAAAGCGCAGTTCGCCCTGTTTACCGCGTCCCGCCGCACCGTGCCACTGCAGCCAGCCCGCCTGCTGCCACTGCCGCAGCAGGGTACGCACGTGGCGCTCGCTGCAAAAGCAGTGCTGCGCCATGGCCGCAACGCTGATGCGCTGCGCTTCGCCCTGGCTAAGCTGCCACAGGCGCTGAAACTGATTAACCCGATGAAGCTGTCGCATGATTAAACCCGGAACAGTTTTTTGAAAGTATTCACTATTAGTTCCGTAATTACCAGGCGATAGTAAACCCCTCATTCAGACCGGAGAGTTGCTATGGCCCGCCTCGCGGCATTTGATATGGACGGTACACTGCTGCTGCCTACCCACCGTTTAGGTGCGGAGACGCTGCAGAGCCTCAACGCCCTACACCAGCGTGGCGTTACACTGGCGTTTGCCACGGGGCGTCACCTGCTGGATATGCAGGCAGTACGCCAGCAGATCACCTTGCCCGCCTGGCTGATCACCGGTAACGGCACGCGCATTCACGATGTCGAGGGCAGGCAGCTGTACGGCTGTGATTTAGCGCCGTCGGTGGCGGAAGAGGTATTGCACAGTCACTGGCAAACTCCCGCATCGATCCACATCTTTAATGACGAAGGCTGGTTTACCGATAAACCGCTCCCGGGATTGCTGGAAGCGCACGCGATGAGCGGGTTTCACTATCAGCTGCGTGATTTACGCCGCATGCCGGCACATGAAGTCACCAAGATCTGCTTTATCGCGCCGTATGAGATGCTGCTGGCGCTGAAGATTGAACTGCAACAGGCGCTCGGCGATCGCGCCAGCCTGTGCTTCTCCGCCAGGGAGTGTCTGGAAGTTTTACCGTTGGATTGCCACAAAGGCGCCGCGCTGGCGCGGCTGTGCCAGCATCTGTCTCTGTCGCTGGCGGATTGCATGGCATTTGGCGATGCGATGAACGACCGCGAAATGCTTGAGCGCGTCGGGCGTGGTTTTATCATGGGCAACGCCATGCATCAGCTCAAAACCTCGCTGCCCCATTTACCGATTATTGGCCATTGCGAGACACAGGCGGTGTCTCACTACTTAAATCACTGGATGACCACACCACACCTCGATTATTCCCCCGAATGCTGAGGCTTACAGTGAACCGGACAGGATGTCCGGTTTTTTATTGCAGCTCGCGCTGCCACGCCTGAATATCGCCGATCTGCTCAGCGACCCACTGCGGATTGTAATAGGTATCCGGATAGCGCTCGCCGCTGTCACACAGCAGCGTGACCAGCGCGGCGGACTGCCCCTGCGCACGCAGCCGTTTTGCCACCTGCAGCATGCCCCAGAAATTGGTGCCGGTAGAGGCGCCCGGACGCCGGCCGAGAATCTGCTCCAGCCTTAACATGGCCGCCACGGTGGCGCCGTCGGGCACTTTCATCATTTCGTCAATCACATCCGGTAAAAACGACGGCTCAACGCGCGGGCGACCAATCCCCTCAATCAGGCTGCCACGCTCGCTGCGCAGCGTGCGATCGCGGCTGTGCCAGTAATCGAAAAACACCGAGTGCTGCGGATCGACCACCAGCAGGCGCGTGTCGTGGCCCTGATAGCGGATGTAGCGCCCCAGCGTAGCCGAGGTGCCGCCGGTGCCGGCGCTCATGATCAGGGTGTGCGGCACCGGGAAGGGTTCATGCGCCATCTGGCGGAAAATGCTTTCGGCAATATTGTTGTTGCCGCGCCAGTCGGTAGCGCGTTCGGCATAGGTAAACTGGTCCATAAAATGGCCGTTGAGTTCACGCGCCAGACGCTCGGATTCGCTGTACAGCTGGCACGGATCGGCGACGAAGTGGCACTCCCCGCCGTAAAAGCGGATCAGCTCGATTTTGCGCCGTGCGGTACTGGCTGGCATCACGGCGATAAACGGCAGGCCGAGCAGACGGGCAAAATAGGCTTCCGACACCGCGGTGCTGCCGGAGGAGGCTTCGATGATCGGCGTGTTTTCTCCAATCCAGCCATTGGCCAGACCATAGAGAAACAGCGAACGCGCCAGGCGATGTTTCAGGCTGCCGCTTGGATGGGTGCTTTCATCCTTAAGATAAAAGCGAATGCCGGGGAAATCGTCCAGCGTAAAACGGATCAGGTGCGTATCAGCGGAGCGCTGAAAGTCGGCGTTAATTTCATTGATAGCGTGGCGAACCCAGGGCGTTTGCATGGTGCGATTCCGGCAGCGAGATTGCGCTCAGTGTAAGGCACTGGCAGGAAAAAGAGGTTGCTAAAATTTGGTTATAATGGGCAAATAAGAGAAAATTTTTCTCCTGAGGTGGCGAATGCTAGATAAAACTGACCGCACACTGCTGGCGCTGCTGCAAAAAGACTGCACGCTGTCGCTGCAGGCGCTGGCCGATGCGGTGAATCTCACCACCACGCCGTGCTGGAAACGCCTGAAAAAGCTGGAAGATGATGGCATTATTCGGGCGCGCGTCGCGTTGCTGGATGGTGAAAAGCTCGGCCTGTCGCTCACCGCCTTTATGCTGATCAAAACCCAGCAGCACAGCAGCGACTGGTTTCAGCAGTTTGTCGCGGTGGTACAGCAGATGCCGGAAGTGATGGCCTTCTACCGCATGGCGGGTGAGTACGACTACCTGCTGCGCATTCAGGTGGCCGATATGAAGAGCTACGACGCGTTTTACAAGCGTCTGGTTAACGGCGTCCCGGCGCTGATTGACGTCACCTCCAGCTTCGCTATGGAAGAGATTAAATACACCACCGCCTTGCCGGTAGCGCCCTGAACGGGCATCACAAGAGATTTTTTTGTGCGATTATTCAGCCAGTTAAGTTGGTATTTTTTGCGCGAGTGGCGGCGCTATCTGGGCGCCATCAGCTTGCTGATTATCATTGCGCTGCTGCAGCTGCTGCCTCCGCATCTGGTCGGCGTGATTGTCGACGGCGTGACCCAGCACAGCCTGACGAGCGGCGAAATTTTTCTGTGGATCGGCGTGATGCTGGTGACCGCAGTGATTGTCTATTTGCTGCGCTACGTCTGGCGCGTGCTGTTGTTCGGCGCCTCTTACCAGCTGGCGGTGGAGCTGCGCGAAGACTTTTACCGCCAGCTTAGCCGCCAGCATCCGGCGTTTTACCTGCGCCACCGTACCGGCGATCTGATCGCGCGCGCGACCAACGATGTCGATCGCGTGGTGTTTGCCGCGGGTGAAGGGGTGCTGACGCTGGTGGATTCGCTGGTGATGGGGCTGGTCGTGCTGGCGGTAATGAGCGTGCAGATCAGCTGGGAGCTGACGCTGCTGGCGCTGATTCCTATGCCGATTATGGCGCTGGTGATCCAGAAAGACGGCGCGCGCCTGCATCAGCGCTTCAAAGTGGCGCAGGCGGCGTTCTCCAGCCTGAACGACCAAACGCAGGAGAGCCTGACCAGCATCCGCATGATCAAAGCCTTTGGCCTGGAAGATCACCAGTCAAATCAGTTTGCCGGGATCGCCAGCGACACCGGCCGCAAGAATCTGCACGTGGCGCGCGTCGATGCGCGCTTCGACCCGATCATTTACATCGCCGTCGGCTTCTCTAACCTGCTGGCGATTGCCGGTGGCGGCTGGATGGTGTGGCACGGCTCTCTGACGCTCGGGCAGCTCACCAGTTTCGTCATGTACTTAGGGCTGATGATTTGGCCGATGCTGGCGCTGGCGTGGATGATTAACATCGTTGAGCGCGGCAGCGCGGCGTGGAGCCGCATTCGCGCGCTGCTGGCGGAAGCGCCGGCGGTAGAGGACGGCAATCAGCTACTGCCAGCGGAAGCGGGCGTGCTGCAGGTGGCGATCCGCGCCTTCCACTATCCGGCGAGTAGCGCGCCGGTGCTGAGCGACGTGCATTTCCAGCTACAACCGGGGCAGATGCTTGGGCTGTGCGGGCCTACCGGCTGCGGCAAAAGCACGCTGCTGAGTCTGATTCAGCGCCATTTTGATATCGATCAGGGCGAGATTTGCTATCACGCCATTCCGCTGCCACAGCTGCGGCTGGACAGCTGGCGCAGCCGGCTGGCGGTGGTCAGTCAGACGCCGTTCCTGTTTTCCGATACCGTTGCGAATAACCTGGCGCTGGGCCGCCCGGAGGCAACACAGGAAGAGATTGAGCGCGTGGCGCAGATGGCCTGCGTGCACGATGACATACTGCGTCTGCCACAGGGGTACGCTACCGAAGTGGGTGAGCGCGGTGTCATGCTCTCTGGCGGGCAGAAACAGCGCATCGCCATTGCGCGTGCGCTGTTGCTCAACGCGGAGATTCTGATCCTCGACGATGCGCTGTCGGCGGTTGATGGCCGTACCGAACATGAAATCCTGCATAACTTGCGCCAGTGGGGAAAAGGGCGCACGCTGATCATCAGCGCGCATCGGCTGTCGGCGCTGACCGAAGCCAGCGAGATTCTGGTATTGCAGCAGGGCGCAGTGGCACAGCGCGGCGATCACGATACGCTGGCGGCGCAGCCGGGCTGGTATCGCGATATGTATCGCTATCAGCAGCTGGAAGCCGCGCTGGATGAGGACGAGGCAGAACAGGGAGCCGACCATGGCTAAATCGCAACGCTTATGGCCAACGCTGAAACGCCTGCTGGCCTACGGCAAACCGTGGCGCAAATCGCTGTGGCTGGCCGTCGGCATGCTGTGGATCGCTGCCGCTGCCGAAGTCACCGGTCCGGTTCTGGTCAGCTATTTTATCGATAACCTGGTGGCAAAACACCAGATGCCGTGGGGCATCGTGGCCGGGCTGCTGGTGGGCTTTGTGCTGCTACAGCTGCTGGCAGCGGGTCTGCACTATTTCCAGGCGCTGCTGTTTAACCGCGCGGCGATTGGTGTCGTGCAGCAGCTGCGCGTCGACGTGATGAATGCGGCGCTGCGCCAGCCGCTCAGTGCCTTCGACACCCAGCCAGTGGGGCAGATTATTTCGCGCGTCACCAACGACACCGAAGTGATCAAAGATCTTTACGTCACGGTGGTGGCCACTGTGCTGCGCAGCGCTGCGCTGATTGGCGCGATGCTGGTGGCGATGTTTGCACTCGACTGGCGTATGGCGCTGGTGGCGCTGGTGATTTTCCCGCTGGTGTTAACGGTGATGCTGATCTATCAGCGCTACAGCACGCCGATTGCGCGCCGCGTACGTAGCTATCTGGCCGAGATCAATAATGGTTTTAACGAAGTGATTAACGGCATGAGTGTGATCCAGCAGTTTCGCCAGCAGGCGCGCTTCGGCGAGCGCATGGGCGAAGCCAGCCGTTCACACTATCTGGCGCGGATGGAGACGCTGCGGCTGGACGGCTTTTTGCTGCGTCCGCTGCTCAGCCTGTTTTCTGCACTGATATTGTGCGGTCTGCTGATGTTGTTCAGCTTTGCCACGCCGGGCGTGTTTGAGGTTGGCGTGCTTTACGCCTTTATCACTTATCTTGGCCGCCTTAACGAGCCACTGATCGAACTCACCACGCAGCAGTCAATGCTGCAGCAGGCGGTGGTGTCGGGCGAGCGTATTTTTGAACTGATGGATGCGGCGCAGCAGGGCTACGGCAGTGACGCTCAGCCGCTGGCTTCCGGACGTATCACCCTGCGCGATGTCAGCTTTGCCTACCGCGACAACCGCGACGTGCTCAGCCATATCGATCTCGAGGTGCCGGCGCGCGGCTTCGTGGCACTGGTCGGCCACACCGGCAGCGGCAAAAGCACCTTAGCCAATCTGCTGATGGGCTACTATCCGGTGACGCGCGGCAGCATAGAACTGGATGGCCGCCCGCTGCGCCAGCTGACGCACGATGCGCTGCGCGGCAGCGTGGCGATGGTGCAACAGGATCCGGTGGTACTGGCCGATACGCTGCTGGCCAACGTGCGCCTGGGACGCGATATCAGCGAAGAGGACGTGTGGCGCGCGCTGGAGAAGGTGCAGCTGGCACCGCTGGCCCGCGCGATGCGCGACGGCATTCATACCCGGCTCGGTGAGCAGGGGAACACGCTGTCGGTCGGGCAGAAGCAGCTGCTGGCACTGGCGCGCGTGCTGGTGTCGCTGCCGCAGATTCTGATCCTCGATGAGGCCACTGCCAATATCGACTCAGGCACCGAGCAGGCGATTCAGCAGGCGCTGCGCACGCTGCGCCAGCACAGCACGCTGGTGGTGATTGCTCACCGTCTTTCCACCATCACCGAAGCGGATCAGATTCTGGTGCTGCACCGTGGTCAGGTGGTCGAACGCGGTACGCACACCGAACTGCTGGCGCAGCAGGGCCGTTACTGGCAGATGTACCAGCTGCAGCAGGCTGGCGATGAACTCGCGGCGGGCATACCCGCAACGGCAGAGGGGTGATTTGCACCTTTTTTGCGCAGATTTATCGGAATGCTCTGTATTGATGCACTCCTTTGAGGCCGCAAGCACCAAAGGAGTGCAGTAAAGTCCCACCTTTCTGTTTTTCCGAATGAAAACCTTGCCCGTTACGCCATACCGGAGCGCGATACTCTGCGCCCGGCAGCCTTAGCGCCCACTTTTGCCATTTGTGGCACAGCCTTTGCTTAACTCTCTGCGTGTCCGCGAAGACTCACCTATTTTTATATCCGGAGGGGAACGTATGAAGCTGGTTACCGTGGTAATCAAACCATTTAAGCTGGAGGACGTGCGTGAAGCCTTATCCTCCATTGGCATTCAGGGCCTGACCGTGACCGAAGTGAAAGGCTTCGGTCGTCAGAAAGGCCATGCAGAACTGTACCGCGGTGCCGAGTACAGCGTTAACTTCCTGCCAAAAGTAAAAATCGATATTGCGATTGCGGACGATCAGCTGGATGAAGTGGTGGATGTGATCAGCAAAGCCGCGTACACCGGCAAAATTGGCGACGGCAAAATTTTCGTCGCGGAACTGCAGCGCGTGATTCGTATTCGTACCGGCGAGACCGACGAAGCAGCACTGTAACTGGGGCTCTGAATTGTGATGGGATGGAAAGAAATGAATAAAGTAATGACTAAGTTGGGCCTCACCAGCCTGGCGCTGTTACCGTCTCTTGCGATGGCAGCTGCGCCTGCTGTAGCGGATAAAGCCGATAACGCGTTTATGATGATTTGTACCGCGCTGGTACTGTTCATGACAATTCCCGGCATTGCCCTGTTTTACGGCGGCCTGATTCGCGGCAAAAACGTGCTGTCGATGCTGACGCAGGTCGCGGTGACGTTCGCGTTAGTGTGCGTACTGTGGATCGTCTACGGCTACTCGCTGGCGTTCAGCGAAGGCAACGCCTTCTTCGGTAACTTCCAGTGGGCAATGCTGAAAAATATCGAGCTGAAAGCGGTGATGGGCAGCTTCTATCAGTACATTCACGTGGCGTTCCAGGCTTCCTTCGCCTGTATCACCGTGGGGCTGATTGTTGGTTCGCTGGCTGAGCGTATTCGCTTCTCGGCGGTACTGATTTTCGTGCTGGTGTGGCTGACGCTGGCCTATCTGCCTATCGCACATATGGTGTGGGCTGGCGGCTTCCTGGCACAGGATGGCGCGCTGGACTTCGCTGGCGGTACCGTGGTGCACATCAACGCCGCCGTTGCGGGTCTGGTTGGTGCTTACCTGGTGGGCAAACGTGCTGGCTTCGGTAAAGAAGCGTTCAAACCGCATAACCTGCCGATGGTGTTTACCGGTACCGCGATTCTGTACGTTGGCTGGTTCGGCTTCAACGCCGGCTCTGCGTCTTCCGCTAACGAAATCGCGGCGCTGGCCTTCCTGAATACCGTAGTGGCCACTGCGGGTGCCGTGCTGTCGTGGGTGTTCGGTGAGTGGGCGCTGCGCGGTAAGCCTTCACTGCTGGGTGCGTCTTCTGGCTTCATCGCCGGTCTGGTTGCCATCACGCCAGCCTGTGGTTATGTCGGCGTCGGCGGCGCACTGATTATCGGTCTGGCCGGTGGCCTGGCAGGTATCTGGGGTGTGACCACGCTGAAGAAATGGCTGCGCGTTGATGACCCGTGTGATGTGTTCGGTGTGCACGGCGTGTGCGGTATCCTCGGCTGTATCCTGACCGGCGTGTTTGCCTCCTCTTCACTGGGCGGCGTAGGCTACGCGGAAGGCGTGACCATGGGCCATCAGGTTTGGGTGCAGCTGTTCAGCTGTGGCCTGACCATCGTCTGGTCTGGCGTAGTAGCCTTCGTGGGCTTCAAGCTGGCAGATATGATTGTTGGCCTGCGCGTACCGGAAGAACAGGAACGTGAAGGTCTGGATGTGAACAGCCACGGCGAGAACGCTTACAACCAGTAAGTGCCGGCTGGCAGAAGAGCAGTGCGCTATAACTATAATGATGAGAAAGGGGCGAGATAATCGCCCCTTTTTTTATGCTTCGCGCTGACGCATCACCCCTTCCTGCACCGTCGTCGCCACCAGCGTGCCGTCCTGGCTGAAGAACTCACCGCGCACGAAGCCGCGCGCGCCGGACGCTGAAGTGCTTACCACGCTGTACAGGAGCCACTCCGAGAGATCGAATGGACGGTGGAACCACATGGAGTGGTCAATCGTCGCCACCTGCATATCCGGCTCAAGGAAGCCTTTGCCATGCGGCTGCAGCGCGACCGGCAGAAAGTTGAGATCGGAAGCGTAGCCCAGCAGATATTGATGAATGCGGCGATCGTCCGGCAGCTGGCCATTGGCACGCACCCAGACCTGGCGCAGCGGCTCATCAACGTGGCCTTTCAGCGGATTGTGGATCTGCACCGGACGGATATCCAGCGGGCGCTCGGCGAGGAATTTTTCTTTCAGCTTGAGCGGCAGGTGCGCAGCCAGTCGGTGGGCGAGATCCTGCTCGGAGGGCAGGTTATCGGGTCCCGGCACCTGCGGCATGCTTTTCTGATGCTCGAAGCCATTTTCCGGTGCCTGAAAGGAGGCGGTCATGTAGAAGATCGGCTGACCGTTTTGTACGGCGCTGACGCGGCGGGCGCTGAAGCTTTTGCCGTCGCGCAGGGTTTCCACATCGTAAATAATGGCTTTCTGGCTGTCGCCCGGGCGCAGAAAGTAGCTGTGGAAGGAGTGAATGATACGGGCTTCCGGCACGGTTTGTTTTGCCGCATACAGCGCCTGTCCCACCACCTGGCCGCCAAACACCTGGCGCAGGCCGAGATCTTCACTCTGGCCGCGAAACAGGCCCTCTTCCAGTTTTTCCAGATTCAATAAATTAAGCAGGTTGTGCAGTGCCTGGCTCATAACGGATTCCTCAGTGATGCCAATGGCGTCAGTGTGAAAGATCCGACCAGTTTGCGCAACGCTTTTACCCGGTTTTCAGCAGCATGGCGGGGCTTCAGGCGCAAAGGGGATTTTTGTGCCAGAATTAACAGCAATCGGCGGTGGAAAACCCAGCCAATAAATTTACCGCCGACAATCATAGTGTTCATAAGGAGACGACATCGATGAAACTCTGGCATGTAATTAGCGGTATGACACTGGCGGTGGCAATCACAGGCTGTGCCGATCACAGTAAACCCGTGCCGACGCCAACTTTAGGCGCCAGCGTGGCCGGGCAGCCGTCGGCGATTGCCCAGCCGAACGTAAGCGGTTCCGTCTATATTCGCCAGCGTATTGCGCTGCCGCCGGATGCGGTGCTGACCGTGACACTGGCCGATGCGTCACTGGCGGACGCGCCGTCCAAAGTGCTGTCACAGCGTGTGGTTCGCACCGAGGGCAAACAGGCACCGTTCCAGTTTGTGCTGCCCTTTAACCCGGCTGATATCCAGCCGAACGCGCGCATTTTGCTGAGCGCAGCGATCACCATCGACGGCAAGCTGGCGTTTATCACCGATACGGTGAAACCGGTGATTAATCAGGGTGGAACGAAAGCGGAACTGCTGCTGGTACCGGTGACCAATATGGCGATGCCAACCCAGCCGGGCGCTGCTACCACCGTGCCTTCGACGTCGCCAACTCAGGTTACGCCGTCAGCCTCCGTGCCGGCACCAACCAGTCTGTAAGTTGAAACGGGAGACAGCGCGTTACGGAAGCTGCGCCAGAATGGCACTGCAGAAAGTAAAGGCGCTGTCTCGTCCCTGATCGCTCGGCACACGCCATCCCTGGCGTGTGACGCTTTACTTTCTGCAGTGCCATTCCCGCGCCTTAAAGGGAGTGCGGCCTGTCAGCATTAATACTCCCAGCGATACTTCGCCAGTTCAATTTCTCCCGCATCACTCACTTCAATACCTTCGGCTTCCAGCGCATCGCGCTGACGAAAAAGATCATCACCCTGCAGCGAAATACGACCATGACGATTAATCACGCGGAACCACGGCAGTTTACTGCCTGGCGGCAGGCGCCGCAGCACGCCGCCCACCTGACGTGCGGCGCGCGGTGAACCGGCCAGCAGCGCGACATCGCCGTAGGTCGTCACTTTACCGGCAGGAATAGCGGCAACAATTTGCCAGACGCGCTCGGAAAAATTGCTCTGTTCACTCACTGACGCACCTCGTCTGCGGGAAAAGCGCCACTTTAGCATGCGATTGCGGCTATCTGCAGGGTTTTGCCGCCGGCCTGTTCAAGAAACCAACGGTTGCCCGGCCTGCGCTTGCAATTGCCAAAGGCTTCCCCGATAATGCCAGCGCTCTCAACATGAGAGCTCGTCAATGGGGGCCCTGTTGGTTCTCCCGCAACGCTAACTTGTGAACTCGGTCAGGTCCGGAAGGAAGCAGCCGCAGCAGGCGACGCGTGTGCCGGGATGTAGCTGGCAGGGCCTCCACCATTTCTGCCCATGCAAAATCCCTGCGCGCAATGCGGCACAGCACCCTGTCGGCACTCCTTTGCCTGCCTGTCATCCGTGGAAATAAAGGTGAGTAACGAAACGACCTGCGGGGAGAAAACTTAGCGGACGTACTTCCAGACAGATCCGGGCACTTTGTCATAGAGCTTGTTCATGGTCAGCTCGGCCAGACGGTGATCGGCTGCGGAGTAGAATACCGCTAACTCATCATCGGGTAATTCATACTTGTTCTTTTCAATCACCCGTTCAAGGGTGTCAATTGAGCGACAACGACGCAGTCGCATCAAATAGTCTGTTTTGGTTAAGGCTGGGTTGCTCATAAATAAACCGGTCTCACTCTGATGCTAAAAGGAATGGCTGGGTTGCTGGAGATAAGCGCACTCTTCGGCAAACAGATTAAATAAGCGTTTTGCTGAACGTTGCCACCGTTGAAGATCCTGGGTATTGATTCCATAGCTGCTAAACAGCATAAAGGTATCATCAAGATATTCATCGATTTGCGTAATCAGCGCTTCATCTTCAACATGCTTAATTTTGTAATTCATCGTGAAAGAGGCGATATGCTCAATCAAATCGTTGAGCTGTAAATTGCCTGGCGAAGTGGGATCATTAACCCAGCCGTGATGGCTGTCGGTTAGCGTCGCCATACTTTCGTCAAACAGGTTCTCACACAGAAATTTAAGCTGGGCAATATCATGCCGTTTCGGTGAGTATTCGTCCATCTTTTTCCCCTCCATAGCGAGCACAGTTACCGCGACGCGGCGAGATTTGGAAAAGCTACCAGGGAGCGATCACGAATAAAAAGAATTCAGCGACCTTTTAAATATAATCCACAATCATTAGTTTTGCTCACCCAATTACTAAATATTACAATTCGTCGCACGGTGACGGGCGGGTATTGTCTATCACCTCAAACACCAGTGCACCGGGCGTTGTCTGGAACATAACTTCTTCACGTTGGGTAAAGGTTTCATTTAAATCAAGGCAGGGATTAAATAAATCCCACGTGAAATCGTAAAGCATTTTAAATCGTTTGTGGCCGACGGGCTGAATGGAAATAATGGTAAAACTGTCCGGAACTAATTGCGCGTTTTGAGAATACCACTGTAAATCGCCGGCAAGGTCCTGGGCTATTTTGAGAATATTCCCCTGGATAATCTGGCGTAACTTGCCGCAATCATCCTCATTCACGTCAATATCACTATGAATAATAGACTGCATTCTGCATCCCGTAAAAAGCAAGGAGAGTTCTATCATTGGCTTTCAGCTCTGACATTGCAAGCCATTGGTAAACAGAAAGGGCGATTGCTGCGATGGGCGCTGGCTTGATGGCACAAATCGCCCATGCGTATCGCCGCTGATCAATTTTTGAAACACTTTCGTCCGCGCGTCGCGATGATGCCATCAGGTAGTATATTGTTATGTTATAACATTTTGGTTACCTATCATGAATCACAGTGGATTACTTCTCTCGCTCGGCGGGCGCCTGCTGGTAGCGCTGCTGCTGAGTGGCCTGCTGGCTCTAGCCATCGTCTGGGGCCTGCACCAATGATGCGTTTTCATCGTCTGCAGGGCGGCTATCAGGGCAGGGCGGTGACGCCGGTGGTGAATGGCGAACTGGCGGCCGGCAGTATGACGGCACTGGTCGGGGCCAACGGAACGGGCAAATCAACCTTGCTCAAAACTATCGCCGGACTGCTGCCGCCAGTGGCGGGACGCTGTGAACTGCAGCTGCCGCGAAAAGCGCTGGGCTGGTTGCCGCAGCGCAGCGAGCTGGATACCCGCTTTCCGCTCACCGTCTATGAGCTGGTGGCAATGGGCTGCTGGCCGCGCTGCGGCTGGTTCGGTGGCATCACGCGTGCGCTGAGGCAGGAGATTGATGCCGCGCTGGAGGCGGTGCAGATGCGCGACTTCGCCACTGCGCAGCCCGCGATGCTCTCCGGCGGGCAGTTGCAGCGCGTGCTGTTTGCGCGCCTGATGCTCCAGCGCAGTCAGCTCTGGCTGCTGGATGAACCCTTCAACGGCATTGATACGCCGACGATAACCTTACTGATGTCGATTCTCGAACAGCAGCAGCGGGCGGGCACCACGCTGCTGGTGGTGCTGCACGACAAGCTACTGGTGGCGCGCCATTTTCGTGACGTGCTGTCGCTGGATGAGCGCGACAGTGCGCAGCAACCGCGGCTGTGTCGGGTGGCGTCATGACGTTACTCCAGCCGTTTATTGAGTTTGGTTTTATGCGCCGGGCGCTGGTGGCCTGCATGGCGCTGGCGATCAGTGCAACGCCGCTCGGCGTCTTTCTCTCGCTGCGCCGTATGAGCCTGGTGGGCGATGCGCTGTCCCATGCGGTATTGCCGGGCGCCGCCATCGGCTATCTGGTGTCCGGCCTGTCGCTGGTGGCGATGGGCATTGGCGGCCTGATTGCCGGGCTGGCGGTGGCGCTGCTGTCCGGTGCGGTCAGCCGTTACACCCACCTGAAGGAGGATGCCAGCTTTTCCGGCTTCTATCTGGGTTCGCTGGCGCTCGGCGTCACGCTGGTATCACTGCGCGGTTCCAGTGTCGATCTGCTGCACGTGTTGTTCGGCTCGCTGCTGGCGGTGGATAACGGCGCGATTGTGCTGGTTGGCAGCATCGCCGCGTTCACCCTGCTGATGCTGGCCGTGATCTTCAGGCCGCTGGTCATTGATGCCTTTGATCCTGATTTTCTGCGTGCGCAGGGGAGATGGAGCGCACCGCTGGTGCACGGCATTTTCCTCACGCTGGTGGTGCTGAATCTGGTGGCGGGTTTTCAGGTGCTCGGCACGCTGATGTCCGTTGGGCTGATGATGCTGCCCGCCACCAGCGCGCGCTTCTGGAGCCGTCACCTTACTCGCATGCTGGCGATTGCCATGCTGCTGGCGCTGATTGCCGCCTTTATCGGCCTGTTGCTCTCCTGGCACTATGCGCTGCCTGCCGGACCGGCGGTGGTACTGAGTGCGGCCGTACTGTTTTTGCTGTCTGTGTTGACAGGACCATGTGGCGGCCTGCTGCGCCGTCGATAATAAGATGACAAGGGGATAGGTATGAAGAAGTTACCGTTGAGTCTGGCGATTGGCGCGATGCTGATTAGCCCGCTGACGCTGGCAAAAACCGTTGATGCCGTAGCCAGTTTTACCGTGCTGGCTGACATCGTTAAACAGGTCGGCGGCGATCACGTTAAGGTGAAATCGCTGGTGGGCCCGGATGGCGATCCGCACACCTTTGAGCCGACGCCGCAGGATAGCCAGGCGCTGGCGCAGGCCGATGTGGTGTTCGTCAGCGGGCTGGGCATGGAAGGCTGGATGGACCGGCTGATTAGCGCGTCCGGCTACAAGGGCACGGTGGTGGTCGCCTCGAATGGTGTCAATACGCGCAAAATGGAGGAGGATGGCAAAACCATCACCGATCCACACGCGTGGAACAGCATGCACAACGGCGTGATCTACGCCACCAACGTGATGAACGCGCTGATCAAAGCCGATCCGGATGATGCTGCCGACATCCGTCACAGCGGTGAACGCTATATTCAGCAGTTGCAGAAGCTGGATAGCTGGGCCAAAAGTGAATTTGCCGGCGTGGCGCAAAGTAAACGCAAGGTACTCACCAGCCATGATGCCTTTGGCTACTTCGGCCAGCGCTACGGCGTGACGTTCCTCGCGCCGGTGGGCTTCTCAACCGAAGCGGAAGCCAGCGCCAGCGATGTCGCCGCTATCATCAAACAGCTCCGGGCCGAGCATATCACCACCTACTTTATGGAGAATCAGACCGATCCGCGTCTGGTGAAACAGATCGCCAGTGAAACCGGTGCGCAACCCGGTGGCGAGCTCTATCCGGAAGCGCTGTCAGCGGCCAGCGGGCCGGCGCCCACCTATGAGGCGGCGTTTAAGCACAATGTGGAAACTCTGCTGCACAGCATGAAGTAAAAAAAAGGCCGGGGAGCATCCCGGCCAATTATCACGACACTTTCCTAACGTTTTTTCTTTCTTCCCTGCACCGCCTTAAAGCGCGGGTTGGTTTTGCAAATCACATAAATACGACCTTTACGCCGCACGACTTTGCAATCTTTGTGACGGGTCTTGGCAGACCGCAATGAACTGACAACTTGCATGTGGCTAAACTCCGGTTATTTGCTGCGCGTCAGGAAGCTGCCAAAACGCTTGTTGAAGCGTGCGGCGCTGCCCTCTTTGGCAAACTCTTTCTGTTTACCGGTGTAGTAAACGTGCGACTTCGACGACACATCGAGCGTGACGTACGGCAGCTCTTCGCCCTCAAACTGGATGGTGCGATCGGTCTGAATCGTTGAGCCGACTTTGAAGTATTCGTCGACGGTGGTGTCGTGGAACACCACAGGACGGTAGTGCGGATGAATGTTTGGTTTCATGATAGCGCTCTCGTGTAATGTTATAATATAACAATATTATGAACCTCGCGCCGCAGGATTGCAACCACGCTTCTGGTGCGGGTTTGTCATGGAACGTGCGAGGCAGGGGAGTGCGCAATAAAAAAGGCCGCTTGCGCGGCCTTTTAGCAGAGAGAAACTATCAGTGAGGGTGATCCACCGGATGGCCCTGTTCCAGCTCAGACTTGTTCTTACTGAAACGGCGGCGCACCACCACGAAGAACACCGGCACGAAGAAGATCGCCAGCGCGGTGGCCGTCACCATCCCGCCCATTACGCCGGTACCGACGGCGTTCTGTGCGCCGGAGCCGGCACCGCTACTGATCGCCAGCGGCAGTACGCCGAGGATGAACGCCAGCGACGTCATCAGAATCGGACGCAGACGCATACGTGAGGCTTCCAGCGTCGACTCGACCAGCCCTTTGCCTTCTTTCTCCATCAAATCCTTGGCGAATTCGACGATCAGGATGGCGTTCTTCGCCGAGAGACCAATGGTGGTCAACAGACCCACCACAAAGTACACGTCGTTACTCAGACCGCGCAGCGTGGTGAAGAGCAGGGCGCCAATCACACCCAGCGGCACCACCAGCATGACCGCGAACGGAATCGACCAGCTCTCATACAGCGCGGCCAGACACAGGAACACCACAATCAGCGAAATGGCGTACAGTGCAGGCGCCTGGTTGCCGGACAGGCGTTCCTGATAGGACATGCCGGTCCAGTCGTAGCCGATACCCGCAGGCAGCTTCGAGGCGAGGCTCTCCATCAGGTTCATGGCATCACCCGAGCTCTTGCCCGGTGCCGCCTGACCCAGGATCTCCATTGATGGCAGACCGTTATAACGTTCCAGACGTGGTGAACCATACTGCCACTTCGCCGAAGAGAAGGCAGAGAATGGCACCATGGTCCCGGCGCTGTTGCGCACGTACCATTTGCTGATGTCATCCGGCAGCATGCGCGAGTCGGCCTGACCCATCACGTACACTTTCTTCACGCGACCACGGTCGATGAAGTCATTGACGTAAGAACCGCCCCAGGCCGCACCCAGCGTGGTGTTGATGTCGGACAGCGACACACCAAGCGCCTGCGCTTTTTCCTGATCGATAATCAGTTTGTACTGCGGCGTATCTTCCAGCCCGTTTGGACGCACGCCCACCAGCGTATCCGGATGCTGGGCAATCATGCCAAACAGCTGGTTACGCGCGGCGGTCAGCTTCTCATGGCCGAGGTTACCCTGATCGATCAGCTGGAAGTCGAAACCGGTGGCGTTACCCAGTTCGATAATGGCCGGCAGGTTGAACGGGAACACCATGGCATCTTTAATCTGACCCAGCGCCTGCATTGCACGTCCGGCAATCGCCGGCACTTTCAGGCTGGCATCACCACGCTCATCCCATGGCTTCAGGCTGACGAAGGCGATACCGGTGTTCTGTCCACGACCGGCGAAGCCAAAGCCGTTAACGGTAAACACCGAATTCACGCTGTCTTTCTCTTTGGTCAGGAAGTAATCCGTAACCTGATCCAGCACTTTCTGCGTCCGTTCCTGAGTCGCACCGGCAGGCAGCTGCGCCTGCGCCAGTAACAGCCCCTGATCCTCTTCCGGCAGGAACGAGGTAGGCAGTTTCAGGAACAGGTAAGCCATGCCGACCACAATCAGCAGATAAATCAGCAGATAGCGACCGGTGCTGCGCACAATGTGACCGACGCTGTCGACGTAATGGTTGGTGCTCTTATCAAACAGGCGGTTAAACCAGCCGAAGAAACCGGTGGTTTTGCCGTGTTCGCCTTTTTTGATGGGCTTCAGCATGGTGGCACACAGCGCTGGCGTCAGAATCAACGCCACCAGCACCGACAGCGCCATCGCCGAAACGATGGTGATCGAGAACTGACGATAAATCACCCCGGTTGAGCCGCCGAAGAACGCCATCGGGATAAATACCGCTGACAGCACCAGCGCGATGCCAACCAGCGCGCCCTGAATCTGTTCCATCGAGCGTTTGGTGGCTTCTTTCGGCGGTAATCCCTCTTCCGCCATGACGCGCTCAACGTTTTCCACCACCACGATGGCATCATCCACCAGCAGGCCGATGGCGAGCACCATGCCGAACATCGTCAGGGTGTTTATCGAGTAGCCAAAGGCACTGATGATGGCAAAGGTGCCCAGCAGTACTACCGGCACGGCGATGGTAGGAATCAGCGTCGCGCGGAAGTTCTGCAGGAACAGATACATTACCAGGAACACCAGCACGATGGCTTCGAACAGCGTTTTCACCACTTCGAAAATGGAGATCTTAACGAATGGCGTGGTGTCGTACGGGTAAACGGTTTTCATGCCGGCCGGGAAGAACGGTTCCAGCTTGGCCAGTTCCGCTTTCACCGCGTCGGCGGTATCCAGCGCGTTGGCGCCGGTCGCCAGTTTGACACCGATACCGGAGGCTGGTTTGCCGTTATAGCGGGCAATGATCTCGTAGTTTTCACCGCCGAGTTCAATCTTCGCGACATCGCGCAGGCGCACCTGTGAGCCGTCCTGATTGACCTTTAGCATGATGTTGCCGAACTCTTCGGTCGAGGTCAGACGCGTCTGGGCAATGATCGAGGCGTTAAGCTGCTGACCTGGCACCGGTGGGGTACCGCCCAGCTGACCGGCAGCCACCTGGGTGTTCTGGGTTTGCAGCGCGCTGATCACATCCACCGGCGTCAGCTGGTAGTTGTTAAGCTTATGCGGATCGAGCCAGATACGCATCGCATACTGCGCACCAAACACCTGAGTATCACCGACGCCAGGCGTACGGCTGATCGGATCTTTGATGTTCGACGCTACGTAGTCTGAGATGTCGTTCTGCGTCATGCTGCCATCTTCGCTGACGAAACCGGCCACCATCAGGAAGCTGCTGGAGGATTTTTTCACCTGAATCCCCTGCTGCTGTACTTCCTGCGGCAGCAGTGGCATTGCCAGCTGCAGTTTGTTCTGCACCTGCACCTGAGCAATGTCGGCGTCAGTGCCAGACTGGAAGGTCAGCGTCAGCGTCAGCGTACCAGAAGAGTCACTGCTCGAGGACATATACATCAGCCCGTCGATGCCGTTCATATTCTGTTCGATAACCTGCGTTACCGAATCCTGTAGCGTTTTCGCATCTGCACCCGGATAAGATGCCTGGATTTCAACTGCCGGCGGCGCAACGTTGGGATATTGCTCGATCGGCAGTTTGATAATCGATAGCGCACCCGCCAGCATAATAATGATGGCAAGCACCCAGGCAAAAATGGGGCGATCGATAAAGAACTTAGCCATGTATCAACGGCTCCTGTTTATGACGATGATTTAGCAGACTGAGATTCCGGTGCGGCTTTGGCATCATCTTTGACTTCCTGCGGCGTCACCTGAGCACCCGGTTTAGCACGCTGAATACCGACGGTAATCACGCGATCGCCCTCTTTCAGGCCATCGGTCACCAGCCATTTGTCGCCAAACGCCTGGTTCGCGGTAATCTTACGCACTTCGACTTTATTATCCGCGCCCACTACCATCGCGGTGGCTTCACCGGTTGGCGTGCGGGTTACGCCGGTCTGCGGTACCAGCAGCGCCGTCGGGTTAGTGCCCTCATCCAGACGTGCACGCACGAACATGCCCGGCAGCAAACGATGATCCGGATTCGGGAAAATCGCGCGCAGGGTAATCGAGCCAGTGGTTTCATCCACGGTAACATCAGAGAATTCCAGTGTGCCCGGCTGGCTGTATGCGCTACCGTTCTGCATCAGCAGGGTAACGTTAGCTTTGCCGTCGTTCTGCTTCAGCTGACCCGACTCCAGCTCGCCGCGCAGGCGCAGAAAATCATCGCTGGATTGGGTCACATCGACGTACATCGGATCGAGTTGCTGCACGGTCGCCAGCGCGGTGGTCTGGCCGTTCGACACCAGCGCACCTTCCGTCACCGAGGATTTACCAATGCGGCCGCTGATTGGCGAGGTCACTTTGGTGTACGCCAGGTTAATGCGGGCGGTTTCCACATTGGCCTGCGCCGCCTGTACGGCTGCTGCGGTCTGCGCGGCGGTGGCCGCGGCGTTATCGTAGTCCTGCTGGCTGATATATTTGGTACCCAGCAGCGGCTTGTAACGATTCACCGTCAGCTGGGCAACGCGCGCGTTGGCCTGAGCCTGGGCTAAATCGCCTTTTGCGCTGTCGTACGCGGCCTGATAGGTGGCGGGATCGATCTGGTACAGCGAATCGCCGGCTTTAACATCACTGCCTTCAACAAAATTACGCTTGAGAATGATACCTGACACCTGCGGACGCACTTCAGCCACGCGGAACGCCGAAGTACGGCCTGGCAGTTCGGTGGTGATTTTCAGGGGCTCGTTTTTTAACGTGACAACACCCACTTCCGGGGGCTGCTGCTGGGCGGCTTGCTGGGATTTATTATCATCACATCCTGTTAACAAAAAGCTGCCTGTAAGCATCACGGCGGCCGCCAGAGGCGCTAATCCTCTGTTTTTATTCATAAATAAACCTCTAGTGTCCGATATCAAATGATCAATGGATCACAAACCGTTAAACCCATTGCTGCGTTAAAACACGGGTCGTGCTATGGTACATACATTCACAAATGTATGTAAACTTGCCAGTTTGTAAAAACAGTCCTCTATGGCACGAAAAACCAAAGCGCAAGCACTTGAAACGCGACATCAAATTCTGGATGCCGCTTTAGCTCACTTTTCTGAACACGGTGTGGCCGCCACCTCACTGGCGGATATCGCCGCGGCCGCTGGCGTCACGCGCGGCGCTATCTACTGGCATTTTAAAAATAAAGCCGATCTGTTACAGGAGATCTGGCTGCGCTGCGACGCCGGGCTCGACGATGTGGAACTTGAGTATCAGACAAAATACCCTGGCGATCCACTTTCTGTAATGCGTTCGATGCTGATCTATATCCTTGAAGCCACAGCAAAGGATCCACAAAGACGCGCATTAATGGAGATTATCTTCCATAAATGTGAGTTCGTTGGCGAAATGTCGACGTTAATGGCGATGCAGCAGGGGCTGCTGCAGGCGTGTTATGACCGCATCGAAGAGGTGCTGCGCAGCTGTATCGAGGCCGGGCAGCTCCCGGCCAGCCTCAACACCCGTCAGGCGGCGCTGCTGATGCGCGGCTACATCAGCGGCATGATGGAGAGCTGGTTGTTCAATCCGCAAAGTTTTGATCTGGTGAGTGAAGCGCCGCAGGTGGTCGAGGCATTTATAGATATGCTGCGCCTGAGCCCGACGCTCGCCGGCACGCGCTAAGCGGTGCGCTCGGCCGCCAGCTTCTGCTCATAATCGCGCTGGACAATCGCCAGCGCAGCCAGCACCGTGGCCGTGGGCACCTGGTTTTCCTCCAGCAGCTGAATTAAATCGACCGCCAGCTTGATGTCGTCCGGCGCGGTATCCAGCGTCATAGTGTCTCCTAAATACGTAGTTTAGCGGCGACCAGCAGCATCAGCAGAGCACCGGCCAGCGCCACGGCAAAGCCCGTCGGATGCAGCGTACCGAGGTCACCCGTGGTGAAATACGTGGCGATGTAGCCGCCAATCAGCGCGCCGATCACCGCCAGCACCAGCGTCGGCACCAGTCCGCCGGGACGGCCGGGAAACACCCTCCGCTTCAGCCAGCCGGCAGCCAGGCCAATAATAATCCAGATGATAAGGGTCATGCTTCTCCTCCCGTCAGCGCTGTTTCCAGTATAGAGGAAAGCGAACGGCTTACGGCTGCGCCGCGATCTCCAGTTTATGCAGCGCGGCGCGGCAGCGCGCCAGCCGCTCCTGCAGAATCTCCACCTCGCGCATCAGCTGCTGCTGCACGCTCAGCGTTTCAGCGCGCGCCAGGTGCTGTTCGCGCTGCTGCAGCATGGCCAGCAATCGCGTTTCGTAGCCGCGGTACTCATCACGCTTCGGCTGCAGCGGATCGCGCCGCGGCCGTTCACGCACTACGCGCAGTTGCTGGCTACTGCACTCGCGCTGCAGCGCGGCAATCTGGTCCAGCACCTTCTGCGCCAGCCACTGGCGGCGCGACGCATTACTGTTGGACGCCGCGAGCTGCGCCGCATTGTGCTGCAGCTCTTGCAGATAGTCAGCCAGCCGCGTGCCTTTACAGCGAAACAGCTGCGCGTCAAAGCGCGGCTGACGGCAGCTACCGTCCGGCTGCTGCGCAATCTGCTGGCGCAGCGTGTCAATCATTGCGTGCAGACGCTGTTGGGCGGGCAGTTGAGGCATCACTTCGATTCCGTCTGTGTTAACGTAGCGCTGTTGTGACATTTTTCAGGCATCTGGCATGCAGCGCATTTTACTGTTAAGCCTTGGCTGGCTGGCGATTGTGCTGGGCACGCTGGGCATTGTATTACCTTTACTACCGACCACGCCATTCGTGTTGCTGGCCGCCTGGTGTTTTGCCCGCTCGTCGCCACGCTTTCACCACTGGCTGCTGTGGCGCTCGCCGTTTGGCCGCTATCTGCGCCACTGGCAGCAGCATCGCGCCATGCCGCCCGGTGCCAAAAGCCGTGCCATGTTGCTGATTGTCATCACCTTTGCGGTTTCAATCTGGCTGGTGAAGCTGCTGTGGCTGCGCATCCTGCTCGGCGCGATGCTGGCGTTGCTGCTGCTCATGCTGTGGCGCATCCCGGTTGTAGCAGAAAGTGCGAACCCGCACGAACCGTAGCATCAGGGTTGCATTTAGCCGGCTGTTTGCTTAGATTTGGGCATCTTCGTGCGTGGCTTCCCTTTGAGAAACGACTTCGCTTAACCCGGTTTCCGGGTATTGGCGCTGTGGAAGCTGCGCGTTTTAGATATTTTTCCAGGCGTAACCTTTATGACCGCAACTGCGCAGCAGCTTGAACTGATTAAAAACAGCATCAAAAGCATTCCTGACTATCCGAAGCCGGGCATCCTGTTCCGTGACGTCACCAGTCTGATGGAAGATCCGCAGGCGTATGCCGCAGCGATCGCCATTCTGGTGGAGCGTTATCGTAATAAAAGCATCACCAAAGTGGTGGGCACCGAAGCGCGTGGCTTCCTGTTCGGGGCGCCGGTTGCGCTGGGTCTGGGCGTGGGATTTGTGCCGGTGCGCAAGCCGGGCAAACTGCCGCGTGAAACTTTCAGCGAAAGCTATGAACTGGAGTACGGTTCAGACGCGCTGGAACTGCACAAAGACGCCATCAAACCCGGCGATGTGGTGCTGGTGGTGGACGATCTGCTGGCTACCGGCGGCACCCTTGAAGCCACGGTGAAACTGATTCGTCGTGCGGGCGGTGAAGTTAAAGACGCCGCGTTCGTGATCAACCTATTTGATTTAAGCGGCGAAGCGCGCCTGAACGCGCTGGGTATCGACTGCTATAGCCTGGTCAATTTCCCCGGCCACTAAGGCCATCGCGCCGCCAGCCTTGATGCCCGGCGGCGCCTCTCTTCGCACTCCCTGACAGGCGTATTCCGCCCTGAAGCGCAGCGCGCAACGTATCACGGGTATAGGCATATCCGGCTGTGGCTGTTACACTCCTGTCAAAATAAACAGGGTTTGCGTCACCGCATTTTTCCCCTAAGTCCCACGGCAGAATCGGCGCAACTGAGCGTGCTGCTGTGCCAGGTTAAACAACTCCAGTGATTGAATCCACATGAGCTATCAGGTACTTGCGCGAAAATGGCGTCCCCAGGCTTTCGCCGACGTAGTCGGTCAGGAACATGTGCTGACGGCGCTGGCCAACGGGTTGTCACTGGGACGCATCCATCATGCCTATCTGTTTTCCGGCACGCGCGGCGTGGGGAAAACCTCGATTGCGCGTCTGCTGGCCAAAGGCCTCAACTGCGAAACCGGTATTACGGCCACGCCCTGTGGACAGTGCGATAACTGTCGCGAGATTGAACAGGGGCGCTTTGTCGATCTGATTGAAATCGATGCTGCCTCGCGCACCAAAGTGGAAGACACGCGCGACCTGCTGGATAACGTCCAGTATGCACCCGCACGCGGGCGCTTTAAGGTCTATCTGATCGATGAAGTGCACATGCTGTCGCGCCACAGCTTTAATGCGCTGCTGAAAACGCTGGAAGAGCCGCCGTCACACGTGAAATTCCTGCTGGCGACCACCGATCCGCAGAAGCTGCCGGTAACCATTCTGTCGCGCTGCCTGCAGTTCCACCTGAAAGCCCTCGATGTCGAACAGATTCAGCAGCAGCTGGCGCACGTGCTGCAGCAGGAGCAGATTGACGCCGAGCCGCGCGCGCTGCATCTGCTGGCGCGCGCCGCCGACGGCAGTATGCGCGATGCGCTCAGCCTCACCGATCAGGCGATTGCCATGGGGCAGGGCAGCGTCACGCGCGACAGCGTGGCGCAAATGCTGGGCACGCTGGATGATGAACAGCCGCTGGCGCTGATTGAAGCGCTGGTGGAAGGCAACGGCGAACAGGTGATGGCGCTGCTGAATCAGGCCGCATCGCGCGGCGTGGAGTGGGAGGCGCTGCTGGTGGAGATGCTGCGTCTGCTGCACCGTATCGCGATGGTCCAGCTGCTGCCCAGCTCGCTTGGCGAAGATGATGCCAGCCAGGCGCAGCGCCTGCGCGAACTGGCGCGCGTGCTGCCGCCTGCTGACGTTCAGCTCTATTATCAGACGCTGCTGATGGGGCGCAAAGATTTGCCGTTGGCGCCGGATCGCCGGCTCGGCGTGGAAATGACGCTGTTGCGTGCACTGGCGTTTCATCCGCAGGCCACCATCGCTGAACCGGTGGCGCGCCCGTCGCTGACGCCGCAGGCCGCGCCGGTCGTTGCCGCGCCAGCGCCTCAGACCAAAGCCGCACCCGCTGTGGCCGCGCAGCCGCAGATGGCACCGCCGATGGATGAGTCGCCGCCGCCGGCCGATGATTATCCCGATATGGCACCGGCCCCGGAGCACTTGCCCGACGCCACCAGTCAGCTGTTACAGGCGCGGACGCAGCTGCTGCGTCAGGGAGCCGGCAAAGCAAAAAAGAGTGAGCCGGCAGCGCGTTCCGCGCGGCCGGCAAACCCGGCGCTGGAACGTCTGGCAAGCGTCACCGAGCGCGTGCAACAGCGCGCGTCTGAACCGGCGGTAAAAGCGCCGGCGAAGCCGGAAGCGTATCGCTGGAAAGCCCAGCAGCAGGAGGAGATCAAGCCGGAGCCGGTGGCGACGCCAAAAGCCTTGCGTTCTGCGCTGGAGCATGAGAAAACGCCAGAGCTGGCGCTCAAACTGGCGGAAGAGGCGCTGCAGCGCGATGCCTGGGCGGCGGAAATCGCCACGCTGACGCTGCCGAAGCTGGTCCAGCAGGTTGCGCTGAACGCGTGGAAAGAGGTGAATGAGCAGGGCGTGACGCTGCATTTGCGCAGCAGCCAGCGTCATCTCAACTCTGCCCCGGCGCGCCAGGCGATTCAGGAGGCGCTGAGCCAGGCGGCCGGCCAGACGGTTGAACTGACCATCGTGGAAGACGATAATCCGGCGGTATTGACGCCGCTGGAGTGGCGTCAGGCCATTTATGAAGAGAAACTGGCGCAGGCGCGTCAGTCGATCGAAAGCGATACCCACATTCAGACGCTGCGTCGCTTCTTTGATGCGGACCTGGATGAAGAGAGTATCCGACCCGTATGATCACGCTGTCGCGCAGCGTTGCGCGCAGCCCCAGCAGAGAGAGAAAACTATGTTTGGTAAAGGCGGATTGGGCAACCTGATGAAACAGGCCCAGCAGATGCAGGATAAAATGGCCAAAGTTCAGGAAGAGATCGCCGCACTGGAAGTCACCGGCGAATCAGGGGCTGGCCTGGTCAAAGTGACCATCAACGGTGCGCACAACTGCCGCCGCGTGGAAGTCGATCCCAGCCTGCTGGAAGATGACAAAGAGATGCTGGAAGATCTGATCGCTGCGGCGTTCAACGATGCGGCGCGCCGTATTGATGAAACGCAGAAAGAGAAGATGGCATCCGTCTCTGCCGGTATGCAGCTGCCGCCTGGCTTCAAGATGCCGTTCTGATGCAAACCAGTCCACTGCTTGAAGCTTTGATGGAGTCGCTGCGCTGTTTGCCGGGCGTTGGCCCGAAATCGGCGCAGCGCATGGCGTTTCATCTGTTGCAGCGCGATCGCAGCGGTGGCATGCGTCTGGCGCAGGCGCTGACCCGCGCCATGGCAGAGATCGGCCACTGTTCCGACTGCCGCACCTTCACCGAGCAGGAGATCTGCACCATCTGCGCCAATCCCCGCCGTCAGCAAAACGGCCAGATTTGCGTGGTGGAGAGCCCGGCGGATATCCACGCCATTGAGCAGACCGGCCAGTTTGGCGGTCGTTACTTTGTGCTGATGGGCCATCTATCGCCACTGGACGGCATCGGCCCGCAGGATATTGGCCTGGATCGGCTGGAGCAGCGCCTTGAACGTGAGACGCTGCAGGAAGTGATCCTCGCCACCAACCCAACGGTGGAAGGCGAAGCCACGGCTAACTATATCGCCGAGCTGTGCGGCCAGTATGGCGTTGACGCCAGCCGCATCGCGCACGGGGTTCCGGTCGGCGGTGAACTGGAAATGGTCGACGGCACAACGCTGTCGCACTCGCTTGCCGGACGGCACAAGATTAAATTCTGACCACTTGCCGGTATCCTGCTGCGATACCGGCTTGAAATTCTTCCCACCATCCCCATTTCACTCTCAACAATTGATCAACCCCGATTCTGTTGAGGTAGCAATGACCATGAAAGGACAAGAGACGCGTGGCTTCCAGTCAGAGGTAAAACAACTTCTGCACCTGATGATCCATTCCCTCTATTCAAACAAAGAGATTTTCCTGCGTGAACTGATCTCCAACGCCTCCGATGCGGCTGACAAGCTGCGCTTCCGCGCACTGTCGACGCCGGATCTGTACGAAGGCGATGGCGACCTGCGCGTGCGTATCTCGGTCGACAAGGAAAAACGCACGCTGACGCTGAGCGATAACGGCATCGGTATGCGTCGTGATGAGGTGATTGAAAACCTCGGCACCATCGCGAAATCCGGTACCAAAGCGTTTCTGGAATCGATGGGTTCCGATCAGGCAAAAGACAGCCAGCTGATCGGCCAGTTCGGCGTCGGTTTCTACTCGGCGTTTATCGTGGCTGACAAAGTGACGGTACGCACCCGTGCTGCGGGCGCCAAAGCCGACGAAGGCGTGTTCTGGGAATCCGCCGGCGAAGGCGAGTATACGCTGGCGGAGATTGAGAAAGCCGATCGCGGCACCGAAATTACGCTGCACTTCCGTGAAGGCGAAGATGACTTCCTCGATGCGTGGCGCGTGCGCAACGTGATCAGCAAATATTCCGATCACATCGCGCTGCCGGTGGAGATCGAGACCAAAGACGAAGAGAACGATACCGTCACCTGGGAGAAGATCAACAAAGCCCAGGCGCTGTGGACGCGCAACAAAGGCGAAATCAGCGACGAAGAGTACAACGAGTTCTACAAACACATCGCTCATGATTTCAGCGATCCGGCCATCTGGAGCCACAACCGCGTCGAAGGTAAGCAGGAGTACACCAGTCTGCTGTACATCCCGTCGCGTGCGCCGTTCGACATGTGGAACCGCGACAGCAAGCACGGTCTGAAGCTGTACGTGCAGCGCGTCTTCATCATGGATGACGCGGAACAGTTCATGCCGAACTACCTGCGCTTTGTGCGTGGCCTGATAGATTCCAGCGATCTGCCGCTCAACGTCTCCCGTGAGATCCTGCAGGACAGCCGCGTCACGCAGAGCCTGCGCGCCGCGCTGACCAAACGCAGCCTGCAGATGCTGGAAAAACTGGCTAAAGACGACGCAGAGAAATATCAGCTGTTCTGGAAAGAGTTCGGTCTGGTGCTGAAAGAGGGCCCGGCGGAAGATCATGCCAACCAGGAGGCGATTGCTAAACTGCTGCGTTTCGCCACCACCCAGAGCGAAGGCGCGGCGCAGACCGTTTCACTGGAAGATTACGTTAGCCGCATGGTTGAAGGGCAGGAGAAGATTTACTACATCACTGCCGACAGCTATGCCGCCGCGAAAAGCAGCCCGCATCTGGAGCTGTTCCGTAAGAAAGGCATCGAGGTCCTGCTGCTGTCCGATCGTATCGACGAGTGGATGATGAGCTACCTGACGGAATTCGATGGCAAAGCGTTCCAGTCGGTGAGCAAAGCGGATGAGTCGCTGAGCAAGCTGGCGGATGAAGAGACGGAAGCACAGAAGGAAGCGGAAAAAGCGCTGGAGCCGTTCGTCGATCGCGTGAAAACCCTGCTGGGCGAGCGCGTCAAAGAGGTGCGCCTGACCCATCGCCTCACTGACACGCCAGCGATTGTCACCACTGACGCCAACGAAATGACCACGCAGATGGCGAAGCTGTTCGCCGCGGCCGGTCAGGATGTGCCGGAAGTGAAGTACATCTTTGAGATCAACCCGGAGCATACACTGGTGAAACGCGTGGCTGATACGCAGGATGAAGCGCGCTTTGCGGAATGGGTTGAACTGCTGCTGGATCAGGCGCTGCTGGCTGAGCGCGGCACGCTGGACGATCCTAACCAGTTTATCCGCCGCATGAATCAGTTGCTGACGGCGTAACGCGGTGCGGTAATCGGAACGGTCGGCATGAATGCCGACCCTACAGGTTACCTGTCACCGATTTGACAACTGTCCACTCTCTGTAGGGTCGTCATTAATGACGACCTTAAAAAATCACATATTCGTAGGGTCGTCATTAATGACGACCTTTTTTTATTTATGCCGCCCTTGCTTACTTCAGCGCTTCATCCCGCAGCCAATCCCGGAACAACGTAATCTCCGCATCGTGCTGGCGTGACCGCTTGGTCATCATCCAGGTGGCACGGTCGGCGCGCACAAACCCCAGCGGCGCAATCAGCGTGCCGTCGTTCAGCTCCTGACGCACCAGCAGACGCGGCGCCACAATCACGCCCAGCCCGTTTCTCGCGGCCTGAATCGCCAGCGTCAGATTATCGAAATGTTTGCCCAGCCAAAAATTACCGCGCACGCCGCTGATTTTCGCCCATTCGGCCCAGGCCTGCAGGCGGGTATCGGCGTGCAAAAGCGGCAGCGACGCCAGATCCTGCTCGCTGTGAAAACGCGCCGCGTACTGTGGGGCGCACAGCGGGCCAACGTAATCATCGCTGATGAGCGAGGCATCAATGTCGTCGTCCGGCGCCTGTTCATAACTGAGGATCAGCACATCGGTGTGTTCGCTGCGCAGCTGAGCAATATCGCCCTGCGGCTGAAATTGCACTTCAATATCGGGATAGCGCTGGTAAAAGCTGCTGATGCGCGGAATCAGCCACTGGGATAAAAAACTCGGGGTACAGGCGACGCTCAGATGATTGCGCATCCCGGTGCGAATACTTACGCAGGTGGTAGAGAGTTCGCTAAAGGCTTTCTGGCAGCTCACCAGCAGGCGTTCGCCGTGAGAGGTTAAGCGCACGCGCCCGTTGGTGCGGATGAACAGGGGTTTGCCCATCCAGCTCTCCAGCTGGCGAATCTGATGGCTGATGGCGCTGTGGGTGACATGGAGACATTCGGCCGCGACGCTAAAGCTGCAATGCAGCGCCGCCTGATGAAAATAGTGCAGTGCACGTAACGACGGAAGCGCGGTCATACTCATCCCCTGTGTAAAAACCTAACAGGGATTGTCAGTTTATATCATTTTAATGTCCAGCCGCATTAACCTAACCTTTCCTGCTTAATCTGGCGGGTTGACGGACCGGCTTCGCTGTGTAAAGCAGCGGCGATGTCCGCTGCCAGCGCCAGCTTCACACAGCAGAATAACCAAGAGAAATGTCACGTGATGACTTCACAACAGGCTACTGCCAGGGCGGCGGCGCGCGATCGGCTGCGCGGCTTGCTGTCCCGTCACTATCGGCTGGAAAATTACGATCTGTTTTTTGCCCCCTCACTGCACATCGCGCGCGTGCTGCTCTCGCAACTGTTTCTGCGCCAGGAGCAGGCGCGCAATCAGACGCGCTACGCCGCGCAATATCCGGTCAGTGAACTTAGCGTGCTGCCGGCCCTGCCGATGATGGCGGGCAATATCGCGCTGGTCGATCACGTCGATATGCAGCAGGGCCGGGTGCGCAATCTGAGTGCCTGCCAGAGCCAGGGCGTGACGCACGCGTCCGGCTCCTTCGCCAGCGTGTTGCATAAACGACTCATCAGCGAGGCACGACTGTTTGTCACCCAACTGAATCAGCATGCGATGCTGAGCGACGATCTGGTGCTGATTGCGCTGCGTACTCATGATTTTAGTACGCTGGTGCGCAGCGAACTGCGGTTGTTCGAACAGGGACTGGCGCTGGGTGACGCGCCGGAACGCGCGCTGGAGTGCATGGCGCAGGACGACTGGCAGCCCTTCAACGTTGCCAGTGTCGACAGCCTGACGCTGGATACGCCGTTCACGCTGCAGTCGATTCACCAGCCCGGCCTGCCGTTTGCGCTGCTGCCCTTGCCGCCCGGCAGTGCGCTGCCAGCGTTGCCCGCGGATATGCAGCTGCTGCCCGCGCCGCATCGCCTGTTTTTGCCGGTCAGCGTACGCGGCAACGGCAATAAGCCACAGAATGTCACCGCTGCGCTAAAAAAACGGCTGCGCGAGGTGCTCAGAGACAGCCGAAATTCTTAAAAACGTGCGTGCTACTGGCGCACAGCGCTAAAGCAGGTCAAAGTAGGCCTTTCAGCGCCCGGGGGCCCGTTGCCTTGTGGTGTGCGGGTCATAATGGTATGTTCTTGGCCTTCTCAGATTGATCAATGCGATTCGCAAGGGGAATTACGCAATGCGTATTATTCTGCTCGGGGCACCGGGCGCAGGTAAGGGCACTCAGGCTCAATTCATCATGGAGAAATACGGTATTCCGCAGATCTCCACGGGCGACATGTTGCGTGCGGCTGTCAAAGCCGGCACCGAATTGGGCCAGCAGGCGAAAGCCATCATGGATGCCGGTAAACTGGTAACGGACGAGCTGGTGATTGCGCTGGTTAAAGAGCGTATCGCGCAGGAAGACTGCAAAAACGGCTTCCTGCTCGATGGTTTCCCACGCACCATTCCGCAGGCTGACGCCATGAAAGAAGCGGGCATCAAGGTGGATTACGTGCTCGAGTTCGCCGTACCGGACGAACTGATTGTCGATCGCATTGTCGGCCGCCGCGTGCATGCGCCGTCAGGCCGCGTTTACCACATCAAATACAATCCGCCAAAAGTGGAAGGTAAAGACGACGTGACCGGCGAAGAGCTGACCACGCGTAAAGATGACCAGGAAGAGACTGTGCGTAAGCGTCTGGTGGAATACCATCAGCTGACCGCGCCGCTGATTGCTTACTACAGCAAAGAAGCCGAAGCCGGTAACACCGAATACCACAAAATCGACGGCACCCGCCAGGTGACCGAAGTGAGTGCACAGCTGGCCGATATCCTCGGCTAAGTGGTGACCAGGGCCGGTTGTCCGGCCCTTTTGCAGCAATTGCTTTCCCCCTCCGCTTTTTCCGCTACAATTTCCCCCGATTCAGAACCATTGTCTGCGACATCAAGGAAATACAATGAGGCAAGATAAGCCTGGGGTTTTACTGGTTAACTTAGGTACACCAGACGCACCGACCACCGCGGCGGTGAAACGCTATCTGAAACAGTTCCTCGGCGATCCGCGCGTGGTGGATACGCCGCGCTGGCTGTGGTGGCCGATTCTCAATTTCATCATTCTGCCGTTCCGCTCGCCGCGCGTCTCGAAGCTGTACGCATCGGTGTGGATGGACGAAGGTTCCCCGCTGATGGTGTTCAGCAAGCGGCAGCGTGCCGCGCTGGCGCAGCGGCTGGATATGCCGGTAGAGCTGGGCATGAGTTACGGCCAGCCGAGCCTCAACGGTGCGGTGGAGCGTCTGCTGGCGCAGGGCGTCACCAAATTCATCGTGCTGCCGCTCTATCCGCAGTTCTCCTGCTCCACCGTGGCGGCAGTGTGGGATGGCCTGGCGGCCAGCTTTAAACCGCTGCGTTCCCTGCCGGAAGTGGCGTTTATCCGCGATTACGCCGAACATCCGGCCTATATCGCCGCGCTGAAGGCCTCGGTAGAGCGCTCGTTTGCCCAACACGGCGAGCCGGATCTGCTGGTGCTCTCTTACCACGGCATTCCGCAGCGCTTCGCCAATGAAGGCGACGATTATCCGCTGCGCTGTAAAGACACCACCGATGCCCTGGCCGCCGCGCTCGGCATTGCGCCGCATAAAATCATGATGACCTTCCAGTCGCGCTTTGGCCGCGAGCCGTGGCTGATGCCGTACACGGATGAGACCATGAAAAGCCTGCCGGCCAAAGGGATCAAACATGTGCAGGTGATGAGTCCGGGCTTTGCGGCGGACTGCCTCGAGACGCTGGAGGAGATCAGCGGCGAAAACTGCGAAATCTTCCTGCACGCTGGCGGCGAGAAATTTGAATACATTCCGGCGCTTAATGCGGATGATGAGCACATCGAGATGATGGTGCAGCTGGTACAAGCGCGCCGCTAAGGGTGCGGCAGAGAATGTGATATCATTCTCTGCCTGATTTTCCCTGACGGCAGCTTTCATGAAATTTCCCGGCAAACGCAAATCCAAACACTATTTCCCCGTCAACGCGCGCGATCCGCTGCTGCAGGCTTCCCAGCAGGAGCAGGAAGAGGGCAGCTGGGTGGTGGGTATCGACCAGACGCTGGTGGATATCGAAGCCAAAGTCGATGACGACTTCCTGCAGCGCTATGGTCTGAGCGCGGGTCATTCGCTGGTGATCGACGATGCGACCGCCGAAGCGCTGTACAACGAGCTGATGCGCGAGCAGCTGATTAGCCACCAGTTTGCCGGCGGCACCATCGGTAATACGCTGCACAACTACTCGGTGCTGGCTGATGACCGTTCGGTGCTGCTCGGCGTGATGTGTAACAACATCCAGATTGGCGGTTACGCCTATCGCTACCTGTGCAATACCTCCAGCCGCATGGACCTTAACTTCCTGCAGGGCGTCGATGGCGCCATTGGCCGCTGCTTTACCCTGATCGGCGAGCAGGGCGAGCGCACCTTTGCTATCAGCCCTGGCCTGATGAACCAGCTGCAGGCCGCCAGTATTCCGGAAGAGGTGATTGCCGGTGCGTCGGCGCTGGTGCTGACATCCTACCTGGTGCGCTGTCAGCCGGGCGAACCGATGCCGGACGCGACGCTGCGGGCCATTGAGTTCGCCAAAAAGCACAATGTACCGGTGGTGCTGACGCTGGGTACCAAATATGTGATTCAGGATAACCCGCAGTTCTGGCGCGATTTCCTGCGCGAACACGTCTCGATTGTGGCGATGAATGAAGAGGAAGCGTTCGCGCTGACCGGCGAAGCAGATCCGCTGCTGGCCTCCAACATGGCGCTGGACTGGGTCGATCTGGTGCTGTGCACCGCCGGACCGACCGGGCTGTATATGGCCGGGTTCACCGAAGAGGCGTTTAAGCGCAAAACCAATCATCCGCTGTTGCCGGGGGCGATTGCCGAGTTCAACCAGTATGAGTTCAGCCGCGCCATGCGCCATCAGGATTGCCAGCAGCCGCTGCGGATCTTCTCGCACATTGCGCCTTACATGGGCGGTCCGGAGAAGATCATGAACACCAACGGTGCCGGTGATGGCGCGCTGGCGGCGCTGCTGCACGATATTACCGCCAACAATTTCCACCGTCAGAAAGTGCCAAACTCCAGCAAACACGCTCGCGAATACCTGACCTACTCGTCGCTGGCGCAGGTGTGTAAATATGCCAACCGCGTCAGTTATCAGGTGCTGAACCAGCACTCACCGCGTCTGACGCGCGGGCTGCCGGAGCGGGAAGACAGTTTAGAAGAGTCTTACTGGGACAGGTAATAACGGCGGGTTGACCAGCTATCCGTCATGGATATCTGCGCTTTGCGAAACGGTGCGCATGAATGCGCACCCTACATGGGTCTCCATGGCGGCGCACCTTATGGTAGGGGCGCCATTCATGGCGACCTGGCAAATTAATAACGTCTTAAATCGGGCACTCGCGCACAATCGGGTTTTGCGCGATCTCTTCCTGCAATACATGCAGCATACTGTTGGCAATCTCCCGCTCGCCCATTACCACGCGATTGGCGCCACGCTCCATGATATAGGCCACTTCGTCGTCGTAATGCGCCCGGGCGATAATCTCAATATCTGCCCGCTTTTCGCGCGCGGCGGTAACAATTTCCCCGGCTTCATAGCCGTTGGGGATGGTCAGCAGCAGCCAGCGCGCGCAGTCAAGACGCGCTAAATCCATGGTATCGACTCGCGCCGCGTTGCCCAGCACGGCTTTGATGCCCTGTTCGCGCAGCGCTTCGACGCGCGGGCGCGAATTCTCCACTACCACCAGCGGCACATCAGCTTCCATCAGCTGCTGTCCCAGCAGGCTGCCGACGCGACCGTAACCCACGATCACCGCATGATTGCAGATATCCACCGGAATCTGCTTCTCTTCTTCAATTGCCTCTTCCAGTGTCTGCTCTTCCATGGTCTCGGTTTTGTCGAGATAACGCTCCAGCACGGTAAACAGAATCGGATTAAGCATGATGGAGAGAATCGCCGCCGCCAGCACCAGGTTGCGGCCTTCGTCGCTCAGCATACCGAGCGAAATCCCCAGTCCGGCGAGGATAAAAGCGAATTCGCCAATCTGCGCCAGGCTGACGGAGATGGTCAGCGCGGTGCGCCGCGAGTGGCCGAGCAGCGTGACCAGCAGCCAGGCGGCAATCGATTTGCCCAGCACGATAATGGCCAGCGCACCCAGCACCGCCAGCGGCTGCTCCAGCAGGATCATCGGATCGAACAGCATGCCGACCGAGACAAAAAACAGCACGGCAAACGCATCGCGCAGCGGCAGCGTGTCGTGTGCCGCCCGGTGGCTGAGCTCTGATTCATTCAGCACCATGCCGGCAAAAAAGGCGCCGAGGGCAAAGGAAACATCAAAGAATTCCACCGCGCCAAACGCGATACCCAGCGCCAGCGCCAGTACCGACAGCGTAAACAGCTCGCGTGAACCGGTGGCGGCGCTTTTGGCCAGAATCCACGGCACCACGCGGCGGCCGACCACCATCATCAGCACCATAAAGGCAGCGACTTTGCCGATGGTCAGTAACAGGTCCCACGCCAGCAGCGTCGGGCTGGCATTTCCCTGCTCCAGCATGCCGGCGATGGCCGGCAGCAGCACCAGCGTCAGCACCATCACCAGGTCTTCGACGATCAGCCAGCCGATGGCGATCTGCCCGCGCTGGCTATCAATCAGTTGACGCTCTTCCAGCGCGCGCAGCAGCACCACGGTACTGGCGGTAGAAAGACACAGGCCAAACACCAGGCCGGTCATCCATGACCAGCCCATCGCCCATGACAGACCCATTCCCAGCAGCGTGGCGACCGCGATCTGCGCGATGGCACCGGGAATGGCGATCGACTTTACCGACATCAAATCCTTAAGCGAGAAGTGCAGACCGACGCCGAACATCAGCAGAATAACGCCGAGTTCAGCCAGTTCGGGGGCCAGATTGGTATCCGCGACGAAGCCCGGGGTAAAAGGACCCGCCAGCACGCCGGCCAGCAGATAGCCGACCAGCGGCGAGATGCGCAGGCGATTCGCCAGCATACCAAGGAGAAATGCGAGGACCAGACCTCCGACAATGGTGGTGATCAACGGGGTAGTGTGATGCATGCCTGTCTCCTTGTGTGCAAATGTATCCGCTTGTAACAACCTAGTGTAATGCACAATCGTTCGCCGCGTTTAAACATTTGAGCGGTGAAAGACGAAAAAATTGAAAAAATGAGACAAAAACGCAGCCGAAGCGCTATTTTCCTCAGTTATCTCAGCATATCGGCAGGATTTATGCAGAATGGAGGGGGGCAGAGAAAAATAGTTGCCCCCCGAAAGGGCTCAGCGCTGCTGCTGATCAGGTAAGAAAGCGGTCAACAAGCCAATAAGTGGCAGCCAGGCGCAGATTTGATACACCCATTCGATACTGGTGTGGTCGGCTACTACGCCCAGGACCGCCGCGCCGAGGCCGCCCATGCCAAAAGCAAAACCGAAAAACAGCCCGGAAACCATACCGATACGCCCCGGCAGCAGCTCCTGGGCATAGACCAGAATGGCGGAAAACGCCGAGGCAAGGATCAGACCAATAATGACGCTCAGCACGCTGGTCCACATCAGGCTGGCGTGCGGTAACAGCAGGGTAAACGGCGCCACGCCGAGAATCGATCCCCAGATGACATATTTCCGTCCGATTTTATCGCCTATCGGCCCACCGATAATGGTGCCGGCGGCGACCGCGCCGAGAAAGGCAAACAGATGGAACTGCGAGGCCTGCACGGACAGCCCGAATTTGTGCATCAGATAGAAGGTGTAATAGCTGCTCAGGCTGGTGAGATAAAAGTACTTGGAGAATATCAGCAGCAGCAGAATGCCGATGGCCAGCGCCACTTTATTGCGCGGCAGGGGGTTACGCGGCCTGCTGGCAGCGCTGGCCTGCGTGGCGCGCTGCTGGTGGCTGTACCAGCGGCTCACCTGCAGCAGCACAATGATGCCGAGCAGCGCGGCCAGCATGAACCAGCTGAGATGGCCTTTGCCATAGGGCGCGACGATGATGGCGGCCAGCAGCGGCCCGAGTGCGCTGCCAAAGTTACCACCGACCTGAAACAGCGACTGAGCCAGCCCGTGGCGGCCGCCGGAGGCCATACGCGCCACGCGCGACGATTCCGGATGGAACACCGATGAGCCGCAGCCAACCAGCGCTGCGGCCAGCAGCACCTGCGGATAAGTGCTGGCAAAGGTCAGCAGCACCAGACCGAACAAGGTAAACCCCATCCCGACCGGCAGTGACCAGGGTTTCGGATATTTGTCGGTGTAATAGCCAATCAGCGGTTGTAATAATGAGGCCGTAACCTGATACGTCAGCGTAATCAAACCAATTTGCACAAAGCTGAGGCTGAAATCTTTCTGCAGCAGCGGATAGATCGCCAGTAACAGCGATTGCAGCATATCGTTCAGCAGATGCGCGAGACTGATGGCACCAAGAATGCCAAAAGCGGTACGCCCGGTGCGCCGCGTCGGGGTTAACGTCTGTTCACTTGCCATAAAGATCCTGAAGGGGTGGGAATTTCGTTATCAGATTGTTACGTCATGCATGACTGTATTCGCCTTTGGCCTTGAGTTAAAGGGCGAACTGTGCGACACAGAAGGGCGAAAAAGCACATCAGGCGCACCGCCCGGTAAAAAACGCAGAATAAGGAGATCGGCTTTGTTGTTATCACCGCACAGAGGGCGCTGGCTGGCGCTGATTATGCTGCTGTTGCCGCTGCTGGCGCAGGCGTGGCAGCCGGACCGCAGCTACCGTTTCAGCATTTTGCACACCAACGATCATCACGGCCACTTCTGGGCCAACGCGCAGGGTGAATATGGTCTGGCCGCGCAGAAAACGCTGATGGATCAGCAGCGGTACGATGTGCAGGCGAAGGGCGGCGGCGCGCTAATTCTGTCGGCGGGCGACGTCAACACCGGCGTGCCGGAATCGGATGTGCTGAACGCCGAGCCGGACATTCGCGGCATGAACCTTATCGGCTATGACGCGATGGCGCTCGGTAACCACGAATTCGACAAACCGCTCAGCGTGCTGCAAAAGCAGCAGAAATGGGCGAAGTTTCCGTTTCTTGCCGCCAACATTTATGCCAAAGGCAGCGATAAGCGCCTGTTTAAGCCGTGGGCGATATTCAATCGTATGGGACTGAAAATTGCGGTGATCGGCCTGACCACCACTGATACGCTGCGCATCGCCAATCCGCAAAACGTGGCGCAGATAGAGATTCGCGATCCGGTGAAAGAGACGGAAAAAGCGGTGGCGGAACTGCGCGCCAGCGACAAGCCGGATGTGATTATCGCGCTGACGCACATGGGCCACTACGACGATGGGCAGCATGGCAGCAACGCACCGGGTGATGTGGAACTGGCGCGCAGCCTGCCGCCGGGCACGGTTAATGTGATCGTCGGCGGGCATTCGCACGATGCGGTGTGCATGGCAAAAGAGAACGTCAGCGTGGCGGATTATCAGCCCGGACAGCCGTGCCAGCCGGATCGCCAGAACGGCGTGTGGATCGTGCAGGCAAAAGAGTGGGGGAAATTTGTCGGTCGCGGCGATTTCACCTTCCGCAACGGTGAGCTGACGCTGGATAACTATCAGCTGATTCCGGTCAACCTTAAGCACAAGGTGAAGAACCTTGATGGCAGCGAAACCTGGCTGCCGTATCAGGAAGCGATAGCGCAGAACGGCGCAATGATGAAGCTGCTGACGCCGTATCAGCTGCGCGCCGGCAAACAGCTGGCGGTCAACGTGGGTCGCAGCGACAGCGTGTTTGATGGCGACCGCAGCAAGGTGCGCTTTGAACAAATGCCACTGGCTCAGCTGATCCTGCGCGCGCAGATGGCGGCTACTCAGGCCGACTTTGCCGTTATCAGCGGCGGCGGTATTCGCACCTCGCTGGCGCAGGAAGAGATCAGCTGGCGCGATCTGTTGCAGATCCAGCCGTTTGGCAATCAGGTGGTGTCCGTGACGCTTACGGGCAAAGAGCTGCTGAACTACCTGGCGACGGTGGCGAATATCAAAGCCGATTCCGGCGGTTTCGCGCAGTTCAGCAACATCAGCCTGGTGGCCGATGGCAAAAGCGTCAGCGCAGTGAAAATCAATGGCGAGCCGCTGCAGCTGGATAAAACCTATCGCATGGCCACTAACAGCTTTAACGCCAGCGGCGGCGACGGCTATCCGGTGATTGATGGCCATGCTGGTTTCCGCAACAGCGGCCTGCGTGATGCCGAGGTACTGCGCAGCTATGTCAGTCAGCACTCACCGCTGCGCGTCGCCGATTATGCGCCACCGCAGATTGTGCACCTGACACCGCAGCAGGTTGAGGAGCGCGACAAAGCGCTGGAGAAGCAAAAGAAGCGCAGCTATCCGCAGATGATCCTGGCGTGGATCTGGCCGCGCGCGGCGCACGAGTGACAACACGGGCGGCACTTCAGCCGCCCGTGGTTTTTCAGGCGCGGCAGGATTTCTGGCTCACCCAGCGCTGGCGCAGCTTATCCCATGCCCAGTTGTAAGCCATGGTGTAGGGCAGAAAGAACAGAAAGAACGCCACTTCCAGCAGGAAAGCCTCCAGCAGCGAAATGTGCAACATCCACGCGGCAATCGGCAGGCCAATAAGGATAAAGCCGCCCTCAAAGCCGAGCGCATGCAGCGCGCGCAGGCCGAGACCGCGCTGGCGCTGCGGCGGACAGAGACGGTCAAAACCGCTGTTATAAATGATGTTCCACAGCATGGCGACGGTCGACAGCATAATCGCCAGCGCGCCCATCTGAAACAGCGGTTTATCCATGGCCCAGGCGGCCAGCGGCGCAACCGTGACGATCGCTAACCCTTCAAAGCCTGCGGCATGACAAAAACGTTCTTTCAGTGAACGGGTACGCATATAAACCTCCTTTTGAGTAACGCCACGCATTTTCTCACTGCACAATGCTAAGATAAAATGATTACCTATCGATAAAAGCGATGGTTCAGCATGAAGTACTCACCAGAATCCCTTGAGGCATTTGTCCAGACCGTCGCCAGCGGCTCGTTTTCTGCAGCGGCGCGTGCGCTGGCAAAAAGTCAGTCCACCATCAGTAGCGCGGTGGCCAATCTCGAAGATGACTTAGGCTTTGCGCTGTTTGATCGCAGCGGACGCCAGCCGGTGCTGACCGCTCAGGGCCAGCGCGCGCTGGCGCAGGTGCAGCAAATTCTTGCTGCCAGCCAGCGGCTGGATGAACTGGCGGTGCGGCTGTCGCAGGGCGTTGAGCCGCGCCTCAGCCTGGCCATTTCCGACTTCTGGCAGGCCGATCACCATGAAAATCTGCTGACGCGCTTTGAGGCACGCTATCCGGATATCGAGTTTGAATGCATGATTGCGGAAGATGAGGATGTGCTGGATTTACTGCAGGCCGGGCGCGTACATCTTGGCGTGGTGCGCGCGCAGCCGCGTTTGCCGCCGGATCTGGCGGTGGCGCGACTGCAGGTTGAAGCGCAAATGGCGATTTTTCTGCATCAGGATCACCCGCTGGCAGCCCGTTCGCAGGTGAGCGAGGCACAGCTGGGCGAATTGCGTCAGCTGCGGCTCAATACCTGGGTGGAAACCCGCCAGCCGCTGCCGGCCGGCCGCACCTGGTCGGCACCAACCTATCTTTTATTGCTGGAGATGGCGGAGCAGGGGTTTGGCTGGAGCGTACTGCCGCGCTGGCTGGTGCAGCAGTTTGGTCATCAGGTCTTGCGCGAGCTGCCGGTGCCGGGCTGGCCGCAGCATATCGCAGTGGATGTCATCTGGTCGCGGCGCAATCCGCCGGGCCCGGCCGGGCGCTGGATGATCGACCAGCTGTGCGCGCAGCAGCCTGATTAATCGCGGCGCGCCACGTCAGCCAGCGTGGCATCCAGCAGCCGTGCCAGATCCTGCGCGGCCAGTTCGATATCCAGCCCGCGCTTGCCGCCGGAAATAAAGATGGTCGGGAATTCGCTGGCCTGCTGATCGATCACCGTCGGCAGTCGCTTTTTCTGCCCCAGCGGACTGATGCCACCCACCAGATAGCCGGTGACGCGCTGCGCCAGTTGCGGATCGGCCATGTCGGCTTTCTTCGCCCCCAGCGCTTTGGCGACTTTTTTCAAATCCAGCTGTGAAGAGACCGGCGTCACCGCCACTGCCAGCGCTTTGCCATCACCGTTAAGCGCCACCAGCAGGGTTTTAAACACCTGGCGCGCATCCAGGTTGAGCTTGCGCACCGCCTCGTCACCGAAGTGGGTTTCATGGCTGTCATGCTCGTAGGGATGCAGGGTAAAAGCGACCTGTTGTTTTTCCAGCAGTTTTACGGCGGGTGTCATAATCAATCCTTGCTACGAAAATTCTTATCTCGGTTTGCGTGAAAGTACTGGCGAAAATCTGAACTTTGCGCGAAAATTGGCCGGCGCCAGTCACCCTGGCGATAACCAAAATCATAAACAAATTCCTCTTTGACGGGCCGATAGCAATATTGGCCTTCTTTTTTTATGCCTTCAGCAGCTGCGGCAAATTGTCTTCGCCGTACAGATGCAGTGCACCGACCGCCACCACATAGCGCCCGCGCGGCAACGCCAGCAGCAGCTCGCGCCAGTGCTGATTACGGTTGCGCATCAGAGTATCGTTCAGTTCACTACTGAACGTAGTCGGCAGCGCCACCGGCTGACTGGCGGGCGGCGCATCCAGCCACCAGCTGATCATGGTTTGCAGCAGTCGCGCGTTGGTGTGCCAGTGTTCCAGCGTATCCAGCAGCAGCGCCAGGCCATCCTGCGGTAGTGATTTCAGCAACGCGATCTGCGTTTCCGGCCCTTCCAGCTCAATAATGCGTTTTCCTGCCGCCTGCGCTGCCTGCAGCAGCTGATAGTCGATACCGTACTGCGGTCGCAGCCCCAGCCGCTGCGCCTGCTGCGCCTGCAGCATCAGCGCAATTTGCCAGAACGGCAGGCTATCAAACAGCGCGATGTTCAGTGACAGCTCATCGCACAGCGCCGTCAGCTGCTGCAGCGTCTCTGGCGTCAGCCGCGTTGCCAGCGGCGGATACGCTTCACCCTCACTAAACGGTGAACTGCCGCGGGTAATATCCGCTTCCACCACCAGCGCATCGGCTTTCTGCAGCTGGCGCAGCAAGCCGGCCGGCAGCGGTTGCATATCGCGCGTGCCCATATGAATACTGCCAGCCAGATGCAGACGGCGGTCTCCGAGTCTGATATCCATGGCGGGCCAGCTGTAGCTGGCGGGGAACAGGCTGCTGGCCAGCTGTTGCAGGCGGTGCCACACACTGCGTCTCATGCCGTGTCCTTTTTAAGTCAAAAATCCATGCTAGCGATTTCGCTCAGCGAAAGACAGGGCAGAGGTTGCTATTGCCGCTGCGCCGGTTTAAAGCGTAGCAAACGGTTAGCATTGCTCACCACGGTGATCGACGACAGCGCCATGGCGGCACCGGCGACGATGGGGCTGAGCAGCACGCCGGTAAACGGATAGAGTACGCCGGCAGCAATCGGAATGCCCAGGCTGTTATAGACAAAGGCACCCAGCAGATTCTGCCGCATATTGCGCAGCGTGGCGTTGGCCATCGCCAGCGCGTCGGCCACGCAGTGCAGATCGTTGCGCATCAGCGCCATCGCCGCGGTTTCAACCGCCACATCGCTGCCGCCGCCCATGGCGATCCCCACATCCGCCTGCGCCAGCGCCGGGGCGTCGTTGATGCCGTCGCCCACCATCACCACGCTGCGCCCCTGCTGTTGCAGCTGCGCTATCGCCTGCGCTTTACCGTCCGGCAGCACGCCAGCGATCACCTCATCAATGCCCGCTTCGGCAGCGATGGCTTCGGCAGTGGTCTGATGGTCACCGGTCAGCATGATCAGACGGTAGCCCAACTGATGCAGCCGCTGTAGCGCCGCACGGCTCTCCGGACGCAGCTGGTCGCGCAGGGCGATCAGGCCCAGCAGCTGCTGCTGATCCGCCAGCAGCACCGGCGTGGCGCCCTGCGCGGCGAGCCGCGCGATATCCTGCTGTGCGTCGCGCAGGTCGATGTGCTGCTCTTCCAGCAGCGCCGCATTGCCCAGCAGCAGCGTTCTGTCAGCGACAGTAGCACTCACGCCTTTGCCACGTATTGTACGAAATTGCGCAACGCGGGCATCACTGACGGTCGGTGCGGCGGCGACGATGGCCTTCGCCAGCGGATGCCCCGATCCCAGCTCCAGCTGGGCGGCCGCCTGCAATACCTGCTGACGATCCCAGTCGCTGTACAGCAGCACCTCGCTGACCTGCGGCGTACCCTGGGTCAGGGTGCCGGTTTTATCAAACACAATGGTGTCGACTTCACTGGCCCGCTGCAGCGCATCGGCATCGCGCACCAGCACGCCCAGCTCGGCAGCGCGGCCGACGCCCGCAATCACCGACATCGGCGTGGCTAAGCCCAGCGCACACGGACAGGCGATAATCAACACCGTGGTGACAATCACCAGCGTATAGGCCAACTGCGGCTGCGGCCCGATAAAATACCAGACCGCTCCGCTGAGCAAGGCAATCGCCACCACCACCGGCACAAATACCGCCGAGATGCGATCGGCCAGCCGGCCCATTTCCGGCTTGCTGCTCTGCGCCTGACGCACCAGATTGATGATACGGGCCAGCGTGGTATGGCTGCCGGTGGCGCGGGCGGTGAACTGTAGCGATCCGTCCTGCACCAGCGTCCCGGCATAAATCTTATCGCCAGGACGGCGCGACTGCGGCAGCGCTTCGCCGGTGAGCATTGCTTCGTCAAGCCAGGCTTCGCCGCGGCTGACTTCGCCGTCCACCGGTACGCGATCGCCGGTCACCAGCTTCAGCATCATGCCCGGTGCGATTTCGCTCAGCGGCAGTTGCTTTTCCCCTTCGGCGGTGATCACGCAGGCCTGCGCCGGGGTTAAATCCAGCAGCCGCTCCAGCGCCTGTGAGGCGCGCTGGCGCGCGCGCTGTTCCAGCGCATGGCCGAGGTTAATCAGGCCGATGATCATCACGCTGGCTTCAAAATAAAGGTGGCGCGCCTGCGGCGGGAAAAATGCCGGCCACAGCGCGACGCTCATTGAGTAGATCCAGGCCGCACCGGTACCGAGCGCGACCAGCGTGTCCATGGTGGCGGTAGCATGACGCAGGCTGCGCCACGCGCTGCGATAGAAGTGGCCGCCGGCAAGCACCATCACCGCCAGCGTGACGGCACCGAGCACGCGCCAGAGCGTCTGATTGCTGTCGTTTAGCATCATGTGATCACCGACCATGCCCCAGACCATCATCGGCACGCCGACGATCAGCGCCAGCGCCGCCTGCCAGCTAAAGCGGCGCATCGCCTGCCGTGCGCTGACCTGCTGGCGCTCGCGCCGGGTTTGTTCATCTTCGATCACTTCCGCAGAATAACCCGCCTCGTCTACGGCGCTGACCAGCGCTGAGGGTACGGCATCGCCCAGCACCAGCGCGCTGCGCTCACCCAGATTGACGCGCGCCTGGCTCACGCCGGGCACTTTCTGTAACGCCTGCTCGACGCGGCTGACGCAGCTGGCGCAGCTCATCCCGCCTATCAGCAGATGGTGCACCGCAAGATTCTCTTCTGCCGGCTGCGACTCCGTTGTCAGCGCCTCCGGCTGCGGCTCCTGAGCTGGCAACGGATCAGGCTTTGGGCTGGACGCCTCATTTTTCAGCGTGGCGTGATAACCAGCCTGCTCAACGGTGGCAATCAGATCGCTGGCGCTGGCTGCGCCGGTGACGCGCGCTTCCTGCTGCGTTACCTCGGCCTGTTCCACATCGCTGCGCTGTTCCAGCGCCTCTTTAACGCGTTTAACACAGTGGCCACAGGACAAGCCGTCCAGAGCCAGTAATTGTGTGTGTGACATCATCAACTCCTCGTTTATCAGGTTTGACTCGCTGCAAGGTTTGCATTAGTTATAAAGCCTAAACCTTCCATTCAGGGGAAGGTCAAGGGGCAGAGATGAACATCAGCGATGTAGCAAAAAAAACCGGGCTGACCAGCAAAGCGATTCGTTTTTACGAACAGAAAGGGGTGGTTACGCCGCCGTTACGCAGTGACAACGGCTATCGCAGTTATGGCGCGCACCACCTGGATGAGCTCAATTTTCTGCGCCAGGCGCGGCAGGTGGGCTTCACACTCGAGGAGTGTCGCGAACTGGTCGCGCTGTTTAATAACCCGGCGCGCCACAGTGCTGATGTTAAAGCGCGCACTCTGCAGAAGGCGGATGAGATCGCGGCGCATATTGAAGAGCTGCACGCGATGCGCGCGCGTCTGCTGGAACTGGCTGCAGCCTGCCCGGGCGATGACGGTGCCGAATGTCCCATCATCAATCACCTGGCGGGCTGCGGTCATCAGGAGGGCGGCAAACGCGGCTGAATCAGCAGCGTGATGCCTGACACGCCGGTCACGATCACCGGCGTGCCCGCTGGCAAATCTTCCTGCGCCTGCACGCGCCAGCTGCTGTCACCAATGCGCACATGACCGACGCCGTCTTTTAGCGCACTGTCTAACGTCAGGTGCTGGCCAATCAGCTGGCTGCCGCGCTGATTGAGCGTATTGGGCTGCTGCGCACTTTCGCGAAAGCGCATCCAGCGATACCAGAAAAACACGCACAGCAGCGTCAGGGCGGCGAACAACATGCCCTGGCTGGTCCACGAGAACGGAAACAGCCACTCAATGATCCCGACCAGCACCGCCGCCACGCCGCTCCACAGCAGGTAACCGCTGGTGCCGAGCATCTCCGCAGCCAGCAGTAAACCGCCCAGCGTGAGCCAGAACCAGTGCGGATGCGCAATCAGCTCCATCAGCATCACGGTTTGCGCTCCTGACGGCTCTCTTTCAGCAGCTCGCTGATACCGGCCACCGAGCCGAGCAGGCTGCTGGCATCGAGCGGCATCATCACCACTTTGCTGTTATTCGCTTCGCCAATTTTTTGCAGGGCATCGGTGTATTTCTGCGCCACAAAGTAATTAATCGCCTGGATATCCCCGGCAGAGATGGCTTCTGACACCATCCGCGTGGCGTTGGCCTCGGCTTCGGCCTGACGCTCGCGCGCTTCCGCCTGCAAAAAAGCGGAGGTACGTTCGCCTTCCGCTTTAAGGATTTGCGACTGCTTATCGCCCTCGGCGCGCAGGATGGCCGCCTGGCGAACGCCTTCGGCGGCGAGGATATCGGCGCGTTTGGTACGCTCGGCTTTCATCTGCGCGTTCATGGCCGCTATCAGTTCCTGCGGCGGGCGCACGTCGCGGATTTCAATACGGGTGATTTTTACCCCCCACGGATTGGTCGCTTCATCAACAATGTGCAGCAGGCGGGTATTAATGTTATCGCGCTGCGACAGCATCTCATCCAGCTCCATGCCGCCGAGCACGGTGCGGATATTGGTCATGGTGAGGTTGATGATGGCCAGCTCAAGATTGCTGACTTCATAAGCGGCGCGCGCCGAATCCACCACCTGAATAAAGCACACTGCATCGATGGTGACGTTGGCGTTATCTTTGGAGATGATCTCCTGCGACGGAATATCGAGGACCTGCTCCATCATATTGATCCGGCGACCAATACGGTCCATGAACGGCACGACTAAATTCAGACCGGGCGGCAACGTTTTGGTGTAGCGGCCAAAGCGCTCCACCGTCCACTGGTAGCCCTGTGGCACAATTTTGACACCGGCCCACACGGTAACCAGCGCGAGCACGATGATGACGGGAATCACTGTTAACATATAACCTCCTGGCTGTCAGATTGTCGGGCCGAGTCGCTTCGGCCCGTTTACCGCGCGGTACCGGTCAGTACAGCAGCGAGTAGAGCTGGCGACGATAGCGCGAGGCGAGGGCATCGCCGGTGCCGAGGGCCGCCAGAATCTCCTGGAACATTTTGCGCACTTCGCCGTCACCGGCGCTGAGATCGCGCTTCAGAAAACCTAACAACAGCTCCAGCGCTTCTTCATTGCGGCCCACCTGATGCAGCTGTAACGCAAGTTTAGCAGCCAGACCGGCGTTGTCCGGTTCGCTTGCCATCTGCTCCTGGAGCTGCTGGATCTCCGGCGTGTCGGCGGCCTGTTTCAGCAGGTCGATTTGCGAAATCAGGCTCTGATAGCGCGTATCCTGATCCTGCAACGGCACCACAGCCAGCACCGCTTCGGCTTCTTCGCTGCGGTTCAGGGTGATCAGGACTTCTGCCAGCAGAAAACCGATTTCACTGTTCTGATTGCTCAGCTGCCAGGCGTCTTTCAGCAGCGGTAGCGCATCCAGCGGCTTGCCTTCCTGCATCAGCTGCATCGCCTGCTGCGCCTTTAACTCCTCTTCACGCGGCAGGACTTTCTCCAGCAGCGCGCGAATTGCCTCTTCCGGCTGCGGGCCCTGGAAGCCATCGACCGGCTGGCCGTTCTGGAACAGGTAGACGGTCGGCAGAGAGCGCAGACCAAACTGCGATGCCACCAGCTGCTCTTTATCGCAATCCAGCTTCGCCAGAATAAACTGGCCGGCGTACTCCTGTGCCAGACGTTCCAGCACCGGCGTCAGCTGCTGGCAGTGCTGGCTGCGCTCCGACCAGAAGTAGAACAGTACCGGCAGCTGCATTGATTGCTCCAGCGTCTGCTGCAGGTTGGATTCGTTGATGTCGATAATCAAAGCGTGTGACATGAATACGTCTCTTGGCAGAAAGTGTGTTGAGGATATGGGGGCAAACGCCCCGGCTTCAAGTTCAATTCCGGCTTGCAGTTTAGTTACTGCGTAAAATGCGATCCAGCATCCAGCCCGGCAGCAGTCGTTTGAGCAGACTCATCGCCCAGGCGACCAGCGTCACCGGATAGCGCAGGCGCGGATGTTTACTCTCCAGCGCATGCCGCAGTTTCGGCAGAATCGCCTCCGGTGGCAGGCTAAAGCGCGCGGCGATACCGGGGTTGCGCACGGGCTTGTCGCGTTCGCCCTGCTGCACGTTTTCGGTAAACCGGGTGGTAATCGGGCCCGGCTCAATCAGGCTGACGCGCACGCCGCTGTGGCGCACTTCCATGCGCAGCGCATCGCTCCACGCCTCCAGCGCCCATTTACTGGCGGCATAAGCGCCGCGGCCCGGCGTGGAAATCAGGCCGAGCACCGAGCTGGTGTTGATAATCCGCCCGTCGCCGCTATTTTGCAGCGCCGGCAACAGGCGCAGCGTCAGCTGGTGGGTGCCAAAAAAGTTGGTGGAGAATTGCTGCTCCAGCTGCTGACGCGACACGCTGGTCAGCGGACCGTACTGGCCGAAGCCGCCGTTATTGAACAGCCCGTGCAGGCAGTGATCGGTGAGGTCCAGCACGCGATCGGCGGCGGCATCCACGCTGGCCGGATCGTCAAGATCCAGCTGGATGCCGGTGAAGCCGAGCTCATCCATGCGCGCCACATCGTCGGCGCGGCGACAGGCGGCCAGCACGCGATAGCCGCGCGCCAGCAGATCGTTGGCCGCCACCAGACCGATGCCGCTGGAGCAGCCGGTTATTAATACAGACTTTTGCATATCTTTACCTGTCATTGGGCTCGTCGCGGCGTTAATCATGCTTAACTAGCGGAGCCAGTTGCTCAGCCATCAGGTTGGCGATGAACGGCTGCGCATCCGGATTGGGGTGAATACCGTCCTGCTGCATCCACTCCGGCTTCAGATAAACCTGCTCCATAAAGAACGGTACCAGCGGAATATGATACTGCTGCGCGAGGCGCGGATAGAGCGCGCTGAACGCGTCGGTGTAGCGTCGGCCATAATTAGCCGGCAGACGAATTTGCATCAGCAGCGGCTGGGCGTTAGCGGCTTTGACCTGATCGATAATTTTACTCAGATCCTGCGCGATGTTTTGCGGCGGGAAGCCGCGCAGCCCATCGTTACCGCCCAATTCGATTAACACCCACTGCGGCTGATGCTGTTTTAATAGGCCCGGCAACCGCGCCAGCCCCTGACCGGCGGTATCACCGCTGATGCTGGCGTTAACCACTTTGGGCTGCTGTTGCCAGGTTTTGTCGAGCAGGCTCGGCCAGGCGGCGGTGGCGGACATGCGATAGCCGGCACTCAGGCTATCGCCGAGAATCAGCAGGGTATCGGCGGCGGCGATGCGCGACACCAGCAGCAGCAATAACAACAGGAAGGAATAATGCCAGCGGAAAACATTGTTGCAGTTCATCATCTTACTAAGTCCGTCGGTCAGGGAGAGCATCAGCTGACCATCCTTACCGGAGTTGAGCTGGTTGTCAAACCAGCCGAGACGCTGGCGTTGATCGGCGAGTCGGGATCCGGGAAATCCACCCTGCTGGGCATTCTCGCCGGATTGGATGATGGCAGCAGCGGCGAAGTGCATCTGCTGGGCCAGCCGCTGCACCAGATGAACGAAGAGCAACGCGCCGCGTTACGTGCGCGTGAGGTCGGTTTTGTGTTTCAGTCCTTTATGCTGGTGCCCACGCTCAACGCGCTGGAGAACGTCCAGCTTCCGGCACTGCTGCGCGGAGACAGCGATCGCGACAGTCGCGCGCAGGCCACTGAAATACTGACGCAGCTCGGACTAAAAGATCGTCTGCACCATCTGCCGGCCCAGCTCTCCGGCGGCGAACAGCAGCGCGTGGCGCTGGCACGCGCCTTCAGCGGCCGTCCTGGCCTGCTGTTTGCCGATGAGCCGACCGGTAACCTCGATCGCAAAACCGGCGATCGCATCGCCGATCTGCTGTTTTCGCTCAACCGCGATTTCGCCACCACGCTGATTCTGGTGACGCACGATGAGCAGCTGGCGGCACGCTGCGATCGTCGCCTGCGGCTGCGCGACGGCAAGCTGTGGGAGGAAGCATGATCTGGCGCTGGTTCTGGCGCGAGTGGCGTTCGCCCTCGCTGCTGATTGTCTGGCTGGCGCTGACGCTGGCAGTGGCCTGCGTGCTGGCGCTGGGCTCAATCAGCGATCGCATGGAGAAAGGGCTGAGCCAGCAGAGCCGTGACTTTATGGCGGGCGACCGCACGCTGCGCAGCAGTAAACCGGCACCGGATGCGTGGCTGGACAAAGCGCGCGAAGAGGGGCTGGCGGTTAGCCGGCAGCTCAGCTTTATGACCATGACCTTTGCGCAGGAGACACCGCAGCTGGCCGATGTCAAAGCGGTCGATGATGCGTACCCGATGTTCGGCACCCTGCAGACGGATCCGCCCGGCCTGCGTCCGGTGGCCGGAACGGTGCTGGCCGCGCCGCGTCTGCTGGCGCTGCTTAACCTGAAGGTCGGTGACCGCATTGACGTGGGCGATACCACGCTGCGCATTGCCGGCGAAGTGATTCAGGAGCCGGACGGCGGATTCAATCCGTTTCAGACGGCGCCACGTTTGCTGATGAACCTTGCTGACGTGGAGAAAACCGGCGCGATCCAGCCCGGTAGCCGTCTGAGCTGGCGCTATAAGTTTTCCGGCGAGGCGGCACCGCTGGCGCGCTATGATCGCTGGATTCAGCCGCAATTGCAGGCCGGCGAGCGCTGGATCAGCGTGGAAAATTCCGAGGATGCGCTGGGCCGCTCAATGCAGCGTGCGCAGCAGTTCCTGCTGCTCTCGGCGCTGTTAACCCTGCTGCTGGCGATTGCCGCAGTGGCCGTCGCCATGAGTCATTACTGCCGCAGCCGTTACGATCTGGTGGCGGTGCTGAAAACGCTGGGCGCCACGCGGAAATCGCTGCAGCGGCTGATTATCGGTCAGTGGCTGGCCGTGCTGCTGCTGGCGGCCATCGCTGGCAGTGCGCTGGGGCAGGGCATTGAAGTCGCGCTGCTGCTGATGCTCAAACCGGTGCTGCCCGCCGCTTTACCGGCTGCCAGCGTCTGGCCGTGGTTGTGGGCGATTGGCGCGCTGGTGGTGATCTCGCTGCTGGTCGGGTTGCGTCCGTACCGTCTGCTGATGGCCACACAGCCGCTGCGCGTGCTGCGTCGTGATGCGGTAGCCACACTGTGGCCGCTGCGTATTTATCTGCCGGTGATGGCGCTGGTGGTGGTAGCGCTCCTTGCGCTGCTGATGGGCGGCAGCAAAATGTTGTGGGCGCTGCTGGCTGGCGTGGTGATGCTGGCACTGCTGCTGGCGCTGCTCGGCTGGGGCACGCTCCTGCTGCTGCGCAGACTGGTGGTGCGTAATCTGGCGCTGCGCCTGGCGATCAACCGTCTGCTGCGTCAGCCTGCCATGACGCTCAGCCAGCTGGCGGCGTTTTCGCTCTCCTTTATGCTGCTGGCGTTATTGCTGGTGATGCGCGGCGATCTGCTCGATCGCTGGCAGCAGCAATTACCGGCGGATGCGCCCAACTATTTTCTGCTCAATCTGACCCAGCAGCAGGTGCCGCAGGTAGACGAGTTCCTGCGGCAGCATCAGGTTAACGCCGGAACCTTCTATCCGATCGTGCGGGCAAGGCTCACTGAGCTGAACGGCAAGCCGGCCGATCCCAACCTGGATAACGCGCTGAATCGCGAGCTCAATCTGACGTGGCAGGCGGAGCGTCCGGATCACAATCCGCTGGTGGCCGGCAGCTGGCCACCGAAAGCCGGTGAAGTCTCGATGGAGGTCGAGCTGGCCGATCGTCTGGGCGTCAGGCTCGGCGACAGGCTGACTTTTAGCGGCGATACGCAGCAGTTCAGCGCGACGATCACCAGTCTGCGCAAGGTCGACTGGGAGAGCCTGCGGCCAAACTTCTTCTTTATCTTCCCGCCGGGCGCGCTCGATCAGCAGCCACAAACCTGGCTGACCAGCTTCCGCATGGCGAACGATCCCGCGCTGCTGGCGCAGCTTAACCGCGCGTTCCCGACGCTGAGCCTGCTGGATGTCGGCAGCATGCTGAAGCAGATTGGACAGGTGCTGGCGCAGGTGAGTCAGGCGCTGGAGATCATGGTGATCCTGGTGACGGTTTGCGGTGTGTTGCTGCTGCTGGCGCAGATCCAGGTCGGCATGCGCCAGCGCCGGCAGGAGCTGGTGGTGTATCGCACGCTCGGTGCCAGCCAGCGCCTGCTGCGCGGTACGCTGTGGTGTGAGTTTGCGCTGCTTGGCGTGGTCGCGGGAATCGCGGCGGCGCTGGGGGCGGAAGCGGCACTGTGGGGGCTTCAGCGCAAGATTTTTGATTTCCCGTGGCAGCCAGACTGGACGCTGTGGCTGGCGCTGCCGCTGTGCGGTGCGGCGCTGCTGTCGCTGTGCGGCGGCTGGCTGGGTGTCCGTTTACTGAAGGGGAAAGCGCTGTTCAGGCGGTTTGATGCTGCCTGATGCCCTCACCCCAGCCCTCTCCCACGGGAGAGGGAGCCGATCGGGCCCGTATGCGTGATTCTGCACTTCAGAACGTTCAGGTGAGTGTCAAACTGAAAAATCGCAGCGCATGGTTCCCTCTCCCACGGGAGAGGGGGGCCGATCGAGCCCGTATGCGTGATTCTGCACTTCAGGACATTAAGGTGAGCGTCAAACTGAAAAATCGCACCGTATAATCCCCTCTCCCTGTGGGAGAGGGCAAGGGTGAGGGAAACACCGCAGAACTACAGCTTCGCCACGGCCCACGCGATGCCGCTCGCATAGGCATCAGGCAGCAGCGGTACCAGCGCATTGAGTGCGGCGGTGAGGCGTGCCGGATCGCTGTCGGTCAGATTCAGGTGCCCGACCTTGCGTCCGGCGCGGACTTCTTTGTCGTACCAGTGCAGATGTACCAGCGGCTGCTGCAGCCAGTCGGTATTGAGGTCGGTGCCAATCAGGTTGACCATCACCGACGGCGCAAACACCACCGGCTGCGGCAGCGGCAGACCGAGCACCGCACGCAGGTGCAGTTCAAACTGGCTGATAGAGGCGCCATTCTGCGTCCAGTGGCCGCTGTTGTGCACGCGCGGTGCCAGCTCATTGATCAGCAAGCCCTGCGGCGTGACGAAACACTCCATCGCCATCACGCCCACGTACTTCAGCTCATGCATGATCGCGCTCAGCATCGCTTCTGCCTGCTGCTGTTGCGCGGCATCAGCCTGCGGGAAGGCAAAGCTGGTCCGCAGGATGCCGTCCTGATGCAGGTTGTGCGTCAGCGGATAAAACACCGTGCGGCCATCGTGCCCACGCGCGCCCACCAGCGAGACTTCACCGCTGAAGTTAATACCCTGCTCAACGATGCACTCGCCGTAGCACTCATCCGGCAGCGTTGCGGTTTCGTCGGCGCGCAGGCGCCACTGACCGCGGCCGTCGTAGCCGCCGGTGCGGCGCTTGACGATCGCCAGCTCGCCCAGCGTGCTAAATACCGCCGGCCACTCGCTTTTATCGGCCAGCAACTGCCACGGCGCGGTTGCCAGGTTGAGTTGATCGAGCAACTGCTTTTGCGTCAGGCGATCGGCGAGGCGCGGAAAAATATCGCGGTTGACGAACGCCGGATGGTTAGCCAGCTCGCGCGTCAGCGCGGTTTCCGGCCAGCGCTCGATTTCCGCGGTGATCACGCTTTGCGCGATCGGCAGTGCCGACGGCTCCGCGTCCAGCCCGACCGGATACACGGCGATGCCCAGCGGCTCGCCGGCCTGGCGCAGCATGCGGCCCAGCTGACCGTTGCCGAGTACGCAAACTGGCTTCATGCGTCCTCCCGCGGATCCGGATTATTCAGCACCTCATCGGTCTGGCTCTGACGCCAGGCGGCCAGGCGTGCAGCCAGATCGCGATCGTGAATCGCCAGGATCTGCGCCGCCAGCAGTGCGGCGTTGGCGGCACCGGCTTTACCGATGGCCAGCGTACCGACTGGAATCCCGCGCGGCATTTGTACGATGGAGTAGAGGCTGTCCACGCCGCTCAGCGCTGCGCTCTGTACCGGTACGCCCAGCACCGGCAGCAGGGTTTTCGCCGCCAGCATGCCTGGCAGGTGCGCCGCACCGCCGGCACCGGCGATGATCACCTGAAAACCGTTGTCGGCTGCGCGCTCTGCAAAGCTGAACAGCTTATCTGGCGTACGGTGCGCAGAGACCACTTCAACGTGGAACGGGACATCCAGGCTGTTAAGGATTTCCTCGGCGAACTGCATGGTAGCCCAGTCACTTTTGGAACCCATGACGATGGCGATACGGGCCGGGGCGGCGTTGGATGACATGCGGTCAACTCCTGTGAATAATCAAACGAACCTGGCCGGGCGGGCAGGTAAAGAAGGGCACAGAGAATAGCACGAGACAGCGGCAAGGAAAACGGTTGCGTGGGCGGAAAACCGGCATTTCCGCCGCAAACAATCAGAAAGGAAATTCGATCAACTGCACGCCCTGTGCGTCCAGCTGAATCATCGATCCGCGCTCATGCCACGCGCCCAGCACCGCGCGTTGCGCTGGCGTGCCGGCGAGCTCGAACTGATGAATCGCCGGGCGATGGGTGTGGCCGTGAACCAGGATCGACACCTGCTGGCGCGTCATCGCCGCGGCTACTGCCTGCGGGTTGACGTCCATGATGCTCAGTGACTTGTGCTGGTTGGCCTGCTTGCTGTCGGCCCGCATCCGCGCAGCAATGCGCATGCGCAGACGCAACGGCAGCGCGAGAAACAGCCGCTGCAGCCAGCGCTGATGGACTTTGGCGCGAAAACGCTGATAACCGTGATCGTCCGTACACAGCGTGTCGCCATGCATCATCAGCACGCGCTGACCATAGCGCTCCAGCACCTGCTCTTCGGGCAGCAGCGTCATGCCGCTGGCGCGGGCGAACTGTTGACCTAACAGGAAGTCGCGATTGCCGTGAATAAAGAATTTTGGCACCGGCAGGGCACGCAGGGCGTCGGCGATCTGCTGATGCAGCGGATTAGGATCGTCATCGCCAATCCAGGCTTCAAACAGATCGCCAAGGATGTAAAGCGCATCACACTGCTGCGCTTCCCCCTGCAAAAAATGCAGAAAACCGGCAGTGATTGCCGGTTCTTCCTGACACAGATGTAAATCTGCGATAAACAGCGTGCGCGACATTACTCGCTGACGGTCACTTTCTGGATGATCACGTCATCAACCGGCACGTCCTGGTGCATGCCGCTGCGGCCGGTTTTCACTGCTTTGATTTTTTCGACCACGTCCATGCCTTCAACCACTTCAGCAAACACGCAGTAACCCCAGCCCTGCAGGCTTTCGTCACGGAAGTTCAGGAAGTCGTTATCGGCAACGTTGATGAAGAACTGTGCGGTGGCCGAGTGAGGTGCCTGGGTACGCGCCATCGCCAGCGTGCCTTTGGTGTTTTTCAGGCCGTTATTGGCTTCGTTGCGGATGTCTGCTTTGGTGGCTTTCTGCTTCATGCCCGGCTCGAAACCGCCGCCCTGAATCATGAATCCGTTGATCACGCGGTGAAAAATGGTGTTGTCGTAGAAACCTTCACGGCAGTAGTCCAGGAAGTTCTGTACGGTAGCCGGCGCTTTGTCATCGAAGGTTTTGATTACGATATCGCCATGGTTCGTCTGGAAAGTGACCATTATATTCGTCCTGTGGAGGTTGTCGTCAGTATCAACTGCCGCACCGGCAAGGCGGCGGGGCATTTTTGTAGACGCCTCTTATATCACAATTTCCAATAACGCGTCAGTAAGGCAACGGCAGTTGCGAAGCGAGCGATGCACAAGTCGGAAAAATACGGCACAATAACCGGCTACATCAAGAAGGCGTATCCCGCACACGTAAACAACGGAATCGTTCAATGCTAAAGATCTATAACACCCTGAGTCGCCAGAAAGAGGAATTTAAACCCATTCATGCCGGTGAAATCGGTATGTACGTGTGTGGAATCACGGTTTACGACCTCTGTCATATCGGCCATGGGCGTACCTTTGTGGCATTCGACGTGGTCGCGCGTTACCTGCGTTACGTGGGCTATAAGCTGAAATACGTGCGTAATATCACTGACATCGATGACAAGATCATCAAACGTGCCAACGAAAACGGGGAAAGCATCGAAACGCTGACCAACCGGATGATCGCCGAAATGCACAAAGATTTTGCCGCGCTGGGTATTCTGCCGCCGGATCTCGAGCCACGCGCCACGCGCCACATCGCGGAGATCATCGAACTGGTCGGCAAGCTGATCGATCGCGGCCATGCCTACGTGGCTGATAACGGCGACGTGATGTTTGATGTGCTGAGCGATAAAGATTACGGCGCGCTGTCGCGTCAGGATCTCGAACAGCTGCAGGCCGGCGCGCGCGTGGAAGTGGCGGAAGTGAAGCGCAACCCGATGGACTTTGTGCTGTGGAAAATGTCCAAAGCCGATGAGCCGGCGTGGAACTCACCGTGGGGCAATGGCCGTCCGGGCTGGCACATTGAGTGCTCGGCGATGAACTGCAAACAGCTTGGCACCCATTTCGACATCCACGGCGGCGGTTCAGACCTGATGTTCCCGCACCATGAGAACGAAGTGGCGCAGTCGACCTGTGCACACGATGGCCCGTACGTGAACTACTGGATGCACTCCGGCATGGTGATGGTTGACCGGGAAAAGATGTCGAAATCGCTCGGCAACTTCTTTACCGTGCGCGATGTGTTGCAGCACTACGATGCGGAAACCGTGCGCTACTTCCTGATGTCCGGCCACTATCGCAGCCAGCTTAACTATGGCGAAGATAACCTGAATCAGGCACGCGCGGCGCTGGAGCGCCTTTACACCGCGCTGCGCCATACCGATGCCAGCGCGACGCCGGCTGGCGGTGAGGCGTTTGAAGCCCGCTTCCGTACCGCCATGGACGATGATTTCAACACGCCGGAAGCTTACTCGGTGCTCTTCGATATGGCGCGTGAAGTCAATCGCCTGAAGGGTGAAGATAAAGCCGCCGCCGATGCGCTGGCCGCGAAACTGCGTCAGCTGGCCGATGTACTGGGCATTCTGCAGCAGGATCCGGAGCAGTTCCTGCAGAGTGGCGCACAGGTCAATGCCGACGAAGTGGCAGAGATTGAACACTGGGTGAAAACCCGCGCCGATGCGCGTGCTGCAAAAGACTGGGCGCAGGCAGACATCGCACGTGACAAGCTGAACGAGCTGGGCGTAATCGTGGAAGATGGCCCGCAGGGGTCAAGCTGGCGCCGTAAATAACAAAAAGGGCGAACTGCGGTTCGCCCTTTTTATCACCAGCGATCAACGGGTGTAGGGTGCGCATTCATGCGCACCTGGCTAATCAGGCCACAACCGTTACGCGCTGACCGGCAAACTCAACCGTCTGACCGGGAAAAATCTTGCAGCGCTTACGCGTCTCGATGGCACCATCAACGCGCACTTCGCCTTCGTCGATCACCGCTTTGGCCTGCGCGCCGCTCTCCACCCAGCCTTCCAGCTTCAGCAGATCGCATAAATCAACGTGCGCATGTTTACCCAGTGAAAAACTCGCCATTATGCCTGCTCCACGTCGTGATACTGTTCGCACGCCAGCAGCGTGTTCTCAATCAGCGTGGCGACCGTCATCGGGCCCACGCCGCCCGGTACAGGCGTGATGTAAGCCGCGCGCTCAGAGGCTGACGCAAAATCCACATCGCCGACCACTTTGCCGCTTTCCAGCCGGTTAATGCCGACATCAATCACAATCGCACCTGGTTTAATCCAGTCGCCCGGGATAAAGCCCGGCTTACCGACTGCCACTACCAGCAGGTCGGCATGCTCAACGTGATGGCGCAGATCTTTGGTAAAACGGTGAGTGACGGTGGTGGTGCAGCCGGCCAGCAGCAGCTCCATGCTCATCGGGCGACCGACGATATTCGATGCGCCAACCACCACGGCGTTCAGGCCGTAGGTATCGATGTTATAGCGCTCCAGCAGCGTGACGATGCCGCGTGGCGTACACGGACGCAGCTTAGGGGCGCGCTGGCACAGACGACCGACGTTATAAGGATGGAAGCCATCAACGTCTTTGTCCGGCGTAATGCGCTCCAGCACTTTGACGTTGTCGATCCCGGCCGGCAGCGGCAGTTGCACCAGAATGCCGTCGATAGCGTCGTCATTGTTCAGCTCATCGATCACATCCAGCAGCTCGGCTTCGCTGGTGCTGGCGGGCAGGTTATAAGCGCGCGAGACAAAACCGACCTCTTCGCAGGCGCGGCGTTTGTTAGCGACATAGATCTGCGATGCCGGGTTTTCACCGACCAGCACCACGGCCAGGCCAGGGGCGCGTTTACCGGCAGCGAGACGCTGCTGCACTTTTTCGGCAACCTCAAGGCGCACCTGCTGCGCAATCGTTTTACCGTCAATAATTTTTGCTGCCATCAGAGAGGAAATCCATCTGTAGAGAGTTAAATCGGGGATGGCGCCTATTCTGTCAGAAGCGCGTGCGGCTGTCAGTCACAGATTCGTTTACGCGACCGGTTTCCCGATTTTTCGCCGTGGCGCGCACCAGGCTTAGCGCGTATTATGCCCGCCAGGCAATGATGTGGAACACGTGATGATTTGGTTGATGCTCGCCACGCTGGCGATAGTGTTTGTTGTGGGATTTCAGCTGCTGACCGCCGGTTCGCGCCACGCCGCGCAGGCGCTCAGCAAGCGGCTGCAGCTGCCGCCGGTGCATGTTGAATCGCTGCTTGCGCAGATGGGCAAAGAGGCGGCAAACGAGTTCACCGATTACATTCGCGGCGACAACGAAGTGCACCTCAATAATGGCGCGGCAGTGCTGCTGATCTGGCAGGTGCTGATTGTCGATGGCAGCGATGAGAACGCACAGCGCTGGCATCACATTCTGACGAAGGCGGGGTTCTCCGCCCTGATTTCACGGCAGCAGCTGTTGCTGGCGCTGGGCTTTCTGCGCCAGCTGGAGCCGGACAGCCAGGAGCTGAATGCGTTACGCGAGCAGTATAATGCGCGCTTTACGCCGCAGGGGATTGAACTGGAAGGGGAATCCGCGGAGGTGAGTAATCTGGTCTCGCTGAGCGAGTGGCGTCAGCGTCATTAAGGCGAATTGTTCATTCCCTCGACACTCTGCTGCCCGTTGGCGGCAAAAACGTTGACGCGCCAGCGTGCCGACGTATAATCCGACGCATCTTCTATGCGCCCTTAGCTCAGCTGGATAGAGCACCGGCCTTCTAAGCCGTAGGTCACAGGTTCGAATCCTGTAGGGCGTGCCAAATAAAATCAATCACTTAAAAACCTCCTTCAGCCTTCAAAATTTCACCGTGGGACAGATTTGGGACACGACTGCCAAAAATCGCGTCAATTTGCCTCGCATGCTCTGTCAGATGATTAGGTGCCAGGTGAGCATACCTGCGAACCATTTCGATGCTTTCCCATGCGCTCATTTCTGTGCTGAGGCTACAGCACGGCGTGACGCGACAAAACGCCAGCTCATTGTGGCCTATGCGCCCTGATGAAATACTCCCGCTGACAGTCAACACGCGATGCCTTTTCAGGCCGGAATTATATACGTTAACCTGACCATTCAGGATAGATACGAGGTTTCCTGCCAGGTGAATTTTCTGAATCTCTGTCAGTCAGGCGCGGATGATGATATTCATTGAAAATGTTTGAGAAATAATTATGGCACCTGATTCGGGAGCGCGTCAGGCCATTCCTGCTAAATACTTACGGCCGTTAATATCAACCTGTCACCTTTTAAGTGGGGATAGTAAATAATAATTAACCTTTTATAAAAACTTTGCGGGCTATTTTTCTTTTTCTGGTTTAGTGGCGTTACGGCTGGATGATAACAGGTGTTTAGCGTTGGCAGGATTGCAGGTCAGTTGAAGAAAATTCATTCATTATTTTTTTTCATTAAAATCAATTGGTTGGTTATCGCTCCTGAACGTTGCCAGAATTATTGCGTCAGGAAAAGAAGAGGGTGTCAGCGGTAGCATATCGGTGAAAAATTTCCTGGTGCGGAGGGTTTTAAGCCAGGTATTGATTACCTGCATGCAAGAATTGTTTCTCTCAAAAAGCCGGGGGGTAATTTTATATTGAGAGTGTCACTAATATAGCGATATGTAACCCACGTAAATCTGAATAACGGGTCCGAAATAAATTTTAAAATTAACTATTCCGGGTGATGAATCTGCGTCACACAATGCCGATAACACATTCATATCCGACACTCTCATCTACTTACAGCGAGAATTAATATGAAAATATCCACCCGACTTGCAACGGGCTTTGGCCTGCTTGTTGTACTTTTTATTATCTGTACCGGCATTGCGCTCAACGCTCTGAGTAATGCGAGCAAAGGTATGGACGATGCGGTTAACGTCAAAATGAAAAAGTATCAGCTGGTGCTGGATATGCGTGGCAGCATCAGGGATATGGGCATTGCGGTTCGTAACCTGGCGCTCTTAACGGATATTGAGGCAATGAAGCCTGAATGGGAGCGCGTACAAAAACAAGAAGCGCAGTATATAGCCAGCCGCAAGGCTTTGGCTGAGGTGATGCAGGAGGATTCAACACCGCAGGGGCGGGAAGTCATGAGCCGCATTACTGAAGCTGAGGAGCCTGCACTTGCCTCGCTCAAGCAGGCTGGCCGGCTCGGTCTTGAAAATCGTGCCGAGGAAGCCACTGCCTATCTGCTGAATGTCACGCGCCCGGTGCAGAGTACCTTGCTCAAAGCGCTTAATGACATGACGCTGGTTCAGATGAAAAATACGCAGTCCGCTGTTGAAACCAACAGTCAGGCGACACGCCGGGCATCGCTGATCCTGATGTTGCTCGCGGCCGCATCAGCACTGCTGGCAGTGGGAACGTGCGTTATGACCATTCGCGTACTGATGCGTCAGCTGGGCGGCGAGCCTGTACAGGCGCAGACTCTTGCGGCAACCATTGCTTCTGGCGATTTGACGACGCCTGTAACGCTGCGAAACAATGACAGTACCAGCCTGATGGCTTCTCTGGATGGCATGCAGGCAAACCTGCGTGGTCTGGTGTCAAAGATAAAAGACTCTGCTGCTTCTGTGGCGCTGGCAGCGGATGAGATATCACAGGGCAATACAGAATTGTCATCCCGCACCGAGGAGCAGGCTGCAGCGCTGCAGGAAACTGCGGCCAGTATGGAGCAGCTTACCGCCACCGTGAAAAGTAATACGGCCGGCGCGCAGCAGACCGCTGGGTCTGCCCGGGATGCGGCAACGCTGGCACGCGCAGGAGAGGCCGACGTACAGCGTATGTCTGAAACCATGAATGAGATCTCATTGAGCGCGACAAAGGTACGGGACATCACCTCCGTGATCGAAAGCATTGCCTTCCAGACCAACATTCTGGCGCTCAACGCAGCGGTGGAGGCCGCACGGGCAGGTGAAGAAGGACGCGGTTTTGCCGTGGTTGCCGGTGAAGTCAGAACGCTTGCACAGCGCAGTGCAAATGCTGCTCGCGACATCAAACAGCTGATTGAACAGGCCGTTGAGCAAGTCGAAAGCGGCGTTGAGGTGGCAGCAGGTACAGGGCAGAGCATATTGAAGATTGTCAGCATGGTGGGCGAACTGGCAGAGGCCATGGATAATATTTCACTGGCTTCTTCAGAACAGATGCAGGGCATTTCTCAGGTTAGCATTGCGGTAAGTCAGATGGATGGTGTCACGCAGAATAACGCTGCGCTGGTTGAAGAGTCCTCTTCGGCGTCTCAGTCTCTCTCTGAGCAGGCGCACGCTCTGCGGGGGATGGTGGACACATTTCGTGTCTGACGTAAAAGGGCTCAGCGTTTCTGAGTAGAAATAAGACTAAGGACGCTCAATAAATCACGTGCATATTGGGGATTGAGTCGGGTGGGGCGGAAAGATGTTTGCTGAATTTATTCTGCAGCCGTCCCGACCTTTCAACAGAAACCTACCCCGCCATGTCAGGCTGGCCAAAACACGCTGGCCTTATTTTGCAACCTTTGAGGGGGTCTGCGAATTGGCTTGAGACGTTACGCTGTTTATTCTCACATCTGTAATGCGGTCGGTTGCTGGGTTGTGAGTATTCGCTGCCAATGCGAAAGCAACCCGATAGCAGGCGCGGTTTCCGCAATCTGTCCGGGATGATATAAATGCATAAATGATCTGCATGGAAGCCATGATGAAAAAAACACTCTCACTTATCGCCGTCATGTTATTAGTCGGCTGCCAGTCCCATACTAAACAAACAGCAAGGCAGTCATTCAGGTTTCCAACCGCTTCCGAGATAAGAAGCGAGTGCGAATCGCAAACCTCCTCGCAAATAGCAAATAAAGATACGCATCTGTGGCTTTGTCAGGCCGTTACCGCAATACAGTATCGGTTTTTTGACGCGAATTTATATCACGGTAAGACCTGTGATTTGGTCATTACGCAGCCCTTAGGTCAGCCACCGACAAACGTCACTGCGCAGGGCGGAGATGCTGATCTGTGCGCCGTCGCTATCGATGCGGTAAAGCAGGCGATAGATGCCAATACCTTTCCCATGCGGCCTGCGTATCTGAAAGAAAAGATACCGGTGCGTTTTGCGCCCTGACTGGCTTTCTCCCGATCAGACCGTTGCTGCATAAGCGTAACCATAGGTAACAAAGTTTGCCGTTTAACCCCTGTATATCACGCCGTCAGTTCTGCCAGGCTATGCTCAGCATTACTGACATAACACGTATCTTTATGGAGATTCAAGGCAATGAAAAAACAGTGGATTGCGGCCCTGGCAGCGGCAGGCCTTCTTTTAGTCGTTAGCGCCCAGGCAGAGGCAAAAGGGTGTCTGAAAGGCGCCGTCGCTGGCGGCGTGGCAGGTCATCTGGTTCATCATGGCGTTGCCGGAGCGGCAGCGGGCTGCGCGGTGGGCCACCACATGGCCGCCAAAAAACAGAAAGAGGCGGAACAAAAGCAACAGTAAACCGCGGGTGGCTGGTCACGTAAAACTGGTGTCAGGCTTTCTCATCGAACCAGTTCTGAAACCTCGCTATTGCATCAGGCATCATGTCGCGTGCGCGTTCCATAATCAGGGTCTCCGCAGAGCGCAGTCCGTTCTGCGGGTGCGAGGCCTCGCACAGTGCCAGAGCCAGGTCTGAAGCATCAAGCATCGCCAGGTTGACTCCGACGCCAACCGGCGGCATCAGGTGAGCTGCATCGCCAATCAGGGTGATGCCCGGCCGTGGTGCCCAGCCAAAATCGGCGGGCAGGCTGTAAATCGGGCGTCTGACATAGTCACCGGTGGCGTTCACCACCAATTGCAGGGAAGCGGCCCAGTCGCGGTAGCTGTCGCGCACCCAGGCGGTGAGGCCGGAGGAAGCTATGTGTTGATCGATGGCATCAGGGGCGCGCTTCATCGCTGCATAGACGCAAATCCTCCCGCCGCCGTTGCGTTGCGTGACCAGCGCCTGCGCACCGCCAAAGCTGAACGCGGTCCCGTTGCCGGCAATGCTGTTGATTTGGTCGGACGGGTGATCTATCCAGCCTTCGAAAAAGGTAATGCCGGTATAAACCGGACGTACCGGCGTCAGGTAACGGCGGACCCGCGACCAGGCACCGTCAGCACCAATCACGATATCGGCTTCGTAGCGCCTGCCGTTTCTGAATACCAGCCCGTGCGCTTTTTGCTGGCCATAGTCAACGTAATGCAGTTTGTGATCCCACTGCAGGGTCTGCGGTAACAGGGCGCTCAGCAGCAGGTTTTTCAACTCACCGCGATCGATCTCCGGTTTATCCATTTCACCTTCCGGCGTGAATATGTCGACCTCAATGTCTCCGGTAAGGTAATTCAGCATCCGGCTTTCCTGATCCTCATGCCTGGCGATACTGATGAACTGCTCCAGCAGGCCCGCTCTGCGCAGTGCCGCCTGGCCGCTGTCAGCATGCAAATCAAGCGAACCGCCCTGACTCCGTGCAGCATCCGCCGGCTCATCCTCAAACACCGTTACGTTAAAACCGTGGCGCTGAAGAATCACGGCCGCCGTGAGGCCTGCCGGGCCGCCGCCCACGATAGCGATAGTCAGTTTGTCCGACATGTCTGTTCTTCCCCGATGTAAAGTGGATACTGTATAATCACAAAGTTGACATATCAACTACGTGACGGGATAAATAATGGGCAGCACAGAGATTTCAAACGCAGAGTGGCAGGCATGGCGCGGATATCGCCGGCTTGCTGAAGTCATCACCGGACGCATTGTCAGAGAGATCAATGAGGCGACCGGGTTGTCCGGTCCGGATTTCATGATCCTGATGGAAATCAACCGCAGTCCGCAGGGCGTACTGCTGCAGCGTGAGCTGCTGGAATACCTTGAGTGGGACAAGTCGCGGCTATCGCACCAGCTTTCACGTATGGCCGCCCGGGATCTGGTACAGCGCAGCCGCGCAACTCGCGCAGGGATTTCAGTCCGCATGACAGCGGCCGGGAGCCAGCTGCTTGCTACAGCGCGGCCGATACATGCCGCAGGCGTGCGGCGAAATTTCCTCGATTTGCTGACGCCGGAAGACATCGAAGGGCTGATCGCTATCACCGGGCGGTTACGGCAGTCAGCCAGCGGTTTTATCGAATAACTCCCGGCCGGTCAGCTTCAGACACTCCTTCTGTAACCTGCACAATCGCGGCAGCCGTTGACGGGATTGTGTGAAAGATTAATTAAAACAGGGACTTGTATTTTTCGCGTTGACAGGCTGTTGACAGCCTCTTCAGGCTAGCTCTAAATTGAGCATTCGCTCTAATTTTGAGCCTGATCCAGCCGCTAATGGTGAAAACAATGTTACTGAGAGCCTCCTCCCGTTTCTGGCGTTATCTGATGAAGAACCTTCTGACGTATGCTGCCATTCTGCTTGCTGGCGGGTTAGCCACCGCGAATATGGCCAGTGCTGCCGTCACCCATGTCGCTATCTATCGCGGCGGTGCGGGCTGTCCGGGCTGCTCAGAAATGGTCCGTAAAGCGCTGGAACAGAGCGGTCTGCCGCTGGACATCGCGTATGTCGGAGAGCAGGAAAAAATAAAGGTCACGGAGGATAATCTCGCCACTTTTGATGTGTACATCCAGCCCGGAGGCGGGCAGGACATCCCCGGCGCCTTTGCTGCGCTGGGCGACGAAGGGGCTGAGGCCATACGCAAATTTGTCCGCAATGGAAAAAGCTTTCTCGGATTGTGCATGGGCGCGTATCTGGCCGATGAAAACTGGCTGGGGCTGATCCCCTCATCGCTGGACTCTGAAGTCATGCGCAAGGGGACTAACATACCCGACGAGGGCGATTACGTTGTCGATGTTGTCTGGCAGGGTAAAACCGAAAAATTTTATTATCAGGATGGTCCTTACCTGAATGCCGAAGACGCGCACGGCTTCGTCGCTCTGGCGCGCTATGCCAACGGTGATATCGCGCTGGCGAAATATACTTACGGTAAAGGCACGGTGCTCCTGAGCGGACCGCATCCGGAAGCGGATGAAAGCTGGATGGCGCCGGAGAAAAACAATCCGGCCTACACCTCAGCCGGCAGCAAGATGGCCAGGCTGTTTAATGATTTAAAGCCAGGGAGGTAAGCGGCTATGTGGAAAAATCCCTGCTAGCGACAAAGTTTCTGCAAGGCGGCCATTATCTCAAGAAAAAAATGTGTCCGCTTATCCGCAGAGTAGTTAAGAATAAGCGCGCTTGAGTAACCGTCAATCAGGGCGTGAAGATTACGCGCCACCTCGTCTTTACCTGCTTCGCTGAGGTGGCCAAATGCCTGGCCGGATAAGCCCTGACGGATGATCGCTGTCCACGTCTGCGTGCTGGAGAGCAACAGCTGCTCAAATTGCTTATCCCTTGCCGCCAGCGGCCACAACTCGAGGTAGATCAACCAGTGAGAAGCCGGCCCGTCTGGCAGGAGATAATCCACCAGCGCACGAAAAAAGGTGTCATGCTGTGAATCATCCCTCTTTTCGCTCTCTACAGAGAAAGCGGCAACGTCCTCATCCAGCATGAAAGCAATCGAGTCCAGCCTCAGCGCATCCCAGTTTTTGAAATAGTGGTAGATATGGCTGCGGGATATGCCCAGCGTATTGGTCAGATCGCGGGTTGAAACATTGTTGAAGCCGCGCTCCCGAAAAAGCTGCAGCGCCGCGAGAATGATATTTTTCTTAACCGTTTCTTTTTTCACGTTCTACCTTAAAAGACACCGTTGTCCTGAACGTTAATTCAGCAACCTGTCACCGGACCTGCCTTTCTGCGTTACGCCTCAGCGTGTTTCTCATTAACCAGCCAGCGTACCTTAGCAGAAAATTTTCCCCCTGTCGGGGGCGGGATTTCAGCAGGCCAGCCAGGGTTTGAGCGCAGTGCGAGCGCGCGGCTGCGGCGCAAACATGCGCTGTGCAGTCAGGGCGGTGCAGGATTTTATTCCGTCGCCATCGGGCAAAAATCGTGACCGGCCTCACACTTTCTCGTTTCTGACTATACTCAAACCTCCTTTTTATCCCGTCATTGACCAGGTCTTGAATCACCCATGGACGATAGCAAGCAAAATCCTTCGCAGTCTCAATCCGATGATAGCGGCAGCCTGACATTTACTGTTCAGCAGCGCCTGTTTTTTGTGGTGTTAGTCGCCACGATGGGCGCGCTGGCGTTTGGCTACGACACCGGCATTATTTCCGGCGCGCTGCCCTACATGACGCTGCCCGTCGCGCAGGGCGGTCTCGATCTCACGCCATTTACCGAAGGGCTGGTGACCTCTGCGCTCACCTTTGGCTCCGCGCTCGGCGCGTTCATCAGCGGTTATGTCTCGGACCGCTTTGGTCGCCGTATCACGTTACGCAGCCTTGCCCTGTTGTTCATTGCCGGAGCGTTAGGCACCACGGTTGCGCCGAATCTGGAAATCATGGTGGTGATGCGCTTTATTCTGGGTTTCGCGGTGGGCGGCGGATCGTCAACGGTTCCGGTCTTTATCGCTGAAATTGCCGGTCCTAAGCGCCGGGCACCGCTGGTCAGCCGCAACGAACTGATGATTGTGTCAGGGCAACTGCTGGCTTACGTCGTCAGCGCCGCCATGAGTTTGCTGCTGCACGATCCGGGCATGTGGCGCTATATGCTGTCGCTGGCGATGATCCCCGGCATTCTGCTGTTTATTGGCACCTTTTTTGTCCCGGCCTCACCGCACTGGATGGTGGCGGAAGGACGCTTTAATGAGGCGCTGCGTATCCTGCGCAAACTGCGGGAAAATCCGCGCGAGATTAAAAAAGAGATGGCAGAGATGCGGCAGAATGCCCGCGAAGCCCGTCAGGGGCCACCCGCGCGCGAACTGTTAAAAGAGAAATGGATTGTGCGTCTGCTGCTGCTGGGCTGCGGCATGGGCATTGTCGCGCAGTTTACCGGCGTCAACGCCTTCATGTATTACACGCCAGTCATTCTGAAAAGTACCGGGCTGGGCACCAGTGCTTCGATTGCGGCCACCATCGGCAACGGGGTGGTATCGGTACTGGCCACCTTTGCCGGCATTAAAGCCATCAGTCATTTCGGCCGGCGCCCGATGCTGATGACCGGGCTGTCGGTGGTGATTGCGATGCAGCTGGCGCTGGGCGCGGTGCTGGTTCTCATGCCGCAAAGCCTGACGCAAAGTCTGCTGGCACTGGCGTGTATTCTGGTGTTCCTGTTCTTTATGCAGATGTGCATTTCCCCGGTTTACTGGCTGCTGATGTCGGAGTTATTTCCGATGAAAGTTCGCGGGGTATTAACCGGTTCAGCGGTAGCGTTTCAGTGGATATGCAACGCCGTGGTAGCGCTTGCATTTCCGCCTTTGCTGTCGCTGGTTGGTAATAAGGCGTTCTTTATCTTTGCCGCAATCAATGTGGCTTCCCTGATGTTTATTGCCGTGATGTTGCCGGAAACCCGGGGGAAATCACTGGAAGAGATTGAATCTCACATGCGCGAGCATTTTGGTGAACCTGCGGATCAAGCCGCGTCATCAACCTGATCCCCAGCACGCTGTGCCGCGGCACCCGCCGCGGCATTATCGCCATACTCTGTTAAATAATTCCTGTTACAGGCTTCATTTCAGAACTTGCCTGCACCGGTTCGCTCAATAGGGTCTACAGTGTGACGTGAGGTTCTCATCAACGTGAAATGGAGGAAGTAAATTTGTCTATTCAACACGACGGGAAAGGGCACGTCATTATTGGCGAAGCGGCACTAAGCCTGGCTTTGGGCAAAAAGAAGATCAGCGTTAATACGCTTATCGACGAGCTCAGACACATGAAACGCGCTGGCGGCAGCGACACACGCCTGTCCGCGATTTCAGAGGCGATCGGCTGGCTCAGAAGCTTTGATGAGCCTGAGCAGGCCGCGATCCATGTGCCGTACCTGCAGACGCTTGCAGGCCTGAACGACGAGAAGAACTGACGCCATAAGACGTAGTCCGGCTCTGGCCGGAAGACGACAACGTAGATGACCTCATCGGACGCGCGTTAGCGTGTACCGGCCGGAGAAAACTGTCAGGGATGACGTCTTCACCACCATCAAACCTCGTATTAACGATTTTCGGCAACGCGGCATGTGGCAACGGATGCGGGCTTTAGCGACGGATGTGCAACGCGCTGAAGGTGAGCGGATGAATCAAACGATCAGCGACCAAACAGCATCGCCAGCAGGGAACGTGCCTGTTCCGCTTCGACGTCATCGTCCGTGTCATTGATGTGCCCGATAAGCTTGAGGCAGATCGCGGTGCGCGTCAGCCGACGTTCCTGACGCAAAATTTCAACGGTGATGCGTCCCAGTAGCGCAATCTGGCGGGGATCGGTGACCTGACTGAAGTAACCGGCTAGTCCGGTATTGTGACAAGGCGGCAGCCCGTTGTTTCTCATTTGTCCACCTGCAGCACACGATCATCTTGTAGGGCGCAAAGTAACCGATACGATATCGTCTGTACAGCAACAATCCTCATACCGTGTCAGGTAATCAGCGGGTTGTCCAAACCGATACCGTTTTTCCTGCCGCTGAACCCACCCCTTACGCCGATTATTTCAGTATGTAAGCCCCTGAGATTAAGGTGTTAGCATTTTTTGCACAAGAACGTAGCTAATAAAGAAACAGTATTGCTGTACAAGTTTTATTTCTTTGTATAAGTTTACGCACAGAGAGAAGCGACGGTATTTTAACCATTCGAGGGGTTCATCATGCGTCAGAATGTTGCAAAATTTCCAGACAGCGCCAGTGAGATTGCCCGCTATTTCAGCAGAGCGACAGCACCTACTCAGCAGGAAACGCTGGGGCAGATTGTCGTTGAGATCCTGCGCGCAGGAAAAAACCTCAACCGTAAGGCGATCTGCACCAAACTGCTGAGACGCCTTGAGGTCGCGGCAAATTATGAAGAAGAGCGTCATTACCAGACGCTGATTGGCATGCTGTTTGAACGCTGATACGAAAAGGGATAATCGGTGGTACCTGCAGCATGCGCTTTATGACCCGGGAAGGGTCAGCCACTTGTCCGAAAGGGCACAGTCCCGCAGGGGGTGGGCATGCAGAGAAGTCAAATTGAACGTTTAACCGAAATCGTCCTGGGCGAGGCGGTGGTCAGGCTGCTCGATAATAATGAACGAATCAATGTGGCGACCGTTTCAGCCCGACTCCGGTCAATGGCTGCAGAGGAATTTAATCCCGACCGTCTGGAGGCGATCAGGATCGCCATCAGGGAGCTGCAGATGCAGTCAGCAGCCCGGGAAAATCGTGAAAAGCCGATGGCTGCTCTGGGCGGGATGTCACAACCCAGGGCTGGTAAAAAGCATTAATGACAGGGACGATACGATCTCGTGATTAACCGGAGTGCGGCAGGACGCCCGGCATAACACGGCCATCTCAGGATGGCCGATTTTTTTGGCGACCAACGGGCTGTCAGCAGCGCCCGGTTTACGGATAACTACATATGCAAACCAACGAACACGCATTCAGCGCTGAAGCGGCCCTTATTCACCATTTTCGCAGCGGCGGTGAGCGCTATGCGGCCGAAGCCGCGGCACTGGATGCTGTGATTCGCGACATCGTCATCCATGGCCAAAAAGTGACGAGCAAAACCATCATCCTGTATCTCATCGCAGAGCTTGAGATGACCACCGATATTGTCAAACTGGATGTACTGCGCAACGTGCTTGAAATCGTGGTCGGCAGAACGCCGGATGATGAAGGGTTCTGAAAAGGTTAGTAAGCCGGAGCAGTAGATTAAGCTTAGTGCATCTGCTTCACAAGCATACTGATGGCGTTTAAACAGGCCTGCCGCAGTTCATCTTCGCTTGCCGTTTCGCCAAGATGATGCAGTGCATGGGTAATGTCCTGAAGTGTCAGGTGCTGGTCCGGCTTAAGAAGGCGCGCCACAACCGTTCCAATAACGGCGTAGATATCTTCGGCGGTAGTGTCATCGCTCAAATGACCTCCATCCGTTGGTGGATAAGCATACAGTATAGCAGAAACCACAGCGTCAGGCGCGGCAGATTGTCAGGCAGCGATCAGTGCAGCTTGCCGGAAAAAGAAAAATGCCCGGCAGTGAACGCCTCTTTCTTCACCGCGCTCATCTCCATTTCCCGTCTGACGTCCTCAATGACACGCAGCACAGCACGAATGCGGTCACTGTCTGTTTCGCGGTCAAGCATCGCCTGCAGCCTGTCGTTGAGGGCCGCCCAGCTTATGGCGACGTTATCATCGAGTAACGCCGTTACGGCTTCTCCGATGATGATATCCGCCATTTTATCGTCAAAATTGTTTTTCATCAGTCTGTCCGGCTGCGGTTAGGGCAATGAGCTTACCACAGGAATCTCACCCGGACACATTGAGCACATCAAACTCCGCTAAAAGATGCCGGACGCGGGTTATCGGCGCAATGATCAGCATATTGATTTGCCGGCGTTGTAAAGAGGATGACATTTGCGTTTGCGCCGGCCATCACGGCGCTACTTTCTGACGGGTTCCGCGGCTTCAGCGCGCCCGCTGACCTCTGAAGCCGCCTGATCCAGACGATAAAGTAAGGTGTCGCCGCGTTCGCAGTAACGCGCCGGCCAGATCATCGCCCCGTTACCGTCCTCCACGTACTTCACACCCAGTGCCTCCACCACAGCCCATGGCTGCGCCAGCGCACTGCGGTACCGAAGTAACTCGCGCGCCATGGAAACCGCCTCCGGTTCGTTCTCCTCCGGATGGCTGGATATAAACTGCAGTCGGGCATCGCTCAGCATTGTCTTCTCCTGTGAGCCTGACGTTTTATCTCTTCAGAGGTTCTGCGTCGTCAGGCTTAACCGCTTTCAGATCGCCTCGCGGCTCTCAGGCCATGCCACGGCGCCGCCCTCAGGCGTAAACAGGCTGCCCTGGAAATCGATGATCCCGGCCGCCTCCAGCCACATCCACTCTTCGGGACGCTCGATACCGGCTGCAATGACGTTGATTTCCAGCGCCGAACAACAGCGGATGACCGCCTGCATCACCGCCTGCTTCGGGCCGCTACGATGAATATCACGTACAATATTTGCGCCGATACGTACCCGGTCAGGCTGGACGTGCGCCAGTAAAGAGAGACCTGCCGAGCCGTCGCCGAAGTTATCAATTGAAAGGCTGATGCCTGCCTCTTTCAGCTGTCTGACCGCCGTGGAAAAGTCTTCGAGCCGGGAGATGACTTCCGTTTCGCTCACGCCAAGAATGATTTGCTGCGGCACCAGCTCCGCCTGCGCGATGGCGCTGACCAGCTGACTTACCGCATCGGGAAGATAAACCAGCGTCATCGGCAGGATACTGATATACAGCGTCATGCCATCGGGACAGGCCTGGCCGGCTTTATGCAGTGCGTCTGTCACCACGTTGATGTCATGAGTGTAACGCTCATGTTCCCCGAGTCCGGCGGGTTGCGCGTGCGGAATCGCCTCAATGGCCGTCACTTCACGGCCAAGGGGATCAACCACAGGGCGGAAAGTGACGCCACTGGCCGGCGCGGGAGATTGCCCTTCCGCGGGGATGAACTCCCAGAAATCAGCTGGCGGCACTTCAAAGTAGTTCTCTTTTTCACGCGCTTCGACAAAGGTTCTGAGGAACTGTAGCCCGCGATCGTCATAGGTCAGCTGATATTTCGACGTGCCGCGATCAAGCACCGCCTGCAGCACACTGCCGCTGTGGTGAGTACGCAAATCGAACAGCTCCATGCCGGCATTACCGAAACGCCGCGAAGGGGAGTAGTCGCGCATCAGCTCGACCACATTGTGATGACGCCGGTCGGCACAGATGCGGGCGTAGATTGCCAGAACGCCGTGCTCTGGTCCTTCCAGGATTTGAAAAAAGTGCGTGCCGTTAAACAGCAGGATGCCGGTAACATGATGCTCAGCATTGAGCAGACTCGCTTTTGCCACCATCTCCGGCAGGATATTGACGGGAACATCTTCAGAGATGTGGCTGCGGTAAATTATTGTTGTAAGCATTTTACGCTCCAGATTGTCGCGATTGTCCTCTGACACCTTAGCAGCATGGGTTAAATTGTGAAACGTCCGGGCTGAACGCTGCCCAGCGGCTGTTTGAGCCCGGTAAAAGTGGGAAGGCGCGAGTCAAAGGTCGGGAAAGGTGCTGACTGCGTTGCGTGCGTGACAGCCTGGCGGCCGCGCTGAAAAGACAAGCGGCGCTTTAAAGCGCCGCTTCGGATGAGCCTGCCAGTGAGCGATAGTAGCCCGACAGCAGGTCTTTAGCTGTTGTACCGCTGCTACTCGCGGGTTTTACCCTCTTCGATAAACTCTTCGTCGATCTCTTCGACGTTTTCCCGGTTGTCGCGGCCGGAGAGCAGATTCCAGCAGGCGATGAACAGGGCAGCGATCAAGGGACCAATCACGAAGCCGTTGATGCCGTACACTTCCATGCCGCCCAGCGTGGCAATCAGGATCAGGTAATCCGGCATTTTGGTATCTTTGCCGACCAGCAGCGGACGCAGTATATTGTCCACCAGCCCGACCACGATAACGAAGAAGCCCACCAGGAACAGGCCTTTCCACAGCGCACCGGTGGCGAAGAAGAAGATGGCCGCGGGCACCCAGACGATAGCCGAGCCGACTGCCGGGATCAGCGACAGGAACGCCATCAGCGCACCCCACAGCAGGCTGCCGTCGATGTCGGTGATCCAGAAGGCAAAGCCACCAAGCACCCCCTGCACCACGGCCACCACCACCGTGCCCTTGACCGTCGCGCGCGATACAGCGGCAAATTTCATCAGCAGATGGTGCTTAACATAGGTGGAGAGCGGCAGCGCTTCGAGAATCAGCCCGACCAGCCAGGCGCCGTCTTTCAACAGGAAAAACAGCAGATAAAGCATCACGCCAAAGCCCACGGTGAAGGTGAAAGTCCCTTTACCGATCAGGAACACGCTGCCCGCCATGTATTGTCCGCCCTTCAGCGCAAAGCCGGAGAGTTTTTGCTGAATCTGTGCGGCATTGTTCAGATTGTGATCCGCCAGCCAGGTTTGTGCCCACTCCGGCAGGTGCTGCAGCAGCGAGGCAAATACCGCCGGGAACTGCGCGGAATTGGTTTGCAGCTTGGTGTACACCGTATTGATCTCGACCACCAGCGACGAGGTGATGATCGCCAGCGGCGTAAACACGATCAGGCAGATAATCAGTAAGGTCACAAAAGAGGCCAGCCCGTTGCGGTCGCCCATTTTACGCCGCAGCAGTGACTTCAGTGGCGCAAAGATCACCGCCAGAATCGCCGCCCACAAAATGGCGGAGAAATAGGGCGCCAGCACATCAAAAAAGGCGATCGTGACAATCGCCAGAATCACTATAAAGAAACCGATATTTAACCCTTTAACACGCATGCAAAAGCCTCGCAGATAAACGTAGCGAATGAACTATAGAACGGCTTTTGCGGAATGTAATGTTTTTAGCGCGCAAGGCAAGGCGTGCAGGATGAAAAGCTGTCCCGATCTGTCCGCGCGATGTCCGCTCACAGGCTGGCGCGCCAGGGCGGCGGCGGCGATGATAGCCCTAAACCCTGACAGGAGAGTGCCATGCTGGAATTACGTCCTAACTGTGAATGCTGCGATAAAGATCTGCCGCCGGCCTCGCCTGATGCGCGCATCTGCTCGTTTGAGTGCACGTTTTGCGTTGACTGTGCGGAAGGCGTGCTGGCGCAGCGCTGCCCGAACTGTGCGGGTGAACTGGTTCGGCGACCGATACGTCCGGCGCAGGCGCTGCTGCGCCATCCGGCTGCAACTCAGCGATATCCGGTTTCTGCGCCACCCCGCTAAATTCGCTAGCGCAATCAGATTAACAGCCGACGCATAATTATTGTGCGCCAGCTTGCTGGTTATTTAACCTTACGCTTCAGCGCAGTGAAAAATTAGCGTTATATTAATCACGCACATCGATTAATTGCCAGGACGGCAATAGGGCTCTGGTTATCAATGAAATGTGCCGGCCAGCTAATTTGCCGGTCGGCTTAAATGGCGGCATAACTAAAAAATAGCATGGATTAATTTTTGCCTTTTAAATTCAATGTATTGTGATTTTATGGCGATGTTTTATACGGGCTGACTATATTTCCTGACGACAGCTGGTCAGAGCACGGACCTTATTTCCTTTCACATTATGTACCTTTGGTGGTTATTTTCGCTGCCATGAACATTTTTACGGTTTTTTCTGAAAATAGAAGTTTTCTGAAAGTATTTTGCCCTGATGAATGTTATTCTTTCCGGGCAATGCTAGTGATGTGGCGTTGTGTGCTTCAGTTTTACCCTCTTTTTAGCAGGGTTTCCCCGCTTTATGCTTTTTATGGAAATAGCATTGTCCGCCCGATCCCCGCGATCGGGTTTTCTTTATTCCCGCTGAATTAACTGCTTATTTTCCTGCCAGCCTTATCGTGCCACGCCACCATAAAGTCTCCACAATCGTTAAGAAAGCGCTAACCTGGCGTAATGTATTGTAAGTATCCGATTTTTAAGACTTTTGGAAATGCTGTTTTAGCTTTGTTTAGGCAATAGTAAGCCTCAACGGCGCGCAGACTGCCGTTATCCCTGGAGGTAACACCATGAAAAAAACAACACTTACGATTATTGCGTCATTTATTGCATGCAGCACACTGTTTTCCAGCGTCTCCTGGGCCGACGGTCCCGGTGACCCTCGCTGGGACCCGCACGGCGGCGACCGCCATCAGGATCGCGGCCCGGGTCCCGATCATCATGACCGTCGTGACTTTGGCCACGATCGCGGACCGGGCCCGGATCGTCACGACCACTATGCTGACCACCGTATGCCGGAGGGACATCGCGGCGGCGATCGCTTTGCCTGGCGCGGTCATGATTTTCGCCGTGGTTATCCGGCACCGCCGGAGTTTCGCGGTCCACACTATCGCGTCGACGACTGGCGGGCACGCGGTCTGTATGAGCCGCCGCGCGGCGAGCACTGGGCCTTTATCGACGGAAATTATGTGTTAGTGGCGGCCGCGACCGGCATTATCACCGCCATTTTGCTGAATAACGCATTTAACTAATCCTGCCGCACGGATGGCGACGGCCATCCGTGTTTCTCTCCGCTTTCACCGCTCACCAGGTTATTCTCTGGACAACCCGTTTTTCCTTTCAACGCGTTAAGGAGTCATGATGACCATGGTAAAAATGGTGGCGGTGGATATGGACGGCACCTTTCTCGACGATAAAAAACAGTACAACCGGGCACGTTTTCAGGCCTGCTATCAGGAGATGACGCGGCGCGGCATCAAATTTGTGGTCGCCAGCGGTAATCAGTATTACCAGCTCAAATCCTTCTTTCCCGACATCGCCAGTGAGATCGCCTTTGTCGCCGAAAATGGCGCGTGGATCCTCGACAGGGATGAGGAGCTGTTCTGCGGCGCGTTCTCGCGCGAGGACGTTAATGCCGTGCTCGATACCCTGCAGCGCGGTAACTATCCCAACCTGAAATACATTCTCTGCGGCCGTAACAGCGCTTATCACTTCAACACCATGGATGAGCAGTGGCTGGTCAAAATGCGTCACTACTGCCATCGCCTCAAGGCGATCGATAGCCTCGCTGACGTGGGCGATGACCGGCTGTTCAAGTTTGCGCTGAATCTGTCCGATGATTATGTCGATGTTCTGATGGCTGATATTGAGCGTCTGCATCAGGGCGCGGCGGCGGCGACCTCGAGCGGGCACGGCTCGGTGGATTTGATTGTGCCCGGCTTGCACAAAGCCAACGGGCTGCGTCTGCTGCAGCAGCGCTGGGACATCAGCAGCGATGAGGTGCTGGCGTTTGGCGACGGCGGCAACGATCTGGAGATGCTGGTGCAGTCGCGCTTCAGCTTTGCCATGCAGAATGCGCCGCAGCGGGTCAAAGACGCTGCGCGCTACGGCGCACCGTCCAATAACCAGGAAGGCGTGCTGCAGGTGATTGAGCAGATGCTGGCGGGGGAAGGGCCGTTTGCTGGCTGAATAAGCAACGGGCAGCCTGCGCTGCCCGAAAGGCTCAGACGACGCGCCACGCGGCGGTAATCATCTCCGTGAGCGTGGCGGGATCATAATTGACCCAGCCGTTTTTGCTGTTGGCGCGCGCCACAATCCAGTCGACCTCTTCCGCGGCGAGGGGTGGTCCCTCCAGCCAGAACGGCACGATAGCCTGCTGCTGCAGCCAGGCTTTCAGCGCCAGCGCCGGCGGTGCCGTTTCATCGGGCAGCAGGCGTTCAGCCAGCACCGCCATCAGCCGCTGCTGTTCGGGGTGCGCGCTCTCCGCCAGTACATCAAGGAACGGGAACAGCAGACGACCGCAGACTTCGCCGTGATGGAACGGTTTAATCGCCCCCAGCTCGCCGGCAATACCGTGGATCACCCCCAAACCCGCGCTGCTCAGGCTGACGCCGCCGAGCCATGATGCCATCATCATCGCTTCACGTGCCGCATCGCCGCGGCTGTCGTCCTGATTGAGGTACGGCCACGCCTGCATGAACAGTTGCAGCCCGTTGAGCGCGTTCTGCTGACTGAACAGGTTGCCCTTGCGTGACAGATAAGCCTCGAACAGGTGGGTAAAGGCATCAATGGCGCAGGTAGCCAGTACACGATCCGGCGCCCCTTTGAGCAGATCGGGATCGAGAATCGCCACCTGCGGCACAAACACCGGATGGCGCAGCGAGGCCTTCACCTTAATGTGCTGCTGATCGGTCACCACCGCATTCTGCGTGACTTCGCTGCCGGTGCCGGCGGTGGTAGGAATGGCGATCAGCGGCAGCGTGACCGCCTGTACCGGCGTATCGCCCACTTTCTCGAGGTAGCGCGCGATATTCAGCGGATGCTGCATCATGGCGCCAAAGGCTTTGGCCGCATCCAGCACGCTGCCGCCGCCGATGGCGACAACGCGATCGACGTGGCCACGCCAGCGCGTCACCCAGCCATCGATCTCGTCTGGCGAGGCTTCATGGCTGACAATTTCATAGCCCAGAATGTGATCGTTCAGCGTCGCGCCCAGACGTGCCCACGCCGGACTGTTGAGAAATGAGCGGCCGCAGAACAGCAGCGTGGGCTGCGGATTCGCCGCCAGCAGCGGGACCAGGCGGTCGATGCTGCCACGGCCAAACAGGGTTTGTTGATTACTGTACAGCTCAATCAGATTCTCACTCACCTGCAGATCCTTATCGGTTGGCGTAAAACAGCTAGTGTAACCAAAAGCCACGCCGCTGCCGGGGCAAACATTCTGATAACCCTCCGACAAAAAGTTGATCACCTTCGCAAAACAGAAATTCACCCGCTGCACCAGGTGCTTTCCCGTCAATGTTACCCTTAACATGATACCGGTAACAGGATGTCGCATTCTGAAACATCTGGCACTGATAACCCCTTTGTCCCATTACAACAAACCGCTGCCGGTAATACGCCGAGCGCAAAAGTGGAGAAAAATTATGCCATTACTCTATGTGGCAATTGGCGTGGCGTTACTGCTGCTGCTGATGATTCGCTTCAAACTTAACGGCTTCATCGCGCTGATTCTGGTGGCACTGGCGGTGGGCATGATGCAGGGCATGCCGGTCAATAAAGTGATTGGATCGATCAAAACCGGCGTCGGCGGTACCCTGGGCAGCCTGGCGCTGATCATGGGCTTTGGCGCGATGCTGGGGAAACTGCTGGCCGACTGCGGCGGTGCGCAGCGTATCGCCACCACGCTGATCGAAAAATTCGGCCAGAAGCACATTCAGTGGGCGTTGGTACTCACCGGCTTCACCGTGGGCTTCGCGCTGTTTTATGAAGTCGGGTTCGTGCTGATGCTGCCGCTGGTGTTCAGCATTGCTGCGTCGGCGCGCGTGCCGCTGCTGTATGTCGGCGTGCCAATGGCGGCCGCCTTATCCGTCACCCACGGCTTTCTGCCGCCGCATCCGGGTCCGACCGCGATTGCCACGTTATTTAATGCCGACATGGGTAAAACCCTGCTGTACGGTACGCTGCTGGGTATTCCGACGGTGATTCTGGCCGGGCCGGTGTATGCGCGTTTCCTGAAAGGCATTGATAAGCCGATTCCGGAAGGGCTGTGGAACCCGAAAACTTTCAGCGAAGCGGAGATGCCGGGTTTTGGCGTTAGCGTGTGGACGGCGCTGGTGCCGGTGATCCTGATGGCGCTGCGTGCCGTGGCAGAAATGCTGCTGCCGAAAGGCCATGTGCTGCTGCCGTATGCGGAATTTTTTGGCGATCCGATCATGGCGACGCTGATTGCGGTGCTGATTGCCATCTTCACCTTTGGCCTTAACCGTGGCCGCAGCATGGATGAGGTGATGGGCACCATCACTGACTCGATCAAAATCATTGCCATGATGCTGTTGATCATCGGCGGCGGTGGCGCCTTTAAACAGGTGCTGGTGGACAGTGGCGTGGATAAATACATCGCCGGCATGATGCATGAAACCAACGTCTCGCCAATCTTTATGGCGTGGTCAATTGCGGCAGTGCTGCGTATTGCGCTGGGATCTGCCACCGTCGCGGCGATTACCGCCGGCGGCATTGTGGCACCGCTGATTGCCACCAGCGGCGCCAGCCCGGAGCTGATGGTCATTGCCGTCGGTTCCGGCAGTGTCATCTTCTCGCACGTCAACGATCCGGGTTTCTGGCTGTTCAAGGAGTACTTCAACCTGACCATCGGTGAAACTATTCGCTCGTGGTCGGCGCTGGAAACCATCATCTCGGTGTGCGGTCTGCTGGGCTGTTTGCTGCTGTCCGCTGCGCTGTAACCGGCTGAGGCACCGCGCCTCAGCCCCGGCGGCTTACTGCGCTAAGGCGCGGAAGGCCGCCAGTTCGTCCTCCGGCATGCCAGCCTGGCGTGCCGCTGCGCAAATCTGCTGCCAGCTGTTGCTGTCCAGCGGAATGCCCTCGCGTTCACGTGCTGCCCGATTGCGCGTTTCCCATTCGCCTGGCACCAGAATCTCCGCCTCACCACTTTGCGGTGAACGCCTGACCCACGCGAGAAATTCTTCGGCTTCCTGCTGCATCGCCGGTGCGTCAAACGCGTCTGGGTTCAGGATAATGGTGGTCATGCCGTTAAAGATGGCGTCAGTGCCGGTGAGCAGCGTGGCGTCATGCGTAGTGCGACCGCCGGACAGCGCGCCGCCAAGGATTTCGCACATCGTCGCCAGCGCATAGCCTTTGTACAGGCCGAAGGCGGTCAACGCGCCATACGGCGACTGATGCATCACACCCGGATCGGTGGTCGGCTGGCCCTGCGCATCAAGCAAATAGCCCGGCGCGACCGGCTGACCTTTGTTATACGCCACACGCGTTTTACCAAAGGCGATGCCGCTGGTAGCAAAGTCCAGCAGCAGCGGTTCGCCGTCGCGACGCGGAAACACCGCGCAGAACGGATTGGTGCCGAAGCGGCGATCGCTGCCGTTAAACGGCGCCACCATTGGATCGCCCATCACATTAACGAAGTGAAAGGAGACAAAGCCCGCTGCGGCACACTGCTCCGCCCAGTGACCGATACGGCCAATGTGGTGCGAATGATGCAGGCCGACCGCCGCGAGGCCAAACCTGTTCGCCCGCTCAATGCCGTGCTGCATGGCCTCGTACGCGGCCACCTGGCCAAAGCCTTTCTGGCCATTAAGGGTGAGGACTGCGCCAGCGTCTTTTTCGATGCTGACGTGCTGATTGAGCTGGAGAAAGCCCTGCGTCAGCGAGGCCATATAGCTCGGTATCATACCGACGCCGTGGGAGTCATGGCCCGCGAGGTTAGCAGCAACAAGATGGTCAGCCACCAGGCGCGCTTCTTCGGCACTGCTACCGGCATGCAGCCAGATAGCCTGAACAAACTGATGTAAGCGGGAAGGGGAAACTCGATGCAGTTCAGTCACGCGGTTAATCTCCTTATGGGGGGAGAGAGCATCCTGCGCTGAAATGGATAATAACCGCAAGTAAGGGCTGATAAAGGGCCACAACACGTGGCCCAACAAACTCAGTGCGGCTGTTCGAAGCCGGCTTTAACCATCTGTTCACGCAGTGCGCGTGCAATTTCACGGTTCCCACCCGTGATTGGATAAATAACGTTGTTGACGACATCGTCAAGATAATGCTCATCAAACTCTTGCAGGGTGAGCTGCGTACCGCCTTCGTCATTAATCGCAATGCTGCCACGAATGTGACTGCCATGATCCTTTGCCTTGAGGCTGTAACGACCCATGCTGGTATTAATCGTGCTCATATCATCTCCTTGTTACGTAGACATAGCGAACAATTGAGGCCTGCTACAGGCGCTGTAATTTTAGACAATCAGCGCGCTACGCGTGCGGCGGGATAGCAACGTAAGCGATAAGCTGCGACCGGGCTCGCAGAAAAAAAGAGCAGGCAACAGTCTCTGAGGCAAGTGACTGAGATCGCGCTCGCAGCGCCCAGCGAAGCCGGAATAATCATCTATACTGAATGCACGATGCGTTATTTTTCATCCTGAAGGAGCGAACTATGAAAATAATACTGTGGATCATTGCCATCATCTTTATTGTCGGGTTACTGACGATAACTGGCGTGTTTAAACTGATTTTCTGACGCGTTCAGGCACCCGGCGGGTGCCTGAAACATTATTCAACGTGACGGGCGGCAGAAGCCGGGTGCAGGGATGACAGCGGGATCACATCGCGCAGGCTGATCGGCTTGCCGCACGCGGCGCAACAGGCGCCGTGATGATCGGGATTGTCGACCTTTTCCTTGCCGGGTACTGTATAAAAAAATTTGGCGCAACCGCAGCGGCTGCAACGAATTGTCATCTCAGTTCCTCCTCTCTCCGTCCTGGAGTGATGAGATTTATCTCAATCATCGGGTGAGTTCAATTGATAAATTTTATTAATTTATTCATGAAATCAATTTGCATGGATAAGTTGCTGAATATTAAGTAATCACCCTAAGTAATCATCAACTGAGCAGTGCATTTTCTGCACCTTTTACCCTCTGCGTTTTGTTTATTTGCCGTTTCGACTCCGTTCGCGCAGTGAGGTAAAATTAACCAGCTGATTGCCAGCAGAGCCGGGTGCGACTGGCGCCATCGTGGCGCGCGCGCTGTACGCGCTCGTGGCATCAGCCATTAACCCACGGCAGCATGGTGCGGCGCGATGTGGCGCTACGCGGTGACTGCCGGATACAGGATGATTTAACAGGAAGCATTGTTGTGAACTGGCGTATTTCTGCAGCCTTTTGCGGCTGTATTTTGACTTCATCGGTCTCTTTTTCGACACCAGCGGCAACCACAGGCGAAGCGATTAAATCGGGCTGGAATACCTTCTCCGATAACGTGGCGCAAACCTGGACACAACCGCAAAATTACGATCTTTACGTCCCGGCTATCACCTGGCACAACCGCTTTACTTACGATGATGAACACATCAAAAAGTACAACGAGCGGCCGTGGGGCGCGGGCGGTGGCGTTTCGCGCTGGGATGAAAAGGGCAACTGGCACGGCCTGTATGCCATGGCGTTCAAAGACTCGTTTAACAAGTGGGAGCCCATCGCCGGCTACGGCTGGGAAGCGACCTGGCGACCGCTGAACGATCAGAATTTCCATCTGGGCGCCGGTTACACCGCAGGCGTGACGGCCAGGGATAACTGGCGATATATCCCGGTTCCGCTGGTATTGCCGCTGGCTTCGATAGGGTATGGCCCGGCAACCTTCCAAATGACTTATATTCCAGGTACTTATAACAACGGCAACGTTTATTTTGCCTGGTTAAGATTTCAGTTTTAATCTCTGAAGATGCGCAGAAAGTGTGAAGGGCATGGAAAAAATCAATATTTATCACTTTTTCATCAATTCGCGCTGGACAAATGTCACTGCAATTGCTGTACTAGATGCCGACACAGTTTAGTGTCCATTTTTCATGTAAAGGTAATATAGATGTCCAAGATCAAAGGTAACGTTAAGTGGTTTAATGAGTCCAAAGGATTCGGTTTCATTACTCCAGAAGATGGCAGCAAAGATGTATTCGTACACTTCTCTGCTATCCAGAGCAACGGCTTCAAAACTCTGGCTGAAGGTCAGCGTGTAGAGTTTGAAATCACCGACGGCGCTAAAGGCCCATCTGCTGCTAACGTTACCGCTCTGTAAGTTAACAGTCAGAATTTTAAAAACCCGCCTGATGGCGGGTTTTTTTTGTGCTTTTTTCAGCCCTGCCACCAGCTAATGGCCCAGGCGATAATCACCAGCGTACTGAGCGACAGCGCCAGCCATTCATTTAAACAGTGCGGTACCAGATTCTTCATGTGCCATGCCTCGCAACTTCATTTATGCCAGCATGGCAAAGCAAGATTAAGCCAGCCTTAAGCCAGCGTGACAGCGGCATGACAAGGCACATTCTGCGGCGTCGCTCACAGATAATTCCCGTAACATACTCATAACAAAGCTTACTTGCAGATTTTTCAGCGGCAACGCTATATAACAGCAGTCAGGGAACGGAGGAGGCAGGATGAACATACGTGAAGCACAGGCCAAAGACAGCTTTGCCCTGAGTGCACTGTTAACCGAGCTGGGTTATCGCGGCACGGAAAAATTTATCAGCGATCGGCTGGCGCAATTGTGCGCCCATCCCGACGAGACGCTGCTGGTGGCGGAACACGGTAACCAGGTGCTGGGATTTCTTTCGCTGCACTTTATTCCGCAGCTGGCATTAGCGGGCGATTTCGCGCGCATCAGCTATTTCTGTATCGCCGAGGGTGAGCGCAGTAAAGGCAGCGGCCAGCAGCTGCTGAACCACGCCGAGCAACTGGCGCGCGCCCGCGGCTGCGACCGCATGGAAGTGCATTGTCACGCCTCGCGACTGAAAGCCAACCAGTTTTATGCGCGTGAAGGCTACGTTGAGTCGCCACGCTATCACATCAAAGATCTGGGCTGATATTAAGCTCGCGTCCGCAGGCAATCACTAACGCATCGGCGATGCTGTCGAGCTGATCGGCCGGCAGCCGCGCAATGCTGACGCGAATGAACTGTCCGCTGTTGATGCTGCAGCGTTCGCCTGGCAGCACGGTGATGCCCCGGGCGGCGAGGGTGATCATGGCATACTGCTCTGACGCCACCGGCAACATCACGCTCAGGCCGTCGCGATCTTCCTGTACCAGCCCGCGCCGCGCCAGTGCGGCCAGCAACTGCTGACGGCGCGCGGCATACGTGGCTTTAGCCTGCTGTATGCGCTGCTGGGTGGGCGCATCGCTCAGCATCCAGGCCACCGCATCCTGCAAAATACGGCTGGTCCAGCTGACCCCGAAGTTACGCCACGACTGCAGCCGTTTCACCAGTTCTGTCGTGCCGGATACCACCGCCAGCCGCAGATCCGGGCCGTAGGCTTTGGAAAAGGAGTGCACGTGCAGCGTGCGCTGCGGATAGTGGCGGCCGAGACTCCAAACCGGCCAGCGCGACAAATCGCCGATGCCGTCATCCTCGACAATCAGGGTGGCACTCTGCGCCAGCACCTGCGCCAGCGCTTCACTGCGCTGCTGGCTGACGCTGTAGCCGGTTGCCGAGTGGGTGCGTGGCTGATAAATGAACATCGCTGGCGCTTTCTGTAAGTGTGTCGCCAGCACCTCAGGCAGCGGTCCCTGCTCATCACCGGGCAGCGGCAGGATCTCGGCACCGATGTTGTCGAGCATATCCAGCAGACGCGTCGCGGTCGGATCTTCAATCACCACCCGATCGCCGGGTGACAGCAGCGTCTGCACAATCAGGTTCATGGCATCGAAGCCGCCATCGGTCGCCAGCCACGCCTCCGCCGGACAGGGCCAGCGCGGCGCAATGGCCGCCTGCAGCTGTGGCGAAATCGCCTCACGCTGATAGCTATTCAGCTGTGGTGACGCCAGCCCGGCCAGCATCGCCGGGCGCAGATCCGGCAGTAGGGCCGGATCGGGTGCTGCCATCGCCAGCGCGGCCTTGACGTTTTCACCATAGTTGCCAATTTTCTCAAAGCGGACCGGTCGCGGCATCACACTGTTGCCGCACACCCAGATTCCGCTTCGCCCTTTACCCGCCAGCACTTTCTGCTTTTTCAGCTGCGCCCAGGCCGCGGATACCGTGGCCGGACTCACGCTCAGCCGTTCCGCCAAATCGCGCACTGCCGGCATCTGCATGCCCACGGCAATCTGTCCGTCGCGAATCAATGTTGACGCGGCGAGGGTAATGCCTTTTACCGAGGCGTCGTTAATCTGCTGGCTGAGCCACTCTGCATCCACTATTTGCGTCATAAGAAAAAGCTTTGTTCAGTAACAAAGAAATGATTGTTCAGATTAGTATTCGCGTTTTAGACTCAAATTCAAGCACAATTTGCAGAAAAAATGCACAGCGCCAGCGTGGCGGCTGAACAAACGGAGAAGCACAACGATGATCACTATCAGACTGGCGGTGCGCGACTGGGATTACTTCACGCCGCTGGCGCTGGGCGATATTCAGCCACAGGGCTTCAGGCTGGTCATTGACCGCGTAGGCACGCTGGTGGATAACCTGGCCAGCAGTGAACACTACGAAGGCGGTGAGGTGTCGTTCAGCCGCTATGCGCAGGCACGGGCGCGCGGCGACAGCTCACTGCTCGGCCTGCCGCACTTTCTGATGCGTGGCTTTCGCCAGCGCTGCATCATCACCACCACAACCAGCCCGCTCACCACGCCAGCTCAGCTGAAAGGCAAAAGAATCGGCGTTACCGGCTGGCAGGACTCCGGCAATACCTGGACGCGCACCGTGCTGCGCGAAGCGGGCGTCGATATCAACGACGCCTTCTGGTTTGCCGGACGCCTGACCGCTGATCATCCGATTGTTGACCGGCTGGCGGGATTTGGTCGCCCGGGCCGTATCGAACCGGCGCCGGACGAGCGTCCGCTGATTGAACTGTTGAAAGCCGGCGAGCTGGATGCGGTGTTCACGCCGTTTATGCCTGAGGGTTTTTTCCTGAAAGATTCCGGTCTGCGCCAGCTGCAGGCGGATTTCGTCAGTGCCGAGCGCGACTACTTCAACCGCGTCGGCTATGTGCCCGGTATTCATCTGCTGGCGCTGAAGCCGGCGCTGGCAGCGGCGCATCCGTGGCTGCCGCAGGCGCTGAGCGAGGTGATCGATCGCGCGTATCAGCTGTGGATGCGCAAACGCGAGAAGTACGCGGATACCACGCCGTGGCTGCTGGATGATTTGCGACGCACCGCGCAGGAATTGCCTGCCGACTGGAATCAAAACGGATTTACCGCTAACAAAAGGATGATTGCCGACTTCGCCCGTGAGCTGTTTCAGCAGGGCTTAACCACAACGTTGCTCTCGCCGGAGGAGATTTTCCCGGCGGCGGCCAGAGGGGAGTGAAGATGAAAGTAGCCATGGGGCAGTTCGCCGTTAGCCGCGAATGGCAGGAGAACACCGCCATTTGTCGCGGTCTGATGCAGGATGCGCTGGCGGCGGGCGCCGATCTGCTGGTGCTGCCGGAAGGCGTGCTGGCGCGCGATATCGCCGATCCCGATCTGGTGTTAAAAGCCGCACAGCCGCTGGATGGGCCGTTTGTCAGTCAGCTGCTGGAAACCAGCAAAGGTAACGCGCTGACCACCATGATGAGCGTGCACGTGCCGACGCAGGATAACAAAGCGCACAACGTGCTGATTGCCCTGCGTAATGGCGAAATCATCGCGCAGTACGTCAAGCTGCATCTGTACGATGCCTTCGCCATGCAGGAGTCGCAGCGGGTTAATCCGGGTGATGCCGTGCCGCCGCTGGTTGAGGTGGCCGGCATGAAAGTCGGGCTGATGACCTGCTACGACGTGCGTTTTCCCGAACTGGCGCGCCGGCTGGTGCTGGACGGTGCCGACGTGCTGGTGCTGCCTTCCGCCTGGGTAAAAGGACCGTTAAAGGAGATGCACTGGGAACTGCTGACCAGTGCGCGCGCGCTGGAAAACACCTGCTACATGGTGGCGGTAGGCGAGTGCGGGCCGCGCAACATTGGTAACAGTCTGGTGATCGATCCGCTTGGCGTGGTGATTGCTAAGGCACCGGAGTGCGCTGCACTGGTGTTTGCCGAACTGGATCCGGCCCGCATCGCCTACGCCCGCAGCGTGCTGCCGGTACTGGAAAATCGCCGCTTTGCCCGTCCGGAATTGCAATCACTTTGACCTGCCTGGGGGAAACTGACTGATGAAAATGCTTTTAACCGCCATCGCGCTGGCGACCGGCCTGACGGCGAGCGTCGCCCAGGCAGCGGACGCCATTCCGACGCAAAAAATGGATCAGGCGCTGCACGATCGACTGCCCGCGCAGATCAAGCAGGCTGGCAAAATGATCTCGGTAAACAACGGCTCCTTTCCGCCGTATGAGATCGTTAACGGGCCGCACTCAATGGATGGCGCCTCGGCCGATCTTACCGTGGCGCTCGGCCAGCTGTTGGGCGTGAAAATTGAACACGCGACGGTGAGCGGTCTGTCCGGCGTACTGGCCGGCATTAATTCCGGACGCTATCAGATGGCCATCGGGCCGATAGGTGATTATCCGGATCGCCAGCAAAAGGTGGACTTCATCGACTACGTGCAGGAGTTCGTGGTGTTTGGCGTGCAGAAGGGCAATCCGGCGCACATCAACGGTCTGGCAGATACCTGCGGCAAGCGCATCGCGGTAATGGCGGCCGGTTCGGCGGAGCAGGTGATCCGCAAACAGTCAGCCGCCTGTGAGGCTGCGCGCAAACCTGCAGTCGTGGTGCAGTCCTTCACCGATCAGCCTTCGTCGATACTGGCGGTGCGCTCGAAGCGTTCGGATGCCTTCTTCTCCTCGCAGGCGCCGCTGACCTATTTCATTGAGCAGGCGCAGGGGCAACTTGAACTGTCTGGTCAGGGGCAGAAAAACGGCTTTGGCGATATCTTTCAGGGCACGGTCGTTCCCAAAGGCTCGCCGCTGGGTGAGGTGGTGCTGGATGCCTACAAAGAACTGTTTGCCAACGGCACCTACGCGGCCATCATGAAAAAGTGGCAGCTGGACGGCAACATGCTGCCGCAGCCGGGACGTAACCTGGCGCAGGAGACGGCAAAATGAGTGCCGTCGGCCCCAACGCGCGCCCCACGGATCAGGGGGACGTGCCGCAGCGCGACGTCGCTTTTGCCCGTAGCGCGCCCGCGTATGGACGCTGGGTTAGCTGGATCGTGGTCCTGACGCTGGCAGCGAATGGTCTGTGGCTGGTGGCGACCAATCCCAATTTTGAGTGGCACGTGGTGCTGCAGTGGTTTACCGAAGGCTCGGTGCTGAAAGGGCTGCAGGTGACGCTCGGTCTCACGGTGGTGTCGATGGTGCTGGGCACCCTGCTGGGGCTGCTGCTGGCGGTCTGGCGGCTGTCAGAGAATAAACTGCTGAGCGGCGTGTCGGCGCTCTACATCTGGTTCTTTCGCGGTACGCCGCTGCTGGTGCAGCTGATATTCTGGTACAACCTGTCGACACTGTTTCCCACGCTTTCGATCACCGTGCCGTGGACGGACATCACCTTTGCCAGCTGGAATACTAACGATCTGATCACGCCGCTGACCGCCGCCATCGCCGGTCTGGCGCTCAACGAGGCCGCCTATATGGCGGAGATAATCCGTGCCGGCCTGCTGTCGGTCGATCACGGTCAGGTTGAAACCACTCAGGCGTTTGGCATGAGCCGCAGCCGCGCGCTGCGGCGTATCATCATTCCACAGGCGATGCGTGCCATTATTCCCCCGACCGGCAACCAGCTGATTAGCATGATCAAAGCCACGTCGCTGGTGAGCGTCATCGCGATGGGCGATCTGCTCTATTCGGTGCAGGCCGTTTACAACCGTACTTTTGAAATCATTCCGATGCTGATGGTGGCGGTGATCTGGTATCTGCTGATTACCTCGATCCTCAACGTCGGCCAGTCAGCCATTGAGCGCTACTACGCGCGCGGCAGCAAACGTACCGTGGTGGTGAACAAACGACGCGCCAGCAGTGACACGGCGCTGGCTGCGGCCCCGCGTTTAAAGGAGGACGTATGAGCGAGATTCAGCCGCTGGTGCGCGCGCGTAATGTGCAAAAGAGCTTCGGTGATAACGCGGTGCTGAAAGGCATCGATCTTGATGTGTTTCCGGGCGAAGTGGTGGTGATTCTCGGGCCTTCAGGCTCCGGCAAGTCGACTTTTCTGCGCTGCATTAATCATCTGGAAGAGATGAATGCCGGCTCGATTATGGTGGGCGACGAGCAGATTGGTTATGCGCTAAAGCGCGGCCTGCTGCATCGCCTGTCGGCGCGGAAAATTGCCCATCAGCGGCAGAAAATCGGCATGGTGTTTCAGCAGTTCAATCTCTATCCCCATATGACGGTACTGCAAAACATCATGGAAGCGCCGATTGGCGTGCATAAGTTCCCACGCGATGAGGTGCTGCAACATGCGCGTGAGCTGCTGGCAACGGTCGGATTGAGCGATAAAGCCGACGCCTGGCCGCGGCATCTGTCGGGGGGACAACAGCAGCGCGTGGCGATTGCCCGTGCGCTGGCGATCAAACCGCTGCTGATGCTGTTTGATGAACCGACGTCGGCACTGGATCCGGAACTGGTGGGGGAAGTGCTGGCTACAATGCGAACGTTAGCCAATCGCGGCCTGACCATGATTGTGGTGACGCATGAGATTGGCTTTGCGCGTGAAGCCGCCGATCGCGTGGTGTTCATGGATGGTGGCGTGGTGGTGGAACAGGGACCGCCAGAGCAGGTGATCGGCAATCCGCAGCATCCACGTACCCAGGCGTTTCTCAGCCGCTTTATCTGACCCTGAGATCTCACTCTGTTACAGATTGCAGTTGAGCGTGGTGAATAACTGCGCGTTAATAGTGCTGTCCGTTTTTCGCGAAGGTTGAAAGGTAAAATATGGAAGGTATCAGTATTGCCAAACTGCTGATCATCGGTGCGCTTATCGTACTGCTTTTTGGCACCAACAAGTTACGTTCACTGGGTGGCGATCTGGGTTCCGCAATCAAGGGCTTTAAAAAAGCCATGAAAGATGATGAATCCACCGCAACCAAAAGCAGTGCCGAAGAAACGCCTGCTGAACGCGTCGGCCATAAAGAGTAATCTCTGCGCTGAACGTCAATAAGTGTAAATATTTATTACGTTAAAAAACCAGACTGCTACAGTCTGGTTTTCGTTTTTTTAGTGCCAGACAATGTGATGTTCCAGCGGTTCATCCCAGCCTGGCAGGTTGCCGCCGTGATCGCCGCTGGCGGTCAGTGTGCTGTCAGCATTGTTCCACTCATCCAGCCATGCTTCGCTGAAGGTCAGCGGCAGAATAGCGGGCGCAATATCATCCTGCTGCATCGCCAGTTCCATCAGTGCACAATCAATCGCGCTGAGATCGCTGTCATCAATCGGCGTGATAATGGCGGCAGGCTGCGGCAGTACGGTAATCAACTTATTGTAACGGCTGCTGACATGCCCCTGTTCATCGACGAACTCTGCACTGAAAACATGCTGTGCTGCGCTTAAATCGTCGGGCTGAGCGAACTGCCAGTGACCCTGTGCGTCGCCCGTTACCACCTCGATTAGCACATTATCGATATAAATATGCACCTGAGCGCCGGCCGCCAGCGTGCCGCTAAACATTTTCGGCTCACCGCTGTCGTCGTAATCCACCGCATAGTCGTGTTGCTGTATGTCGCGCAGCACAGCCACCTCAGGCAGGCTCAGCGGCTGCCGGGCTGGGGGCGTGGTCACAGGCGACGGGTGGGGCGTCTGATGTTCAGCGGCATACCATGCCGCAGGCAGCGCGCTGACCAGCGACAGCGCCGGGCTGAGCGCCGGAACCTCAGGCAGGCTGTGCCAGACGCTCTCGCCGGCGGCCTGCTGCGCTGACTCCAGCGGCGGCAGCGCTGGCAGCAACGGCGTTTCATCCGGCGTTACGCTGCGCAGTTCGGTGAACGGCAGTGCGGGCGCGGGCGCGGACGCAGGCTGCGCGCTTTGCGGCAGGTGCAGATGAATTTCGTCGTAGCGGTGGTCGATGCTGATGGCGGTTGCAAGAAACGCCAGTTCGCACGACGCATGGGGCGTCACGAACGGATTGGTGATATCCATGGGCGTGGTGCGCGCTTTTAGCGCATCCAGGCTTTCGCCCGACGCGCCGCTTCGCGGTCTACCAGAGGATGGACCTGACACATCCGCCGCCCGCATAAAATCGAGCTCATCGATATGAAAGGATGATTGCATAATCTGACCTTTATGAAAAAAACACTGAGAAAATAAAAAATAATAAACAGGCTCTTATGGCCTCAGCGGTTAAAGCGACAGATTTGCGACAGGAATTAAGCTGTTTAAGCAGAATTTTTGCGATTGCGCCGCAGCAGGGCGCAATCGCGGCAGGAGATTACTTCACTTCCAGGCCTTTCGCCTGCATATCAGCGTGATAAGAGGAGCGAACGAAGGGACCGCAGGCAGCGTGGGTAAAGCCCATCGCCAGCGCTTCCTCTTTCATCTCATCAAACTCCGCCGGGCTGACGTAACGCTGTACCGGCAGGTGGTGACGGCTTGGCTGCAGGTACTGGCCGAGGGTCAGCATGGTGACACCGTGGCGACGCAGATCGCGCATCACCTCGATGATTTCCGCATTGGTTTCCCCGAGACCGACCATCAGACCAGATTTGGTTGGCACGTCCGGATGCGCCTCTTTAAAACGCTCCAGCAGCTTCAGCGACCACTCATAGTTAGCGCCCGGACGCACCTGGCGATAGACGCGCGGTACGTTTTCCAGGTTGTGGTTGAACACATCCGGCGGCGTAGCCGTGAGGATCTCCAGCGCGCGATCCATACGGCCGCGGAAGTCTGGTACCAGCGTTTCGATTTTGATGGTCGGGCTTTTTTCACGGATGGCGCTGATGCAGTCAGCAAAGTGCTGTGCACCGCCGTCACGCAGATCGTCGCGGTCCACCGAGGTGATCACCACATAGCGCAGCGCCATATCGGCGATGGTTTGTGCCAGCTTCAGCGGCTCGTTGGCGTCCGGCGCGTTTGGCCGACCGTGTGCCACATCGCAGAACGGACAGCGGCGGGTACAGATGGCACCGAGGATCATAAAGGTGGCGGTGCCGTGGTTAAAGCATTCGGCGAGGTTAGGGCAGGAAGCCTCTTCACACACCGAGTGCAGGCCGTTTTTACGCATCGCCGCTTTGATGCCCTGAATGCGGCTGGAATCCGCAGGCAGCTTGATCTTCATCCACTCCGGCTTACGCAGGATTTCCTGGCGTTCGGTGACCACGGTTTTTACCGGAATCAGCGCCATTTTGTCGGCATCGCGATACTTGACGCCACGTTCCATCTGAATTGGTTTACTCATAAATCTGCAGGTTCCGGTCGGGATTGCGATTTGAAAGCTTCCTCACTCAAACTGAGAACCAGGCTTTCAACTTTATTTGAAAAAATTGCAAAAATTATATCATCTCGCCGGGGCAGAAGCAGCCGATAAGCCATGGCGAAAGTTACAATTTTGTAAATGCGCACGTACGGTCAAGGTCAGCACGCGACCTCATCATGCCATTCCGTATCGCTAAAGCCGGTCAGGCGCGCGAAATGCTGCACCAGGCGCGGCTGCACGTCCGCCGGCGTGACGCCGGGCTGGAAAGCGCTGATCTGCGTCATCTGCATACCGGCATAGCCGCAGGGATTGATGCGCAGGAAGGGCGCCAGATCCATCGCGACATTGAGCGCCAGACCGTGAAACGAGCAGCCTTTACGGATGCGCAGGCCGAGCGAACAGATTTTCGCATCGCCAACGTATACGCCGGGCGCATCCGCACGCGCACGCGCACTGATGTCGTAATCAGCCAGCGTAGCGATGACCGTCTCTTCCAGTGCGGTGACCAGATCGCGCACGCCCAGCTTGCGGCGTTTAACGTCAATCAGTACATACATCACCTGCTGGCCCGGGCCGTGATAGGTTACCTGGCCGCCGCGATCGCTCTGTACCACCGGAATATCGCCCGGCACCAGCACATGTTCGGCTTTGCCCGCCTGGCCCTGAGTAAACACCGCGGGGTGTTCCACCAGCCAGATTTCATCGGCGGTGGCGCTGTCGCGCCGATCGGTAAAGTGATGCATGGCATCGGAGACGGGCTGCCAGTCGCGCTGGCCAAGCTGACGAACAAGAAGCGTATTAGCAGACAAAGCAGAAGTCCGGTAGCGAGTGGAGGGCAGAGTATAACGCTGGCAAAGCGGCCTTTACCAGCGTCAGCATTACAGCACCATGCGCACGATTTCGATGTTGCCCAGCTCTTCGTACAGGGTTTCCACCTGTTCGATGTGGGTGGCGTTAATGGTGATCGAGACCGAGTGATAATTGCCTTTGCTGCTGGGCTTCACGTCAGGGCTGTAGTCGCCGGGCGCATGACGCTGCACCACTTCAACCACTTGATCAACCAGCTCCGGTTGCGCCAGGCCCATCACTTTGTAGGTAAAAGGCGTCGGGAATTCGAGCAGTTCATTCAGTTTGGTTTTCATATTAACTCCGGTGCATAAAAAACAGGCTCCCGCCGAAGCGGGAGCAATATAGTAGCTTATCTGGGGACGGATTGGCGATTTTTCAAGCGCGCCTTAGCCGAACCAGTGATGGAACATCAGTTTGATATAATCGATGATGCGGCTGAAGAAACCGCCTTCCTGCACTTCGTTCAGCACCACCAGCGGACGCTGTTCGATGGTTTTACCATCCAGCTGGAAGTTGATGCTGCCCACGACCTGGTTTTTCTGTAGCGGCGCGTGCAGTTCGGTGTTGTTCAGCACGTAACTGGCCTTGAGGTCTTTCATGCGGCCGCGCGGGATGGTTAGATAGGCATCTTTTTCCACGCCGAGCTGCACGCGATCGCTGTTGCCAAACCATACCGGCTCAGAGGCAAACTCTTTGCCCGCCTTCAGCGGTGCCACGGTTTCGAAGAAGCGGAAGCCCCAGGTCAGCAGCTTTTTACTCTCGGTTTCACGGCCTTTGAAGGTGTGACCGCCCATCACCGCCGAGATCAGACGCATCTGGCCTTCGGTCGCTGACGCCACCAGGTTATAACCGGCGGCTTCGGTGTGGCCGGTTTTGATGCCGTCGACGTTCAGGCTGGTATCCCACAGCAGGCCGTTACGGTTCATCTGGCGGATGTTATTAAAGGTGAACTCTTTCTCTCTGTAGACCGCGTACTCATCCGGCACATCGCGAATCAGCGCCTGACCAATCAGCGCCATGTCACGCGCCGTACTGTACTGACCGTCAGCATCAAGACCGTGCACGGTCTGGAAATGGGTATTTTTCAGGCCCAGCGCGCCCACGTAGTTGTTCATCAGGTTAACGAACGCGTCCTGGCTGCCGGCGACGTAATCGGCCATCGCCACGCAGGCGTCGTTACCGGACTGCAGCACGATACCGCGCGTCAGCTGAGAGACCGGTACGCGATCGCCCGGCTTGAGGAACATCAGCGAGGAGCCTTTGAACACCGGATTGCCGGTTGCCCAGGCATCTTTACCGACGGTAACAATGTCATCCTGATGGATTTTGCCCGCTTTGACCGCCTGGCCGATGACGTAGCTGGTCATCATTTTGGTCAGACTGGCCGGGTCGCGGCGCGCGTCCGCGTTCTTTTCCGCCAGCACTTTGCCGGAGTTATAGTCGATCAGCACGTAAGCTTCGGCATCGATGTCCGGCACGCCCGGAATCATGGTTTTCAGATTAACATCATCTGCAAAGGCAACGTGGCTGAGGGAGAGAGCGACCAGTGATCCCACTGTCAGGCGTTTCAGAAAACGAGAAGGTTTCAGCGTATTCATGTTCAGGACTACAGCATCCGTGGGGTTAAGAGTGAAAAAAGTGCCTTACTATAGCAAAGCTGCCATCGTGCGACATCTGGCTTTATGCCTCAGTGTCAGCAGGCAAGGGCACGGCCCGTCACATTGACGGGCGGGCCGTGGTAATAAAGGAGCTGATCTGCGCTTCAGTGCTCAGACGCTGCTGCAGCGCCGCGGCCTGAGCCCGGCTGCTGAAACCGCCAAGCTGCACGCGGTAGACATTGCCATTGGCTTCCACCGCGCCGGGTACACCAAAGCGCTGGCCAAGGCTGTCCGCCATCTGCCGGGCGCGTGCGGCGTCATTAAGGGCGCCAACCTGTACCACAAAACCGCTGCCGGCATGGGCGCTGGCGTTGTGGCTGGCCGGAGCCGGACTCGCTGCCGCAGCCGCAGCCGGTGCGGCAGGGCTGGCGGCAACCGGTGTGTCCGGCGCGCTGCCTTCCAGTACGCCGCTGGCTAACGGCTGCGGTGCGCCGAGAAAGCCGCTGCTCTGCACCGGTGCGCCGATGTTGCCGTTGCTCTGCAGTGAACTGTTATCCACCGCGCGGACGTCCTGTGCGGCAGGGGCGGGCGCGCTGCTGGCGCCGGTCATCACCATGCCGCCGCTCAGGTCAGGCCGCGCCGGCAGCGCATAGCTCTGTTTGGCCACGGTGGTGCCGATGGTGCCCGGACCGGATACTGAACCGTCCGGCGCTACCTTGATGTAATCCACCCGTACGCGGGTGTTATTGGAAATATTCAGGCGATCGCCCGCGGCGCGCGACAGGTCGATAATCCGGCCCGGCGTGTAAGGGCCGCGATCGTTGACGCGCACCACAATCTGCCGGCCATTGGCCAGGTTGGTGACGCGCACGTAACTTGGCAGTGGCAGGGTAGGGTGTGCGGCGCTTAACGCGTCCGGATCGTAGGTTTCACCCAGCGCGGTGCGGTTGCCCTGTGCTTCTTCACCGTACCAGGTTGCCAGACCGACTTCGCTGTAGTTGGACGGATCTTTAATCACCCGGTAGGTTTTGCCGTTGACGCTGTAGTCCTGGCTGGTAGAAGGATTGATCGGCTCATAGCGCGGCTCCACGCCGGGAATCTCCACCACCGGGCCATTGTAGGCCGGCTGCGGCGGGGCCGTGTTCGTCTGCTGTTCCGGTGTGGAACAGGCAGCCAGTACCAGTGATGCCAGAGCAACCCCAAGCCAGTCCTTACGCATGTGCAGCCTCTTAAACGCTTTTAGATAACATTTTTCGATGAGTGTGGATCGACATCACGATGCCAAATCCGGCCATTAACACAATCAGCGCCGATCCGCCGTAGCTCACCAGCGGCAGCGGCACGCCAACCACCGGTAAGATACCACTAACCATGCCAATGTTAACGAAAACATACACAAACAGAATCAGCATCAGGCCGCCGGACATTACGCGACCAAAGGTGGTTTGCGCGCGTGCGGCAATCACCAGCCCGCGCATGATCAGCAGCAGATAAAGTACCAGCAGCAGCAGGACGCCCACCAGGCCGAGCTCTTCCGCCAGCACCGCGAAGATAAAGTCGGTGTGACGTTCGGGCAGAAACTCCAGCTGTGACTGGGTACCATGCAGCCAGCCTTTGCCGCGCAGGCCGCCGGAGCCGATAGCAATCTTGGACTGAATAATGTGGTAGCCGGCACCGAGCGGATCGCTTTCTGGATCGAGCAGCATCATCACGCGGTCGCGCTGATAATCGTGCATCAGGAAGAACCACAGAATCGGGATGAACGCCGCCACCAGCAGCACGGCCACGCCAATCAGCTTCCAGCTCATGCCCGAGAGGAACAGCACAAACAGGCCGGAGGCGGCGATCAGAATGGATGTACCGAGGTCCGGCTGCGCCGCCACCAGCAGCGTCGGCATGAAAATCAGCACCAGCGCGATGCCGGTGTTTTTCAGCGTCGGCGGGCAGACATCGCGGTTGATGAAGCGTGCCACCATCAGCGGCACGGCGATTTTAGCGATTTCCGACGGCTGAAAGCGCACAAAACCGAGATCCAGCCAGCGCTGCGCCCCTTTACTGATGTGGCCGAAGGCATCGACCGCCACCAGCAAAATTACGCAGACAATGTAGAGGTAGGGCGCCCAGCTTTCATACACGCGCGGCGGCACCTGCGCCATCACCAGCATGATGATGGTGCCCATGGCAATCTGCCCGAGCTTGCGCTCCATCATGCCCGGATCCTGGCCGCTGGCGCTCCAGATAACAATGGCGCTGTAGGCCAGCAGGCTAATGATGATCAGCATAAACAGCGGGTCGATATGGATACGCGTCCAGATCGTTCTTTTCTGGGGACTATCGTTCATCGACATCGTTATTCACCTTCGTAACCGGGCGGCATGGGTGCGGCTTCTGGCAGCACGGTATTGTTGTCGCCCAGCATTATGTGGTCGAGAATCTGGCGCATCACGGTGCCCACCGCCGGGCCGGCACCGCCGTTTTCCAGAATCATGGTGACGGCGACGCGCGGCTTGTCGTACGGCGCGAAGGCGGTCATCAGCTTATGGTCACGCAGCCGTTCGGCAATTTTGTGCGCGTTATACGTCTCATTCTCTTTCAGGCCAAACACCTGTGCGGTACCGGATTTCGCCGCAATCTTGTACGGTGCATCGGCAAAGCTTTTGTGCGCGGTGCCGTTGGCGCGGTTGGCTACGCCATACATACCGTCTTTGGCGATCTCCCAGTAGCCGGAGTGAATGTCGCCAATCGGCGCATCCGGCGGCTGGCGATACGGCACCATGCTGTTGCCTTCACGGGTGGCGCGCAGCAGGTGCGGCACTTTAATCACGCCGTCGTTAATCAGGATCATCAGCGCTTTGTTCATCTGCACCGGCGTCGCCGTCCAGTAGCCCTGGCCGATACCGACCGGAATGGTATCGCCCTGATACCACGGCTTTTTAAAGCGTTTCATCTTCCATTCGCGCGTCGGCATGTTACCGGGGCTCTCCTGCGGCAGGTCGATACCGGTACGGTGGCCGTAGCCGAATTTGGTCATCCACTCCGACAGGCGGTCGATGCCCATGTCATAGGCCACCTGATAGAAGAAGGTATCCGCCGACTCTTCCAGCGATTTGGTGACGTTGAGGCGACCGTGGCCCCACTTTTTCCAGTCGCGGTAGCGTTTTTCCGAGCCCGGCAGCTGCCACCAGCCCGGATCGAACAGGCTGGTATTGCGGTTAATCACGCCGGCGCTGAGCGCTGAGACCGCTACATAAGGTTTAACCGTGGAGGCTGGCGGATACGATGCCTGCAGCGCACGGTTATACAGCGGGCGGTTCTCATCGCCGAGCAGCGCCTTATAATCTTTACTCGAAATACCATCGACAAACAGATTCGGATCGTAACTGGGTGTGGAGACCAGTGCGAGAATCTCACCGGTGCGCGGATCGCTCACCACCACGGCGGCGCGGCTGCCGGTCAGCAGGGTTTCGATGTACTGCTGTAGCTTGAGATCGATGGTCAGCCAGATATCGCGTCCGGCCTGCGGTGACTGCTCATGCAGCTGACGGATCACGCGGCCGCGGTTGTTAACTTCTACCTCTTCGTAGCCGGTTTTGCCGTGCAGCACATCTTCGTAATAGTTTTCGATGCCGAGCTTACCGATGTCGTGGGTGGCTGCGTAATTCGGCCATTTGCCTTCTTCATCCAGGCGCTTGACGTCACGATCGTTGATTTTCGAGACGTAACCCACCACGTGCGTCAGCGTCTGGCCGTAGGGATAGTAGCGGCGCTGGTAGCCTTTCACTTCCACGCCCGGGAAACGGTACTGGTTCACTGCGAAGCGCGCGACCTGCACTTCATTCAGGCCGGTTTTGACCGGAATCGAGGTAAAGCGGCGCGAGCGCTTGCGCTCTTTTTCAAACGCATCGATGTCATCGTCGGTCAAATCCAGCACCGGCCGCAGATCCTGCAGCGTCTGCTTCAGGTCATCGACTTTTTCCGGCACCAGCTCGGCCTGGTAAATGGTGCGATTGAGCGCCAGCGGCACACCGTTGCGGTCATAGATGATGCCGCGGCTGGGGGCGACCGGCACCAGTTTGATGCGGTTTTCGTTTGAACGGGTGCTGTAGTCGTCGAAGCGCAGGATCTGCAGATGATACAGATTGACCACCAGCACGCTGGAGAGCAGCAGGATGCCGACAAAGGCCACCAGGGCGCGGCGGACAAACAGTTTCTGTTCGGCAGTGTAATCGCGAAAAGCGTTGCTCTGTAATTTCATCCGCTGCGTTTATTGTCTGGAGGTTGTCAGGCGTTTATTCACGGTGATAAGGGTGATTGGTGGTGATACTCCAGGCACGATACAGGCTTTCCGCCACCAGCACACGCACCAGCGGGTGCGGCAGCGTTAACGCGGACAGTGACCAGCTCTGCTCGGCTGCCGCTTTACACGCCGGCGCCAGACCTTCCGGCCCACCAATCAGCAGGCTGACATCACGCCCGTCCAGCTTCCAGCGCTCTAACTGCTGCGCCAGCTGCGGCGTTTCCCACGGCTGTCCGGGAATATCCAGCGTCACAATGCGGTTGCCTTTGCCCACCGCCGCCAGCATCGCTTCACCCTCTTTTTCCAGAATGCGTTTGATGTCGGCGTTTTTGCCGCGTTTACCGGCCGGCACTTCAGTCAGCTCAAACGGCATATCTTTGGGAAAGCGACGCAGGTACTCCATGAAACCGGTCTGAACCCAGTCGGGCATTTTGGTGCCGACGGCGACAAGCTGCAGTTTCAACGTTTAGCTCCAGAGCTTTTCCAGCTCATACAGCTGGCGGCTCTCTTCCTGCATCACGTGCACGATCACTTCACCGAGATCGACCACAACCCAGTCAGCAGCCGCTTTGCCGTCGACGCCGAGCGGTTTCAGGCCAGCCGCGCGCGATTCCTGCATCACATGGTCAGCGATGGAGGAGACGTGACGGTTGGAGGTCCCGGTACAGATAATCATGCAATCGGTGATACTGGATTTGCCCTGCACATCAATCGCAACGATGTCCTGGCCTTTGAGATCATCAATCTTATCAATAACGAACTCTTGGAGTGCTTTGCCTTGCAAAAGGTTCCCCTTAAAAACAGGTGATTATGGGCAGGCTGAATGCCCCGGAAAACGCAGCCAAAAATGAAGCGGCGCAGTATAGCACGCGGCGATCAATCGCGATATAAGCCCGCGCGATCGATGTAGTCGATCACCGCCGCTGGCAGCAGATCGGCGCAGTCCTGGCCATGATGGCGGCGCTGGCGAATCTCTGTGGCAGAAATGTCGAACAGCGGCGTATCGGCCAGCCAGATGTGGCCTGCCGGTGCGCGATGCAGCTGCTGCACTTCATGCGCGCGGTGCGCATCCAGCCACTGCTGCATCTCTGGCGTAGCCATCTGTGCGGCGTAGCCTGGACGCTGACAAACCAGCAGGTGACACAGCGACAGCAGTTCCTGCCAGCGATGCCATTTTCCTAACGTTAGCAGAGAATCCTGACCGATGATAAACCCCAGGGGCTGTTGTGCACCGCGCTCGGCGCGCAGGGTTTCCAGCGTGTCCACCGTCCATGATGGCGTGGTGCGCGTCAGCTCGCGCGTGTCGATATCAAACAGCGGACGATCGGCAATGGCGCAGCGCAGCATCGCCACGCGCTGTTGTGCGCTGGCTTCCGGCTGCGGCCGGTGCGGCGGCACGTTGTTCGGCAGCAGCGTCACTTTTTGCAGGCCAACCTGCTGCGCCAGCGCGGTGACCGGACGCAGATGGCCGTAGTGAATTGGATCGAAGGTGCCGCCAAACAGCGCGTAAAGGTCAGACATCGGTTAAACCCAGCGGAAAATCACGATGGCACAGCAGCAATGACAGCGTCTCCAGCTGCGGCCAAAGATTCTGACCGTAGTCCTGCTTCATGGTCAGTTCGAGTTGAGCCAGCAAATGCACCGCTTGCTGCAGCCGTTGCGCATCCAGTCGCTGCAGTGCTTCAGTGAACAGGGCACGGCGGTTCTGCCAGATACGCTGTTGATCCATCAGCGTACGCAGCGACTGCTTTGCCTGCTGGCGTTGCAGCTGCAGTAGCGTCAGCAGATCGCGCTGCAGCGTGCGCAGCAGAATCACCACTTCGCTGTCCTCTTTTTGCAGCTGACGCAAAATGTGCAGCGCGCGTTTGCTCTTGCCGGCCAGCAGCGCATCAACCCAGTGAAACGGCGTGAAATGCGCGGCATCGTTCACCGCTTCTTCCACGCGGGGCAGCGTCAGTTTGCCGTCCGGCCACAGCAGCGACAGCCGCTCCAGCGCCTGGGCCAGCGCCAGCAGATTACCTTCATAACAGTAGCAGAGCAGCTGAATTGCCGCGTCATCAATACTCAGCTGCAGGGCTTTCGCGCGGGCGGCCACCCAGCGCGGCAGCTGCGCCTGTTCCGGCGTCTGGCACGGCACCAGCACCGCACTGGCGCTGAGCGCTTTAAACCAGGCGCTGTTTTCCTGCGCTTTGGTCAGCTTCGCCATACGCAGCACCAGCATAATGTCGCTGTGCAGCAGCGCCGCCAGTTTCACCAGCTGTTCGGCGATGGCGGCGTTGGGGCCGTTTTCCGGCAGCTGCAGCGTCAGCGTCTGGCGCTGTGTGAACAGGCTCAGCGACTGACAGCTGGCGAAAATCGCCTCCCAGTCAGTCTGCGCATCAACGCTGACGGAAAAATGCTCGTCGAAGCCCTGCTGAGCGGCGGCAGCGCGGATGGCATCTGCGCTCTCCTGAATCAGCAGTGGTTCATTACCGGTGAGAAAATAACAGGCGCGCAGCCCCTCTCGAAGCTGCGCGCGCAGTTGTTCAGGATAGATCCTGATCATTGCAGACTGGTGGCTGACGAGGAGGGCACTTCCGGTGAGTCCGCACCTGGCGCAATCACTTCAGGTTGCGGCAGCGTCTCTTTGTTGCTCTCCTGCGCGGCGTGTACCGTCAGCAGCTTACGCACCAGCTGCTCGGCAGCACGCTGACGCATCTCCTGCACAATCATATCCTGCTCGGCATCCTTCGCCAGCGCGGCGTTCGGGTTGTCGAAGAACGAACGGTATACCGTGGTGCTGATCGGATAAATGCCTTTACCCGGCAGCAACACCTGCGCGCTGACGGTCATTACCAGCGAGTATTCGGCGGTGGTGCCGCTGATGAATACCGACGCAGTATCGCGTCCCTGACTCTCCGCGCCGAGACGCAGCGTCGGGTATTGCGCACTGGCCGCTTTGCTGTCTTCAACGATTTTGACATCGTTGATGCGCAGCTGCTGACGCACGGTGCGCGCCAGCGGGCCATACGGATCGCCGCTCTGGACGATCAGCGTTTTCATTTCCGGTGGCACCTGCGTGGTGCCGCGCGGATGAAAACCACAGCCGGCAGTGACCAGCACTGCCAGCAGGACAAACAGCCTGATAACGAGTTGTCGCACAGTTCCTCCTGAACTTAACCTACGACCAGGTTAAGCAGTTTGCCAGGGACATAAATCACTTTACGAAGGGTGACGCCATCCAGATATTTCGCCACCAGATGCTCCTGTGCCGCACGCGCCTGCACTTGTTCCTGCGTCGCATCCGGCGCCACGGTAATTTTACCACGCACTTTACCGTTGACCTGCACCACCACCAGCAGCGAATCCTCTACCATTGCCGCTTCATCGGCAACCGGCCAGCTGGCGTCGTCGATGCTGCCTTCGCCACCCAGTGCCTGCCACAGCACGTAGCTGGCGTGCGGGGTGAATGGATAGAGCAGGCGCGTTACGGCGACCAGCGCTTCCTGCATCAGGGCGCGATCCTGTTCGCTCTCCTGCGGCGCGCGCAGCAGTTTGTTCATCAGCTCCATGATCGCCGCAATAGCGGTGTTGAAGGTCTGACGACGGCCGATGTCATCCGCCACTTTGGCGATGGTTTTGTGCAGATCGCGACGCAGCGCTTTCTGCTCATCGTTGAGCGCGTTGACATCCAGCGCCACGGTCGCGCCTTTAGCCACGTGATCGTACGCCAGCTTCCACACGCGTTTCAGGAAGCGGTTAGCGCCTTCCACGCCTGACTCCTGCCACTCCAGCGTCATCTCCGCCGGGGAAGCAAACATCATGAACAGACGCACGGTATCTGCGCCGTAGCGCTCAACCATCAGCTGCGGGTCGATGCCGTTGTTTTTGGACTTCGACATTTTGCTCATACCCGCGTAGATCACTTCGCGGCCCTGATTGTCGATGGCTTTGGTGATGCGGCCTTTTTCGTCGCGCTCGACGTTAACGTCAACCGGAGAAACCCAGTTGCGCTCGCCGTTAGCACCGACGTAGTAGAAGGCGTCTGCCAGTACCATGCCCTGACACAGCAGACGTTTGGCCGGCTCGTCAGAGTTGACCAGGCCCGCGTCGCGCAGCAGCTTGTGGTAGAAGCGGAAATACATCAGGTGCATGATGGCGTGTTCGATACCGCCCACATACTGATCGACCGGCAGCCAGTAGTTCGCGGCTGCCGGATCCAGCATGCCTTCGTTGTAGTTCGCACAGGTGTAACGCGCGTAGTACCACGATGATTCCATAAAGGTGTCGAAGGTGTCGGTTTCACGCAGCGCCGGCTGACCGTTGACGGTGGTTTTCGCCCACTCCGGATCGGCTTTGATTGGGCTGGTGATACCGTCCATGACCACGTCTTCCGGCAGAATTACCGGCAGCTGATCTTCTGGCGTTGGCATTACGGTGCCATCTTCCAGCGTCACCATCGGAATGGGCGCACCCCAGTAGCGCTGGCGTGACACACCCCAGTCGCGCAGGCGATAGTTCACTTTACGCACGCCGACGCCTTTGGCCGCCAGCGCATCGGCGATAGCGTTGAAGCCGGCGTCGTGGTCCAGACCGTCAAACTCGCCCGAGTTGAACAGCGTGCCTTTTTCGGTCATCGCTGCGGCGCTGACATCCGGCGCGGTACCGTCGAGGTTGAGTACCACCGGCTTGATGTTGAGATCGTATTTGGTGGCGAATTCCCAGTCGCGCTGGTCATGACCCGGTACGGCCATCACGGCACCGGTGCCGTATTCCATCAGCACGAAGTTAGCGACCCAGACCGGAATCTCTTCGCCCGTCAGCGGATGGATAGCGTGCAGGCCGGTGGCCATGCCTTTCTTCTCCATCGTGGCCATGTCCGCTTCGGCGACTTTGGTGTTGCTGCATTCAGCAATGAAATCAGCCAGCGCCGGGTTGTTGACGGCAGCCTGGCGCGCCAGAGGATGACCGGCTGCCACGGCGACATAGGTTGCCCCCATGAAGGTGTCCGGACGGGTGGTGTAAACCGTGACTTTTTCCGCGCTGTTGGCCACGTCAAAGGTGATCTCGACACCTTCAGAACGGCCAATCCAGTTGCGCTGCATGGTCTTGACCTGCTCCGGCCAGTCTTCCAGCTTATCGAGGTCGTTGAGCAGCTCTTCGGCGTAATCGGTGATTTTCACGAACCACTGCGGGATCTCTTTGCGTTCGACTTTGGTGTCGCAGCGCCAGCAGCAGCCATCGATCACCTGTTCGTTCGCCAGTACGGTCTGGTCGTTCGGGCACCAGTTGACCGCAGAGGTTTTTTTGTAGACCAGACCTTTTTCGTACAGTTTGGTGAAGAACCACTGTTCCCAGCGGTAATACTCAGGCTGACAGGTCGCCAGTTCGCGACTCCAGTCATAGCCGAAGCCCAGCAGTTTCAGCTGGTTTTTCATGTATTCGATGTTGTCGTAGGTCCAGGGGGCTGGCGCAGTGTTGTTTTTCACCGCCGCCCCTTCAGCGGGCAGGCCAAAGGCATCCCAGCCAATCGGCTGCAGGACGTTTTTGCCCAGCATGCGCTGGTAGCGCGCAATCACATCGCCAATGGTGTAGTTACGCACGTGGCCCATGTGCAGGCGGCCAGAAGGATAGGGCAGCATAGACAGGCAGTAGTATTTCTCTTTGCCTTCCTGCTCGGTCACTTTGAAGGTTTCGTTTTCGTCCCAGTGCTGCTGGACGCGGGATTCTATCTCTTCCGGGCGGTATTGCTCTTGCATGGCTGCCTGTGGTCCTTGTGAAATCGTTTTTTAAACACTTTTGATCCGCATAGCATACCCATAAGGCCGCCCCTCAACAACAATTGACGCCCTCCGGCGGCGTGATTTGTGCGGAATGCGACAGCGCTTTCACCCTTTTGCGATTTCCTCTGCGCTAAGCGCAGCAAATATGGCAAAGCGGCTAAACTTAACTCAGCATCCGCAGCGGAAAGGAGAACAAAATGAATAATGTGGCGCAGGAGTATCGTGCAACGGTAGCAGCATTAACCCAGCGGCTGGAGCGTGGCGAGCGTGATGTCGACGCACTGGTCGCCGAGGCGCGCAGCGCGCTGCTGCAGAAACAGACGCTGACCACCGCCGAAGTCGACGAGGTCATGCGCGCGGTGCGGCGCGATTTGCACGAGTTCGCGCTCAGCTATCAGGAATCCAGCGAAGCGCTCGGCGATTCAGTGTTTCTGCGGGTGATCCGTGAAAGCCTGTGGAAAGAGCTGGCCGATATCACTGATAAGAGCCAGCTGGAGTGGCGCGAAGTGTTTCAGGATCTGCGGCATCACGGCGTGTATCAGAGCGGCGAAGTGGTGGGACTGGGTAACCTGGTGTGTGAAAAGTGCGGCTTTACCCGGGCGATTTACACCCCGGAGAGCCTGACGCGCTGCCCGGAGTGCGGCCACGATCAGTTCCAGCGTCAGCCGTTTGAGCCCTGAATTATCACCGTGATCTGAAGCAAAAAAAGTATTGCTGCTGAAGGCGTGCGGACTGTCAGAAGGGAACCTGAACACGCCCGGATCGGCAAAACCCGCATCCCTGCGTGCCTCGACACGCGGCATCCCTGCCGCGTGACGTCCGGCTTAGTTCAGGATCCCTTCTGCCGTAAAAAACAGGTGCGGCGGTATGCGCGCATTTAGTCACCGTGATGATGAAGCTTAATGGTGCGCATCACAGCAGCAATATATCGATTTTGGTGAAGTGCAGGAGGGGCAAGATAAGCCCTGACGCTGGCGGTCCGTGGACCGCCAGAACTGTGAGTATTAGTGCAGGATTTTCGCCAGGAAGTCTTTGGCACGGTCGGACTGCGGATTGCTGAAGAAGTCATCCTTGTTGGTGTCTTCAACGATCTTTCCTTCGTCCATAAAGATGACGCGATTCGCCACTTTGCGTGCAAAGCCCATCTCGTGCGTCACCACCATCATCGTCATGCCTTCGTTGGCTAACTCCACCATGACGTCCAGCACTTCGTTGATCATCTCCGGATCCAGCGCGGAAGTCGGTTCATCGAACAGCATGGCGATAGGATCCATGCACAGCGCACGGGCGATGGCGACGCGCTGCTGCTGACCGCCAGACAGCTGACCAGGGAATTTCTCCGCATGCGCCGCCAGACCCACGCGCTTCAGCAGGGCAAGGCCCTTATCGCGCGCGGCAGTTTTGTCGCGCTTCAGCACTTTCACCTGCGCCAGCACCAGGTTATCAATGATGCTGAGATGCGGGAACAGTTCGAAGTGCTGGAACACCATGCCCACTTTACTACGCAGTTGGGCGAGATTAGTTTTTTTGTTGTTCACCTCGGTACCGTTCACCTGAATGCTACCCTGCTGCACGGGCTCCAGCCCGTTCACCGTTTTAATCAGCGTCGATTTACCCGAGCCGGACGGTCCGCAGACCACCACTACCTCACCTTTCTTCACTTCGGTGGAGCAGTCGGTCAGCACCTGAAAGTGCCCATACCACTTAGAAACATTTTTCAGGCTAATCATTTAAACCGTCCTTTTTCTTTTCAGATAACTTACCAACAGCGAAGCGCTCAGGCTGATCACGAAGTAGACCAGACCGGCAAACAGAACCATTTCTACCTGGGTACCGTCACGTTCACCGATAGTGGACGCGGTGCGGAAGAAGTCCGCCAGGCTTAACACATACACCAGCGAGGTGTCCTGGAACAGCACGATGCCCTGCGTCAGCAGCAGCGGCACCATGGCGCGGAACGCCTGCGGCAGGATGATCAATTTCATCGACTGCCACTGCGTCATACCCAGCGCCAGCGCCGCGTTGGACTGACCGCGTGAGATGCTCTGGATACCGGCGCGGATAATCTCCGAATAGTAAGCGGCTTCAAACAGCGCAAACGCCACCATGGCGGAGATCAGGCGGATATCGGTTTTTGGCGACAGCCCAAGCACCTGCTGCAGGAAGCTGGGAACCACCAGATAGAACCACAGCAGCACCATCACCAGCGGTACCGAGCGGAACAGGTTCACGTACAGTTTGGCGAACCAGCGGATCGGGGCGAACGCGGACAAACGCATCACCGCCAGAATGGTGCCCCAGATAATGCCAAACACCACCGCCACCGCCGTGATTTTCAGCGTAATGATCATGCCGTTCAGCAGATAGGGCAGGCTGGGCGGAATCGAACTCCAGTCAAAATCGTACATTATTTGCCTCCCAGGTTGCCGGGCAGGCGGATTTTGCGTTCTACCAGACTCATAATCAGCATGATCACCAGGTTAATACCAACGTAGGCCAGGGTGATAGCGGTGAAAGATTCATAGGCATGCGCCGAGTAATCCAGCAGCTTGCCCGCCTGCGCCGCCAGGTCGACCAGACCGATGGTAGAGGCGATGGCGGAGTTCTTCACCAGGTTAAGCATTTCCGAGGTCATCGGCGGCACAATCACGCGATAGGCGTTAGGCAGCAGCACGTAGCGGTAGGTCTGCGGCAGCGTCAGGCCCATCGCCAGACCGGCGTTTTTCTGGCCGCGCGGCAGCGACTGAATCGCGGCGCGCACCTGCTCACACACGCGTGCGGCGGTGAACAGACCGAGACAGATGGTTGAAGAGAGGAAAAACTGGATGTTCGGGTCCAGTTCAGCCTTAAACCACATGCCGAGCTTCTCCCCGACCAGTTCTGGTGCCACCAGATACCAGAAGAAGAACTGCACGATCAGCGGGATATTACGAAACAGCTCCACGTAGCAGGTGCCAATCGTGGACAGCCAGCGATTAGGCACGGTACGCAGAATGCCAAAGAAGGAACCTACCAGGAAGGCGATAATCCAGGCGCAGCAGGAGACCGCGACGGTCACCTGAAATCCGGACCACAGCCAGCCGAGGTAAGTCGTATTGCCGAACGGAGCCTGCTGTAAAAAGATGCCCCAGTTCCAATCGATACCCATAACGAGCTCCGGTAAAAAAAGGGTAGCGAGGCTACCCATAAGATTGTTGAGCGGTGTCTTGTGTCCTGCTTCAGGGGAACGGCCTGTTACAGTCTGTCTGTCCGCACCGCGTGTTCAGCAATCGAGAGGGCAGCAGTGCCGCCCTTGTTTTCATTGTTAATTCAGAGTGCTTTGTCGTTCGGTGCTTTAAACAGCGCCTGCATGTCAGAAGACAGCTCGAAGTTCAGGTTCAGGTTCTTCGGCGGAATTGGCTGTTTGAACCAGGTATCGAACCATTTGGTGGCTTCACCCGACGTCTGTGCTTTGGCGATGGTGTCATCCATCAGCTGTTTAAACGGCGCATCGTCTTTACGCAGCATGCAGCCGTAGGCTTCTTTGGACTGCGGCGTACCCGTGATTTCCCAGTTATCTGGTTTCTTCGCCTTGGCACGTTCACCGGCCAGCAGCGCGTCATCCATCATGAAAGCCACTGCGCGACCGGTTTCCAGCGTGCGGAACGAGTCACCGTGATCTTTCGCGCTGATGATGCGCATATCCATTTTCTTCTCGTCATTCAGCTTGCGCAGCAGAATCTCAGAGGTGGTGCCCGAGGTGACGACCACGGTTTTGCCTTTCAGATCGGCGAAGTCTTTGATATCGCCGCCTTTCTTCACCAGCAGACGCGTACCGATGATGAAGATGGTGTCAGAGAACGCCGCCTGCTGCTGACGCTCTACGTTATTGGTGGTCGAGCCACACTCGAAATCGTAGGTGCCGTTTTGCAGCAGTGGAATACGGTTTTGCGAGGTGATCGGCAGCATTTTGACCTGCAGATCCGGCTTATTCAGTTTCGCTTTGATGGCGGCAACAATGGCGTTGGAGTAGTCCTGCGAATAGCCCACCACTTTCTGCTGGTTGTCGTAGTAAGAAAAGGGAACGGATGACTCACGGTGCCCCACGACAATCACGCCACTATCATTGATTTTTTTCAGGGTGCCGGTGAGATCTTCCGCCTGGGCCGCGCCCGCTGCTGCGCCCAACAGCAGAAGCGATAATGCCACTTTGCGAATCTGCATGTTCCTACTCCTTCGTGTGAATGTTGCGCAGAACATAAACTGCGCAGATGGTGATGTTGTGTGTATTTCCTGCTGCTTTTTTAATTATCCCTTAGCGCAACTGCGCGCAGGATAGTGATTAACATAGCGAATTGTTAACGTAATGAAACAAAAAAGTTCGTTTTTTGCGAGCCGCTCCGCACCAATAAGAGGCAAAAAACGGCCTCTGCGCCAATTAAGTGCGCTTCGGTGCCAGATAATGGTGCGCAAACAGGGCATTACGCTGACAAATCACCGATGTTGCTAAAACCACTGAAATAATTAGCAATGATCGTGCCAGTACGCGGAGAGTGGGCAAAAAGGCAGCAGAAAGTGGCGGTGACTAAGGATAAAGGGAGCGGAAAACTGCGCAGAAAAAAGGCGAAGCCTGCGCTTCGCCTGGTGAGAGGGGGCGGGATATCAGGCGCGGCGGCGTAAAATCGCCAGCACGATGCCCGCCAGCGTCAGCAGCCATACCGGCCAGATACCGACGCGTGCATACGGCGTTTCTCCGCTGGCAGGCGTGACTGTTGCGCTCAGCACTTCGCGGGTGAACTGCGGGATGATGTTCTCCACGTCTCCCTGCGCATTCACCACTGCGGTAACACCGTTGTTGGTTGAGCGCAGCAGCGGGCGACCCAGCTCCAGCGCGCGCATGCGTGCCATCTGGAAATGCTGCCACGGACCAATCGAATGACCGAACCAGGCATCGTTCGATACCGTCAGCAGGAAGTTGGTGTCCGGACGGAAGTTAGCGCGCACCTGTTCGCCCAGCACGATCTCATAGCAAATGGCGCTGGTGAGGTTGTAACCCGCCACTTTCAGCTGCGGCTGCAGGTAGGCGCCACGGCTGAACGAGGACATCGGCAGGTCGAAGAACGGCGCCAGCGGACGCAGCAGACCTTCCAGCGGCACAAACTCGCCAAACGGCACCAGATGGTTTTTCTGGTAGCGGTTGCGGCTCTGATAGCTGTAAGGCTGCGCGCCACCCAGCACAATTACCGAGTTGTAATCGTGATAGCGGTTGTCGCTCTCAACGCGCGAATCAACAATGCCGGTGATCAGCGTGCTGCCACGCGCGCGCAGTTCGTCATCCAGCGCATGCAGAAACGGCTGCTGATTACTCTCCAGATCGGTAATTGCCGACTCCGGCCAGATGATGATTGGCGCTTTGCCGATAAACGGCTGGCTATAAGCGGTGTAGACGCGCAGCGTGGTCAGCAGCTGCTGCGGATCCCACTTCATTGACTGCGGAATATTGCCCTGCACCATCGCCACATTGACGCTGCGCTGCGGCAGCGGCTGATACCACTGCAGCATCCGCAGTGGCCACGGCAGCAGCAGCAGCGCGACGGCGATAATCAGGTTTTTCACGCTGCGGTGATAGCAGGCTGAGGCCAGCATGCCGGCAATCACCATCAGCAGGAAGGTGATGGTTTCCACGCCAGCCAGCGGCGCCAGGCCTTTCAGCGGCCCATCGATCTGGCTGTAGCCAAACTGCAGCCACGGAAAGCCGGTCAGCACCCAGCCGCGCAGAAACTCGGTGATCTGCCACAGCGCCGGTGCCGCCAGCGCCATGCGCCACAGCGTGGCCCGTGGCCAGAAGCGGTTCAGCAGCAGGGCAAACAGCAGCGGGTAAAGCGCCAGATAGGCGGCGAGCAGCACCACGAGGAATACATTGACCGGGCCGGGCATGCCGCCAAACGTCGCAATGCTGACGTACACCCAGTTGATGCCGCTGCCGAACAGGCCAAAGCCCCAGGCAAAACCGATTCCTGCCGCCTGCGCGCTGCGGCGATCCAGCAACAGCAGCTGCAAACCGGCCAGAGAGAGCAGGGCGGCGGGCCAGAAATCATACGGGGAAAAGGAAAGGGTGCCCGCGGTACCCAGAATTAACGCCAGCAGCAGGCGAACCCGCTGCTGCGAGTAGAGAGAGGCTAATGCCATAAAATTATTCGTCTTCCAGTTGCGGTTGCGGAGAGTCTTCCGGAATTTTCACATGCACCTGGATGATACGGCGGCTGTCAGCCATCGCAACTTTGAATTGGTAACCCTCAATGTCGATGCTTTCACCGCGCGCCGGCAGATGGCCGAATCCCTGCATCACCAGACCGCCAATGGTATCGACTTCGTCATCGCTGAAATCGCTACCAAATACCTCATTGAAATCCTCAATCGGCGTCAGCGCACGCACCGTATAGGTGTGGCGATTGAGCTGGCGGATATCGCGATCTTCTTCGTCGTCATATTCGTCTTCAATTTCGCCGACGATCAGCTCCAGGATATCTTCGATGGTCACCAGTCCGGAGACACCACCGAACTCATCAATGACGATCGCCATATGATAGCGCTGCGAGCGGAACTCTTTGAGCATGCGATCGACGCGCTTGCTCTCAGGCACCACCACGACCGGGCGCAGCACTTTTTCCATGCTGAATGGCTCGGCGCTGCTGCTCATAAACGGCAGCAGATCTTTCGCCATCAGAATGCCTTCAACATGGTCTTTATCTTCGCTGATTACCGGGAAGCGCGAGTGGGCAGATTCAATAATCACTGCCAGGCACTCTTCAAGGCTCTGGTTGCGCTTCAGGGTAATCATCTGCGAGCGCGGGATCATAATGTCGCGCACGCGCTGTTCGGCAATATCCAGCACCCCTTCCAGCATGTCGCGGGTGTCCTGGTCGATCAGCTCTTTTTGCTCAGAATCGCGGATCAGCCCCAGCAGTTCGTCACGGTTTTTGGGTTCGCCGTGGAAAAGCTGATTGATTAACAGGGAGAAAAAACCCTTTTTACTACTGGGTGCGTCGTTGTTTTGAGAATGGTCGTCGCTCATGGCGTTTTTATTTAGTTCTCTCGAATGAGGGAAAGGAACTGCCGGCATCCTCGCCAGCAGCGCAATGTCCTGAACCGGCGGTTCAGGCGTCTTCTTTTTCCGAAATGTACGGATCGGGATAGCCAAGAGCAAGCATTATCTCGGTCTCGAGCGCTTCCATCTCTTCAGCTTCCTCGTCTTCAATATGGTCATAACCCAGCAGATGCAGCGTGCCGTGAACCACCATGTGTGCCCAGTGCGCTTCAGGGCTTTTGCCCTGCTCGGCCGCTTCCTGCTCAACAACCTGACGACAAATAATCAGGTCGCCCAGCAGCGGCAGCTCAATGCCCGGCGGAGCTTCAAACGGGAACGACAGCACGTTAGTCGGCTTATCTTTGCCGCGATAAGTCAGATTAAGCTCATGACTCTCCGCTTCATCGACCAGCCGTATCGTGACTTCGCTCTCAGGCTGAAACGGCGTGACCGCCGCCTCCAGCCAGCGCTGAAACGCCGCTTCTGCGGGCAGGCCGTTTTCATCGGCACACGCCAACTGCAAATCTAAAATCACCGTGCTCATGAAGGCTCCTGCGGCGTCGGCTGGCTGGCAGGTTGTGCCGCCTGTGCTTCACGCTTACGCTCTTCCGCCAGTTTATCACGGCGTTTCTGGTCCGCTTCTTCCCAGGCTTCATAAGCATTAACAATGCGTGCGACCACCGGATGACGCACCACGTCTTCGCTGTGGAAAAAGTTGAAGCTGATCTCTTCCACATTGGCCAGCACTTCGATGGCGTGGCGCAGACCGGATTTGGTGCTGCGCGGCAGGTCAATCTGCGTCACGTCACCGGTAATCACCGCTTTGGAGTTGAAGCCGATACGCGTCAGGAACATCTTCATCTGTTCGATGGTGGTGTTCTGGCTCTCATCGAGAATCACGAATGCGTCGTTCAGCGTACGGCCGCGCATGTAGGCCAGCGGCGCGACTTCAATCACGTTGCGCTCCATCAGCTTCTCGACGCGCTCGAAGCCCAGCATTTCAAACAGGGCGTCATACAGCGGACGCAGGTAAGGATCGACTTTCTGACTGAGATCGCCGGGCAGGAAGCCGAGCTTTTCGCCGGCTTCGACCGCCGGACGCGTCAGCAGAATACGGCGAATCTCCTGCCGCTCCAGCGCATCCACCGCGGCGGCGACCGCCAGATAGGTTTTCCCGGTCCCGGCCGGCCCAATGCCGAAGGTGATGTCGTGATCGAGAATATTGGCGATGTACTGCGCCTGGTTTGGCGTACGCGGTTTAATCACGCCGCGCTTGGTCTTGATGTTTACCGCTTTACCGTACTCCGGCACGCTATCGGCCGTCTGTTCCAGCACGCGACTCTCTTTGATCGCCAGATGGATCTGATCCGGTTCAATGTCCGGGATCTGGCCGCGCACCGGCGCGGTATCAACGTACAGCGAACGCAGAATATTGGCGGCCGCCTCGACACTCAGCGCGCGGCCGACCAGCTTAAACAGGTTGTCGCGGCGATTAATCTCAATGCCCAGACGGCGCTCCAGCTGTTTAACGTTGTCATCAAACGGACCGCACAGGCTCATCAGTCGACGATTGTCTGCCGGTTCAAGGGCGATTTCACGAGTTTCGATATTCAAATGAATCCTTTGGGTCACTCAGGGCCAGTTGAAAGAAATAGCAGATACCGCACGCCAGGCGTCAGCATCTTTACGGAATTATTTATGGGGTCGCGCCTGGGCGCAAGCTTCAGGGGAGATATTTGGGCGGCAGCTGCGGAAAGCAAGGGCTGCGGGATGAAACAGGCGACAGCGCGTTGTGCGCTGTCGCTCAGTAATCGCGGTCTCAAGGTTGATACAGGCCCACGCCGATCTCATCCTCTTTACGCGTACGCGCAATCACCGATGCCGGACTCTCCGCGACGCGCAGGCCCATCTCCTCTTCGGTGCGAACCACGACGCCACGCAGCGAATTGGTATAAACATCGACGATTTCGACATCAACAAATTTACCGATCATGCGCACGTCGCCTTCAAAGTTGACCACGCGGTTGTTTTCGGTACGGCCGGTCAGCTCCATCACATTCTTACGTGAGGTACCTTCCACCAGAATACGCTGAACGGTACCAAGCATGCGGCGGCTCCATGCCATCGCCTGCTGATTGATGCGATCCTGCAAAATGTACAAACGCTGCTTCTTCTCCTCTTCCGGCACGTCGTCCGGCAGATCGGCCGCTGGCGTACCCGGACGCGCCGAATAGATAAAGCTGAAGCTGGTGTCGAAATTAACTTCGCCGATCAGCTTCATGGTCTGCTCGAAATCCTGCTGGGTTTCGCCCGGGAAGCCAATGATGAAATCTGAACTGATCTGGATATCCGGGCGCGCGGCCACCAGCTTACGGATAATCGCTTTGTACTCCAGCGCAGTGTGCGCTCGCTTCATCAGCGTCAGAATACGATCGGCACCGCTCTGCACTGGCAGGTGCAGGAAGCTCACCAGCTCCGGCGTATCACGATAAACGTCAATGATGTCGTCGGTGAACTCAATCGGATGGCTGGTGGTGAAACGAATCCGGTCAATCCCGTCAATCGCGGCTACCAGACGCAGCAGCTCGGCAAAGGTACAAATCTGGTCGTCAAAGGTCGCGCCGCGATAGGCGTTGACGTTCTGCCCCAGCAGATTCACTTCACGCACGCCCTGCGCCGCCAGCTGGGCAACTTCCAGCAGGATGTCATCGCAGGGACGGCTCACTTCCTCGCCGCGCGTATAAGGCACCACGCAGAAAGTGCAATATTTATTGCAGCCTTCCATGATCGAGACAAAAGCCGTAGGCCCTTCAGCGCGCGGCTCCGGCAGGCGATCAAACTTTTCGATTTCCGGGAACGAGACGTCAACAATCGGGCTTTTGCTGCCGCGTACCTGATTAATCATCTCCGGCAGACGATGCAGCGTCTGCGGGCCAAAAACGATGTCCACGCACTGCGCGCGCTGGCGAATTTTATCGCCCTCCTGCGAAGCCACACAGCCGCCCACGCCAATAATCAGCTCAGGATTCTTCGCCTTCAGCTTCTTCCAGCGTCCCAGCAAGTGAAACACTTTTTCCTGCGCCTTCTCACGGATGGAGCAGGTATTCAGCAGCAGTACGTCTGCGTCTTCGGCTTCCTCCGTCAGGGTATAGCCGTGCGTGCTGTTCAGTAGGTCAGCCATCTTCGATGAATCATATTCGTTCATCTGACAGCCCCAGGTTTTGATATGCAGTTTTTTGGTCATTGAACTAGCCATTGATTCTGAGCAGAGAAGTGCAGGGCGCGTATTGTAATGCTTTGGCGCGGGTGTGACCAGCATGCCCGTCATACTTCGCACGCCAGGTGCGTTGGCTGCGCGCGGCTCCCCCGGTCACTTACTGATGTAAGCTCCCGGGATGATCCTTGCTTGCCGCCTTCCCGGCATACGAATTATTTAGGGCATGATGCCCGGTTATATTTCACACGCCAGGTGCGTTGGCTGCGCGCGGCTCT